>NZ_CP060414.2:732102-1464204 GCF_014297595.2 Neisseria musculi | reverse complement strand
GCGTTCGGCATTAATCAATATTGCCAACATGGGCTATTTCTCTTCCGACCGCTCGATTCAGGATTATTGCAAAAACATCTGGTTTATCGAGCCGCTCAGCGAAGCAGAACTGCCGAGCGAAAACCCGTAGGGCAGGGTAGTAGGTTTAAAGAAAAAGTGTAAAAATACCCCCCCTTTTTTTGGGGTGCAATATATAAGGCCGTCTGAAACTGTTTTCAGACGGCCTTGTGTGTTTCAAACCGCGTTACAGCACTTTCACAATGCTTTCGCACAAATAGCGGATATTGTCGGCGGTGATGCCCGCCACGTTGATGCGGCCGCTGCGCACGGCATAAATGGCAAATTCGTCTTTCAGGCGGTCAACCTGTTCGGGGCTTAAGCCCGAAAACGAAAACATGCCGTTTTGTTTCACGATGAAGCTGAAATCCTGCCCGGCACCGTATTCTTGCAGCAAATCCACAAACTGCCGGCGCATTTCTTTGATGCGTGTGCGCATTTCGTCAAGTTCGGCAATCCATTGCGCTTTGAGGGCTTCGTCTTTCAGCACCATCGCCACGGTGGCGCCGCCGTGTGAAGCGGGGTTGGAATACAGGGTTCGGATGATGGCTTTCACCTGGCTGAAGGCACGGTTGGCGGTTTCGGCATCGGCAGCTGTGATGGTAAATGCGCCCACGCGTTCGTTATACATGCCGAAGTTTTTGGAATACGAGCTGGCCACCAGCAGCTCTTTATTCAGTTTGGCAAAGGCGCGCAGGCCGTAGGCATCTTCTTCGAGGCCGTCTGCAAAGCCCTGGTAGGCGAAGTCGAACAGCGGCAGCCAGCCTTTTTCGGCCGACATTTTGGCCAAAGTTTCCCATTGTTCGGGCGTGGGGTCGATGCCGGTGGGGTTGTGGCAGCAGCCGTGCAGCAGCACCACATCGCCCGCTTCGGCCCGGCCCAAATCTTCAATCAGGCCGCTCCAGTCGAGAGAGTGGGCGGTTTTGTCGTAATAGCGGTAATCGCGGATATTGATGCCCACGGCTTTGAAAATGGCGTTGTGGTTGGGCCAGGTGGGCGCGGAAATCCACACGTTTTTGGCGCCGGTTTGGCGTTTGATGAATTCGGCGGCTACGCGCAGTGCGCCGGTACCGCCCAAGCTTTGCGCGGTTTTGGCGCGTTTGGAAGCGATGATTTCGCTGTCGGCGCCGAAGAGCAGCATTTGGGTTTGCTCGTTATAGTCGGCCACGCCGTCTATGGTGAGGTAGTTTTTGGTGTTTTCGGTTTCCAAGAGGCGTTTTTCTGCTTCTTTCACGGCTTTCACAATCGGGGTTCTGCCTTGGGCGTCTTTATATACACCGATGCCCAGGTTCACTTTGCCGCTGCGGGTTTCGGCTTTGAATGCCTCGCCCAAACCCAGAATCGGGTCGGCCGGCGCGGCTTCGATTTTGTCGAAAAACATGATGCTACCTTTCTGAAATGTGGGAGGAAAACTGTAGAAAAAGCAAAGTTAATCTTACGCTTTTTCGCAAAAGATGAAAACTGTAAAACAGCTTGGATATTGAGCAATATCAGAAGTGCGGCAAAACGGAAAAAGTTGCAATATTGTTGCCGCGCAATATATAAGGCCGTCTGAAACCTTGTTTTTCAGACGGCCTTGTTGCAACTGTTGCTGCGGATTAGCCCGGCACCATCACTTTCGCGCCCTCTTTGGTGCCCAACACCAGCACATCTGCGGCATTTCGGGCGAACAGGCCGTTTTCCACCACACCGGGGATTTTGTTGATTTCGTCTTCAAGCGTAACCGGCAGCGTGATATTCAAGCCGTACACATCGACAATCTGGTGCCCGTTGAAGGTGATGAAACCCATGCGCAGCTCGGGCTGGCCGCCCAAAGCCACCAATTTGCGTGAAACCATGGAACGCGCCATCGGAATCACTTCCACCGGCAGCGGAAATTTGCCCAAACGCGAAACGTATTTGCTTTCATCGGCAATACACACGAATTTGTCGGCAATGCTGGCCACGATTTTTTCGTTGAGATGCGCTCCGCCGCCGCCTTTAATCATTTGCAGCGAGTGGTTCACCTCATCGGCGCCGTCAATATAAAGCGACAGGTGCGACACTTCGTTCATCTGCACCTCGGGGATTTCGTAACGCGCCAGCATCTCCGAAGTGCCTTTCGAGGTGGAAACGGCGCCTTTGATTTTTTTGCCGCTTTTTGCCAACGCTTCGATAAACAGATTAACGGTGGTGCCGGTGCCGATGCCGATATATTCGTTTTCGTTTACAAGCTCTACGGCTTTTTCGGCAGCCATGCGTTTGAGTTCGTCTTGTGATGCCATGCTGTTTCTCTCCATCAGAAATGAAACGGGTTGAACATTATATAAGCCAAAATAAAAACGATACGGCACTGCCCCGGTGCAAAGAAAACGGCTTTGCAAGCCGCTGAAACGGCGGCAGAACCGGCTCCGTACGATGTTGCTGCCCTGAGGCTTCTGCGCTTGATACCGTTTTGATTTTGGTTTGCTGTCTGCAAACATGGTAACAGTTTTTACCCAACCGCGCAGTATCCGCTTTTTCAGACGGCCTGCAACAACACGGCGGCCTGCGCTGCTATGCCTTCCTGCCTGCCCAGATAGCCCAGTTTTTCGTTGGTTTTGCCTTTGATATTTACTGCTGTTTCGTCCAAACCCAAATCGGCGGCGAGATTGGCGCGCATGGCAGGAATATGCGGGGCGAGCTTGGGTTGCTGGGCGATAATGGTGCTGTCCACATTCACCACCCGCCAGCCTGCCGCCTGCACGCTTTGATAGGCTGCGCGCAGCAGCACGCGGCTGTCGGCATTTTCAAACTCGGCGGCGGTATCGGGAAAATGGCTGCCTATATCGCCCAAACCCGCCGCGCCCAACAGCGCATCGGTAACGGCGTGCAGCAGCGCATCGGCATCCGAATGGCCGAGCAGCCCTTTTTCAAACGGAATGGCCACGCCGCCGAGAATCAGCTTGCGGCCTTCGGTCAGTTGGTGGACATCATACCCCTGTCCGATGCGGATATTCATATCAATCAATCCTTTTTTTGTTTTCAGACGGCCTGAAAACGGTTAAACGGTAAAGCCGTTATTGTACACAAAACAAGGCTGGAACTTTGGTAAAAACACCATTTGCGGCGTATTTCTGCGTTGTGTGCTGCCCGCCCGTTTGCCTATCTTTGCCTGTCTATCTGATATGCCTGCGCTGCTGCGCCTTGAACTGCATCCGCATTTGGTGTGTTTACAAAGGCCGCAGGCCGTCTGAAAGTTTCAGACGGCCTCTAAAACGGGCTCAAGCCTTCAAACCGAGCTTGCTGCGGTAGGCGTAGAAATACACCGCCCCCACAAACACCGCACCGCCGATAGCATTGCCCAAATACACCGACACCATGTTCCAGCCGAACTGCACCCATGAAATATCGGCACCCGCCCAAATCGCGGCGGGAATCACAAACATATTGGCCACCACGTGCTGAAAGCCCACTAACACAAAAATCATCACCGGAAACCAAATGCCCAGAATCTTGCCTGAAAAGCTGTGCGCACCGTAGCAAAGCCAAACGCCCATACACACCATCCAGTTGCAGCCTATGCCTGACACCAGCGCGCGGCCGAAATCTGCAGCCACTTTGCTCTCGGCCGCCGAAATGGTTTTTTCCAACACTCCGCCTTCGGTCAAACCGACATAATGGCCGAAAAACCATGCGACAAAAAAAGCGCCCGCAAGGTTGGCCAGCGTAACAATCAGCCAGTTCCGCCCCCATTGCGCCAGAGAAATCCGCTTCGCCAGCCACGCCACCGGCACCACCATCATATTGCCGGTGATCAGTTCACCGCCGCCTATCAGAATGCACACCAGCCCGATGGGGAACACCGCCGCGCCGACAAACACTGCCAAACTGCCCCAATCGTGCGGCATCCCGCCCACCACGCGGATATAGGCCAGATAGCCCAGCGAAATATACATGCCGCCCAAAAAGCCCAAAATGCTTAAAGTGAAAGCACGCCCTTTTGCCTTCGCTACGCCTTTTTCAACCGTTGCCTGCAGAATCTGCTCCGGATACAAATCGCTCATATTGCTACCTGAAACGAGTAATTAAACAACGTTATTATAGCAATGTTTCAGACGGCCTCATTGATATAGCTCACCCATTTTGTAAGTTAATTACATTTAGCCTGCCGCCATGCTTTGGCGCGGCAAATGTTTGCACCATATTGCAAAACAAAGCCTTAATGCGCAGCCTTATTGTGTTATGACGGTTTTTTGCAGAGCTTTGCCGTGAATCAAACTTCAAGCACAAGTTCTCTTTGCACGCTTGTCCGCCACAGAATTTTAAAACATAATAGCCACAGTGTTTTTTGTGTTTTATTACATCAAGCATAATAATATTACACACAGGCCTGTGCCGAACCACTTACCGGAAAAACAGAAGTTTAACAAGGCGTTGCCGCCCCTTATCCGGCTCGGAAACGCTTTCATTGGCTGCCGGCTCCTTCAGGCAGCTTTTGTCAGAGGCAATTCTTTTAATTTTCAAAAGAAAAGGACGCTTTATGAGCCAATCCAAACTTCTTTTTTGGTCGGTTACGGTGGCGCTGGCAGGTTTTCTGTTCGGTTTCGACACCGTTGTGATTTCGGGTGCCGAAAAATCCCTTTCCGAAATGTGGGGGCATTACACCTTGTTCGGCAGTGCTTCCCTCTTTCACGGCAATGTGGTGATGGCCTCCGCCCTGTGGGGCACGGTAATCGGGGCTCTGTTCGGCGGCTGGCCCAGCAATGCGCTGGGCCGGAAAAAAACCTTGATTATTATCGGCATACTCTACACCGTATCCGCAATCGGCTCGGCATTGGTTTCCGACCCGTGGTCATTTGCCTTCTTCCGCTTTATCGGCGGTTTGGGTGTCGGTGCCTCCACCATCGCCGCCCCCGCCTATGTGTCTGAAATTGCTCCTGCCGACAAACGCGGCCGCTTGGTGGCCATGTATCAATTCAACATTGTATTCGGCATTTTAGCGGCATTTTTATCCAACTATGCCTTTGCCAAGATGGGGTTGGGCGACACGGCATGGCGCTGGATGGTCGGCATCGAAGCCCTGCCGGCTCTGATTTACACCTTAATGGTCTGTACCGTTCCGATGTCGCCGCGCTGGCTGATGATGAAGGGCCGCTTCAGCGAAGCCCGCGAAGTGCTGCAAAAAATCGACCCCGGGCGTGATATCGACAGTGTGATCGAAGCGGGCAGGGAAGATGCCGCACACGGCAGCGAAAGCATTTGGCAGCCTAAATACCGCTTTATCGTTCTGCTGGCTTTTCTGATTGCCTTTTTCAACCAATTTTCAGGCATTAACGCTTTTCTGTATTACGCGCCGCGCATCTTTGAAATTGCGGGTTTGGGGAAAAATGCCGCCCTGCTCAACAGCGTGGGCGTAGGCTTGGTTAATTTGGTATTCACCTTGACCGGCTTGGTGTTGATCGACAAACTCGGCCGCCGCACTTTAATGTATATCTGCTCTTTCGGCTATATTATTTCGCTCGGGTTGATTTCTTTGGCATTTTCGCAAAATTGGAGCGGGCAGATTGTTCCTTTGTTGTTTTTCCTGTTTATTGCCGCCCATGCTGTCGGCCAAGGTGCCGTGATTTGGGTGTTTATTTCGGAAATCTTTCCCAACCACCTGCGCGCGCAAGGCCAGTCGCTCGGCAGCTCTACCCACTGGGTGCTGGCGGCAGCCATTCCGGCCATGATTCCGTTTTTATTCGGCACCATCGGTGCCGGCGCCGTATTTATGATTTTCACCGGCATGATGGTATTGCAGCTTTTGTTCGTTATCTTTCTGATGCCCGAAACAAAAGGCGTGCCGCTGGAGGAATTGTCTAAATCGTTAATCAAGGAAGATTCATGATGAAAGTAACCAGTTTCGGCGAAGTATTGTGGGACGACTTTCCCAGCGGGAAAGTACTCGGCGGCGCGCCGCTTAATGTCTTGGTCCGCCTGTGCTCGCTCGGTGCCGACACTGCCATGATCAGCAGCCGGGGCGATGATGCAGACGGCGAAGAGCTTTTGCGCCAGATTGAAAGCAAAAACGTGAATACCGATTTGCTGCAAGTGTGCAAAGACCAAGCCACCAGCTTGGTGAAAGTGCATCTTGATGCCTGCGGCAGTGCATCTTACGAAATCGTTTATCCCTGCGCATGGGACAGAATCCAAGTGGAAGAAGCCGCCCTGCAGCGCGTGGCAGAGTCGGATGTTTTCATCTATGGCAGCCTTTCTACCCGCGATGAAGTTTCCCGCAACACGCTTGCACGGTTGGCAGAAAAAGCCAAATTCAAAATTTTCGATGTCAATCTGCGCCCACCGCACTACGACACCGGTCGTCTGCTCGAAATGATGAAAAAAGCCGATCTGATCAAACTCAACGATGACGAATTATACGAATTGTCGAAAACCTACGGTTCCAAACACAATTCCATCGAGCAAAACATCCTGTTTCTCGCCAAACTGAGCGGCACGCCCCGTATTTGCGTTACCCTCGGCAGCCACGGTGCGATTTATTTTGAAAACGGCGAATTTTTCCGGCATTGCGGCTACCGCGTGAAAGTGGCCGACACAGTAGGCTCCGGCGACAGCTTCCTGGCCGGCTTCACTTACAAACTGCTTGACAACGCCCCGCCGCAGGAAGCCGTTTCGTTCGCCTGCGCGCTGGGCGCGCTGGTGGCATCGTATCACGGCGCCACACCGGAAATCAGCCTGGAAGAAATCGAGAATTTTATGAACCCCGTGTGAAACGTTTTCTCTCTGTAACATAACGGCCGGACACCCTGTCGTGTTCGGCCGTTATGTTACGGTTTCGGCAAAATTCAACAGACCGGGAGCTTTGCAGGCATGCCCTTAATGCCGTCTGAAATGCTTAAGTTCCGTTATTATTAGCTTCGCAAGTCCGCTGCGCTCCTCCTTCCGCAGGCGGAATCCAGTCTTAAAGACATTAATTATTTTATTTCAATAGCTTATGTAAAAAAATGACCGGATTCCCGCCTGCACAGGAATGACGAATGACGATGGTTGAATATTTCAGACGGCCTGAATGAGTTTTGCAAAGGCCTCAGGCCGTCTGAAAACACTCATCGTGAATCCGTCCAAACAAACTCAAGGCAGCGGAACGGAAAATGCGGCAAGGCAGGGCCGCCGCCTTTATGTTCAAACCCGCTGCAGGTTTTTCCGCATGGCGGTAAAACAACACAGAATGAAACAAGGCCGCCAAGCCAAAACGAGCAAACACAACAACAGTTTTGTTGGCGCATCCGCGGTTGCGCAAGCATTGTCTTTAAAGCCCGCGCCCGGCAATGCTGTATTATCCCGGGCCGTTTACTATACAATGCATTTTTTCAGACGGCCAATCTCTATGCAGCTGATTCTCGCGCCCATGCAGGGCTTGATTGATGACGTGATGCGCGACCTATTAACCCGCATCGGCGGTTTCGATGAATGCGTGAGCGAATTTGTGCGCATCACACACACCGTCCACTCCCGACCCACCTGGCTGAAATACGCCCCCGAAATGGCCAACCGCAATCTCACGCCCGCCGGCGTGCCCTGCACCGTGCAGCTTTTAGGCAGCGATGCCGCCAATATGGCGGTAAATGCCTTAGAAGCCGTGCGTTTCGGCGCCGGCAAAATCGACCTCAATTTCGGCTGCCCCGCCCCCACCGTCAACAAACACAAAGGCGGCGCGGTGCTGCTGAATGAGCCCGAACTGATTTACCACATCGTGTGCACCCTGCGCGAGCGCCTGCCTGCACACATCCCGCTCACCGCCAAAATGCGTTTGGGTTTCGAAGACAAAACCCGCGCCATCGAATGCGCACAGGCCATTGCCGAAGGCGGCGCCTGCGGCCTCACCGTACACGCCCGCACCAAAACAGAAGGCTACGAACCGCCCGCGCATTGGGAATGGATAAGAAAAATCCGCAACAGCGTCAGCGTGCCCGTTACCGCCAACGGCGATGTGTTTACCCTGCAAGACTATCTCGACATTACCACCGTGAGCGGCTGCACAAGCGTTATGCTCGGCCGCGGCGCAGTGATGCGCCCTGATTTGGCGCGGCAGATTAAGCAATACGGGCAAAACGGCAGCGCACAGGAAGCAGATTTCACCGAAATCGCCGGCTGGATTCGGCTGTTTTTCGATTTGTGCACCGCCAAAGCAGCCGGCAGCAAATATCCCGTTGCCCGTCTGAAACAATGGCTGGGCATGATGAAACACGTTTACCCTCAAGCCGGAGAGTGGTTTTCGCGCATCCGCACATTGAAAGAAACCGCCGAGGTCAAACAGGCATTGGAAACACTCGGGCGCGGGAGCCGGCCCCCGGCCTGCGGATAGACGCGTTTCATCTCGGCAAGGCAGGGCTGTCGGGTGAAAATCTGCCAGGCAGGGCAGGGGTAAGGGCAGGGTTAAACGAAAGGCCGTCTGAAAACTTTCAGACGGCCTGGTAACGGAAATGAAGGGTGTCCGCTGTCTCCCGGCATTTTTGCGCAATCTCCCCCGCCGGCATTTTATGATTTCATTTCAATGGGTTTTCAGCCTCTTTCGGCCGGCGGCTGAAGCCTTCTTTACACAGTAAAACCTTTGCTATATATTGCTCAATGAGCCGGCTACGCCGCACTACATGACTGCCGTTTTTCCAAGCGCCATATTATTGAATGTTTAACGGAACCGCTCCGGATAACCGGGAAAGCGGTTTCCATTTCCAAGAGGAGATGCCCATGACTGCCTATGCAGCAGAACGCGTACAACACGAAGGCCTGCGCGCCAAAATCATGCCGGCCGAGCAAGCCGCTGAATTTATACACAACGGCATGACCGTTGCCGTCAGTGGTTTTACCGGCGCCGGCTACCCCAAAGCATTGCCCACCGCCATCGCAGAGCGTGCCAAAGCCGCCCATGCCCGCAGCGAAGCGTTTGCCATCAGTATGATTACCGGGGCTTCCACCGCTCCCGAGTGCGATGGGGTGTTGGCTGCGGCAAACTGCGTGAGCTTCCGCAACCCGTTCCAATCCGACCCCGGCATCCGCAACAGCATCAACGCCGGCAACACCGCCTATCAAGATATGCACTTATCGCATGTGGAACAGCAGATGCGCCAGGGTTTTTATGGGGATTTCGATGTTGCCGTGATTGAGGCAGCGGGCATTTCTGCCGATGGGAAAATCATTCCCGCCATGGGCATCGGCCATATGAATGAGGCGGTCAAAGCGGCCAAGAAAGTGATTGTGGAGGTGAATGCCGCCCAAAATGCCAAGCTCGAGGGTATGCACGATATTGCATACGACATCGGCGTGCCGCCGCACCGCAAACCCATTCCGATTACCGGCCCGTTTGACCGCATCGGCTCGCCTTATTTGGAATGCGATACCGATAAAATCGTTGCCGTAGTGCTCACCGAGAGCGGCGACCGCAACAGCAAATTCGCCGATCCAGATGAAAACTCCAAACGTATCGCCGCACAAATCATCGATTTCTTCTCGCATGAAGTCAAAGCCGGCCGCCTGCCGAAAAACCTGCTGCCGCTGCAATCCGGCGTGGGCAACGTGGCCAATGCCGTATTGGCCGGTCTCTTGGATGCCCCGTTTGATGATCTGACCGGTTATACCGAAGTGCTGCAGGACGGTATGCTCGATTTGATTATCGCCGGCAAAATGAAATCGGCTTCCGCCACAGCCCTCTCGTTCAGCCCTGATGCGCTGCAACGCTTTAACGACAACATCGAATTTCTGCGCGACAAAATCATTTTGCGCCCGATGGAATACACCAACAACCCCGAAGTTATCCGCCGCTTGGGCATCATCGGCATGAACGCCATGATTGAAGCCGATATTTACGGCAACGTGAATTCCACCCATGTGATGGGCACCAAAATGATGAACGGCATAGGCGGCTCGGGCGATTTCACCCGCAATGCCTTCTTCTCGTTTTTTGTGTCGCCCTCGGTAGCCAAAGACGGTGCGATTTCCTGCATCGTGCCGATGGTTTCCCACCACGACCACACCGAGCACGATGTGATGTTTATCGTAACCGAGCAAGGCATGGCCGATCTGCGCGGTAAATCACCGCGCCGGCGCGCGAAGCTGATTATCAACAACTGCGCCCATCCCGAATACCGCGACCAATTAAACGATTATTTCGACCGCGCCGAAAAAGCCGGCGGCCTGCACACACCGCATTTGCTGTTGGAAGCCCTCTCATGGCACCAGCGTTTCGTTGAAACCGGCGATATGCGCGTCAAATAACCGTATTGGTATCCGCCAACCCCTTGCAGCTTTTGCAAGGGGTTTTTATTCGGCTTGACTTTGCCGATTTAACCGGAGCTTGATAGCCAATCAGTTTAAAAAAGCACTTTCAGGCGGCCTGAAAATGTTTTTGCAAAGATTCAGGCCGTCTGAAAAACATTCAGACGGCCTTTCGATTAAACCAAAGCAAAACTTACAACGTGGCCATATCGATTACAAAACGGTATTTCACATCGCTTTTCAGCATACGCTCGTAGGCTTCGTTAATATCTTTCATATCAATCACTTCAATATCGGAGACAATGTTATGCTCGCCGCAGAAGTCGAGCAGCTCCTGCGTTTCTTTCAGACCGCCAATCAGCGAACCGGCCACGTTGCGGCGTTTGAAAAGCATCGGAATGGTGGAAAGCGCGGGGGTGATGTCGCCCACCAGGCCGACAAACACCAATGTGCCATCGAGTTTCAGCGTTGGCATATAGGGGTTGACATCGTGTTCGTAAGGCACGGTGTCGATAATCAAATCAAACTGGTTGGCGGCAGCCTGCATTTGTGCGTTGTCGGTGGACAAAATCACCTTGTCGGCGCCCAAACGGTAGGCATCATCGGCCTTGCCGGGGCTGCGGGAAAACAGGCTCACTTCCGCACCCAAAGCGTGCGCGAGTTTGATGGCCATATGCCCCAAACCGCCGAGGCCGACCACCGCCACTTTGCTGCCTTTGCCCACTTTCCAACGGCGCAGCGGCGACCATGTGGTAATGCCGGCGCATAAAATCGGCGGCACGGCTTTGGTGTCGAGGTTTTCGGGCACTTTAAGCACGAAAGCATCACTCACGGTGATGCTTTTCGAGTAACCGCCGTAGGTGCGCAGGCCGTCGTGTTTGTCGGTGGAGTCGTAAGTGGCGACAAAACCGTTGTCGCAATATTGCTCCAAATGGTTGCGGCACGGTTCGCATTCGCGACAGCTGTCGACCAAACAGCCTACACCCACCAAATCACCCACTTTGAATTTATCCACTCCGCTGCCCACGGCGGTTACGCGGCCGACGATTTCGTGGCCGGGAACCACGGGATAAGTGGTAAAGCCCCAGTCGTTGCGGGCGGTGTGCAAATCGCTGTGGCACACACCGGTGTAAAGAATATCGATTACCACATCGTCCGGGCGCGGATCGCGGCGTTCGAAGCTGAAAGGCTCCAGCGGGGTGTCGTGCGAATGGGCTGCATAGCCTTGTACGGTTTGAGTCATGATTCATCTCCTGTTGAGGTTGGGAAGCTGTTTTATCTTTTCTTTAAAGTAAAATGAAAAAGTTTTCAGACGGCTTGTCCGATACTACTATACACCTTTTAAACTATACACCTTTTAAACAGCGGGATAAACCGCGCACGGCGGAATGGGCGGAAAGCCCATTTTTTTAAAGCAGCCGGCAATTTCGCTATATACTGTTGAATATATGTATTTCAGCCTTATATGGGATTACGCTGTAACCCTTTTTTAACCGAAAACCTGCAAGGAGGCTTTATGAAACACGATTTTGAGCAGCAAAAAGAAGCATTGATGAAAGAAATCCGCTCCGTACTCAATGATGTAGAAGAGTTATACCAAGAGGGCGTGGAAAGCGGCAGCGAAGAAGCCAAAGCCCTGAAAGCCAAACTGCAAGACAAATTGAGCGCGGCCAAAACCAAGCTGTATGATTTTGAAGAGCAGGCCGCCCGCAAAGTGAAGCATACTGCCAAACAAGCCGATGAGCTGGTACAGGAAAAACCCTATTATGCGATGGGTTTTGCCGCCTTGGCCGGCTTGGTGGTGGGCGTATTGCTCAACCGCCGCTAACACAGCAGCCGAGGCCGTCTGAAACCTTTTCAGACGGCCTTTTTGTGTTATTCTCCATTCACCGGCAGGCATTGCGGCCGGCCTGCAACCACCAAAGAGACAGCCATGAACTTGAAACAACGCATCGACCATTTCCAAGTATTGCTGAACCGGGGCGTAGATTTATTTCTGCTGCGCCTGCGTATGCTGCAACTGGATGTGGGCGGCCAAGCTGCCGTAATTGTGAGGATTTTTGCCGCCGTGGTGCTGATGGGCGCATTGTTTGCGTTCGGCATGATCAGCCTGCTGTTGGGGTTGAACCACGTTTTGAGCAACGAAGCCAAAATCTGGGTGTTTTTCGGCTTGTCTGTCTGCAGCCTGTTGGCAATTGCAGTTTTGGCCGCATGGTCGCTTTCATCGTGGAAAAACAAAAACACACAAGTGGCCGCCACATTGCGCGAGATGCAGCAGGATATTGCCTGTCTGCGCGGCATGGTGCAGAACAAGGAAGGAAAAAGCGATGGCCTCCAAAAATGAAGAGCGTAAACTGTTAGAAATGCAGGCCGAGCTGGCGCGCTTGAAAATCACCGCCGCACGTTTGAAAATGCAGCGGGCGCGGGAACGGAAAAACATGATCGACACCGGGTTCAATACGGTTCTCAGCCTGGCCGACAATGCGCCCCCGCAAAGCCTGCTTTGGAAAAGCCTGCTGCTGCCCTTAAGCTGGAAACACCGCATCTTCGCCGCCGCCGGTTTGCTGCTGTGGCAGGTTTGGCGGCAGGATGGCAAACGCTGAGGCACAACATTTATTGAAATATTGAAAACAGGCCGTCTGAAAGCCCGCAACCGGTTTTCAGACGGCCTTTCGGCTGTTTCAACGCATTCAACGAAAGGTTTCAAAACCCTATTTGACCCAACCCCAAAAAAACTGCAAACTTGCCATTTTCAATCCCCCGGAAAGCCCGCCGCCATGACTGCCACACAACTACTGCAAACCTTAACCGACATTGTCGGCACGCCCCACATCATCACCGATCCCGCCCAAACCGAACCCTACCGCCAAGGCTACCGCTTCGGCGAAGGCCGCGCGCTGGCCGTGGTGCGGCCGGGCACGCTGCTGGAACAGTGGAAAGTTCTGCAAGCCTGCGTGGCGGCTGACGTTATTGTGCTCACGCAGGCCGCCAACACCGGCCTCACCGGCGGATCCACGCCGGACGGCAACGGTTACGACCGCGACATCGTGATTGTTAACACCCTGCGCATGAACATCATCCGCCCCATCAACAACAACGAACAAGTCGTCTGCCTGCCCGGTGCCACGCTCAACCAGCTCGAGCTGCTGCTCAAGCCCTTAGGGCGCGAGCCGCACTCGGTTATCGGCTCATCGTGTATCGGCGCATCGGTGCTCGGCGGCGTGTGCAACAACTCCGGCGGCGCGCTGGTGCAGCGCGGGCCGGCCTACACCGAAATGGCGCTGTTTGCCCAATTAGACGAAAACGGCGAACTGCATCTTATCAACCATTTGGGCATCGATTTGGGCAGCACGCCCGAAGAAATCCTCACCAACCTGCAAGGCCATCATTATCAGCAGAAAGACATCACGCCCGATGCCGGCAAAGGCCACGACCATGCCTACTGCAACCATGTGCGCCAGATTGACGAACCCAGCGCCGCCCGCTTCAATGCCGACCCGGCGCGCCACTACGAAGCCTCGGGCTGCGCGGGCAAACTGATGGTGTTTGCCGTGCGCCTGGACACCTTTCCTCTCGAAAAACACACCGCCGTGTTCTATATCGGCACCAACCGCACCGAAGAGCTTACCGCCATCCGCCGCGCCGTGCTGGCCGAATTCGAAAACCTACCCGTTTCCGGCGAGTATATCCACCGCGATGCTTTCGATATAGCGGCGGTATACGGCAAAGACACCTTTTGGACAATCAAAAAATTCGGCACCCACCGCCTGCCGCAACTGTTTGCCTTCAAAGCCAAAATCGACCGCTTCGGCAAAAAGATCGGCATTCTGCCCACCCATTTCAGCGACAAAGCCCTGCAGTTTGCCGGCAAATATCTGCCCGAACACCTGCCGCAATCCCTGCGCGACTACCGCAACCGCTTCGAACACCATCTGATTCTGAAAATGGGCGGCGCAGGCGTGGAAGAAGCGCGCGCCTTTCTGAAAGACTATTTCAACGGAAAATCAGGCGCTTATTTCGAGTGCAGCCCCGAAGAAACCCAAGCCGCCATGCTGCACCGCTTTGCCGTTGCTTCCGCCGCCGTGCGCTACCGCGCCGTACACAGCAAAGAAGTGGAAGACATCGTTGCCCTCGATATCGCCCTGCGCCGCAACGATAACGATTGGTTTGAGCAACTCCCGCCTGAAATCGACAATAAAATCAGCCACAAACTCTATTACGGCCACTTTATGTGCCACGTGTTCCACCAAGACTACATCGTGAAAAAAGGCCACGACTGCCAGGCATTGGAACACGAAATGCTGCGCCTGCTCGACCAACGCGGCGCACAATACCCCGCCGAACACAATGTCGGCCACCTATACGAAGCCCAACCCGCGCTCAAGCAGTTTTACCGCAAACTCGACCCCACCAACAGTTTCAACCCCGGCATCGGCAAAACTTCCAAGAAAAAGCATTGGGCCGATTAACGGCACAGGCCGTCTGAAAACTTGGGGAGCCGGTTGATAAAACTGAAACCGTTTATTTGCCGGTTACCGTGGATTTGCTTTATTTTCGGCGGGGCAGCAACCGCAGGCAGTATAAAGAGCATGGGGCCCGCGGTTCGGCGGCAAGGCCGTTCGTTTTGAGCCGAGCGCACCGTGCCGCAACAGAAATGAAGCGGATTCGTTCAGGCCGTCTGAAAGGTTTCAGACGGCCTGAACGGTTTTTCCGAAGCCCGGCCTTTCCGTGATGTGGGTTTGCCTTGTTTTTTGCGTAGGGCGGCAAACCGCAGGCGCCGCAAAGATTGCGGAGCCGGTTCCGTTGCTGCCGATGCGGCGGCAACACCGTTTTGTTTGGGCCGGGCGCAACCCCTGCCGTAACGGAAACGGGGTGCATTCATTCAGGCCGTCTGAAGGTTTCAGACGGCCTGAACAGATTTTGTCTAACCCCGGCAAAAACAGCCCTTCGGCTCCCACACTCAGGCCGATAACTGCGCCAGCAGTGCCTGCTTCAAGGCAAGCTGTTTTTTCGGGTTTTCCAGATGCGGGCTGAACAGCACAAAGCTGTCTTCCACGCGCTCATCGAGGGTGGCGATTTTGGCGTAGCGCAGGCTGATTTCCTGTTCGGAGAGCACTTCGGCAATATCGGCCAGCAGATAGGGGCGGTTTACGGCCACGATTTCGAGCGTGTACCAGCCCGGGGAATCCTGCTCGGCGCTCAGGTGCACGCCCGGGGCGATGGGCAGGTGGCGGCTGCGGCGGCTGCGGATGCCGCAGGCGGTGTGTCCGGCGGTGGTGTCGCAGCCGTGGATGAAGTTGTTGATTTCGGCTTCGAGCGCACTCTGCACGTTGGGATAATCGGCGGCGGCGCGCCCGGGCGGCAGCTGCACGATAAAGGTGTCGAGAATATAGCCGTGCTCGGTTACAAAAGCGCGGGCGGCGAGAATATCGAAACTGTGGCGGCTGAAGATGCGGCACAGGCGGGCAAACAGGCGCGGTTGGTTGGGCATGAACACCATCACTTCCAACGTGCCGCTGTCGGGCAGAATGCGGCTGCGCACCTGCGGGGCTTCGGTTTGGTGGACGAGATTGGCGGTGTGCCAGAGGATTTCGCGCAGTTCGTGGCGCACGAAATAGGCCGGGCCCAGCGCCTGCCAGAGTTTGCGCTGCTGCTTTTCGGGCGTGCCGGCGCGGGTAAGCTGGTCGGCCGCACCTTGCCGGCGGCGGCCCACAACCACAGTGCGGCTGCCGCTTTCGCCGGCCAGGCGGCGGGCGGCGGCGTGAAACAGGTTTTCCAGCAGGCCGGCGCGCCAACTGTTCCACAGTTTCGGGTTGGTGCCGCGTATGTCGGCAACGGTCAGCAGGTAAAGCGCAGTTAACCGCTCTTGTGTTTCCACGCGCTCGCAGAAGCTGTCGATAACATCGGGGTCTTGAATGTCTTCTTTCTGCGCCACTGCCGACATCAGCAGATGGTTTTCTACCAGCCAGGCCAAAAGGCTGCTTTCTTCTTTGCTGAGAAAATGGTCGGCAGCGAAGCGGCGGGCATCGGCAACGCCTTCTATCGAATGGTCGCCGCCGCGCCCTTTGGCAATGTCGTGAAACAGGGCGGCCAGATAGAGAATATGTTGTTTTTCGAATGCGTGCATCAGCGCCGAGGCAAACGGCAGCTCGTGGCTGCGCGAATCCATCGCCAGGCGGCGCATATTGTGCAGCACGGTTAAGATGTGGTCGTCAACAGGGTAGATGTGGAACAGGTCGTGTTGGAGCAGGCCGACGATTTTTCCCCACGCCGGCAGATAGCGTTCGAGCGCGCCGTAGAGATTGAGAAAGCGCATCACATGGGTGAGCCCTTCGCCGTGCTTGAAAAAACCGGCGAAGCGGCGGCGGTTTTCAGGGTTGCCGTAAAATGCGCGGTTGATTTTGCGCGAAGCCGCCCACCAGTTGCGCAGGGTTTTCGGGGCGAGTGTGAGAATGTCTTTGCGTGTCTGCAGAATCCCGATTGCTTTCCACAGATGCTCGGGGCGGCGGGTAAACAGTTTTTTGTCGTACACCGCCAGTTGGTTGCCCACTTGGTAATAGTCGTCGTCGATGCGGCAGACGATGCGGCCGGCCTGCGAATACACGCGCCCGCGCAGCATCGGCAGCAATATCCCGTTGAGCTGCATCACCGTTTTGCCGGCGCGGTAAAACACACGCATCAGCTTTTCGCTTTTGATACGGTGCTCGTCATCGTGCCAGCCCATGTTTTCGGCCACCTGGGTTTGCAGGTCGAAAATCAGCCTGTCTTCACTGCGGCCTGCCGCCAGATGCAGATCGATGCGGATAGCGGCCAGTTTTTTATGGCTGTTGAGCAGCATAACGGCTTCGGGGCGGGTGACCACACCCTGCGAAATCAGCGTGGTTAAAGGCATAGCCAAGCCCTGCACCCGCGCCAGCCACAGCATGGTGTGGATGTCGCGCAGGCCGCCGGGGCAGGTTTTGATGTTGGGCTCGAGCAGCGCGCCCGAACCCTGCGATTTGGCGTGCCGCTGCTGCATTTCCAGCATTTTGGCTTCGATAAAGGCAGAAGTGTCGCGCTGCAAGTCTAGTTGCTGCAAAAGCTGCTTGGCCAAATCATGGTTGCCAAACAGAAAACGCGCCTCAAGAAAAGCGGTATCGCCGGTGATGTCTTCGCATACACTTTCGCACAATTCTTCCACGCTGCCGCTTTTCACGGCAGGTGCCAGCTGCATATCCCACAACGCCTGCACAAAGATTCCGGCTTTTTCCTGCTGTTTTTCTGTGAGCGGTTCGGGCGACACAAGCGCCAAATCCACATCTGAATAAGGATACATTTCGCCGCGCCCGAAACCGCCGGTGGCCAGCAGGCACATCGTGCTGTCGGAGAACAGCGCCGTCCACAATACCGCCAGCGCGCGCTCGACAGCCTGGGTGTGGCGTTCGAAAAACACCGGCACCTGCCGCCGGGCGCAGTAGGCTTCAACGGCCTGCCGTTTTTCAGATTGAAGCTTGTGCAGTGCTGATTGGATCAGGGTTTGCATAATATTTTCCGCCGGCCGCCCGAAAGATTTTTCAGACGGCCTCAAACAGTATTTCAATCAATTTCAGTTAAAAAGCGGCTTTCGCCGAATGCTTTTGCGGCAGGCCGCCAACGTTTTGGCAGAGCCCGGCCCGACAAACCCGCAGGGGCGGTTTACCGGACACGGCGCATGCCGCTGCCGGCCGCCGCCCGACTGTAGGGATTATCCGCCAGAATCGCGGCTGAAGAAAGCCGGCAGCCGGTATCAAACATCAACCGGCCGCCCTGCAAGCCGCACACACGGGCAGGCCGTCTGAAAGCGGGAAGGGCAGGCCTTCTGAAAGATCGGGGTGTCAAGATCGGGGTGTCGGTTTGGGCAAACCCGTTTGCCTGCGATGTTTGCACAGCAGCGCGGTTTCTGCTTATCTCTGTTTTTTTCGGCAGGCACGCCGCCGCAAACTGCACGAGCGGGCAGCAATCAAGCGCCGGCCTGTCCGTGGGGACTGGAAAACAGGTTCGGTTGAAAGGTAGAACCGCAGGCGCTGTTGCGTGTGTTTTCAGACGGCCTCAGGCCGTCTGAACATCACGATATCCACCGGCTGTTTGTTTTTTTACGAAGCTTTGCCGCAGCCGTTTTTTTCAACTGCTGTTCGAGCGTGCTGCTAACAAATATTGCCGATAGATATGATTTTGTTTGCAGTGGCTGGGCAATATTGATAAAGCGCAAAGACTCATTTAATTTTTGTGCGCACCCCCCCCCCCTTTAAAGCTGCTGTGGCGGCTTTTTATATAACCATCAAGGAGAAATTTGCCATGTATCATAAAAAATACACCGTATTGGCTTTGTCGGTTGCGGCGGCCTTAACGTTGGGTGCCTGCAAGAAAGACGGCGGTCAAGCGGGTGCGCCGGCCAAGCCGGAATGTATCGCCCCCGCCAAGCCGGAATGTATCGCCCCCGCCAAGCCCGGCGGCGGCTTCGATTTAACCTGCAAACTCGCGCAAAGCGGTTTGAAAGACACCGGCCGGCTCGCCAAGCCGATGCGCGTAACCTATATGCCCGGCGGCGTGGGCGCGGTTGCCTATAACAAAATCGTGGCCAACGACCCTGCCAACAACGATGCCATCGTGGCGTTTTCCACTGGCTCGCTGCTGAACCTGGCGCAAGGCAAGTTCGGCCAATACACCGAAAAAGACGTGTGCTGGCTGGCGGCTGTGGGCACCGACTACGGCATGGTGGCGGTGAATGCCGATTCTCCGCTGAAAAACCTGCAGGATTTGGTTGATGCGCTGAAAAAGAATCCGAAATCGGTCAGCTTCGGCGCAGGGGGCAGCGTGGGCGGCCAAGACTGGCTGCAAACGGCAATGGTGGCCAAAGCCGCCGGCGTTAATCCGAAAGATATGGCTTATGTTGCACTGGAAGGCGGCGGCGAAGCGGTAACTGCCGTGTCGGGCAACCATATCAATGTGGTCAGCGCGGGCATCGCCGAGATGGGACCGCATATTGAGGCGGGCAAAATCCGTGTGCTGGCAGTGTTTTCGCCCGAGCGTCTGCAGGGCAAGCTCAAAGATATTCCCACTGCCAAAGAGCAGGGCTTCGATGTGCAGTGGCCGGTTATCCGGGGCTATTACATGGGGCCGAAAGTGAGCGATGAATCTTATCGCTGGTGGAAAACCCAGTTTGACGCGATGCTCAAAGACCCGAAATTCGCAGAGCTGCGCAGCCGGCGCGACCTGCTGCCGTTTGAGCTTACCGGCGACGAGTTGAAACAATATGTTGAGCAGTCCACTAAAGAAATGCGCGCGTTGTCTGAAGAGTTTGAGTTGGTCAAATAACCCGGAGATAACCGGGATGCCGTTGTTTGCGGTTGTTTTTCAGACGGCCTTGAGCGGAGCCGCCCGGGCCGTCTGAAAAACAACCGCAAACAACATTATTTTCTGTCTGCAAACGGAGTGTATTGTGATGAAAATCGAACGTTTGTTTTCTGCCGCGCTGTTTTCGGCAGCGATAGGCTTGCTCTGCCTGGCTTTCGGCTATACCGCGCCGGTGTCTTACGACCCTCTCGGCCCCCGCCCTTATCCGATGCTGGTTCTTTCGCTGTTGGCGCTGTGCTGCCTGTTTTTGGCGGTGCGGCCGCGCGGCGGGCACATCAACTTGGGTTACACCCCTGCTGTTTTGAAAAAAGTCGGCCTGTGCATTGTGTTTTTGAGTGCCTATGCGGCGTTGTTCGAAGTGTTGGGTTTTCCGCTCGCCACCGCGCTGATGGCGTTTGGTGTCGGCAGGCTGTTCGGCGGGCGCACGCTGCCCTGCGCGGTGTCGGGCATGGTTTTGGGCGCGTTGTTTTACGCGCTGTTCGACTTGGCCTTGGATGTGCCCCTGCCTTTGGGCTTTTTCGGTTGAAAGGCGGGTATCAATGGAAACTCTGCAATATTTGATGTCGGGCTTTCAGGTGGCCTTGCTGCCGCAAAACCTGCTGCTGGCGTTGATAGGCGCGTTTATCGGCACCATTGTGGGTATGCTGCCGGGGCTGGGGCCGATTAACGGTGTGGCGTTGCTGCTGCCGTTTGCCTTTGCGCTGGGGCTGCCGCCCGAATCGGCGCTGATCTTGCTGGCTGCGGTGTATTTGGGCTGTGAATACGGCGGGCGCATTTCGGCGATTTTGATTAACGTGCCGGGTGATGCAGCGGCGATTATGTCCACGCTTGACGGCTATCCGCTGGCCAAACAGGGCAAGGCGGGTATCGCGCTTTCACTTTCTGCGGCCAGCTCGTTTATCGGCAGCACCATCGCCACCGTTGGCGTGGTTTTGTTTGCACCGCTGCTGGCGCATTGGGCGATTGCGTTCGGACCGGCCGAATATTTTGTGCTGATGGCGTTTGCCATCACCTGTTTGAGCGGCCTGGTGGGCGACCAGCCCGTTAAAACCGCCGTTTCGGCCTTAATCGGGTTGGCGCTGGCCATGGTCGGCATGGATGCGGTTACCGGCGTTTACCGTTTCACTTTCGGTTCGGTCAATCTTTCAGACGGCATCCAGTTCACCACCATCGTTATCGGCTTTTTCAGCATCAGCGAAATTCTGATTATGCTCGAGCACACCGAAAACGGACAAAAAGCGCTGGCACAGGGCAAACGCGCGCTGTTCAACCTGAAAGAGCTGATGTTCAGCATGGGCGCGATTATCCGCAGCGGCGCGGCCGGGTTCTTTATCGGCGTGCTGCCCGGCGCGGGGGCAACCATTGCCAGCGCGATGACGTACACCAACGAGAAAAAAATTGCCGGCAAAAACGGCACTTTCGGCGAAGGCGATCTGCGCGGTATTGCCGCACCGGAAGCAGCCAACAATGCTTCTGCCTGCGGTTCGTTTATCCCCATGCTCACGTTGGGTGTGCCGGGATCGGGCACCACGGCGGTGATGATGGGTGCGCTGACGCTCTACAACATCACCCCCGGCCCGCAGCTTTTCAGCGAGCAGCCCTATATCGTGTGGGGGTTGATTGCCTCGCTGTTTATCGGCAACATTATTCTGTTGGCGTTGAATATCCCGCTGGTGGGATTTTTTGCCAAGCTGTTGAATATACCCAACTATATTTTGATTCCGGCCATTGCGGCGGTAAGTTTTGTGGGCGTGTATGCCATTCACAGCACCACGTTTGATTTGGTGTTGATGATCGGGCTGGGCATTTTGGGTTATCTGTTGCGCAAACTGAATTTTCCGCTTTCGGCACTGATTTTGGGTTATGTGTTGGGCGAGCTGATGGAATCCAGCCTGCGCCGCGCCTTGTCGATTTCGCAGGGAGATATCGGTATTCTGTTCCACGGCCCGATTACCTTGTCGTTGTGGATGCTGTCGGGCTTTATGGTGCTGCTGCCGGTTTACCGCAGGCTGCGCCGCCGCAAAGCCGCTGCTTGAACATACACTGCTTGAACATATCTGAAAGGCCGCTAGCGGCCTTTTTCTGTTTGCAGGGTTGCACGCCAAAATATCGAGGTTGCGGGTTTCCTGCTGCTGAAAACGAGCCCCTTAAGTTGTTTATACGGTAAAAAATCCGCTTACACAGGGCA
The DNA here is from genome assembly GCF_014297595.2 of Neisseria musculi. Taxonomy (NCBI): domain Bacteria; kingdom Pseudomonadati; phylum Pseudomonadota; class Betaproteobacteria; order Neisseriales; family Neisseriaceae; genus Neisseria; species Neisseria musculi. The sequence continues at coordinate 1,442,357 of NZ_CP060414.2, read as the reverse complement.
TTGCCGTGTTTTTCGAGGCCGTAAAACCCATCCCCCGATGTTGCAAAATAGAGATACCCGTTAAGGTGAAAGCCGGTATTTGTTAATGATATTTGTATTTTAACAGGCATTAATTTACAATTTGTTAAATTTGTTATGAATTGTAATTTTCAAGAAAATGCCTTTTTATCGGCAGAACCATTAACTTAAGGGGATGTTATGTCTAAGAAAACAACCGTAAAACACCTTGCACTTGCTGCTGTTTGCGCCGCAGTTTTGGCTGCCTGCGGGGGCGGTGGTTCGACCAGTGCCGATTTGGTCGATAACGCCGTTGCAGCGCGCAATGTCATGAATATGATTGAGGCGTTGGATGCGCCTGCCGAAACCACACTTGAAGACAAGGAAAGGGTAGAAGCGGCTGCGCAAAGTTACAACCGCTTAAGCGACAGCCAGAAATCTTTAATCAGCAAAGAACAGAAAGACAAACTCGCGGCAGCATTGGATGCGCTGGCCGCCGCATCGGCCGGTTCTTCTGCCGGCGGTAACGGCACGGTTGATGCATCTGAAATCAGCGACAACAACAGCCTGGCACCCTTGAACCTGCCAACGCCCCTGCATACCGCATTTATCGCCTCCACCGGCGCGCAGCAGCATAATCCGCATATGCAGTTGCGCGGGGTTGACGGTAAGCCTGCGTTAATTGACGACCAAATCGGTTTGATACGCACGCTGGAGTTTAACGCCAATGATCCTGTCAAGCTGGATGGTGTAGTTATTACCAATAAAAATACTGCAGGAGATGCAACAACGATAAGTTTTGCCACCCCTAATTCATCAATCAGCAAAGCTTTTTCAGGCGGCCATTCGAGAGAAGATATCAGTGAGCAGACAGGGGACGAACCCAATACCCATTTCTCTAATGTTAAATCCACAGTCGATGCCAGAATCGTAGAAAACTATAAAAAACTGGAAGCGGCAAAGAAAACGCTTGAAGCAGCCGAAAAAGCATTGGCTCAGGCACAGAAAAGCGGTGCTGAGGAAGAAGCATTGGCCGAAGCACAAAAAGCGCGGGATGATGCATTGGCCGATAAGAATAAAATTGAAACTGCCTATAATAATGACCGTTTGCTGCGCAGCGGTTTGGCGGGAGCAACTGCCGATGCGGTTTCGGCTTTGGCATATTTCAAAAAAGACAAAAACGGTTTGGTGTTCGATAAAAAATTCGATGGCGTTTATATTGTCCAATTTGCAGACGGAACCCGCATCGTGCTGCACGATCCCGCAGCAGCAGGCTGGATTTATCAAACCTTTGCCCATTATACCGACCCGAAAAACGGCATTGCCCACGGCTATCAGAGTATTGGCGATGAAACTGCTGTGAGTGCCATGCCCACCAGCGGTACGGCAACTTATACCGGCATCACCACGGCTTATTTGGTTGAAGCCGGCAAGGCCGACCGCCAACTGACTGCCGATGTAAAAGCTGTGGCCGACTTTGCCAAAAAAGGCTTGCGTTTTGAAACCGGCAACGCTCAGTTTCACAGCCTGAACAACGGCGTGCGCGTTTCGGAAGCCGCTTCCGGCTACAATATGAAAGGCACGGCTTCGTGGTCGGCCAACAGCAACAGCTTCAAAGGCGATGCCGTTACTGCAGATAACCGGATGACAGGCCGGTTGTTGGGCAAATTCTATGGTGAACAAGCTGCGGAAATCGGCGGCACTTACGGCCTGCAAAATGCCGACAACACTAAGCAGCTGATCGGCGGCTACGGTGCCAAACGGCCGTAAACCGGAGTTTTACCGGTTCGGCTCATAAAAACCACAGGCCGTCTGAAAAAAATATTTCAGACGGCCTGTGGTTTTTAATTTGTGCACCGGTTAACAATCCGTTACGGCGTTGCTTTATTGTCATTATTTGAAAATGAACCGGCTATACTGCAATTGACTGCAGATTGCCGATGCTCATTTTAAAGCCGATGGAAACCGGGCCGATTAACTAGAGGGCAGGCTTTATCAAGATTGCCGTTATGGTGTCATCGCTGCCCTTTATGCAGCTCATATCTTTCTGCCAGATCATAAAGAATCATGGCCGTCATGCCCCAAATATCGTAATGAAGGTAGGGCAGGAAAGGGGTGGGAACGGTTTGGCCGTTGTGGCTGAAATTGCGGCTGCGGTAAAGGCTTTTATCAAGAGCGAGATCCAAAGGCAGATAGAAAATCTCTTCTACTTCTTCAATATTCGGATAAACGGGCGGATTGGTGATACTCAATGCCGGCACGGGTGAAACGGTATAGCCTGATGGGGTGAAATAAGGCGGCAGCGGTTCAAAGGTTTGCCAATAGCCGGCGGCGATGCCTGTTTCTTCGGCGGTTTCGCGCAAGGCAGTATGGGTGAGATCGATGTCGCCCTCATCGCGCCGCCCGCCGGCAAAGGCAACTTGGCCGGGGTGGTGGGGCAGGGTGGCGGCTCTGCGGGTGAGCAAAACCTGCCATTGCCGTTTGCGGAACACCACGGCCAACAACACGGCGGCTTCATGCACCTCAATGCCGTCAATCAGGGCGTTGCGCAGGTTTCGGGTTGCGGAGGGATAGGCGGCAGCGCGGCGGAAAAAACGGGTGAGTTCGGCGGGGGGCATGATGTGTTAGCTGTTGTTTTCAGACGGCCTGCACACTTTTACACAGATAGAGTGCGGTATGCAATATCAACAAAGCTGCGGGCTTGTGATAAAGTATTGCACATTTGTATATCGGGGTATAGGCCGTCTGAAAGTGCGCCGCTGTTACCCGCTGTTAAGGAAAGTGTATGTTTTTTGGCCGAACCGAAATCCACTCTGCCGCGCTGGCGGTGATGATGCTGTTTGCCGGCAGCGTCTACGCCGCAGGCGAAACATCCAAACAGCCGCAGCAGGCTGTGCAGCAGGCTGCGAAAAAAAGCCTTTATCCGCCCGAAGAGCGGGCTTTGGAATACGAACGCCGGGTAGGTATTGTCGAGCGTGCCAATGATATGTTTAATTTGCTCGGCGGTGAAATGGCTTTGCAGAAAGGCGAGCCCGGCACGGCACTGGCTACTTATCTGGTCATGCTCAACCGCACCAAAAGCCCCGAAGTGGCCGAGCGGGCGATGGAGATGGCCGTTTCGCTGAACGCTTATCAGCAGGCGGAACAGATTTACCGCAAATGGCGTGAAATCGAACCCATACCCGGCAATGCGCAAAAACGCATGGCTTGGGCGCGTGATTTGGTGATCGGTAACACGGATCACACCGGCAAAGATTTGGGTGAAATTCTGAAGCATGCCAATGAAGAGCAGGCAAGGCGCATTTTCTTATTGCTGTCGCAAATCAGTGTGCAACAACCCACATTGGCGGGGAAGGTTGGTAAAGACGTGCATAAAGCCGCCAAAAAATATGCCGATTTGCCCGAAGCAGCTATTGCAGATTTGATTTTCAGCACGCAAATCAATAAAGAGCGCGATGCCGTGGCTGCTTTGCAGCGGTTGGCCAAACTCGATACCGAAATCCTGCCGCCCACCGAAGCTACCCTGCGCTTGGTAGCGCAGCACAGCCCGAAAATCCTGCGGCGCTTTTTCACCGAAACCGATGCCGGCAAGCTGTCGCCGGTGTGGCAGGAAATGGAAATCAGCAGCCTGATTGCCGAAGGCCAAAATGACAAGGCATATCAGCGTCTGCAAACCCTGCTGAACCAAAATCCGAATGCTGATTTATACATTCAGGCGGCCATTCTGTCGGTGAGCCGCGAAGAAAACATTTCAACGGTGGGCAGCTATCTCGAAAAAGCCTACCGTATCGGCACCAGCGAGCAGAAAAGCCGGGCTGCGGTAATCGGCGCGATGCGTTATGCTGACGCAAAAGATTTCAAACAGGCCAAAGCGTGGGCAGATAAAATCACCGCACCTGAATATGTGTTTGATAAGACCGTGCTCAGAGCCTCGATTGAAGCCGAGCAGGGCAACGGCAGCAGGGCATTGGCAGAAGTGCGCCGGGCCCGGCGCCTGCCGGAGCAGCAAGGCCGCTTTTTCAGTATGGGCGATGTGCATCGGGTATATCTGTTTGCCTTGAGTAAACACAACAACCCGCAGGAAGCGTTGGCCGAATTGAATGTTTTGGCTGCCAATGCAGAAAAACAGCCGGGTTATCGGGAGCGCCTGCCCGATATTCTCTATCAACGCGCCATGCTGTATGCCGACAAACTCGGCCAGCCCGAAAAAGCCGTGGCCGATTTGCGCCGCTATCTTAAATTGAACCCGAATAGTGCAGCCGGCTTGAATGCTTTGGGCTACACCATGTTTGCCCTGCCCGAATATGATGTAAACGAGGCCTTCAGCCTGATTCAGGCGGCCTACCAGCAAGAACCGGAGTCGGCTGCCATCAATGACAGTATGGGTTGGGCATACTATCTGAAAGGCGATGCGCAGTCGGCACTGCCGTATCTCGAATACGCCTACGCCCAGTTTCCCGACCCCGAAGTAGCCGCCCACTTGGGTGAAGTGTTGTGGAAACTTGGGCAGCAGGAAAAAGCCAAAACAATATGGAGCGAAGGCTTGGGCAGGGGGGGGAATGATGCCGTACTGCAAAAAACCTTGCAGCGTTTGGGCGTGAAACTGCCGGCAGCCAGGCCGAAAAACAACCGTAAGAAATAAACGGGCAAGCTCGGATTTTGCAAGCGGCCGATATTTTCAGACGGCCTTTTATAAACCTTAAAGCTCAGATTTGAGTGCGTTGCCGATGATTGCCGGCAGGCTGTTTGAGGCCGTCTGAAAAAACAACCGATAGGGTATCTCATGAAAACCAACCATCCCAAATTTATTTTATACAGCGTTGCCGCATTGCTGCTTGCTGCCTGCGCACAACCCCGCCCGGCCGGCAAAGAGGGCTGGCGCGCACAATCCGATATTGACAGTTTCGCTGCCGAAGGCCGTTTGGCGGTGAAAGCGAATGAAAAAGGCTCATATGCCAATTTCGACTGGACTTACCAAAACCAAGTTCAAACCATCAACGTCAATACCCCGTTGGGCAACACGCTGGGCCAGCTCTGCCAAGATGGACAAGGTGTGCTTGCCGTTGATAATAAAGGAAAAAAATATCAGGCTGCTAGCGCGCGGGAATTGAGCGAGCAGTTATTGGGCTTTCCCGTGCCGGTGCAATACCTGCATATTTGGACAAACGGCCAATGGGTTAAAAATGCCCCTTACCAAATTTTGCCCGATGGCCGTTTGCAGCAATTTGAATGGACGATTTCGCGTTCGCTGAATGAAAACGGCACGCCGCGAATATTATTGCTTGAAAGTGCCAAGTTAAGCCTGCGTTTGGTGTTTGATCAAATGAAAAAAACCAACACCACCAATGCTCCCGCACAATGTGCGGCGCGCAGCTAAGGGTGTATTATGGTATTACCTGTATCGGCCGCCGCGCAGGCCTATCCCGCTCCGGCCAAACTCAATCTGGATTTGCGCATTACCGGCCGCCGTGCAGACGGCTACCATGAGTTGGAAAGCATATTCTGCCTGATTGATCTGTGTGACACGGTTTATATCGCTTTGCGCGATGACGGGCAAATCCTGCTGCACACCCCAATCAAAGGTGTGCCGCCCGAAACCGATTTAACCTACCGTGCCGCCGCAGCGTTGCAGCCTTTTTCAGACGGCCGAAACGGTGCAGATATTTGGCTGGAAAAGCGGATTCCGATGGGAGGCGGCTTGGGCGGCGGCAGCTCCGATGCAGCGACTGTGCTGATGGTGTTGAATAAATTGTGGCGGTGCGCCTTGACGCAGCAGCAATTGATGAATATCGGCCTGCAACTGGGAGCGGATGTGCCGTTTTTCATCTTCGGCAAAAATGCATTTGCCAAAGGCATAGGCGAGCAACTGACCGAACTGGATATTCCGCAGCAATGGTATGTGGTGGTCAAGCCGCCCGTACACATTAGCACCGCAGTGATTTTTTCTCACGAACGCTTGACACGAAATTCCGAACCCAGCATAATACCTTCTTTCCAATCGCTGCAACCGTTTAGAAACGATATGCAGGCTGTGGTTTTTCAAGAATATTCCGAAGTTTCGGCAGCCTATTCGGCGCTCGAAAAATTCGGAAAAACCTTAATGACAGGCTCCGGTGCCTGCTTATTTGCCGCTTTTAACAGCCAAGAAGAAGCCGTTTCTGTTTTCGAGCGGATTTCGAAAATCTATGAAGCTTATTGCATAAGAGGGCTTACCCTCCACCCGTTGCAGATATAGAAAGAGTTTTATTGTGTTGGGGAGTCGTCAAGTGGTTAAGACACTGGATTTTGATTCCAGCATGCGAAGGTTCGAATCCTTCCTCCCCAGCCAGCCCCAAATTGGGGAGTCGTCAAGTGGTTAAGACACTGGATTTTGATTCCAGCATGCGAAGGTTCGAATCCTTCCTCCCCAGCCAGCCGGAAAAAGCGTGTGAGTTTATCGCACGCTTTTTATATTGTGGGAGAAAGCGTGAGGCCGTCTGAAAACCGATAATTGCAGGCGGAAGGGCTTTGAATGCTTGGTGCCCGGGCGTATAATATCGACTTTCGGCTGCAAGGCCAAAGCGGAAGGAAGCGTGATGTTTTCCGAGCATAAATCCAATACAACCCCAGGTGATGAAGATATGGCTGCATACGACAGTTTGATGGTGTTTACCGGCAATGCCAATCCCGAATTGGCTCAAAAAGTGGTAAAACATTTGGATATTTCCCTAGGCAACGCTTCAGTCAGTAAATTTTCAGACGGCGAGGTTGCAGTCGAACTTTTGGAAAACGTGCGTGGTCGCGATGTGTTTATTCTGCAGCCCACTTGTGCGCCGACCAATGATAACCTGATGGAAGTGCTGACTATGGCTGACGCACTCAAACGCGCATCGGCAGGCCGTATTACCGCTGCTATTCCCTATTTCGGCTATGCCCGCCAAGACCGCCGCCCGCGCTCGGTGCGTGTGCCGATTTCGGCCAAATTGGTAGCCAATATGTTGTATTCGGCCGGTATCGACCGCGTATTGACCGTTGATTTGCATGCCGACCAAATCCAGGGTTTTTTTGATATTCCTGTAGATAATATTTATGCTACACCGATTTTGATTAACGATATCCAGCGGCAGCGTATCGAGAACCTGACTGTTGTCAGCCCGGATATCGGCGGCGTGGTTCGTGCGCGGGCGGTGGCAAAAGTGTTGAACGTTGATTTGGCGATTATCGACAAACGCCGCCCGAAAGCCAATGTGGCGGAAGTTATGAATATTATTGGCGATATTCAAGGTAGAACCTGCTTGATTATCGATGATATGATTGATACGGCCAATACTTTGTGTAAAGCTGCTTCTGCATTGAAGGAACGCGGTGCTTCACGTGTGTTGGCTTATGCTACCCATCCCGTGTTTTCAGGTGAGGCAGCAACCCGCATCGCCTCTTCCGATATTGATCAAGTTGTGGTAACCGATACTATTCCTTTGTCTGAGGCTGCGCGCAGCTGCGACCGCATTCGCCAAGTAACGATTGCCGGCCTGCTTGCAGAAACCGTACGCCGCATCAGTAATGAAGAATCTGTTTCATATCTGTTTAATGAAGATGTGTTGACAGCAGGCAGTGTATTTCTGCCTTAATCCGATGTTGTCTTAAAGCTGGTCGCGGCCGATGGCAACTGTTTTGTTTATTTTGGAGTACTTTAAATTATGTTATATGAAATTCAAGCTATTGTTCGCGATGCCCAGGGCACTGGTGCGAGCCGCCGCCTGCGTCGCGAAGGCCGAACGCCTGCAGTACTTTACGGTGAAGGGCAGGAGCCGGTTGCCATTTCTGTGGATCACAAAACTGTATATTATGCATTGGAAAAAGAATCTTTCCATACTTCATTGCTTAAACTGACGTTAAACGGTGAAACTCAAGACGTTATCGTGCGTGATTTCCAAATGCATCCGTTCCGTCAGCAAGTTCAACATATTGACTTCCAAGTTGTTGATGCTGCCAAGCCATTGCGCATCCGTGTACCCTTGCACATTATTAACGCGGAAACTTCGCAGGCTGTTAAACTGCAAGGCGGTCGTGTTTCTTTGTTGAATACTACTGTTGAAGTAATAGCTTTGCCTAAAGATATTCCTGCAGCCTTGGAGCTCGACTGCGGTAATGTAGTAGCTGGCGATATCTTGCATTTGTCGGATATTAAATTCCCTGATGGAGTGCAAAGTGTTGCACTGAAACGTCATGCCGACTTGGCCGTTGCTACCGTTACCGGTAAAAAGCGATAAGAAAGTCTGGTAATAGAATCCCATTGCATTGGCAGTGGGATTTTTCTTTGTTATAAAATAATTATTTAGAATATTGCCAAAGTGAAGGTGCTCAGTAGATATTTTCCAAGACATTCATATATTATAATAATAGTAAATTCCGTGGTAGTGTAGCTTGTTGTGTACTTTGGGTAGCTTTTCCCTACCTTTTATCTGAGATTTACCGGATAATGTTAAATATGGTGTTATGCTAATAAAATTAGTACAAAGTCTTATATTTAATAATGGCAAACAATTACTGGTATTGGTTTTCAATATTGGAATTTGTACAAACATTACGATGGCTATATAAAAAAATGAAAAAAAATATGTCTCAATTTTTTCTGAGTGGAAAGCTGAAAAAATGGTCTGTTTTGCCACTGGTGCTGCTTTTTGGTTTGCAACCTGCCGGGGCGCAAGGGCTGAAAGATATCCTAAAGCATTCTTTGGTTTCCGATCCAGCTTTGCTGGAGGCAAAAGCCAACGAAAATGCAGCTAAAAGCACAACAAAAGCTACCCGGGCCGGCCATTATCCTGTGCTGGGAATTACCGGTACTCGAGTGATTACGCAAAAACATAAATACAGTAGCAACAATAAAGACAATGGTTTAGGATTGAGAGGTAGTTTGAATCTTTATTCTTGGGGTGGTATTAATGCAGCTGTCAGACGGGATAAGAACAAAGAGATTTATTACGGTCATAAATATTTTGAAACCCAAGAACAATTGGGTGGAGAGATCGGTAAGCTGTATTTAACGGCATTGCGGGCAAAAGAGTCGTTGGATGTCAGCCGTCAAAGTTTGAGCCGCCACAACAATCTTTTGAAAGATTTAAGCATTATCGTGAAATATGACGGCGGTCGCCGTTCAGAGTTGATTGAAGCTCGTTCGCGCCAGTTGCAGGTAGAAACCTCTATAGCGCAACTTCGCCGTACTATGGAAATGGCGCTGAGCCGGTTGTCAAAATATACCATCTCTCCAGTTTCGCCGGAGGATTTGAAAGATCCGTTTGCCGGTAATTCAGCCTCGGGTATCGTGAAACAATTTAACAGCAAAGATAAAGGGCTGAATCCGTCTTATCTTGCCCAACAGGCAGAGCGGGAAAGTGTCAAGGCCGAGTTGGATGCAACCAAAGCATCGCGGCTGCCGGCTGTAAATTTGGAGGGATTAGCCACCAAGGACAGCAAAGAGCTTTATCTGAATCTGACTTGGAATGTATTGGACATGGCCGCACGGCATAATGTGGATAAGAATGCACAGGCACTGATTGCTGCAGACTCTAAGTCGGAGCAGATTCTCCGCGAAGTTACTGAGAAAGCGCGAACTGCCGAAATAGACATGGCACAAAGTGAACAGCGTCAGGATATCACTGCACAGCATATAGCTGCACAAAAAGAAGTTGTGAAATCTTACGAACTGCAATTCAAAATCGCACGCCGAACCCTCACCGATGTTTTGGGAGCTTATAACGAATTGGCAGGTATTGAGCAGGAAAACGTCAATGCACGTAATGACTTTCGGGATGCTGCCCTTGAATATCTGGTTTCCCAGTCGCAGGTTGCCAGCTGGGCGGGTGCAGCACGCTAGTTTGAATGAAAAATCCAATAACATTAACGTGAAAACATTATTATGAAATCCATTATCGAACACATTGCTTTGGCCACCCGCCTGTTGGGTGCGCCGGTATCTGAAGCGGCACTTGCTGCAGAGGTTGTGCGGGATAAAAAACTGAACGTCAATTTTCACTCGCTCTCGGAAGTTTTAAAAAGCCATGGCTTTGAAAATACATTGTCCAAACGTGATTTGGAAAATATTCCTTCGCTTGCTGTGCCGGTTGTGTTGATTCTCCATAATGAAGAAGCAGCCGTAGTTACTAAAATCGAAGGGGTAGGCCGCAATCGGAAGTATCATGTGCGTCAAGCCGATGGTTTGTCTCAAGAGCTGGATTACGAGCAATTATCTGTTCTTTATTTAGGCTACTGCTGGTTTATCAAACAGAAAATGGTTTCCGATATGCGTTCTGATCTGCCGGAATACCATTTGCCCAAATCATGGTTTTGGAAAGTGATTTGGCGCTTCAGAAGCTATTATTACCAAGTTATTCTTGCTACTTTCATTATTAATTTTTTAGCTTTGGTCAGTTCGCTATATGTGATGAATGTATATGACCGAGTGATTCCCAATCAGGCTTATGAAACCCTGTGGGTGTTGAGTATCGGTGTGATTTTGGCGATCACGTTTGAATTTGCCGCTAAAATGATTCGAGGTCATTTGACCGATATTGCCGGTAAAAAGGCCGATTTGATTATCAGCTCGGCGCTGTTCCGCCGAGTAATGGCATTGCGTTTGGCTGACAGACCGGCATCTTCGGGTTCTTATGCCAATAACTTGCGTGAATTTGAATCAGTGCGTGAATTTATGACCAGTGCCAGCCTGTTGACTTTGGTTGATTTGCCGTTTCTCTTATTATTTATCACGGTGATTGCGGTAGTGGGCGGCAAGTTGGCACTGGTTCCATTAACAATTATCCCTATTGTGGTAATTGTGGGTTTGTTGGTTCAGAGGCCGCTTTCCCGTTATATTAACGAATCGATGAAAGAGTCTTCTCAGCGTTCCGGTTTGGCGGTCGAAGCGATTGAAGGTATTGAAACCTTGAAAACCAATAATGCCACCTCTTGGGCGCAGCAGCGCTGGGATGAATACACCGCAAAAACCTCGGCTTCCTCCATTAAGGTAAAAGATACCAGCAATTTTATGGTGAACTTCGCAACCGGCATGCAGCAGTTGAATACTGTGTTTTTGGTATTGCTCGGTACTTATTTGATTCACGCGGAAAATCCGGCGGAAAGAATAACGATGGGGGCGCTGATTGCATCGGTTATTTTGTCTGGCCGCGCATTGGCACCGTTGGCGCAAGTGGCCGGATTGGCAACCCGGTTTCAGCAAGCCAAACTGGCTCTGGAAGGGGTGAACAATATTGTGGAACGTCCGATTGAACGCAGCCCAGAACGTCAATACATCACGTTGGATCATGTGCAGGGTAATATTACATTTGAAAATGTATCATTCAAATATCAGCAGGAAGGAAGTGCGGCGGTTACTGATTTGCGCCTGAATATCCGCCCGGGCGAGAAAGTAGGTGTTTTGGGACGCATCGGCAGTGGTAAAAGCACCATGTTGAAATTAGCCAGCGGCTTGTATGATACTGAAAAAGGCAACGTTATGCTTGATGGTGTCGATATGCGTCAGCTCGATCCCAACTTCCTACGCAACCAAGTTGTACTGTTGAGCCAGTCGCCGCGCCTGTTTTTGGGATCGTTACGTGAAAACATGGATTTAGCGCGTACAGATGGATATTCTACCGACCAAGACTTGTTGACTGCACTCAAGCGTTTCGGCCTTGACCGCATCATCCGCAGCCACCCGCGCGGTTTGGATATGCCGCTGGGAGAGGACGGTTTGGGTTTGTCGGGCGGACAAAAACAGATTATTGCTTTGGCCCGCATGACTTTGCGTAACCCCAAAGTTGTGTTGTTAGACGAACCGACTACGGGTTTGGATCAGGCAACCGAACGCATGGCACTGAATGCTGTCGCACAATGGGGTAAGAACAGAACTATGGTTTTGGTTACCCACCGCCCGCAGGTTCTACAAATTGTGAACCGCATTATCGTAATGGATGACGGTAAGGTTGTGATGGACGGCCCACGCGATTTGGTGCTGCAAAAGCTGATGCAGAATGAAGGTAGAAGCGAAAAACAACTGCAACCGGCGGCATAAGGTGAAACCGGTTTGCCACATCACAGCATAACAATAAAGCCGTTGTTTTCAGACGGCCTAATAACAAAACCGTAAAGGTATTATCATTATGAGCAGCGAAAACAATATTAAATCTAAAGATTTGGCATTGGTAAACGATTTAAATGCCGCTTTACAGAAAGAAAAGCATAGCGGTCAGTTTTGGGTCATTATTCTGTTTTTCATATTTTTGGTGGTGTTTGTGATTTGGGCGTATAACAGCCCGATTGAAGAAGTAACCCGTGGTCAAGGCAACGTTATTCCCAGCAGCCGCGAGCAAGTGGTGCAGAGCTTGGATCCGGGTATCATTACCGAAATGCTGGTTAAAGAAGGTGATATTGTTGAAAAAGATCAGATTCTGCTGAGATTAGATGATACCCGTAGCTCTGCTGTTTTGCGTGAAAGTGAGGCCAAGGTAAAAAACCTCGAAGCTATGGTTGCACGTTTGAAAGCAGAAGCTTATGGTACTAATTTGAGCTTTCCTCAGGGTATCAGCAATGAATTGAAACAACGTGAGCAGGCTGCGTTTAATGCACGCCGCAGAGCCGTCAGCGAAGCTATTCATAATTTAAGTATAAGCAAAGCTACTTTGGATAAAGAAATCGGTATTACCGCACCGATGGTAGCGCAAGGTGTGGTTTCCGAAGTGGAGTTGTTGCGTATGCGGCGTGAGTCCAGCGATCTGTCCATGCAGATTGCCGAGCGTAAAAACCGCTATATGGCAGATGCCAATAACGAGTTGGTGCAGGCTGAATCGGAATTGGCTCAGGCCAAAGAAAATATGGTAATGCGCGCCGACCCTGTAGAACGTTCGCAAATTCGTTCGCCAATGCGCGGTATTGTAAAAAATATCCAAATCAATACTGTGGGTGGTGTAGTAAATGTGGGTCAAGATATTTTACAGATTGTACCGTTGGACGACAAATTGCTGGTGGAGGCCTACATTCGCCCGCAAGACGTTGCATTTATGCGCCCCGGTTTACCTGCGGTGGTGAAAATCAGCGCCTACGATTATGCGATTTATGGTGGCTTGGACGGTAAAGTAACCTTAATCAGCCCTGATACGGTCAGCAGCAGCAACCAAGCGCGTGTAAACGATTTAAAGCTTGACCCCAATCAAGTTTATTACCGTATTTTGGTGCAAACCAGCAGCAACAGCCTGAAAGACCGCAATGGCAAAGATATGCCGATTATTCCCGGTATGGTGGCAACGGTGGATGTGAAAACCGGAGAAAAAACCGTTTTCCAATATCTTATCAAACCGATTACCCGCATGAAACAGGCACTGCGGGAACGCTGATATCGCTAAATACAATAGGCCGTCTGAAACTTTCAGACGGCCTATTGTCTAAATATAATCTGATTATTTTAAGGATGCCCCCATGCGTAAAATTATGCTTTCTTGGATTGCTTTGTCATTGCCGCTTTCAGTTTACGCGGCAAACGATATCGATGCCCAATTATTGGCTATGGCCGGTCAGTTTGAAACCGGCAAGGCCGAGCAACGTATTAAGTCCATTACCTATGATATTGTTGAGCAGAGCAATGCCCAGGCCGGTGTCAACATCAGCCGACAAACCGATAAATTTTCGAGTGTTAGATTATTTTCTTCGCACCATGCCAATGTGAAGCGGAAAACTTCGCGCATCCAAGGTCGGCCTGATGCCAAAAGCCTGATTTTGTTGAATCATTGGGAATTGAAATGGGCGATGGGTGAGGAAGGGTTTGTTATGGAGAATATCCAAATCAACCCAGCCCCCGCGCAGTGGAGTGCAAACGGCGGCACTTTTCAAAGTTCGGCCATATTGGTTGACAGAAACGGGCAAATTGATCTGAAAGAGCAATGCCGTTTAGGCTTGTCGGAAGATGCTGTCGTGATCCACAGCAAACTGAAAGGCACGATGCAACGGGTGAACTGTACATTAACCATGAACAACCAAACAGGCACAATGAAGCTGACGCAAGGCTTTGAAGGCTATTATCTACCAGGCTATCAGATTTTTATTCCGCATATTTTATTGATTACAAACAATAAAACCGGCAGGGTGGACAGGCTGGATTATCAGATTCAGAAAATTCGCTGAGTAAACGGGGTCATTCTCTGCGGCTAATACAAGACAGAAAACCATAGGCTTGCCTTATAAATCTAGGGGCTGTACTAGATAACTAGGGAAATTTAACTTCAGGTTAGAATAATCCCTATGAGAAAAAGTCGTTTAAGTCAGTACAAGCAAAACAAACTGATTGAACTATTTGTTGCAGGTGTTACCGCCCGCACAGCGGCGCAATTAGTTAGCGTCAATAAAAATACCGCTGCCTATTACTTCCACCGTTTGCGCTTACTTATCTATCACAACAGCCCGCATCTGGAAATGCTTGATGGTGAAGTAGAAGTTGATGAAAGCTATTTTGGCGGACAACGCAAAGGCAAACGTGGTCGCGGTGCGGCTGGCAAAGTGGCTGTATTCGGGCTTTTGAAGCGTAATGGTAAGGTTTACACCGTTGCCGTACCCAATACACAAACTGCGACTTTATTGCCAATTATCCGCGAGCAAGTGAAGCCTGACAGCATTGTTTATACCGATTGTTACAAAAGTTATGACGTTCTTGATGTGAGCGAATTTTCACATTTTCGGATCAATCACAGCACACATTTTGCTGAGCGACAAAATCACATTAACGGAATTGAGAACTTTTGGAACCAAGCAAAACGCCATTTACGCAAGTTTAACGGCATTCCCAAAGAGCATTTTGAACTGTATTTGAAAGAGTGTGAATGGCGTTTTAACAACAGTGAGATAAAATTTCAAATTTCTATTTTAAAACAATTAGTAAAGCAGGATTTGTTCTAGTTATCTAGGACAGCCCCTAAATCTAAATTGCGTCCCACGTAAGGGGATCATATCTTACAAACCTAAAGCCCCGCTAACTCAAACGCCAAGTGAAGGGGTTTTATCATGTGCATTGTTTACTGCACCGTAAATCTTGATTCTTACAGTTTCCCCAAATCCTACATCGTTCGCTTTTCAAGGAAGATAAAAACGCCGATGTATGCTGTATTAAAACCGTTAATTTCCCTATCCGAAATCCTGATTTGCCGAATAAAACCTTGTCAGAAGTCGAAGAATTTGGGCGTTTGGCTGTGTGCGAAATCATGGACAAGGTTGTTTTGCAATGATGGCGGGGAGTAATAAGGCTGTGGCGGGGAATGGCGTGGCAGACGGCGCGCCCTGCGCGGCGGCAGACAAGGCGGAACCCGCCGAAGGCCGCCTCCCCGCCTAGACTAACAGGGGGAGCAACAAAAAAACCAACCCCATGAGTGGGGAGCAAAACCAAACCGAACACTACACCCATTTTTTATCAGACTCGGTTCCGAATCGGCCGATTATGGGGAAGTGCATTACGGTGGAAAGCGGGATACCGTCTTAATCGAATGGAAAGGTTTAGGCTGTAATTTGGCTTCCTATCGCCGGGAAAACCGCCTTTTCGACTTTCTGCAAAATGCCATAATGCCGCGCATCACCCGCTGTGGTTTGGCTCTCGATTTTTTAGATGGCGGATAAGCCCCGAACAAGCTTTGCCAGACCGCGATAACGGCTGTTTCGACCATCACAATATACGGCCTAAGTCGGAAATGACCGGGAAGATGGAACGGGCAAAAATGTTTTATGTCGGCAGGAAGAAAAACGCAAAGTTTGTCTGCATGTGCGAAAAAGGCAGGCAGTTGGATGATAAGGAATCGAACCGGTGCCGCTTTGAAATTCAGTTCAATCACGGCGATATAGAAATCCCGCCGGATATATTGAAACACTCGGACGGCTATTTTTCGGGGGCTTTTCCGATTTGCCAAACTTTTAAAAACATGATCCACGAACGGCGCATATCGGTGAGGGAAAAAACGCTTAATTTGACTTTCGGCTATAAGGTCAGACACGGAAAAATTCCGTTGGTGCCTTAATGCGCTTCATGCGTGATGTCGGTCTTGACGACAGGCAGATTGTTGGAATGCCGATTGGTGGTGACGACAGATATCCGAAAGGCTTGGAGCCTGCTCGCTATTGTTACCGGCAGTGTAAAAATGGCCACCTGACGGCAGTCAGAAATTGACCACCTTGACTTAAACCCGCAGCTTTAAAACAAGGGGCTGTACTAGATTAGCCTTAAATTCCACACCAATCTTGCAGGATTTTAAGCTGCTCAGACGGTGTACCGAAGTTAAACCGAAATTCACATTCTTTCAAGAACAGTGGAAAGGATTTTCGGTCGGCGGATTTCACCATTATCCGCAGAGGCGGCAACCCTCCGAAGGCCTTTACCGCCACATTGGGTTACTCCCGAGCAAGCTGTGTCCGCTTCTATGACAACGGGCGTACCGAAGCACGGACAGACGGTTTGTGCAACAGTTTTGAACTCTTCTGCGGCATGGCGCACAAAGTGTTGTTGATAATGCCAAAACCGTCATGATTCAACGTGATGCCTGTGCAGAAGACGGGCGCCGTCTGAATCCGGTGTTGCCGGCAGCAGCCAACGGCTACGGTTTCCTTTCCAAAATCTGCCGCCCATATAGGGCTGGGACTAAAAGCAGAGTGGAGCTTTTCAAGCGTTACCTGAAATCCGGTTTCATCATGCCTTTGCAGGCGACATTGCGTTCTTCAGGTTTGCTTTCGGATGTTCAGACGGCCGATGGCTGTATCGGCAAACGGCTTTCTCAAACAGCCGATGCACCGGTGCACGGGACAACAGGGGAAATTCCCAACATCCGTTTAATCCGAGAGCAGGAATTTTTAGTTGTCCACGGCCGTCAGAAACTGACCACTTTAAAGAAAGCCGAAATCGGCAGTTTGGTTGTAACCATCTCACGGGGGGTAAATCTCCTTTATCACAGGCGCAATGCCTATCTTCTTTTTGTCCTTCAAACGGTAACTCTCTCCACTTATCCGAACAACATGACAATGGCGGAGTAATCTGTCCGACATGGCGGCAGTCAAAGCCGTATCGTTGGCAAAAGCCCCGGCCCGCCGGCTGAACGGCAAATCGGCCGTCAGAATCATGCTGCCCCGCCCATACCGTTTGGCCGCAACATTGAAGAACAGGTTGGCGTCTTCCCTTCCAAACGGTAAACAGCCGGTTTCATCAATCACCGGCAGCCTCGGACCCATAACCGAACCTTGCAGATAAGATTTCCGCTTTCCTCGATTATGCGCCGCCGGTTGCAGCATCAAATCGGCTGCCGTTACTGATACCCGCCATTACTGCCGGATAAGCCAAAGAAACAGCCAAATGGGTTTCACCTGCCCGGCCGGGGCCCGGCAGCACCGCATTTTCGTGCTTTTCGATAAAACTTAAGTCCGACAACTCCGTCAATCGGGCTTAGGGCGCACCCGTTGCAAAGTTAAAGCCATATTCCGTCATCGTTTTGACGGAGGGCCGTCCTGCCGGTTTCAACAAAGCTGCCTGCGTTCTGCTGTTTTTGGCTTTGAACCCTGCATCCGGCAGCTGTTCGATAAAGTCGGCATACGGGCTTTTTTCAGCCGAATGCTGCGGGCAGCCAAAGGCCGTATCTCACAGTGTTTGAAGCCCGGCCCGAAAGGCGGGAAACCTGTGAAAAAGCTCAAACCGTTAAAAAAGCCAGGCATCTCCGACTGCCCTTTGGATTGCAACCCTTTGAATCTCAAGATGAACGCCATGTCATGGTCAGAAATGAAGGGGTATCCCCAAAGGGACGCGCCCCGGCCGGCGGATTCCATACCGGCCCGACAACCGCCCGATACCGCGGGCAAAGGCCGTCTGAAAACAGCCCGATGTCTGAATCCGGGAAGAACGAAGCGCGGCAGAAAGATGCCGAGTCGTCTCAGGATTAAGGCAGGACTATCCTTTGAAACGGCTTTGGAGATGATGGGGCAGCCGCATAGTATCTTCCGCAGCCACGGCTGCTCAGACGGCGCCGGGGAAGATTCGGGGCGCGGTACATGCTACTGCCTTCTGCTGCCAACCGGCAGCGCATTCGGCGGAAGACCAATATGCCGGTTTGAAACGGCATATCCGTGCGGCTTGCCGGCAACACAAAGGACGCTGCGGCTGCCGCAGGATAACGGCGGCAATCCGCTATGCAGGGATGTTGGCCAACCACAAGACAATCAGCCGTCTGAAGGCGGTGTCGGGCCGGGGCGGCGGTACGGCGGTGCCAATGCCGTCCATCGCCCGTTCGAAAGAGGCCGGCAACGTTGTGCCGCTATCCTGCAACGCCGTTTCAAGGCGGAAAAGCCAAATGGGAAACGGGTAAGGGCTGCCACGGAGCTCAATAATGCGGGAGAAAAGTTGTATCTTTCTTCGCTGATGGATTGGTTCAACAAGGCAATCATCGGTTGCCGGACTCGATGCCGGTGGGAAAAAGCGCAACTGTTGCCGCTGACGGACTGGTTTAACGGAGAAATCATCGGTTGCCGCACCCCCACCCGGCCTGCTTTCAATTTGGCCGGCAAGATGTTGAAAGAGGCATTGGAGAAGTCAAGGCCGTCTGAAAAGCCGATACTGTGTTCGGATCGGTATGGGCGCGGGATTACCAAATTGAATCGGGCAAATGCAAACCGGTGCAAAACATGTCGCGCAAGGAAACTGTTTGGGCAATGCGGCCGTGGAAAGCTTCTTCGGCACATTAAAGTCGGAATGTTTCCATACGCGCAAATACGCTTCCGCTGCCGAACCGGAAGCGGCTTTGCGCGAATCTATCCGTTACTGCAACCATAATGGGATTAATTGGAATGAAAAGGATTGAGTTCTGTGCCATACAGGATTCAGGCTTTGGGAGTCGATTGGTTAAGCTGTTCGGTTTTTTAGGGGGTAGTTCACCGCCTTTACCGATGCGCAGAAAGCAGCCCACAAACAGGGGCGCATCGACGACAACCCCGACATTAAAACCACAGTCTTTACCAACCCGCGCACCGGGCAGACGGTGGAGATTCCCGCCGACATCACCCCGGGCTTTGCGCACAACCACGGCGACAGGCTGGGTGCGTTGGAAAAACTGTTCGGCGAACGCCACGGAGACGATGCGCTGGATAAAATGATTGAGGCGCGGGAAGCCTATTTAAATACCAAGTTCCGCCCCACGGGCGTGGCGGTAACGAGCTTCGCGGGATTGAAAGCCGACAAGGCCGAAGTCGCCCGTCTGCTCGAAGACAAGGCGCAGAAAAAGCAGAGCCTGCACGAAGCCGAAGCGGCTGCCCTGTGGCAGGAAGCCTACGGTGTTAAGTTGGAGCGTTACAATCTGCCCAATAAAAACCCGCCCGACTTTATGGTGATTTCCGACGGCGCACCGGAAACGTGGCCGACTTTGGATTTTATGTTTACGGAAGACGAAGCCCGCCCCGAAAAGATAGAGAAGTTAAACCATTTTTTTGCCATACCTGAAGCGCGGTGGCAGGAAAAAATCAATAATATCCAAAAACATTTGAAAAAAGCCGACATCGTGCCTTTGGATTTAAGGCAGTTAAACGCCTTCAACAGGGCTAAGGTTATTGCCTATGTGGTATCATTGCCGGAAGAACAACGCAATAAAATCACTTTGATATTAGGGGATAAAAAATGAGTGTGCCTTTCGGATTAACCGTAAGCTACGATGCGGAAACCAAGACATTTACCGAGGTCGACTTGAGCCGTGCCGCCGTTATAGATTTGTACGACTACTTGGAGTCGCGCTTTGAAAAGGCTTGGCCGCACAATCCCGACCGTGATAAAGACTATGCAGGCTGCTTTGTCGGTTCGTTTATCGGCGGAGCCATGACCTTCGACCACCTGCCCGCCGCCGAATACCGCACCGCCTGCGGTTGGGTGTCCGAAGCGGTAGAAAAACTGCCGTCGCTGCACCCTTATAAAGATGATTTGATGGCGGCACTAAGAGCCGACCCCCGTTATAAGGATGGTTGAAATGAACCCCGACCAAGCCGGGCGCCTGCTTATTCTCTCGCACCTGCGCGAAGCGCGCCGCAAACACGGCCTGCATCCCAAGCCGCTGCCCGTGGGCGAATTGATGCCTTTAGCGCAGAATGCAGGTTACGCCCCTGTCGGTGCTGACAGAGCTCGGGCAGATTAAAAAAGTAAACGGCCACGCATATATGATTACCGCACAAGGAATCATGACACTGGAAGCCCAAGAATCCGCAGATTGAAAAAAACGCGCTTTTCGGCGCGTTTTTCCTTTCGGGCAGGCTTACCCCTTACCCGCGCCCGCACCCCCCGTTTAACCCCCGTTTAAAAACGCCGCAAACGCCATTTCCTCCTTGCCCGCACAAGCGGCACACCGCCGTCAGGTTGATGAAGCGCCTCAAAGCCGTTTTTCCGTTCCGCCGCCGCATAATGCCGGCATGAATACCAACACCCCCCAAACTCCCAAAACCCTAAACCTGCGTCTGTCGTCAACCGGCGCGGTGGCTGTGGCCGCCGCTGCGGGCGGTGCGCCGCGCAGATTCTCCGGCATCGCCAACAGCGGCCAGCCGTTCGCCCTGGGCGAATGGCAGGCGGTTATCGACTTTTCCGGCATCAGGCTCAAAGACAAAACCGCCTTTTTAATCGACCACGCCGGCAGCAGGCGGGCGGGCGTGGGCAGTTTGTCGGTGACCGCAGACGGGCTGTATGCCGAAGGTACCTTACTTGACAACGAACACGGGCGTGCCGTGGCGGAAGAATCCGACCAGGGCTTTCCGTGGGAGATGTCGGTTTATGTGCAATCGGGCAGCGTGGAAGAGTTGGCGGCGGGCGTTAAGGAAACCGTAAACGGCAATGAAGTTGCCGGGCCGGTACTGATTATGCGCAACTGCGTTATCCGCGAAGTGTCGTTTACCGCCGTCGGCGCGGACGGCAACACCCATGCCACGGCTTTATCCGCAGGCGGCGCACCGCTGCCGTTTGATTACCAACCCAAAAAACAGGAGCAATCAAGCATGACTGCTGACGAGCAAAAGGCGTTTGACGACCTCAAGGCCGAAGTTGAGGCCTTGGAAAAGGAAAATGCCGAGCTGAAAAAAGCCAAGAAAAAATCCGATGTCGACGCCAAGCTGTCGGCAGCCGGTTTTACCCAAGGCGCCGACGGTAAGTTCGGCGGCCTGACCGAATCAACCTATAACCTGCTGTTGTCTGTGGATGCGGATCAGGCGGCCGCCTTAATTGGCGACCTGAAACCCGCCGAGGCCGCACTTTCCGCCCCTGCGGCTGCCAAGCCGCCCGTGCCGGAAGCGCTGCTGGCCGACAATCAGGCGGCGGGCGAACCGCCGGCGCAAGGCGCGAAACTCTCGATTGCCACCGGCAAAAGCTCACTAAACGGAGGTATGTATGTCTGAGCAAAAAACCAATCCGCAAACACTGCCCCCTCTTGCCGGCGATTACCTTAAATGGGAAGCCACCCATTTAACCCGCGTGGCCGTTGCTGCCGATACGGGAACCAAAGCCGGTACGTTTGTCGACTACCCCGCCCGCAGCGGCAAAAAACTGCTGGCATTGACCGACGAGCAGGACGGCAAAGTGCTGGTGCAGCCGCACAACTGCATCATCGATTTATCGCTGGTTTCTGATGCTGCTGTTAATGCCGCGTCATCCGGCGGCAATCTGGCTGGCTTGCAGGCAGACGGCGACCCCTACGGCATCGTTTATATCGGCACGCCCGTTGCTGCCGCACAGAGCCATTAAGCTCTTAAAACAATCAGGCCGTCTGAAACGGCGGCCACCCTAATAACCATTTTGTTGAGGTCAACAATATGCCTTTATCAAGCGATAGCAAATTCGGCGTTCGTGCGCTGACAACCGCAGTAAACAAAATCCCGGCCACTCCTACGCAAATCCGCGACTTGGGTATTTTCGAGCCGCAATACCTGACTACCACTTATGTAAACGTGGAATATCAGGAAGGCCGTCTGAATTTGGTGCAAAGCAAAGAGCGCGGCGAATCCGGCCAAGCCGTGCCCCCTAAAGGCCGCGCGATTAAAACATTCAGGATTCCACATCTTCCCGAAGACGACGTAGTCCGCGCGGATGATGTACAGAATCTGCGCGCATTCGGCACCGACAAAGCCGAAACCGTGGAAAACGTAGTTAATGACAAGATGGCTGCCGGCAAGCTCAATCTTGAATTTACCCGCGAACACCTGATGCTGGGTGCGTTGCAGGGCAAGATTTTAGATGCCGACGGCACCATGCTGTACGACCTGTATAAAGAGTTCGAGCTGACCCGCGAAACCGTGGATTGGAAACTCGATACCAAAACCACCGAAGTGGGCCAGTTAATGGATAAAACCATTGCCAGCCTGCGCGCCAAACAGAAAGGCGCGATGGTAACGGGTTGGGTGGCCTTGTGCGGTTTGGACTTTTTAACCGCGCTGAAATACCACGACAAAATCAAGCCGCTGTACGAGCGTTACCGCGACGGCGCTGCCTACCGCGAAGGCTCGTTGAACCCGATTGAGTTTGAACACAACGGCATCAAGTTTATCCAATATACCGGCGACTTCGGCGCAAAAGGCGCAAAAATCGCTGCCGACCAAGCGATTTTGCTGCCGGTAGGCCGCAAGCTGTACACCGAGGCATTTGCGCCCGCCGACATGAATGCAACCGTTAACACCCGCGCGCTGCCGTATTACGCCAGCCGCGAGAAGCTCGACCACGACAAAGGCTGGAGCCTGCACATGCAGTCCAACCCGCTGCCGATTGCGCTGCGCCCCGAGCTGGTAGTCACGCTGAGCGCGTCTTAAGAAAGGCGGCATGAAATGCTGATCGGCCCCGAAGATATGATTTTGCGGTTTTCGGAACGGGAAATCGCCGCACTTACCGACCATGATTACGGAAAAACTGTAAAAGTCGAAGTATTGGAGCGGGCTATCGCAGACGCCGAGGCCGAGGCCGAGGCGGGCAGCTATCTGGCCGCCGCCGGTTACAAAAACCTTAACGGCGACGCGGTGCCGCGCGTGCTGGTAATCAAGGTGTGCGACATCGCCCGCTACTACCTCCACGAAGACGGCGACATCGAAATCGTAGAAAAGCGGTATAAGGCTGCCATCGAATGGCTTAAGTCCGTTGTCAAAGAGCCGCGTTTACTCGGTTTGGATGCCGTGCAGCCCGCTGCCAAGGCTTCAGACGGCCTGTATGCGGTAAGGCCGAACAAGGTTGAGGAGTGGCATGAGGTTAACCGTTAACAGCACACTGCCCGAGTTACAGGCGCACTTAAACACGCTGTATGCAAGGCTTAACGGCGATTTAAGCGAGCCTTTAAACGCGGTGGCCGGCCTGCTGGAAAACAGCACCCGCAAGCGGTTTGAAACCAAAACCGCGCCGGACGGCAGCAAGTGGGCGCAATTGTCGCTGTGGACGCTCTACGCCAAAACCGGCAAAAACGGCAAAACGCGCGGCTCGATATTGGTTGACCGTGGCGACCTGCTGCGGAGCATCACCAGCCACGCCACCGAAAGCATGGCCGAAGTCGGCACCGACCGCGTATATGCCCGCTACCTGCAAACCGGCACGGCCAAGATGCCCGCCCGCGAGATTTTCGGTTTAAGCGACCAAGACCGCGCCGACATCCGCGACGAGTTGCACGACTGGCTGCAAACCATTTGGAGCGGTAAATAATGGCAAATCTGCCCATGTATCAAAACATCTTGGCCTGCTACCCCGCCGTGATGGCGAGAATGGCCCAAGTGCCGGGTGTGAGCGCGGTGCTGGAGGCGGCCGACTTGGAGGCGGTTACCTCCGAGCGCAGGCTCAAGCCGCAGGACGGCGCAGTGTATGTGGTGTTTGACGGCTTCACGCCGGACGATACCGCCGGCGGCAAAACCATATTGCGCGAGCGGCTGAGCTTCAGTTTTATTTTGGCCAAACGGCAATACAGCCCCAACCGGCTGCAATA
This sequence comes from Neisseria musculi, assembly GCF_014297595.2. NCBI lineage: Bacteria > Pseudomonadati > Pseudomonadota > Betaproteobacteria > Neisseriales > Neisseriaceae > Neisseria > Neisseria musculi. Next base: position 1,418,406 of record NZ_CP060414.2, on the reverse strand, counting down.
CAGCCAAGACGGTGTCGGCGAAACCCTCACCGCCATTAAAGCAGCGTTTCAGGGCTTCGACCCGAAAGACGACAACGGCCGGCCGCTGACCGCCGCGCCGTTTACCGCCCGCGCCGCGCTGCCGATAGCCTACCACGAAGGCTTTGCATTTTTTCCGATGCGGTTTGAAACCGCCGTAACCATCAAATTAACCAAGGAGTAACCCATGCAACGACAACAAGACGACGGTTTGCTGTTTGCCGGTACCGTGATTGTACGCAACCGCCGCATCGAAGGCAGCGGCTTTTACGATGTGGGCAACACCACCAACCTGTCTATCCAAACAAGCGCCGAGAAAAAACAGCGCATCAGCAAGCGCAAAGACAGCATCGGCCAGTCGCTCGACAGTATATCCATCAAAAACCCGTCCGAAATCAAATGGGGTTTCGACACCTTCGACCGCACCAATCTGGCGATGGCGCTGATGGGCGAATCCGCCCTGATTGAAGCCAAAGCCGCCAAGGTAACGGACGAGGAAATCGCCATCGGCACCAAAGGCCAATGGTATAAGGTATCGCTGGACAATCTCGATGCCGCCAAGGTGTCGGTTAAAAACGCTACCGATGCCAAAGTGGAAGCCGGCGATTTCGAAGTAAACGAAACGCTCGGCCTGATTATGATTAAGCCCGACTGCGCCAACGTGCAAAACGGCGAAACCGTCAAAGTAACCGCCGGCACCAAAGATACCGGCGGCTACGCCATCGATGCCGACACCGTGGGCGACTACGATTTGGAAATCATGCTGGACGGCATCAACCGGGTAACGGGCGAGCGCATCAAACTGCACGTGCCTTCCGCCGTGGTGGCTGCCGATTCCGAAATCGACTGGTTCAACGAAGACTTCAATTCCGCCGGCTTTACCGGCAACCCCGTGCTGGTGGCGGGCTACAAATCGGCCTACAGCGTGAAAGTGTTTGCCTAGCAAATGCCCGCGCCGCTGACGCAAGTTATGCGCTGGCCATTAATGCAAAAGGCCGTCTGAAATATTATTCAGACGGCCTTTGTTTGATGTTTTTTAATTAAACATCCCAACCTTCGCGACTGTTTATACAGTTGCGGCGGCCTTTACGGACAACATCGTTGCCGTCCCAGCCCTCTTTTCCATATTTAATCACCGTTTTTTTCCTTTTATTTGCGTTCTTTTTGTCATTTTCGGCGGTAGGTGTGCCGGTATGGCCTGCTGCGGGCGGGATTGGTAAGCATCCCCGCGAAAAACAGTATCAGTAAAAAATATATCATGATTACCCCCGTGTGAATGAAGCCGGTCAAAGAACGGCGGGCGGATTGTAATAAATAATGTTGATTTGATGTAACGTTATTTATTATAGGTTGTCAATATGTCTAATGCAAATATTCAGGCGGGTTTGCGGATTTTGGCCAGTGTGGAAGGCGCCGAAGAGATTAAAAAACTGGCGGACGAAATAGAAGCAGCCGGTTTGCCGGCCGCCCACCTTGCCGAGCAGGCGGGGAAACTGCGCGGTCAGTTTGAACAGGTATCGGCACAACAGGCCGCCATCGAAAAATATAAAGCATTGTCAAACGAGCTTGAGAAAACGGCGCAGGCAATGCAGGCCGCCGATACCTTGCTGGACGGCCTGCACGAAAGCATGAAAAACGACGCGGCCGCCGAACAAAAAGAGGCGGTGGCAAAGCTGCGCGCAGAAATGGAAAAGCTTGCCCAAAAGGAAACCGATCTGTCTGCCGCAGTACGCGATGCGCGCAACGAGATGGCGGCAACAGGCGTGCCGGTTAAAAAATTGGCCGAATACCAAAAAAAGCTGGCTGCGGAATCGGCGTCGGTTACGCAAAAGCTTGATGCGCTGGCATCAGAGGCGCAAGAGCTTAAGGCGTTGGCGGATGCGCGTATCCAGCTTGGTTTGGATACCGACGACAAAGCGCGGCAGGAAATTGAAAAAACCAAACAGGCTTATGAAACGCTGAAAAACAGCGGAACATTAAGCCATGACGAATTGGCGCGCGCCGCCGATTTGCAGCGCGACAAGGTTTATCGGCTGGAGCGCAGCTTAAGCGATTTGCGCCCGAGCCTGACTGATGTTGCCGACGAATTGCAAGGCGTGGTAACCAAAGCGGGCGGCTTGGCTTATGCCGCTAGGGAAGCCATGAAGTTTGAAACCGCGATGGCAGGCGTGAAAAAGGTGGTGGACGGCACACCCGAGGAAATCGCGGGCCTATCAGATGAAATCAAGCGCATGTCGGGCGAGTTGGGAATTATGCCCGACAAACTGGCCGAAATTGCCGCGCAGGGTGGGCAGCTTGGCGTGTCATTAGACCGATTGCCGGAATTTACCGAAATGGCCGCCAAAATGTCGGTGGCCTTTGGCATGACCGCCGAAGAGGCGGGCGATGCGGCGGCTACTATTGCCAACGTTTTTCAGCTTCCGATTGGAGAGGTGGGGCGGCTTGGCGATGCCATTAACGTATTGGGAAACAACACCGCCGCCCGCGAAAAAGACATCGTAAACGCGATGGCACGTATCGGCGGTACCGCTAATCAGTTTGGTTTGGCCGCCGAACAGGCGTCCGCGCTTGCCGGTGCGTTTATCGCCTTGGGTAAGCCGCCCGAGGTGGCGGCTACGGCGGTTAATGCGCTGTTGCAAAAACTGCAAACCGCGCAATCGCAAGGCAATGATTTTCAGGCGGCGCTTGAGGGTATCGGGATTACTGCCGACCAGATGGCGGCCAATATCGCCGCCAATCCGCAACAGGCTCTGAGCGACTTTATGCCGGCGGTGCGGCAGCCGAGTTTGCGGTTGGTGTTTATCCCGACCAAAACCGCCTGCTGCTCACGCTTTCCGCCGGGCAGTGTGTTGCCCTGAAAGAGGGCTTTTACACCGCCGATGTTGAATTTACCCGCCTTTCAGACGGCCTTGTGCAGATGAGCGGCGATATTGCGGTGGAAATCATCAGGGGAACGAGTAATGCTGGTTAATTTTCGTGCTTACCGCGGCAATATCGCCCATGCCGAGAGGTGGTTTGACGATGATTTGTACAGGGTCTGGCTTCGGCAGCCAGAGAATATGGGCAGATCCTTTGAAGATTTTGAGGCGTGGCTGCACGGTTTCAGGCCGTCCGAAGACGATGCTCCCGATTTTGTAGCCCGCCTGATTTTATCCATTTCGTAAAAAGTGAATCAAAATATGAAACTGACCGAGAGAATCAACCTGCTTGCCGACAAAATCGGTGAGATTCTGAAAGGCATCAAGGCCGACATCGGCCATAAATCCGCGCTGCAAACCCACGATAAAGAGAGTGTGGTTGGTGCGGTAAACGAGCTGAAAGGCCGTATCGACAGTATCGGCGCAGGCGGTAATGCGGCGATTGACGACTATTCGCCCGTATCGGCGGCTACAGTGTATTCCAGCCAAAAAAACTGAGCAGCTGATTGCTGCGGTAAAAACCGAAGTAAAAGGCGAAATTTTAGATTACTTCGATTACTTCAACCACCTAAGCAGATATGAACTACAGAGGAAGGGATGAACGATTTATTGGATTCCAAATTTCCCAAAGGCAAGACAGCAGGAAACTGTGTTAAGTATGAGGATAATATATTGATTAAATTTTTAAATAAATTTGTGCTGGCTTGTTATCTATACAGGTGATTAGTTGCTATGACAAAAAATGTTAAATCATGACAAAACGCGTGCGACCTTAACATTTCATTGCGGTATTGTTGCGCTTTGCTGTACTCTACAGTTTGTCGTCTTGCCGAAAATGAAGTTTATTTACTATCAAACACTTGCGCCATACTTCGGTGTAGGTAATGAGGCCGCTGAAAAAATCTGTTGAGACTGTTTGAAAAGGTTTTCCGATGGTTTTCAACAAGGCATCAATTCCTAAGTTTTTCTACGTTCGGCCATCTTTCTTCCTGCTTCGACCAACGCTTGCGCAGGCAGGTTTCTGCCGGTTTCAAACAAAGGTTCTTCCAGTGCCAGATGAGCATCGTAGCCTGTGCTGAAGCGTTGGAGTACATCGGTTTGCAGGCGGTAGGCGGGGTCGGCCAGCAGGCCGGCAAATTCGTGTTCTACCGCTGCCCAGCCGGCGTGCAGGCTTTCGTGCTGGCGTTGCAGTTCTTCGATATTGCTGCGCGTGTGGGGAAAGTGATACAGCAGTAGGGGGAACAAATCTTCTTCTTCATCTTGGTGGTGCAGCGGAGCGGCGGTGTTGAAATATTGGCTGATCTGTTTCACCGCCTGCAATGCCGCATCATTTCGCCCGTTGGCGACGATGTAGCCGGGCAGCATCTGCACTTGGCTGCAAAAACGGCGCACTTTGCTGTGGCAGGCATAGAGCATTTCTATGGGATTATCAAACGTTATGCTGCGGGTGTTGAAAAAATCCATCTTGTTTTCCTTATTTTGTGGCGAGTATATCATATAACCTTTTTCGGCAAAAAATGTTTGGGCCGTCTGAAAGGCTGTTTTTATACTTTCCCCGTTATGGTATAATCAAAGGGCATTTTCAACATTGCTGCTGTTTTCCTTACCCGGCATTCTGCTCATGTTATTTTAAAAAATAAATTATAATTTTCAATTATTTAAAAATAAAGCTTAAAAAATCTGTAATGAAGTGTAAGAAATTGCCGTATATGCCGTCTATTCAGGCATAAACATTTGTTAGGAATTATTATGAACCGCACCGCTTGTTTGAGCCGTTTTTCCAACACTTGGGGCAAAGATATTGCGCTTTTGGGTTTGCGCCTGTTTGCCGCTTATGAATTTTGGGAAGCAGGTATCGAAAAATGGAACGGTCAAAACTGGTTTGCCGATATTCAAGGCGCATTTCCGTTTCCGTTCAGCTTGTTTCCTGCCGGCTTCAACTGGGCTGCGGCAACGGGTATCGAGCTGGTCGCGCCGCTGTTGCTGTTGTCGGGCTTGTTCGGACGCGCCGGTGCATTGATGCTGATGGTGCTGACGACAGTAGCGTGGGCGGCGGTGCACGGCGGCAATGGTTATAATGTATGTGACAACGGCTACAAAATGGCGCTGATTTATCTGGTGGTGCTGCTGCCGCTGCTACTTCAGGGCATGGGTCGTTTTTCGCTTGACCATCTGCTGTTCGGCCGGCCGGGCAAGGCCGTCTGAAAAGCCCAAATAGGTTTTTTCACGCAAGAAAAGTTTGTCCCTCTTAATTTATTTGAAAGGAATAATAAAGATGAAAACCACAACTTCTACTGCTTTGGCCGCATTGGCCGGTGCGCTGGCACTGGCGGGTTGTCAGGCCGGTTCTGCCCCCTCTGCTCCGATTGCAGCCTCTGGGCAGCATAAAGTGGGCGAGGGAAAATGCGGCGCAAGCGGCAAAGCTGCCGAAGGTAAATGCGGCGCAACATCGCACAATGGCAAGGCTGCCGAAGGCAAATGCGGCGCAGCATCGCACAGCGGTAAGTCTGCCGAAGGTAAATGCGGCAGTAAATGATGTGATGCCTGTTTGAAAGAACTACACGGGCTTTCAGACGGCTTTATCACTGTACTCTCTGTTTTTCAATACTTTTTAAAAAGGAAACATCATGAAAAAAACTTCTTCTCTGATTGCATTGGCCGGTTCGCTGGCTTTGTTGGGCGGGCAGGCCATGGCTGAAACCAAACAGCCCGCTGCCAAAACTGTGAAAACCGTTACCAAAAAAGCGCAGGAAGGCGCGTGTGGCGAGGGCAAGTGCGGTGCGGCCGGCAAGAAGGCTTCCAAAGCGGGCGAAGGCAAGTGCGGTGAGGGCAAGTGCGGTGCGGCCGGCAAGAAGGCTTCCAAAGCGGGCGAAGGCAAGTGCGGTGAGGGCAAGTGCGGCGCTTCGGCGAAAAAGAAACCTGCCAAAGCTGCCGAGGGTAAGTGCGGCGAAGGCAAATGCGGCAGTAAATAAGCGAGTTTGGCCGTCTGAATGCGGGATTTTGCCGTTACGGCGTTCAGACGGCCTCTTCGAACGGTATGCTTGAAACAGCACGATATATAGAAAATTCCGGCATTGTTGCTTTTCTTGTTTCTGCATCGAAAACCTTTTGGGAAATTTTTAAAGGTTGCCGATAACGCCGGAAAGCACAGCGAGCTATGGTTTCGAGCATAGGCAAAAATCAAGAAACGGTTATTTCAGCGGAAAAGCAAAGCTCTTTGCCATTGTAAAGGTGTAAACAGCCGGTTTTTTCCAATACTATAATAAAGGACACGAAATGAATATCTTGCGCGGTGCGGGTTTGGGTTACAAGCGCAGTATGGCCGCCGACTTTTTGCGGCTCGACCGTCAAAGCAGCCCGATCCGCTTTATCGAAATCGCCCCTGAAAACTGGTTGCGTATGGGCGGCGCGGCACGCAGGCAGTTTGACGAAGTGGCCGAGCGTTTTCCCATTGCCTGCCACGGGTTGTCGCTTTCATTAGGCGGTCAAGATCCGTTGCAGATTGATTTTCTCAAGCAGATCAAAGCGTTTTTGCGGCAATACCGCATCGACTTTTTTTCGGAGCATTTGAGCTATTGCAGCCACCACGGGCATATTTATGATTTGCTGCCGCTGCCGTTTACCTGGGAGTCGGTGCGCCACACCGCCGCCCGTATCCGCGCGGTGCAGGATGTGCTCGAAATGCGCATTGCGGTGGAAAACACTTCATATTATGCCCACAACCCGATTGCAGAAATGGATGAAGCCGAATTTCTCAATGCAGTGGTGCAAGAAGCAGATTGCGATATTCATTTGGATATCAACAATATTTACGTGAACGCCGTAAACCACGGCATTGTTGCACCAACCGATTATATCAACCGCACCGATTTGGCAAGGGTAAGCTATATTCATATGGCTGGGCACGATGAAGAAACTGCCGAACTGTTGATTGACACCCACGGGCAGGCTGTATGCGATGATGTGTGGGATTTGTTTGCCTACACTTGCCGCAGCCTGCCGCAAAATGTACCCACACTGCTGGAGCGCGACAGCAACTTGCCGCCGTTTGCCGAATTGGAGGCCGAAGTGGCACGCATTGCCGCGATTCAGCAGCAGGCGGAGAGAGCCAAACATGCAGCCGCATAACCCTATTTCTTCAGCGCAGGCGCAGGCGCAGCTTGCCGATCATATCCGCAACCCCGCGCTGCCTGCCCCCCCCGGTATCGCGCCTGAGCGCTTGGCTGTTTATACCCGCTTGGTGCGCAACAATATAAAAAGTTTTCTCGATCTCTGCTTCAGCGACAGCAGTCTGCTGGCCGATTCCGAACAATGGCAGGGCTGGCAAAACCGTTTTTTAATCGAGGCACACCCGGAATCTCCGTTTTTTAATGATATTCCCCCGCAATTTCTCGCCTATCTCAACAGCCTGCCGCAACATGAGCGGCCGTCTGAAAATATGCTGGCCGTAATGGATTTTGAAACCGCCTTGCTGCATGCCGAAACAGCCATACAGCCTGATTCAGACGGCCGCTGGCATGAGCATAGTGTGTTATCCTGGGCGCCTGCGGCCCGGCTGCAATATTACCCCTGTGATTTTGTCAGCATCGGGCCGGAGCAGATAGAAGACTCACCCTGCCATGTTTTAACTTGGCGCAACCGCAGCAACGAGGTTTATTACCGCACGATAGAAGGCACCGACCTGTTTTTGCTGCAGCATTTCCAACGCCAAAGCGACACATTTACCAATCTTTTGGCAGGCCTGCAGGAGCTGCTGCCCGAGCAGGATGTGGCGGAGCTTTTGAAACCGGCAGTTAATGACTGGGTGGATGCGGGCGTTTTACTCACAACAAAATCAACCGATGGAACAATTCAAACATAAACTTGCCGAGCTGCATTGCGATATTTTACGCTTTGCCAAAATCCAGTTGCGTGATGAATTTCTGGCCGAAGACATCGTGCAGGACACCCTGGCGGCAGCCATAGCCAAACACAGCCAGTTCCGGGGGGAAGCCGGGTTGAAAACCTGGGTGCTGAGCATACTCAAAAATAAAATTGCCGATTATTTCCGCAGCAGCAGGCACATGATAAGCCTTGAAGGTATGCAGGAAGAAAATGATGCCATCGAGCGGGGCTATAACGGTTGTTTCGATGAAAGCGGTCACTGGCAACCTGCTGCCGCTCCGCAATATTGGCAACCTGCGCCGGAAGACGCGCTGTGCAGGCAGGATTTTTTCCGGGCGTTGGAAAACTGTATGCAGGGGCTTCCGCACGATACCGCACGTATTTTTTATCTGCGCGAGATCATGGGCTGGGAAGTAGTTGAAATATGCCGAGAATTCAGCATCAGCAAAGAAAACTGCTACGTTATCCTGCACCGTGCCCGCAACGGACTGCGGCAATGCCTGCAGCAACGTTGGTTTGATTTGGCAGATACCGAAATAGGGGAGCAAGGAAAGAGCTATGTTGAAATGTAAAGAAGCTTGCATACTGCTTTCAGAGAGCCAAGACCGCCGGCTTTCTATGAGGGAACGCCTTTCGGTGGTGATGCATTTGGCAGTGTGCCCGAGCTGCCGCTGCTACCGCAGCCAACTGGCATTTATACGCCGCAATATCAAAGAGTGGCAGCAACACGGGCATTGAATCGGGAAATCCCGGCTGGATTTTCAGCCGGGCGCAAAGGTGTTTGAATCATTCCTCCCTGATGATTGCCGTAGCATTCTGCCTTTAAGCAGGCTGTCTTCCCGCCTTTAAGCAGGCTGTCTTCCCGAAAATTACCGATTGGATATTCAATCGGTAATTTATTTTGCCCAAACATAAAAATCTGATTATTCTTATTTTCATGACTTTGAATTAACATTGACTTAGAAAAATCTTCATATTAGAATTTATTTGCAAATAGTAGTAATTATTGATTAACTTGTTTATGTGCAAATGAGGTTCGAGATGAAGAAAACGATATTGGCCGTGTTGGTCGGTAATGTATTCATGGTGCCTGCGTGGGCAGACACCGAAGCGGTCAACGCTGCGCTGGAAGAAGTAGTGGTGAAAGGCGACCGCCAGGGTGCAAAAATCAAAACCAACGTGGTAACACTGCAAAAGAAAGATGAAAGCACGGCTACTGATTTGCGCGGACTGCTGGAAGAAGAGCCGGCCGTTGATTTCGGCGGCGGTAACGGTACTTCACAGTTTCTGACCATTCGCGGCATGGGGCAGAACTCGGTCGATATCAAAATAGACAACGCCTATTCCGACAGCCAGATTCTTTATCACCAAGGCCGCTTTATTATTGACCCTTCGCTGGTGAAAATCGTGTCGGTGCAAAAAGGCGCGGGTTCGGCCAGTTCCGGTATCGGCGCAACCAACGGTGCTATTGTTGCCAAAACCCTTGATGCGGCAGATTTGCTCAAAGGTTTGGATAAAGACTGGGGCGTGCGCGTGAATGCCGGCTATGCCAGCAACAACGGCCACAATTACGGCACCAGCGTATTCGGCCGTGCCGGCAATTTTGACGGTTTGTTTTCCTACAGCAGAAACGATGAAAGCGACTATAAAGCCGGCAAGGGCTACGCCAACCAATACGGCGGCAACACCGTGCTGAAAAGCGGGTTGGACAAACGCAGTTATTTGGCCAAAATCGGCGCCACATTCGACAACCACCGCATTGTGTTGAGCCACATGCAGGACCAACACCGCGGCGAGCGTTTTGTGCGTGAAGAATTCGGCTGGGAAACCACCCCGCGCACGGACGGCAGCCTGGCATCAAACGCCCCGGCCTACCGCGAAACCACCCTCTCCAATACCAACCTTGAATATACCGCGAAGAATCTCGGTTTCATCGATAAGCTTGAAGCCAATGCCTATCTGATGAAAAACAAACGCTATTCTGCCGATGACACCAACAACGGCTATGCCGGCAATGTTCCCGGGCCGACCACCACCATGATTGACACCAAAGGTGCCAATGTGGGTTTGGACAGCCGCATCGGCCAATACACCACCTTGAAATACGGCGTAAATTACCGTCATCAAGAAATCGAGCCGCATGCATTCCTTAACCACCAATACACCAATCGAACGAATCCCGCCGGCCAAGCATTGGTGAGAAGCTACAATCTAACCAATCCGAAAAAAACCGATTCCGGCGCGTATGTGGAAGCGATTAACGATATCGGCGATTTCACGCTCACAGCAGGCCTGCGCTACGACCATTTCGACATCAAAACCCATGACGGCAAATCGGTTTCAGACGGCCGGCTCAACCCGAGCTTCGGCCTGATCTGGCAGCCGCTCGAAACGCTCAGCTTCAGCGCCGTACACAACTATGCCACCCGCAGCCCCAGGCTTTATGATGCGCTGCTCACCCACGGCCGGCGCGGCATTGTTTCCATTGCAGACGGCACCAAAGCCGAACGCGCGCGCAACACCGAAATCGGCTTCAACTACAACAACGGCACCTTTGCCGCCAGCGGCAGCTATTTCTGGCAAACCATTAAAGACGCCATTGCCAACCCGCAAAACCGCCATGATGCCGCCGGCAACATTATCGGGGGCGTGCGCGAAGCCGCCAACGCCGGCTACATCAAAAACCGCGGTTACGAGCTTGGCGCGTCTTACCGCACCGGCGGGCTGATTGCCAAAGCAGGAGTGGCGCACAGCAAGCCTCGCCTTTACGACACCCACCCCGGCAACCTGCTCAGTGCCAACCCCGAATTTGCCGTGCAGGCAGGGCGCACATGGACAGCCTCGCTGGCCTACCGCTTCAACCAACCCAATCTCGAAATCGGCTGGCAAAACCGCACCGTAGAGAAAGCCAAAGGTTCGGTTTTGGTGCGCGACCGCAACGGCAATGCCGCCCAAGTCGAGCGCAAGAGCTACAATGTCAATGATATTTTTGCCAACTGGAAACCGCTGGGCAAAGATACTTTGAATGTGAATTTCTCGGTAAACAACGTATTTAACAAATACTATTATCCGCACAGCCAACGGGGCGAAACCCTCCCCGGCATAGGCCGTGATTTCCGCCTGGCAGTGAACTATAAGTTTTAATTGAAGTGCTTAAAATATGCACTCAGGCCGTCTGAAAGCGTTTGGTTTTTTCAGACGGCCTTTATTATCGTTTGCGCCGTTGCGCGGTAAAACGGCCGCAGCGGGAGGGGGTTAATGAAAGCCCTGATAATATGCGCTCAGGCCGTCTGAAAGCATTGGTTTTTTTCAGACGGCCTTTATTATTGTTTGCGCCGTTGCGCGGTAAAACGGCCGCAGCGGGAGGGGGGTAATGAAAGCCCTGATAATATGCGCTCAGGCCGTCTGAAAGCATTGGTTTTTTTCAGACGGCCTTTATTATTGTTTGCGCCGGTGCGCGGTAAAACGGCAGCAGCAGGCGGAGGGTTAATGAAAGCCCTGATAATATGCACTCAGGCCGTCTGAAAGCATTGGTTTTTTCAGACGGCCTTTATCCCTGTTTGCATTGGGTGTATGCGGCAAAACAGGGTTAGAAGCCGTTTTCCATCATAATCTGCCCCGGAATGCGGTTGCGGTGCATAGAAAAGCCCATATCGAACAGAGTTTGGAAAGTGTCTTTCACCATTGCCGGATTGCCGCAGATCATAAAGCGCGTGTTTTGCGGGGTAAACGGCCTGCCTGCGGCGGCGGCCAACGCTCCGCTTGCCAGCAATTCGGGCAGGCGTTGGTTCAGCGCGCCTGCCGTCCGTTCGCGGGTGAGCACGGGCAGGAAGGTGAGCTTGCCGAAATATCCGCCCACCAGAGGGTGAGTCTGCAAAGCGGCGATGCGGCGGGTGAAAATCAATTCATCAGCATAAGAAACAGAATGCGCCAACACCAGGCTGTCGAAACGCTGCCAGATTTCGGGCTGCTCCAATATCGATAAAAACGGCGCGATGCCCGAGCCGGTGCAGAGCATCACCAAATCTTTGCCATCGGGAAAACGCCCGGGCAGCAAAAAACCGGTGGCGTTTTTGTCGAGCAGCACAGTATCTCCGCTTTGCAGCGCGGCGAGTCTGGCCGACATCGGGCCGTTTTCGACCAACACGGCGAAATATTCGAGCGTGTCGGCATATTCGGCAGACATCACCGAATAGGCGCGCCAAATGAAGCCGTTGCCCTCGCGCAAACCCAGCCGCGAAAACTGCCCCGCCGAGAAGCGGTAGCTTTCGGGGCGGGTGATGGCAAACGTAATCAGCTTGGGCGTGTGGTGTTTAATCCATAAAACGGTTTCTTCAGTGTATTTGGCTTCGGGTGCAGCGCTCATTGCAGTTCCTGGCATGTGTTTCAGACGGCCTTTCAGACAGGTTGCCGATTATACCGAAAGGCCGTCTGAAAGATAACTGCCCTGTGATATCACACCATGCGCATTGTTTCCTTATGCAAATTAAACCCGACAAAGTGCGATTCAGGTAAAATGCAGCCTTTGTTTTTTGCCGATTTTGCACATGACAGCCCGAAAACCCTCCAAAATCAAATATTGGCTTCTGATTGCCGCCGCCCTTGTGCTCGACCAAATCACCAAAACCGCCGTGCTGAAAAATTTTGAGTTTGCCGAACGGCTCAATATCCTCCCCGGCTTTTTCGATTTGACACTGGTGTTCAACACCGGCGCGGCATTCAGCTTTCTGGCCGGTGCGGGCGGCTGGCAGAAATATTTCTTTCTCGCTTTGGCGGCGGTTATCAGCTTTTATCTGGCGCGCGCCATCGTGAAAGACAACTTCGGCACTTGGGGCAAATACGGCGCGGCCATGATTATCGGCGGCGCGGCCGGCAATGTGGCCGACCGCCTGATTTATGGCCATGTGGTTGATTTTTTGCTATTTTACTGGCAAAGCTGGTATTACCCCGCCTTTAATGTGGCCGACAGCTTTATCTGCGTTGGTGCCGCGCTGCTGGTGATAGACGGTTTCAAACACAAAAAAGAAAACAGCAGGCCGTCTGAAAACCGATAAACCGCCAGATTTCTGCCAACAATAACGGCCGCACCACCGTTGCCGGCCGCCGCACAAAGAAAGCACATCATGACCCAAAAAACCATAGTCTTAGCCAACCCGCGCGGTTTCTGCGCCGGCGTGGACCGCGCCATCAGCATTGTCGAGCGCGCGCTCGAAGAATTCGGCGCGCCGGTTTATGTGCGCCACGAAGTGGTACACAACAAATTCGTGGTGGACAACCTGCGCGAAAAAGGCGCGGTTTTTATCGAAGATTTGGCTGATATACCCGAGGGCGCCACACTGATCTATTCTGCCCACGGCGTATCCAAAGCCGTGCAGCAAGAAGCGGCGCAACGCGGCTTTCAAGTGTTTGACGCAACCTGCCCGCTGGTAACAAAAGTGCATAAAGAAGTTACCCGCCTCGATGCCCAGGGCTACCAAATCATCATGATCGGCCACTCCGGCCACCCTGAAGTGGAAGGCACGATGGGTCAGCTTGCCGAAGGCAGTATGCTGCTGGTGGAAACCGTGGAAGATGTGGCCGGGTTGGAAGTGCGCAACGCCGAAAAGCTCGCCCATGTGAGCCAAACCACATTATCGGTGGACGAAACGCGCGACATCATCGAAGCCCTGCAGAAACGTTTTCCGAATATCCGCAGCCCGCATAAAGAAGACATCTGCTACGCCACCACCAACCGCCAGGAAGCCGTGAAAGCGCTGGCGGCGCAATGCGATATCGTGATTGTGGTCGGATCGCCCAACTCTTCCAACAGCAACCGCCTGCGTGAAGTGGCAGCGCTGCGCGGCGTGGATGCCTATATGGTCGACAACGCCGGCCATCTGAAACGCGAATGGTTTGCAGGCAAACACAGCGTGGGCATAACCGCCGGCGCATCCGCTCCCGAGGTGCTGGTGGAAGAAGTGGTTGCCGCCATCCGAAGCTGGGGCCACGAAACCATACGCGAAGGCAGCGGCATAGAAGAAAGCATCGTGTTTGTATTGCCCAAAGCCTTGCGCAAAGAATAACAGCACAAACGGTTTATTTGGGTTGCTAAAATTTGAATTAAGACAGACAGTGTACTAAAGTGTAAATGCTGATTAAATGGCATTGATACTTCGATACACTGCCTGTGTTATGATGCACCTTGTTTTTAAGCTGCACTGATACAGCCGATTCACTTTCAAGGTTATGACGGTGCTGTCCTGCTGCCTGCCATGCTGCTTGTTGCTTGATACTTTGAATTTTATTTTATGGTAAGTCTGTTTTATTTCCATTGGGGTGTTGCTGCGCCCTGGCGCAAGGAGAATAATTCTGCCTGCAGGTGAGGCGGCAACAGAATTGGTTCTGTATCGTTGTACTGCCCTGCAGCAAGAATAAGGCGGATTCACTATAGTGGGTTAACCATATGAGCAAAACCGTTTATCTCTATACCGATGGTGCCTGCAAAGGCAACCCGGGTGCGGGCGGCTGGGGCGTGCTGTTGCGCTACGGCACACAAGAAAAAGAGCTGTTCGGCGGGGAGTCTGCAACTACCAACAACCGTATGGAGCTGACGGCCGTTATCGAAGGGCTGAGGGCGTTGAAGCGCCGAAGCAGCGTGGAAATCTGCACCGACTCGCAATATGTGAAAAACGGTATGGAAAAATGGATACACGGTTGGAAGCGAAACGGCTGGAAAACCGCTGCCAAACAGCCGGTGAAAAACGAAGATTTGTGGCGTGAACTTGAGCGTTTGGCCGGTTTGCACGACATTAAATGGGCATGGGTAAAAGGCCATGCCGGCCACGAGGAAAACGAGCGTGCCGACAAGCTGGCCAACCGAGGTGCGGCACAATTTGCCGGTGGTGCAGGAGATGTCTGACAGGCAGAACTCAATGCCCGTGGTTTTCAGACGGCCTGACAGTTATCGTTAACGAAAGGCCGTCTGAAAAAGCGGCCGGCAAGTTGTTTGGGAGCCTGCAACGCGTTTTTCCATGCAAAAAAACCGCCCCACGAGGGGGCGCAAAAGGAACACAAACCACTACCAAAACTGTTATGAGGCAAATGCTTCTATTGTTTGCTTTGCCGGATACAGAGCCTTCATCAAATCGGAAGGCAAAAGCGTAAAATCTCTATTGTCATTAACTGTTAAGCGGCCTTGCTGCGGGATAAGCTCCAACAAACAGGGGCAATCGGCGAGGCAGGATGCCGCTTGGTCGGGATTGATGCGGCGTTGCAGCGCGGCGGCGGCACGGCAGTATAAGCGGTCTTTTTTCTTGAGCCTGCGGGCGCGGGCAACCCAGCTCAGGCGGGTGGGGGTGCCTTCTGCCTCAATCAGCAGAATGCCGGTTTTCGGGTCGCTTTGCGGGCTTTCAGCCAACCAAACATAATATCTGCCGTTTAAGGTAACAAACACTGCATCATGGATTTCCGGGCAGCCGCTGCACTGGGTGGCTAAAAGCGTGTGTACGGCTTTTTGGTGCAGGCGCAGAATATCCAGAGAAACTTGCTTGAAAATGTTTTCGGGCATTTCGTTCTCCTTTCGTTGCGTTGTTTGCCTAACCGTTGGACTGCATTATACGCAAAATAGAGATATTTTCAAATGATAATTGTTATTATTAATTATTAATTTAATAAATATATGTTTTTAAATGAAATTAATTTTCCAGTTATGATGAAAAAATTGAGTAAAAACGCTAAATAGGTTAAAAGTGGATAAAACAACACTGTGGTTAGGGTATGTCTACTTTATTTGGGTGTAGGCAGCAAACCGCAGACAATAATACAGAGCCGATTCTGTTACCGCTTCACGGGCAGGCACAATCGTTTTTTGCGACAGTCGAATCAAGGTACGGCAATGCCGTGGCGGAAATAAAAGAGAGTACGCCATATCAATCAAAGGCCGTC
Source organism: Neisseria musculi (assembly GCF_014297595.2). Taxonomy (NCBI): domain Bacteria; kingdom Pseudomonadati; phylum Pseudomonadota; class Betaproteobacteria; order Neisseriales; family Neisseriaceae; genus Neisseria; species Neisseria musculi. The sequence goes on along the minus strand of NZ_CP060414.2, from coordinate 1,402,663 downwards.
TGAAAAATATCGTTCAGACGGCCTTTGTTGTGCGGAAGCGGGCAGGTTAAAACAACTGCCATACGAAAAAAATAAAGGTATGCAGTACGAACAGCGGCACCAAAATAGCGAGCGACCAAGCCATATAGCCGAAAAAGCCGGGCATCGGCACTTTGCGCTGTTCTGCAATCGCTTTCACCATAAAGTTGGGTGCATTGCCGATATAGCTGAGCGCACCCATAAACACCGATCCCATCGATACCGCCAGCAGCGTATAGAACAGATGGCCGCTCATCAGGGCTTGGGCATCGCCGCCGGCCATATTGAAAAACACCAAATAGGTGGGGGCGTTGTCTAAAAAGGCCGACAAGAGGCCGGTTATCCAAAAATACATGGCATTGACGGGTTGGCCGCTGCTGTCGTGCACCAGTGAAATCAGGCCTGCAAACGCGCCTTTTTCACCGGCCTGCAACATGGCGATAACCGGCGCGATGGTGATGAAAATGCCTAGAAAGAGTTTGCCCACTTCGAGTATCGGCTCCCAGTTGAACTCGTTGCCCGCGCGCACCTGTTTGGGCGTGATGGCAAGGGAAACCGCCGCCAAAACCAACAGCACCGCATCGCGCAGCAGGTTGGGCAGCAGATAGTGCGTGCCTAAAATATCGATACCGGGGTGTTGCGGCTTCCACAAACCCGATACCAACACGGCGCATACCACACCGCCCAGCAGCAGAAAATTCCATTTGCCGAACAGTTTCAAGGGGCTGTCGGGGGAGGGGTCTTGCGGCAGTACTTCGTTTTCACGAGTGAAATAATAGCGGTCGAGAAAATAAAACAGTGTCAGCAAAACAGCGGAACTCAACACCACGGGCACCATCATATGCCGGAGTGTCCAGCCGAAATCCACGCCTTTCAAAAAACCTAAAAACAGCGGCGGGTCGCCCAGCGGCGTGAGGCCGCCGCCGATATTGGCCACCAGAAAAATAAAGAACACTACCACATGCACGCGGTGTTTGCGGTTGTCGTTGGCTTTTAAAAGCGGGCGGATCAGCAGCATGGCGGCGCCGGTGGTGCCCATAATCGAAGCCAATACTGTGCCGATGGCCAAGATGGCGGTGTTCAGGCGCGGGCTGCCGTGAAGGTTGCCCCACACTAGAATGCCGCCCGAAATGGTGTAGAGTGCAAACAGCAGAATGATAAACGGAATATACTCGGCCACCAGCGCATGGGCAACGGTGCGGGAGGTTTCGGTCGGGCCGAATGCAGCAGTAAACGGAATCAGAAACAAAACCGTCAGCAAGGCGGTGATTTTGCCGAAATGGTGGTGCCATATGGTGCTGAACAACAACGGGCCGGTGGCGATGGAAAGCAGTATCAAAACAAACGGTATGCCCCACAGCAGGCTCAGGTTGGCGCCGTTGAGAGAAGAGGCGGCGGCGGGCAGCGGTGCGAGCAGCAGGGGCAGCAGTAGGGTTGGCGAACGCATTGTATTTCCTTCTGGCAGTGGGGCGGAATGCGCGGCGGGTTTATGCCCGGCTGCGCGCGGCCGAAATCAAAGGCTTAATAATGGTTTGGCAAATTGTAAATGAAACCCGGCGCCGGTGTCAGCCTTTCATGCTGTGAAATCTTGGTTGGGCGCAGCAAAATGCGGCCTGCCCAAGCCGTCTGAAAAATGGGGTGCTGTTTCCCGTTGTTTTTTCAGACGGCCTATTTACCGCCTTTTCCGCCGTTCAAAAAAAGCTCCACCACCGCCCATACTGCCGGAAAGTTGGCGATAAAGGCCGGGTGCTGGGCGTTGGCAATGACGGACAAATCGGCGTGCGGAGTGGTGCGGTAGGCGGCGATGACGGTATCCGGCGGAGCGTTGGCATCGTCTTCGCCAACGATATACAGCACCGGCGCGGCGATGTTGGCGAAGGTTTCCTTGCCGATGGCGGCGTTGTCATAGGTTTTCAGCGTATCGGCGAACCATTGGGCGGTTCGCTGCGGGTCGGGGCGGACGGTTTGCTGCGCCAGCCGGTAGGCAGGGTCGGCTTGTTCGATGTCGGCGAACGGGGTGTGCTGTTTACCGCTGCCCTGAATGAAGCCGCGTTTCCACTTGCCTGCGCCGATGGCAACGATTTTCGCTGTTTGCGCGGGATAGGCCGCGCCGAAAGCGGGCACGGTGTAGGCACCATCGCTAAAGCCGAGTAAATCCGTTTTGCCCGCAATCCCCGCCGCTTTCAGCACTGCCCCGCCACATCGGCGGCTTTTTGCGCGCAGGCCGGCGCAACATTGCCCATTGCAGATTTGCCGTGCCCGCGCGTGCTGACGGCGATTACCTCATGATTTTTGGCAAGATTGTCGATAAATTCGCCCATTTCAGCGGGCGAACCTATCGGGCTGCGGTGCAGTACTGCAATAGGCGGCGAGCCTTTGCCGTAGCGTTCAAAATAGATTTTTGCGCCGTCTGATGAGGTGGCGTATTGCCCTGTTTTTTCGTTGTTGCCGTAAGGGATTTGGCTTTGGTAACTCGTTTCCGTCAGCGCAGCGGCGCATTTGCGGTGGCGCAGGCGGCGGTGAGAGTAAACGCGGCGAGAAAGAGGATTTTGATCGGTTTCATGGCTGTTACCTCATTTTGATTAATGTTGTTTCCGATGCGGTATGATTAATGCGGGCAGGGAGTGATGCCTGCCCGAATCTGCAATACACGAAGATGCCGGATACAGTCGGGTAGTATGGGACGGGTGTAAAACCCTGCCCCTGATAAGATTGAGGTCGCTTGAAAGTTCCAGCACGGCAAAAGGAACCGTTTCGCCAGCGTTTTGCCTTGCCGGAACGGCGCTCCAGCACCACAGAAGGCCGGTTTGCTTGTCAGAAACTGTGTTAGCTCCGCAGCAGGCAGGCTTCCTTTTCGGAAATGGCGTTTTGGCGAGACCTGCCCTGTTCGTTTTCAGACGGCCTTCAACCGTTACATTTCATATTCGGGCTTGCGCAACGGCGTGTCTGCGTTCGGTTTGATTTCCGTGTCCCATACTTTTTCTTTCCACTCATCGGCGGGGATTTCGGTGTAGGCGATGGTGATGTATCTGGCGGGCGTGTTCAAACGTTCGCTAGCAAAAGCGGTCAGATCATCGGCGAAGGTTTGCAGTTCCTGTTTGCTTAAGCCTTTTGGGTAGCATTTGATGTTGATATGCGGTATATAAAACTCCTTGTGAATAGTTGGGTTGGTATGGGCTGTATTCCTTCGTTTGAGTTAGATAATACCTCAAACGGTACAACACTTTGAAGCAGGGCTTCAGAGTGGAGCTGTGCATACTTATCGGGGCGCAGCAACGCCGTAACGGAAGTGAAAGGGATTGCTTACAGGCCGTCTGAAACGTTTCAGACGGCCTTCATATATTGCAACCCATGAAAAAAAGGGGCATTTTTATCTCCCCCTTTTGTTTTGTTATTTTTCAGCGCGTTTGAAATGGTGCGGACGCAATCCCATCAGCCCCATCGACAAGAAATACAGCCCTCCGCCCAGAGCCACCAGGCCGGAAAGCTGCACTGCTTTCTGCCAGCCGGGCACATCAATCCATTGCAGCGGCAGATAAGTTTGCGCTTGCGCCAGCCACAAGCCGCCGCCCATTACCGCCAGCGCAATGGCGAGTTTGGCGAGAAACACTGCCCAGCCCGCGCCGGGTTGGTAGATTTTATGTTTGCGCAGCAGAAAATACAGCAGCCCCGCGTTTAGGCACGCCCCCAAGCCGATGGCGAGTGCCAGGCCGGTGTGCTTCAGCGGGCCGATAAACACCAAATTCATCAATTGGGTGCAGACGAGTGTGAATACGGCGATTTTCACCGGTGTTTTGATGTTTTGGCGTGCATAAAAACCGGGCGCCAACACTTTAATCATGATCAGGCCGATGAGGCCGAACGAATAGGCAACCAGCGCGCTTTGCGTCATCAGTGCATCGTTGAGTGTAAATTCTTTATACAGAAACAGCGTGGCCACCAGCGGAAACGACAGCACGGCCAGCCCCACCGCTGCCGGCAGGGCAAGCAGCATACACAGGCGCAAGCCCCAATCCAGCAGGCCGGAAAATGCCTGTGTATCTTTGTCTGCGGCGTGTTTCGACAGGGTAGGCAGCAGAATCGTGCCCAGTGCTGCGCCGAGTACGCCGGTGGGCAGCTCCATCAGGCGGTCGGCATAATACAGCCACGATACGCTGCCCGATTGCAGCAGCGAGGCAAAAATGGTGTTGATCACCAGTGAAATCTGTGTCACGCTCACCCCGATAACGGCCGGAATCATCTGTTTGATCACGCGGTTTACTGCCGCGTCTTTCATATTCAGTTTCGGCAGTTTCAGAAAACCCAGCTTTGCCAGCCACGGCAGTTGGAAGCCCAATTGCAGCAGGCCGCCCGCAAACACCGCCCACGCCAGTGCCATTACCGGCGGGTTGAAATAGGGGGCGAAAAACAGCGCGCATACGATAAACGACACATTCAGCAGCGTGGGCGTGATGGCGGGAATGCTGAATTTATGGTAGGTGTTGAGTATCGATCCGACAAAAGAAGAAAGTGAAATCAACAAGATATAGGGAAAGGTGATGCGCAGCAGTTCAACGGAAAGCTGAAATTTGCCGGCATCTTGGGTAAAGCCCGGTGCGGAAACATAAATAATCCACGGCGCGGCCAGAATGCCCAAAGCGGTTACTATCATCAAAATAAACGACAACATACCCGCTACATGGCGGATAAACTCCCGCGCGGCCGCTTCGGAGCGGGTTTGCCGGTACTCGGCCAAAATCGGCACAAATGCCTGCGCGAAAGCGCCTTCGGCAAATATCCGCCGCAGCAGGTTGGGCAGTTTGAATGCCACGAAAAATGCGTCTGTGGCCATGCCCGCGCCGAATATGCGCGCGATAATCGTGTCGCGCACGAAGCCGAGTATGCGCGATACCATGGTTAAACTGCCGACTTTTGCCAGTGCGCCGAGTAGGTTCATGGTGGTTTCTTGAGTGGGATAAAAAGAGTTGCGGTCGTCTGAAAAGTATCCGCCGGGGAGTCAGTATAGTTAAACCACTTACTTGATAACCGTTCTGTCATACTCGGGCTTGACCCGAGCCTCTCATATTTAGTGAAATTTAAGATACTCGGGTCAAGCCCGAGTATGACGAGTGTGCTTTTTATTAAGTTGGTTGGCTATTACTGCATGTTTTCGGTTTCAGACGGCCTGCTTGGATAGCGGCCGTCTGAAAAAAGCTTTACGGTTTGATGCCGGCTCGGTCGGTTAATACTTGGTCGATCAAGCCGTATTCTTGCGCTTCTTGCGCCGACATATAGTTATCGCGGTCAGTGTCGCGCTCTACTTCGGCCAAATCCCGGCCGCTGTGTTGTGCCAGCAGGCGGTTGAGTTTGTCTTTCAGCTTCAGCAACTCGCGGGCGTGGATTTCGATATCGGAGGCCTGGCCGCCCAAGCCGCCGCTGATCAGCGGCTGGTGTATCATCACACGGCTGTTGGGCAGGGCGAAACGTTTGCCTTTGGCACCGGCAGAAAGCAGAAACGCGCCCATGCTGGCTGCCTGCCCCAAGCATAGGGTAGAAACATCGGGCTTGATAAAATTCATGGTGTCGTAAATCGACATGCCCGCCGTTACCGAGCCGCCGGGCGAGTTGATATACAGAAAAATATCTTTATCAGGGTTTTCACTCTCTAAAAACAGCAACTGCGCCACCACCAGATTGGCACTGTCATCATTTACGGGCCCCACCAGAAACACGATGCGCTCTTTGAGCAGGCGCGAATAAATATCGAAAGCGCGCTCACCGCGGCCGCTTTGCTCGATAACGGTGGGCACCAGGTAGCCGTTGCGGATGTCGGGAATCATCTTGTTCTCCTTATCAGAATATTTCAGCATGGCGGATATTATTTAACACGGCAGGCAGCAAGCCGTAGGCAATACAGGCAGCATGGCAAGGCGGGGTAATGCTGTGCTGTTTTAAATGGAATCCGCTGTAAAAAGCACCAAAGCGCGGAAGGCTGCTTCGGTGCTTTGAGGGTTTCAGACGGCCTCAACCGCTGTGTCAGGCCTGCGCGCCCATCACTTCGTCAAATGACAATACTTTTTCGTTTACTTTGGCCTTGCCCAGCACGAATGCTACCACATTGGCTTCAACAGCCAGGGAAGTGGGGCCCTGCAGACGTTGTTTGTCGGCAAAATACCAGTCGATCACTTCCTGCGGATCTTCGTAGCTTTCGGCAAAATCACTCACTACGGCTCTGATCTGCTCTTCGGTGGGCTCCAGTTGGTTGTCTTCAACCAGCTTGGCCAAAATCAAACCCAAAGCCACGCGGCGTTCGGCCTGTTCTTTGAACATATCGGCAGGCAGGTTCAGACTGTCGGCATCGGCCATGCCTTGATTCACGAAGTTTTGCTTCATTTCGCCGGCCAAGCGGGCGGCTTCTTCATCAACCAACACTTTGGGCAACTGCACTTCGGCGGCCTTCAGCAGGGCTTCCATCACCGAGTTTTTGGTTTGGTTTTCGGTGCGGCGGGCAACTTCGCGGGCCACGTTTTTGCGCACTTCTTCGCGCATTTTGGCAACATCGCCGTCAGCGATGCCCAAGGCTTTGGCAAACTGTTCGTCCACTTCGGGCAGCACGGGGGCAGACACGTTTTTCAGGCTGATGGCGAAAACGGCGGTTTTACCGGCCACATCTTTGCCGTGGTAATCCTCGGGGAAAGTTACTTCGACATCTTTGCTTCCGCCTTCTTTCAGCCCCAATATGCCGGCTTCGAATTCGGGCAGCATTTGGCCGTTGCCTAAAACGAACGGGTAGTTTTGCGCACTGCCGCCGTCAAACGGGGTGCCGTCTATTTTGCCTTCGAAATCGATAATCACGCGGTCGCCGTTTTGGGCTTCGCGCTCGACATGGTCAAAGCGGGCGCGTTGTTTGCGCAGGATCTCAACGGTTTTTTCCACTTCTTCGCTGCCCACTTCGGCGGTTGCTTTTTCTACTTCCTGGGCAGACAGATCGCCTACGGTAATTTCGGGAAACACTTCAAATAAAGCGGCAATTTTGAAGCTGTTTTCATCGTTTTGCTCCTCGATGCCTTCAAAGCGGGGGCGGCCGGCCACCTTCAGGTTTTGGGCAACGGCGGCATCGTAGAATGCTTTTTGCACCAGCTCGTTGAGTACATCGTTCTGCACGCTTGCGCCATACATGGAAGCCACCATTTTCAGCGGCGCTTTGCCCGGGCGGAAGCCGTCGATTTTTACGCGGCGTTGGGTTTGCCGCAGGCGTTTGTCGGTTTCTGCGTTGATTTCGCTCCACGGCAGCGACAATACTGCTCTGCGTTCCAGATTTTCTAAAGTTTCTACAGTTACGCTCATCGTAAGCCCTTATTGAATATAGGTTTGTTTGTTTATCAACAAAACGGGCAGGGGCCCGTTTGATGTTGGGAAATCGGAAATGAAAATTCAGCATGGAAGTATATCACACACGGCGGGGGTTAAAATAGAGGGGCGGCGGATTTGTGGCGGCAGATGTTTTGAGGCCGTCTGAAAAGAACAAAGCGGTTTTTTCAGACGGCCTCTGCCGTGTCTGCCTGTTTGAAGATGCGGCAAAGGGCAGATGGTTTGCGGGTTAAATCAGTTCCAAATCCGGCCCGGCATTTTGGGCGCGGCGGCTGCGCAATTGGATGTCGAGACGCAGATCGTGGGCGGAATCGGCATTTTTGATGGCGTCTTGAAAGCTGATGTGGCCGTTTTCATAGAGATCGTATAGAGCCTGGTCGAAGGTTTGCATACCCATGCTTTGCGATTTTTTCATGACTTCTTTAATCGAATGTACATCGCCGTTGTGCACCAACTCGGCAATCAGCGGTGAGTTGAGCAGCACTTCCACGGCGGCTACGCGCCCTTTGCCGCCTTCGCGCGGAATCAGGCGTTGCGAGATGAAAGCCTGCAGGTTGAGTGAAAGGTCGGTGAGCAGCTGCACGCGGCGCTCTTCGGGGAAAAAGTTGATAATGCGGTCGAGTGCCTGGTTGGTGCTGTTGGCGTGCAGGGTGGCCATACACAGGTGGCCGGTTTCGGCAAAGGCGATGGCGTAATCCATGGTTTCGCGGTCGCGGATTTCGCCGATAAGAATCACATCGGGCGCTTGGCGCAGGGTGTTTTTAAGGGCGGCAAACCAGTTTTCGGTGTCCACGCCCACTTCGCGCTGGGTGATGATGCAGTTTTTGTGTTGGTGCACAAACTCGATGGGGTCTTCGATGGTGATGATGTGGTCGTGGCTGTTTTCGTTGCGGTAGTCGATCATCGAGGCCAGCGAAGTGGATTTGCCCGAGCCGGTGCCGCCCACAAAAATCACCAGGCCGCGCTTTTGCATGGCGATTTTCTGCAATATCGGCGGTAGGTTGAGCGTTTCGAATTTGGGGATATTGCTGGTGATGGTGCGGAACACCATCGCGGTGGCACCGCGCTGCACCATGGCATTGACGCGGAAACGGCTGGTGTCGGGCAGGCTGATGGCAAAATTGCACTCGTTGGTGTTGGTAAATTCGTCTATCTGCTTGGAAGACATCACGGAAAAGGCCATTTCCATGCAGCGTTCGGGTGTGAGCGGGGTTTCGGTGATGCGCGTAATTTTACCGTCCAGTTTCATGGCGGGCGGGAAGTTGGCGGTGATAAAAAGGTCGGAACCTTTATATTTATTGAGCGTTTTCAGCAGCGAATAGATTTCTTCTTTGGCCGGCAGCGGACTTTCGTTCATTTTTATCCCTTTTGTTGTGTGAGTTTTGGTTAATTTGAGTAATTATAGCAAATTTCAGACGGCATGGAGCGGGTTGCCGGCGCAGTAGTGCCGTGTGGGCTTCAGCGGTATAATGCTCCGCCTTATCCCTTTGAAAGAGAAGAAAATGACCGTAAAACAAACAGGCGGCACCGTGGCGGTTGTCGGCGCAATGGAGCAGGAAATCGAGCTGTTGAAAAACAGCATGGAAAATGCCGTTACCGAAACGTTCGGCAGGTTTACGGTTTACTGCGGCACACTGGGCGGCAAAAAAACGGTGTTGGCTTTGAGCGGAATCGGCAAAGCCAATGCGGCGGCGGTTACGGCATGGGTGGCGGGGCGTTTTGCTCCCGACTGCGTTATCAACACCGGCAGCGCGGGAGGCATCGGTGCGGGCCTGAAAGTGGGCGATGTGGTGGTCGGCACGCAGGTGGCGCATCATGATGTGGACGTTACCGCTTTCGGTTATGCCTTAGGGCAGGTGCCGCAACTGCCTGCCGTGTTTGAGAGCGATGCGGCGCTGGCGGCAGCGGCCGTAGCGGCGGCTGCGGCATTTGAGGGCGCGGCGGTGCACCGGGGCTTGATTGTGAGCGGCGACCAGTTTGTGCACGGCGGAGAAAAAGCGGCATTTATCCGCCGCCATTTTGCCGGGGTGCAGGCGGTGGAGATGGAGGCGGCGGCCATTGCGCAAACCTGTTTCCAATTGAAGGTGCCGTTTGTGGTGGTGCGCGCGGTGTCGGATGCGGCAGACGAACAGGCCGGTGTCAGTTTCGATGAGTTTTTGAAAACGGCCTCGGCCAATTCTGCCCGCATGGTGATGAACCTTATCGGCCTTCTCTAGACCCCGCGCCGCATGGAAAGCCCTCCGGCAAAGGCCGTCTGAACACGCTAAATGCGCAGGCGGTTTCAGACGGCCTGAATGGTTTTCAATGCGGGGTATCAATCCCTTTGGTTGGTCTTGCAAACTGCCTGCGCAGCGGCCGTCTGAAAAGGGTTCATCGGGTTTTCAGACGGCCTGATGAGTTTTCGGTGGCCGGCATGGTGCCGCTGAAACGCCTGCCTGATGATGCTTTGGGCGGGGAATCCGACCGGGCGGATTTCTGTTGCGGCCGTGCTGCGGCTTCAGTGAATCCCTTCTGTTTCGGGTAAGGCGGCAGAATTCGGACGGTGCAGAGATTCTGTTTGAGCAGAGTATCGCGTTCGATTGCCGCTTCGGCGTTTGCAGAGCCGTTATTTTCGAGCGGGCACGACAGTGCTGTAACAGAAATGAAGCGGTACACTATATGGCATGCGCAGATAAGGCGCGGGAGAGGCAACGTTCAGACGGCCGGGGCGTGATAAAAGGTTTCGGTCTGCACTATCTGCGGGCGGCGGCTTGGATTAAAATAGTTGCAGTGCATTATTTTTATCTGTGTTGAATCTGTGAGGAAACAAATGAGCGATAAATTCGGCTTCAAACCGCTGCCGGCGGCGGTTGCTGTAGGCTTGGCCCTGGTGATTTGGTTTGTGGTGCCGGCGCCTGAAGGGGTAACGGCGCAGGCTTGGCACCTGCTGGCGATGTTTGTGGGGGTGATTGCGGCGATTATCGGCAAAGCCATGCCGATCGGTGCGGTGTCGGTTATCGCCATCATGCTGGTGGCACTCACGGGTGTGACCGCCGATAAGCCTGCCGATGCCGTGAAAGATGCGCTCAGCAGCTTTGCCAGCCCGCTGATTTGGTTGATCGGTGTGGCGATTATGATTTCGCGCGGCATTTTGAAAACGGGTTTGGGCGCGCGCATCGGCTATTATTTTATTTCGCTGTTCGGCAAAAAAACCATCGGCATCGGCTACAGCCTGGCGCTTTCCGAGCTGCTGCTGGCACCGGTTACGCCGAGCAACACTGCGCGCGGCGGCGGCATCATCCACCCGGTGATGAAGGCGATTGCCGCCAGCTATGATTCCGACCCGGAAAAAGGCACGCAGGGGCGCATCGGCAAATATCTGGCTTTGGTAAACTATCACAGCAATCCGATTACTTCGGCGATGTTTATCACGGCCACCGCGCCCAATCCGCTGGTGGTGGACATTATCGCCAAGGCTACCGGCTCCGATATTCATTTAAGCTGGGGCACTTGGGCGCTGGCGATGCTGCTGCCGGGGCTGGCTGCAATGGTGCTGATGCCGCTGGTGCTGTATTTCATTTATCCGCCAGAGATTAAAGAAACACCCGATGCGGCGCAGTTTGCCAAAGAAAAATTGGCCGGTTTGGGGCCGATGAGCGGCGGCGAAAAAATCATGCTGGCCATTTTCGCCGTGCTGCTGGTTTTGTGGGCGGGCGTTCCGGCGATGCTGTTCGGCAAGGCTTTTGCCGTTGATGCCACCACCACCGCCTTTATCGGCTTAAGCCTGCTGCTGCTCTCGGGCGTGCTCACTTGGGACGATGTGCTGAAAGAAAAAAGCGCGTGGGACACGATAACCTGGTTTGCCGCGCTGGTGATGATGGCAACGTTTTTAAACAAGCTGGGGCTGGTGTCCTGGTTTTCGGTGGTGCTTGAGCGCAATATTGCCGGCTTGGGCTTGGGCTGGGCGGGCGCATCGGCGTTGCTGGTGCTGGCCTATATGTATGCCCACTATATGTTTGCCAGCACCACCGCCCACATCACTGCCATGCTCGGTGCTTTTTATGCTGCGGGTTTGTCGCTGGGCGCGCCGCCGATGCTGTTTGCGCTGATTATGGCTGCCGCCTCCAGCATCATGATGACGCTCACCCACTATGCCACGGGTACTTCTCCGGTGATTTTCGGCTCGGGTTACACCACGCTGGCCGAATGGTGGAAAGCCGGTTTCGTGATGAGTGTGGTAAACCTGCTGATTTTCGTGTTTATCGGCGGTGTTTGGTGGAAAGTGTTGGGCTATTGGTAAACCCGTAGGTTTCTGCCGATAAAATCAAACAACATTAGGCCGTTTGAAAATACCGGCAATTTGGAAATACCGGCCGTCTGAAAAGCTTTCAGACGGCCTTCGCTTCCCACGGCAAGGTTTCGGGGCGGCTGCTGCGGAGAACTTTGGTTTGCCGCGCTTTGCACAGGATTTTCTGCAAGGCAATGCGGTGGTATAACAAGGCCGTCTGAAAATGCTTTCAGACGGCCTGTGACGTTTTAAGGCCAAGTTCGGCAGTTTAGTTAATCGTATAGCCGCGCAGGTATTGGCTGCGTTCGCGGGTCATGCGGGTGTCGCATTGCAGGTGCAGGTATTCGGCCTGCAGGCTGCTTTCGGCTTGGGCGGCGGCTTGGCGGCAGTGGGTGTTTTTGCTTTGAATCCAACTGCGTTGCTCGTTAATCAGCTCTTTCTGGATATTCTGATCGATGCTGTTCCACACCATATTGATTTCGCGGTCGGCCGCTTGGTTGTTGTTTTTTGCCTGCTCCAATTCGCCTGCAGAGAAGGCGGTTTCGCTGCGGGGCGGCTCGGGGGTAAGGGTTTCGGGCGCGTCTGTAGCGGTGGTTTCTCCGCCGAACGTATTGGCGGCGGCATTATTGTCGAGTATGTCCTGCGGGTCGGCCGGCGGCGGGTCGGGAAAGGCCTGCGGGGCTGTGTTCAGTGCATCTTCGCGCCGGACGGGTTGGCCGTTAATCATCAGAATGCTTTTTACGCCGTAGGGCAGCAGCGCGCCGGCAATGTTTTGGGCGGTTACGGTGATGGCGTTGTCTTCATAGTTTACGGTGGTTTGGCCGTCTGCTTCGGCAGTGGTGTAGTGGAGCGGGCGGGCAAACAGGCCTTTGTCGTAGGTGAGCGGGCTGCCGGTGATGCGCTCTTGAACCACTCGGGTGATGCTGCTGTTGGTGCCGTAAACCAGCGGGCTGTTGGTTTGGGCGGTGTTCAGAATGTCGGCGGGAATCTGTATGCTCAGATTGGCTCTGCATATGGGGCGGCCGTTTTGGTTTTCTTCGGCAGGGCCGTCAAGCTGCACGTTGAGCTGGGTGGCGGCAGCGATGATTTTATCGGCATCGATAAACTGGCGGGTGTCGTTGCGGGCGAAACGCTGTGCTTCCTGTTTGATGATTTCTTGAATATTGGTGCGTACGTTTTGCACCACGGCAGGGTTGCCGCAGGCCAGTGGTGCGGGGGGCTGTTTGGAGCCGCTCTCGCCGCAGGCGGACAAGGCGGCAGTCAGGGAAAAAGCGAGCAGTTTTTTATACATAATACGGCCTTTGCAAGGTGGGTTTCAGACGGCATCATAGCAAAAGCACCCGCAACGGGTAAGGTGTTGCAGGTGCTTTTTAGTTTGCTTGCGGTTTATTTGAGGAAGTTTACAAAACCGGTGAGGATGAAAACATTGATGAAATCAACGAAAAACGCGCCCACCATCGGCACAATCAGAAAGGCTTTGTGCGAGGGGCCGAAACGCTCGGTGATCGACTGCATGTTGGCAACGGCGGTGGGGGTGGCGCCGAGGCCGAAGCCGCAGTGGCCGGCAGCCAGCACGGCCGCATCGTAATCTCGCCCCATCAAAACATAGGTAACGAAGGTGGCATAAAGCATCATCACCACAGTCTGCACCAGCAGGATAACGGTTACGGGGCCGGCCAGGCCGGTGAGCTCCCACAGTTTCAGGTTGAGCAGCGCCATGGCCAGAAACAGCGACAGCGAAGCGTTGCCGAACACATCGATGGCGCGGTCAAACATATTGAATTTGAACACGCTGGTGAGAATGTTGCGCAGCATCACGCCGCCGAACAGTGCCCACACGAATTTGGGCAGGTCGAGAAAATAGGGTTTGAGATACACGCTGTCGATGTTGTCCATGATTTCGGCAAATGCCAGACAGGCGGCAAACATGGCCAGCGTTTCCACCGCCGAATTGGCAGTAATCAGGCGGGTTTGTTCGGGGTGTTCGAACACGTTGTCGGCGCGCTCGGCGGGGTTGTCGTCATCGTAAACGGCGGCCTGGGCTTTCATGGCGGCTTCGTCTAAAGGTTTGCGTCCCATTTTGTTGATCAGGCGGCGGGCAACCGGGCCGCCGATCAGGCCGCCGGCCACCAGGCCGAATGTGGCCGAAGCCATGCCCAAAGCGGTGGCGCCGGTTAAGCCGAAGTTTTTCTCGAAATCGGGCCCCCATGCACCTGCGGTGCCGTGACCGCCCGTTAAGGTAATCGAGCCGGTGATCAGGCCGATCAGCGGGTCGAGGCCGAACAGGCCGGCCAAGCCCACGCCCACTGCGTTTTGAACCAAAATAAAAAAGCCGACAACAGCAGTGAACGTAACCAATGGGAGGCCGCCTGCTTTCAAACGCGAAAAGTCGGCGCTCAGGCCGATGGAGGTGAAGAAAATCAGCATAAACGCATCTTGCAGCGGTTTTTCGAATTTGAAGCTCACGCCATAGGCAGCGTGCAGCGCATACAGCAGCACCGCCGCCACCAAACCGCCGGCCACGGGCTCGGGGATGTTGAAATCCTGCAAAAATTTGATTTTCGCCACCATCAGCCTGCCGACCAGCAGCACAACGGTGGCGGCAATCAAGGTGTAATAACTGTTAAAAATCCATTCCATAAATCTATTCTTCTTTCGGTTAGTATTTCAAACATAGTATTTCAAACGAGCGGGCGGCTGCCCTGTGTGGAAACAGATATTAGGCGAAGGGTTAAGGTTTGTCAAAGGCAGTAACGGTGGATTTTGTTTGGTTTTATTTATCTTTTCAACACATTGAAACTTTGAAAAACCTGCACGGCCGTCTGAAACGCCCGTTTGCGGCGGCAGTGCTGCCAACCCGTTGGGCAGGTTGCGGCAGGCATTTTCACATTCTGTAAAGTTTTTTATGGCTGTTTTACCGTTCGGGATAAGTTGCCGGTATAAATCGGTTTATAATTGAATGTTTTTTCTTAACGCATTGTTACTTGCCGACCCGGAGCCGCCATGCCTGCCGATAACGAATTTCCCGCCGCACCGCCTGCGGCACAAACGCAGCGCTGGGTACTGATGCTCGCTTATAACGGCAGAGGTTTCCACGGCTGGCAGAAACAGGCCGGAGGTTTGATAACGGTGCAGCAGGTTTTGGAACATGCATTGGAACAGATTGCGGGCGAACGTATCCACACCGTAGCGGCGGGGCGCACCGATGCCGGCGTGCACGCGGTTTCGCAAGTGGTGCATTTCGACACCACAGCCCGGCGCCCTGCGCAGGCGTGGGTGAAGGGCGTGAACACACACCTGCCCAAAGAAGTGGCCGTTTGGCATGCGCAGCCCGCCGACCCGCGCTTTCATGCCCGCTTCGATGCGTTCGGCCGCCGCTACCGTTATGTGTTGCTTTCGGCTTCCGTGCGCAACCCCCTGCTGGCAGGCAGGGTGGGGTGGGTGTGCCGGCCGCTGGATATGGAAAAAATGCGGCAGGCCGCCGCCCTGTTGGTGGGCGAACATGATTTTTCCAGCTTCCGTGCGGCAGAGTGCCAGGCCAAATCCCCCGTAAAAACCCTGTATGCCGCCACCTTGAGCGGCACGCCCGAATTGATGAAGCTCGATTTGCACGGCAACGCCTTTCTGCACCATATGGTGCGCAACATTATGGGTGCGCTGGTGTATGTGGGAGACGGCCGTTTGAGCGTGCAGGGCTTTGCCGACCTGATGGAAGCGCGCAGCCGAAAACACGCCCCGCCCACGCTGATGCCGGACGGCCTTTATCTGACGGGCGTGGATTATCCGCCCGAATGGGGGGTGGCCGCACCGTCCGCCCCCGAATGGCTGTGGTAGGCCGCAACGGCTTATTGCGTTAGGCCGTCTGAAAGCGGGCATGGTTTTCAGACGGCCTTGATGGGTTTGGCACAACCGCTGCCGAACCGTTTTTACTTTCTCTGCCGCTTTCAGTATCATGCGGCAACCTTTTTTCAACAGCAACTGCTATGAACACCCGCCAGATTATTCTCGACACCGAAACCACCGGCCTTTATCCCAACAGCGGCGACCGCATGGTCGAATTTGCCGGGCTGGAGATGACCAACCGCCGGCTTACCCACCGCGCCCTGCATCTTTATATCCACCCCGGGCGCGACATTCCCGAAGATGCCGCTGCCGTACACGGCATCACCCTGGCCGATTTGGAAGCCAAAAACGCGCCCACATTCGAGCAGGTCGGGCAGCAAATCGCCGATTTTCTGCGCGGCGCCGAGCTTATTATCCACAATGCCAAGTTTGATGTGGGCTTTCTCGATATGGAATTCGGCCGCATGGGGCTGCCCACCGTAGAAGGGCTGGGCTGCACGGTAACCGATACCCTCGGCATGGCGCGGAAAATGTTTCCCGGCCAGAAAGCCAGCCTGGATGCTTTGTGCACACGCTTTGATATCGACCGCAGCAAACGTGTTTTCCACGGCGCGCTTATCGACTGCGAACTGCTCGGCGAAGTGTATCTGGCCATGACGCGCGGCCAGTATGACTTGATGGACGAGTATGGCGGTTACGGCAGTGAAGATGATGCTGCCGCCAAAATCCAACGCCCGCCAAGCCTTAAAGTTTTAAGCGCCGGCGAAGCCGAGCTGGCCGAGCATGAAGCCTATCTCGACACGCTCGATAAAATCACCGCAGGCAAATGCTTATGGCGCACGGAGGCCGGCGCGTGAAACGCAACATTGCCCTCATTCCCGCTGCCGGCACGGGCGAGCGTTTCGGCGCAGGCAAACCCAAGCAATATGTGGAAATCCACGGCAAAACCGTGTTGCAGCACACGCTCGACATCTTTGCCGCCCACCCGCAAATCAGTTTGACCGCCGTGGTGCTGGCGGCAGACGACTCTGTGTTTGCGCCCGAAGCGGCAGCTTTTCAGACGGCCGCCGAAACCGTGTTGCTGCGTTGCGGCGGTGCAAGCCGCGCCGAAACGGTGAGAAACGGCGTAAACGCCCTGCTCGGGCTCGGCTTGGCCGCCCCCGGCGACAATATTCTCGTGCACGATGCCGCCCGCTGCTGCCTGCCCGAAGCCGCACTCAGCCGCCTGATAGACCAAGCCGGCAGCCACCCCGATGGCGGCATTCTCGCCGTACCCGTGGCCGACACCCTCAAAAGCGGCGGTTCAGACGGCCGAATCGAAACCACCGTGCCCCGCAGCGGTTTGTGGCAGGCGCAAACCCCGCAGCTTTTCTCCGCTGCCCTGCTGCAGCGTGCGCTGGCTGCGGCCGACCTCGGTGCCATAACCGATGAAGCCTCGGCGGTGGAAAGGCTGGGTATCCGCCCGCTGCTGGTGCCGGGCGACAGCCGCAATTTAAAGCTGACGCTGCCGCAAGACGAATATATCGTGCGCCTGCTGCTGGCACAAAAGTGAGCTTGCCGCAGCAGCGGCATCTTAAAACACTCACGCCATCTGAACATATCCGTCATACTCGGGTCAAGCCCGAGTATGACGGATGTGGTGGATAGTGAAGGCGGTATCGATTGCATAAAGTTTGAGGCCGTCTGAAAACTGTTTTTCAGACGGCCTTTCCATATTTAAACCGGCGAAGCAATTCTTAAAGATTATTTGCCCTAAAGATTATTTAAAGATTATCCTTCTGAGTCAAAATCTTACGGCTGCCGCCCACATCGGCGGGGGAAACGATGCCGGCATCTTCCAGAGCCTGCATCAGGTTGGCGGCGCGGTTGTAGCCCACGCGCAGCTGCCGTTGCAGCGATGAGATCGAGGTTTTGCGGCTTTCCAGCACAAAGGCGGCAGCCTGGTCGAAGAGTTCGTCGCTGTTGGCGTTGGGGTTGACGATGTTGGTGGTTTCCAGCGCGGCTTCGCCGCTGAGCAGCCCTTCGACATAGTTGGCGGGTGCCTGGCGTTTGACGTGGTTGACGATTTGGTGCACTTCATCGTCCGACACAAATGCGCCTTGCAGACGGGTGGGCTCGGCGTTGCCCGGCTGCAGAAACAGCGAATCGCCGTATTTGAGCAGCTCGTCTGCGCCCATTTGGTCGAGAATGGTGCGGCTGTCGATTCTGCTTTGCACGGTAAAGGCCATGCGGGTGGGGATGTTGGCTTTAATCAGGCCGGTTACCACATCCACGCTGGGGCGTTGGGTGGCGACAATCATGTGGATGCCGGCGGCGCGGGCTTTTTGGGCAAGGCGGGCAATCTGCTGCTCTACCGATTTGCGCTCGGTCATCATCAGGTCGGCCAATTCGTCAATCACCACCACAATCATCGGCAGTTTTTCGAGCGGCTCGGGGTGGTCGGGGTTGAGGCTGAAGGGGTTGAGCAGCGGCTTGCCCGCTTCTGCGGCTTCGGCCAGCTTTTTGTTGAACCCATCGATGTTGCGCACGCCGGCGTGGGAGAGCAGGCGGTAGCGTTTTTCCATTTCGGCCACACACCAGTTGAGAGCCTGGCCGGCCTCGCGCATATCGGTTACCACCGGGCAGAGCAGGTGGGGAATGCCTTCATAAATGCTCAGTTCGAGCATTTTGGGGTCGATCATGATAAAGCGCACTTCATCGGGCGCGGCTTTGAAAAGTACCGACAGAATCATGGCGTTTACGCCCACCGATTTGCCCGAGCCGGTCATGCCGCCCACCAACAGGTGGGGCATTTTGGCCAGATCGCCCACCACGGGGATGCCGGCAATGTCTTTGCCCAGCGCAACGGTGAGTTTGGATTTGGCATCGGTAAACACGGGCGAGGAAAGGATTTCGCTCAGCATCACGTCTTGGCGGCGTTCGTTGGGCAGCTCGATGCCCATGGTGTTTTTGCCGGCGATGGTTTCAACGATGCGCACGGCCTGCAGCGACATCGAGCGCGCCAGGTCTTTGGAAAGATTGACAATCTGGCTGCCTTTCACGCCCTGCGCGGGTTCGATTTCAAAGCGGGTGATAACCGGCCCCGAAGTGGCCGAAACCACTTGCGCGCCGATGCCGAATTCGGCCAGCTTGGCTTCGATGCGCTCGGCGGTTTGTTGCAGTTTGTCGGGGTTGATGGCGGGCGGTTCACCCTGCGGCAGGCGCAGCAGGTGCAGTGAGGGGAGGGTGTATTCGCCTGCAGGGGGCGGCTCGGCGGCTTCGCCTTTGCTGTCGAACAAGGCCGTCTGAACGGGAGCGGGCGGCGGGGCAATGGCCACTTTGCGGTTGCTGCTGGAGCCTTCGATGGGCTCTACAGGCTCGGCGGTGATGTTTTTGGCATCGCGCACCATGCGGCGGGTGGTTTTGGCATCGGGCAGGTCGCGGATGTATTTGTCTTCTTTGCGCACCAGTTTCAGCCACATCCACTCGAGTTTGGCACCGGTTTTTTCGAGTATGTCGAGCCACGACACCTGCACCAGCAGCGAGAGGGCGAGCAACACCACCACCAGCATAACCAGCAGGCTGCCCGAAGTACCCAGCAGAAGGCTGAGCCCCGGTGCGGCAAACGAACCGGTTAAGCCGCCCGCGCCGACCGGCAGGGCATCGGCCAATTGCGCTTTGAAGGCGAACACTTCCAAAATCGGGCTGGAGAGCAGCAGTATGCCCAGTGCGGCAAATGCGATTTTGTGGTTGTAGGGCTTGCTGTCGGGCGTTTTGAGGGGGCGGAAGTTTTTATACAGCCACACGCAGCCTGCCGCCACCAGCCACCAAAACGACAAGCCCGACAAATAATAGCCGACATCGGCCAGGTAAGCGCCGAACAGGCCGCCCAGGTTGCGCACTTCACCGGCTGCGGGCACGCTGCGCGACCAGGCGGGATCCTGCATGGTGAAGCTTGCCAGCGAGAGCGCGGCATAAACGGTAAGCAGCAGGGCAAACAGCCATAAGGTATCGTTAATCAGATTGGCAACGTGCGGCGGGCGGTTGCGCTTGGCCTTGCCGGGCGTTACGCCTTTGGCGCGGCGCGCTTTGGTTTCAGACGGCGCGGCAGCGGTTTGCGCACGCGGCTTGGCGGCGGTTTTTTCGTATTTTTTCGGGGATTGGTCAGCCATGGCGGTATAGCGGGGGTTCGGCCGTCTGAAAGCCATCAGGCGGCAAAATCGTGTCGGGGGCGAGAAAAGGCGCAATTATACAATATTATGCCTTGCAGGGCGCGGCAGGCTTTCAGACGGCCGGCAACGGGTCTGCCGCGTTTTGAGGCCGTCTGAAAACCACCGCGTGCCGCCGGGGTGCGAATCTGCCGATTATTCGGCAACGGTTTTTTGCAGCAGGGTTTCGGCTTTAGCCAAGCCGTTTTCCACATCGGAAAAATCCAGGCGGCTGTTTTCTATCAGCGCGCGGGTGTCTTGAAACACCACAGATACGCTGCCGCCGTTTTCGGTAACCAGCACGCGCAGGGGGAGGCGGAGGGCGAATTCGGGGTCTTTCACCATCAGCGGCGTGCCGGCTTTGGGGTTGCCGAATATGATGACTTTGGCCGGCTGCATGGTCAGCCCGTGCTGCCGGGCGGCCTTTTGATGATCGATCACGCCGAACACCGTCATGCCTTTGGCTTTAACGGCGGCCTCGATGCGTTGCACGGTTTCGTTGAAACCGTAGCGGCTGGCAACGGTGTGGGTCGGCTTGGCGGTACGCTCCGGTTTGGGCGGCGTGTGGGCGCAGGCGGCGGCAAGGGAGGCAATGCAGAGCAGGGGGAGGGTTTTCAGCAGTTTCATGGTGTTTCCTTTTTTAATCGGCCGGTTGGGCCTGGTGGGTAAAACGGTGTTGCCGCTGCAGGTGCGGCGGGAGGGTTTGATCTGCCTGATGTTTAAAACGGTAAAGGCAGGGTGTTCAGACGGCTGAAGCTTTTGCCAAATATTTTCAGGCCGTCTGAAAGGTTTCGATGCTGCTGTTTGCGGGCAGTAAAGTATGGTCTAAGCCGATGCAGGGGTGTCAAACGCGCGGGTTTGCGCCCGGTCGGATTCCTGCCCGCGCCGGCGGCGGCAAATACTGTTTGGCTTGGCGGCGTGTTGGTTTGCCGGGCACCCGGCGGCTCAAACGGTGTGGATGGGGTGCAAACTTTGCCTGCCGTATGCGCGGTTTGTGTGCGGTATCAACTGCGCCCGCTGCAGTTGGCGGTTAAGCTCAGTTTGTCCAGCAGTGCCCTGCTGCCTGCCGACACCAGGCGGAAGGTTTCATCGAAATCGCCGGTGTGCCACGGGTCGGGCACATGGTTGCAGCCGCTTTCGGGTATCAGGTCGGTGAGTTTGAAAATCTGCCCGGGGCGGCGGCCGAACAGGCGTTCGAGCTCGGCAAGATTGTTGTCGTCCATGGCGATGAGAAAATCATAACGGCCGCAGTCGCCGGGCTTGACCTGGCTGCTGGCAAAGCCCGAAGGGTCGATGCCGTGCTGCCTGAGTTTTTTCAGGGTGCCGCTGTGCATATTTTCGCCGTTGTGCCAGCCTGATGTGCCGGCGCTGGCAGCCTGCACGCGGTGTGCTGCGCCGGCATCGGCGGCCAGGCGGCGGAAAACGTATTCGGCCATCGGCGAACGGCAGATGTTGCCCAGGCATACAAACAAAATGCGGTAGGTTTTCATGATGGTTCTGCAAACAAAGGGTTGTGGCCGGGCAGTTTGAGCGCGCGGGCATAGGTGGGCAACTCGGCTTCTTCGGGCAGCACATCGTGCAGCAGGCGGATGTTTTCAACCCGGCATTCGGCCATCAGGTCTAGAAAATCCTGCTGGAGGACGGCAATGCTCTCGGCAGGGGAAAGCGGCCAGGCAAACACTTGGTCGGCCAGCTCGAAGGCGCTGTCGGTGGCGTTGAAGCCGAACAGGATTCTGCCGCCCTGCTGCGCGGCCACCACCACGCCGGCGCGCGGGCTTTGCAGGCGCACGGCGCGGATAGCGTTGGCGGCAAACACATCCAGTGCCATGCGCAGCCGCATACGGCTGCCTTCGGCGAGGGCTGCCGGCGGCGCGGCGGGGGCGAGCGGGTTGGCAAACAGGGTGAGGCCGGGTTGCGTGAAGGCGGTTTGCCACACCTGCATCAGCGGCAGCGCGGCTTCGCGCAGATTGGGGTTTAAGGCCGTCTGAATGCTTTTTTTGCCGTAGCCCAAGGCAAACACCACATGAACCGACTGCCCTTGCGGAACGGCCAAATCTGCCTGCGGCAGCTTGGCGGCAAATGCTTGGGCGGCGGCTTCGTTTTGTTTGGCGGCAAACCATAGGCCGGCATCGATGGCGGCCAAATCGGCCGAGCGCATCAGCTTGGGCAGCCAGGCTGCCTGCGCCAGTTCGCGCAGGTGCGGATAATCGGCCAGGCAGGCGCACAGCTCTATCGTTGGCGCGTTTAACGGCAGCGTGTGCGGCTGGTTGCAGCCGGCCACCAGCACCACGGGCAGGGCAAACCATTGGATTTCGGAGTCGGTTTTGGCCAGCAGGGTGTCGTTCAGGCTGTCGAACAGCGCGCGGTAGCTGCCGGCATCGGGTGCCATGCTCATGGCTACGGAAAGGCCGAGATAATGATTTTGCTGCAACATTGTGTAGATTTCGGCCTGCAGCGATTGGGCGCAGAGTGTGCGCTGTGCGGTAGAAGTGCCGTGCGCGATTTGCGAGGCATAGGTGAGCAGGCTGTTTTTGACGGGCTCGGCAGGATAGGGGCGGGGGTCGGGCAGAATCGGCATCGGCGTTGCTTTCGGAGTGCGCAAGATGGCGCATTATATAGTGAATCGGTTGGTTTCCGGTATCGCGAACCTGCTTGGTTTCCGTTGGGACGCTGCGGCACTTTGATTCGGCAGGTTAAGGAGAGCAGTTTTGCCGGCCGCATCGGGCGGCAGCAGAGCCGGTTGTGTTGTGTGTTGGCGGCCTGCCTTGCGGCAAAACCGGAGCAGGCTCACGACAGCCGCCTGCTTTCAAGCGATGACGGTATTGCCCTGCCCGATACGGCGTGCTGTGCCTGCCCGCCGCATTATACTTTATATTGGTTTGGGGAATCGGCAGTATAGGGGGGGCGCAAGGGCGAAGAAAGCGCGTTGCGGGGTGCGCTTCGGCCGTCTGAAAAGGCTTTGCCCGCCCGCTTTGGCAACCCAACCCTTGCCGCCGCGCTATTCGATGCCCGCCCATTTGTGCGCCTGCACGCTCAACTGCCAGTGCACGGGGGCATCGGGGCGGTTGTTTAACAGGCCGATTTGGCGGATGGTGTCGTAGATATTCATGCGGCCGTTTTGTTCGCAGGGAGAAAGATAATAATGCTTGGCGCGGATTTTCTGCTCCATTGCCGTGCAAAATGCCAATACGTCGCCATCGGCCACGATGCGCACTTCATCTGCTTTTTCAATGCACTGCTGTTCATATTTGGCCGCGTAGCAGGCTTTCGGGCTGGCGGCGGTGTAGTCGATCTGCGGCGGCACCGGGTTTAGGCCGTTGGTTTCGATAAAGAGCCGGTAACCCGCCGATTTCAAAGCATCGAGCAATATGCCCAAATGCGGCTGTATGGTCGGCTCGCCGCCGGTGATGATGACGTTTCGGGCGGAATAGTGTTTCAGACGGCCTAAAATATCCTGCAGGCTTACTGTTTTAAAGGTGAGGTAGTCGGTGTCGCACCAGGCGCAGGCGAGGTTGCATTTGCCCAGGCGGATAAACACGGCGGGCATACCGGTGTTGCTGCCTTCGCCCTGCAGGCTCTCGAATATTTCGACAATGCGGTAGGCGGGGTTTTCGGGGCGGATTTCTGTCATGTTTTCAGTTGCTCCGCTTCGGCCGTACGAACAGGTTTCGGGTGGGGCGCAATCTTATGGTTATCCTATTTCAGACGGCCTAAGCATATACCGCAACGGCCAGAAATGCCAATAGCGCGGGCAGGCCCTGTTTGAGCAGAATGCCCTTGTTTGAAGTGGCCGCGCCCCACACGGCGGCGGTGATCACAAAGCCGAGAAACAGCAGCGTGGCTTGGGAGCTTGCGTTTTGCGGCGCGAAAAACTGCGCCCAAATGATGCCGGCGGCCAGAAAGCCGTTATACAGCCCCTGGTTGGCAAACATCACCTGCACGCGCTTTTGCCGCATAAATTCTTCGGGCAGGCCGAAAATGCGGGCGGCCTGCGGGCCGGGAATTCTGCATATTTCGAGATACATAATATAAAAATGTTCGGCGGCCACGATTAAGGCCGCCAGGGTTGCCAAGGTTTGCATGGTTGGGTTTTCTCACAGGGTGTATCAACATAAAGAACAATGCAGTGCTGCCGGTAGTGCGGTGGGTGTTGTGCGTCCGCTTGTTCTTGACTCCGTTACAGTGCTGCCGTGCGGCGGTTCAAAGACAATGATGGTGTAAGCCGCGTGGCGGCGGCGGTGCCGAGTTGCCCGCCTGTTTGCGGCCTGCTGAGTGGGTGGAAAAAAGCGGGCATCCGCGATAAGGCAGGCTGCCGGTTTGCCGTGCGGGTTATGGTGGTTCGCTGTATTCGGCGCACGAGGCGGGCGTTTCCCACAGTTTGACGCTGCACACGGGCAGGCCGGCGGCTTTCAGACGGCCGTAGATTTCTACACTCAGGTTTTCGGCGGTGGTGCGGCGGGGTAAGCGCAGGGTTTTCATCTGCCAGCCTTCCAGCAGGGCGGCGATTTGGCTTTCGCGCGCGTTGGCGCCGTGATAAAGGAAAGCATGGTCGAACGGCTCGATAATGTGTTGTTCGACCAGGGTTTTCAAGTCGGCAAAATCCATCACCATGCCGGCTTTCGCGCCTGCTTCAATCAGGCCGTCTGAAACGGTGATTTCGAGCGAATAGGTGTGGCCGTGCAGGTTTCGGCATTTGCCGTCGTGGCCGTTTAGCATGTGGGAAGAATCGAAGGTGAAGATTTTGGTGATTTTCATGATGCCCTGCCTGTCAGGTATTCGGTCAGCCCGCGTTCGCGCAGCACGCAGGCGGGGCAGGTTCCGCAGCCGCCTGCGGTGCCCTGATAGCAGGTGTGGGTGTGGCGGCGGATATAGTCCAAACAGCCCATTTCATCGGCCAGCGCCCAGGTTTGCGCTTTGGTGAGGTGCATCAGCGGGGTGTGGATTTGGAAGGTGTAGTCCATCGCCAGATTGAGGGTAACGTTCATCGATTTGATGAAAATATCGCGGCAGTCGGGGTAGCCCGAAAAATCGGTTTCGCACACGCCGGTGATGATATGGCGGGCGTTGCGGCTTTTGGCGTAAACGGCGGCATAAAGCAGAAACAGCGCGTTGCGGCCGTCTACGAAGGTGTTGGGCACGCCGCCTGCGGGGGCTTGGATTTCGGCGGTTTCGTCCATCAGCGTGTTATGGGTGATGTGCTGCATCGGGCTCAAATCGAGCAGGGTTTGGCGCACGCCCAAATCTCGGGCAATAAAGCGGGCGCATTCCAGCTCGCGGGCGTGGCGTTGGCCGTATTGGAAGGTAACGGCTTCTACGTTTTCGCTGCCGTATCGGCGCACGGCCTGAATCAGGCAGGTGGTGGAATCCTGGCCGCCTGAAAAGACGACCACGGCTTTTTGAGGGGTCATGACGGGTTCCTAGTTTTGTTGTCGCGGGATGGATTGCGAACCGCGTAAACGAAAGAGGCGGGATAATGGCGGATTAGGGTGAAATCCTTTCACTGCCGTTGCGGCGCGGCCGCACCCTGCCTTGTGCCGGAAATAAAGGAGAACCGCTATAAGCTGCCAAGGCCGTCTGAAAGCATGTTTCAGACGGCCTGAAAGCGTTTCATCGGGCGGCATGGCGCGGCGGTTATGCTTTTAAGGCTTCCTGCAGTTCGCCGGCTTCAAACATTTCCATCATGATGTCGGAGCCGCCCAGAAATTCGCCATCGACATACAGTTGCGGAATGGTCGGCCAGCTGCTGTATTCTTTGATGCCCTGGCGCACGGCTTCGTTTTCCAGCACGTTAACGGTAACGAAATCTTCGCAGCCCGCAGCCTGCAGAAGCTGCACGGCGCGCGAAGAGAAACCGCATTGCGGAAACTGCTTGGTGCCTTTCATAAACAATACCACGCGGTGGGTGGTAACCACTTCTTTGATTTGTTCTTGGATGCTCATATCCGGTTCCTGAAAGTGATGAGTGTAAAAACAGGGCGATTATAGTGGATTCGGGCGGTTTCCGATACACGGCCGCACGCGGCAGTATGGGCGCGGCGGCGTGCGTTGTGCCGAGCTAGGGCAGCAGCGGCGCGTCGCGCAGGCCGTTTTGTTGCGCAGGCCGTTTTGTTGAAGCCGAACATAATGTTCATATTCTGCACGGCCTGCCCGGCCGCACCTTTCACCAGATTGTCGATAACCGACAACACAACCCACGCATTGCTTTCGGTAGTCGGCCGACAAATCCACCACGCGCACGCCTTGTGCCAGCAGCGCAGGGGCGCTTCTTTCATGGCCACGCCGTTGGGGGTGGCGAAAAACACCACGTTGCATTGCGCCAAACCGGCTTCATCGGGCGTTTGAAACTTTAAATCATACACGCCGCGCAGGCTGGGAAAATAATCGGCTACGGCTGTGCCGGAGTTGCTGCGGCTGGTTACGGCGCAAATTTCAACGCCGGGGTGGGCGGCAAGCCGGCGCAACAGTTCTACGCCGGTGTAGCCGGTGGCGCCGACAATGCCGGCTTTGATGCGGTGGGAGATGGTGGAATCCTCGCTGAAAGCGGCCGGAAAGGGGTTGGTTTAAAACCGGGCAGGCCGTCTGAAGGGCAGATTGTTCAGACGGCCTTTGCGGCTTGTGTCCGACACAGTTTGGTGCAAATCTGATGGTATGGGGTTGGTTCTTGAAGGGCGGATTCGGTTGGAATCGATACGGAACAGGCCGGCATTGTAAGAAATGATTGTGCCGGCCACCGACCGGCAACAGAGCCGGGGTGATGCGGCCTGCCGTTTCTGTTGGATTTCACCCGTAAACACCGATTATCCGGCCTTGCCGTCTGCACGGGGCGAGAGCAGCCACGGGATATAGCGCCAAGCATACAGCAGCAGAGAAAGGGCAAATAAAACGGCTGAGAAACGGATGCCGTGAGTGTAGGCCGTGCCGCTTGAAAGCGCAGCGGCAGCGCGCACCACGGCGGCAGCAGCCATCAGCCAAAAGGCTGCCGTTACCGATGCCGGCGAGGGATAGATGGGTCTGCCGGTGTGCCCCAGCGCGGTACGCGCCATCATGCCCACGGTAAGCAGGCCGATGCCGCCCACTCCGGTGAGGTGTACGCCCAAACTCAGATAGGCCGGCTGCCATTGCGCCGCGCCGGTGGCAATCAGGCCGAGCGCCGTAAACAGATAACCTGCAAACAACACCCACAACATAGGCTCGCGCAACACTTTGCCGTTCCACCACCGCCACACCTGCACCAAATTAACCGCACCGGCCGCCAGCATGGCGGCGGCGGCCAGGGGCAGGGCGGTTTGCAGCATCATCAGCACGGCGGCAAGCATGGGCAGCAGCAAGGCCGACCATGCCACCCAGGCAGGCGAGGCAACCTGCGGAATATTCAAACGTTTGGCAGTGAAAAACGGCATAATCCGCATACCCACCAGGCCGATAAAGCCTGCCACCATCATCAAGCCCGCCATCAGGCCGTTGAGCAGGGCGGCAGCGTGAAACGGCTGCAGATAGAGGTGGAACAGCGCATGGGTCAGCCCGAACACCAACAGAGCGGCCACCGCAATATAGTTGCGCGAATTGCGGCTGCGGATAACCGGCAAAGCCAGGCACACCGCCGCATAGCCGAAAAACACCGTGCCGGCAATGCCGCCCAGCGCCGCGCCGTTTGGAAAATACAGTGCAATCCGCGCCACCAGCCAGCAGGCGGCCAAACCTGCCAAAGCCGCGCCGCGCGTGGGCGGCTGCCCCGTCCAAGTGGCAACGGCGGTGAGCAGGAAGCCCACCACTACCGCGCCGGCATAGCCCCAAATCATTTCGTGGGCGTGCCAGTAAAGTGAAGGCAGTTCTGCCGTGCCTTGATAGCCCAAGCCCCACAGCAGCGCCGATAACGCACCGAAAAGTGCGGCCAGCGGATAAAAAGGCCGAAAGGCCATCGCCCACACGGGGCGGTTGAAAAAAGCATTCATGGCGGTTCCTGTGAAAGATAGCGGGTAAAAGGTATTTCGATATTATGCCGCCCCGCTTTCTTTAAAGTAATGAGGGCGTTAATCTGTTGGAAACGGCATAATCTGCGGCCTGCCGCTTGGGCTTGCTGCGCGGGGCGGCTATGGTTGGCGGTTTCATGCTTTAAAAGATGCGGCAAATTTGTGTTGCGGCGGGCAGCATCAGAAACTTTTCAGACGGCCTGCGGCTGCACCAGGGCCGTCTGAAAAAGTTGCGGCGCGCTTTTTCATGATAAGCGCGCCCATTATAAAAACGGCTCCAGGGCAGGAAAGAGCTCGCGCTCTTCAAAACGGGCGTGATTGCGCAGGGTGAGGGCAAACCCGGTGTTCCAAGCTTCACTGCCGTATTGCGGGGCGGCCGCCATCTCACGCAGTTGCCGGTGGTCGGATTCGAAGCGGGCGCGCAGGGAGGGGGCTATGTTGTGCCAATGCGGGGCAAACTGATGTTCTTCGGCAGCAAAATGCGCCAGCAGGTCGGGCAGGTGGGCTTCTATATCGGCCCGGTGGCAGCCGGCGGGATGGTGCAGAATGCGCAGGCACAATGCCAGCGAGTGATGATGTTCGCGCGAGCGTTCGATTAAATCAGGGTGGCGTTTGAGCGGTTTCATAGCGGCGGCTGGATAATTTTATAAGTTTCATATATTATGAAACTTTCCTCACCTATAAGTCAAATCAGTCAAACTCAGTCAAACCCATTACGATTATGTATTTAACCCAACATACCGATTACGGCTTGCGCGTGTTGATGTATACCGCTGTAAACGATGGTGCTTTGGTCAATATCGGCACGATTGCGGATACCTACAGTATCTCGAGAAGTCATCTGATGAAAGTGGTTGCTGCGCTGGTGAAAGGCGGCTTTCTCGACAGCGTGCGCGGCACCGGCGGCGGCCTGAAACTTGCCTGCGCGCCCGAGTATATCAGCATCGGCGCGGTGGTGCGCCATTTAGAGCCGATGCAGCTGGTTGAGTGTATGGGCAGCAACAACCGCTGCCTGATTAGCCCGGGTTGCCGCATGGCGGGCATACTCGGCGGGGCGGTAAAAGCCTTTCTGAACTATCTGGACGGCTTCACATTGGCCGACCTGATCAATAAAACCACTCGTGATTTGCTGTATGTGCCGAAAATTTGAGAACCGCGTATAGGCAGACGGGGGAGTTTGGAAACCAAAAGCGGGGCGATGCCCGGCCGTCTGAAATTTCAGACGGCTCCAGTTCGGTTTCATTTCGGGTCTGTATTATATTTTAAGGCCGGGGCAAGCCTGCTTTTTTACGGTGGGTTTGCACGCTTGCGGCATAAGGTAGCAAGCCGCAGGCGGCGCAAGCATTGCGGAGCCGCCTCTGCCACGGCGGCCGCCAAAACCGCTTTCTTTGTGCCAGATGCAGCAACGCGGCAACAGAAAATAAAGTGGATTCATTATCGAAGCCGTTTTGGCTCTGTATGGCTGTTGGGCTTTAAAGGCATCACGGCAAAACAATGGCAGCCGGTTTGTTTGAAGCGGCCTTTCTTTATATATATATTGTCTGCGCCGCCTTTAGTCCACCGTCTTCCACTGGTTTTGGTGGGGCGATAAACGCTGCTTGTTCAAGTACCTGTTACGCTCGCACAGGTATGGCGGGAAAAATGCCGATTCCCATCTTCACAATAACTTTCGTTATCGTTTCAATATAATTTAGGCTCTAGACTAGCAGAATAGCTCTGTTAGACTAGAAAAATGAAATATAACACCAAGTTAAGTGGCTATCAGCTCAAAAAATTATCAAGCATTTTTGTGTCGATATAGAAGCCTCAAAAACCGCTTTGCTGACAGGCTTCAACCGTAATACCATCAGCCACTGGTATAGCATTTTCAGGGGCTAACGTAGATTAGCAGTCATGATAGGCTGCTAAAATGAAGATAACAAACTGTAAATTAAGCAAAAAAGCACAGAGGACACTACTCAGATATTTTGTGCCGGAAGTTACCGCCGTTCGGCTGCCGATGTCTTGGGTATCCGGCCCAACACCGCCATACTCTTTTACTGCAAAATCCGCCTCGTCATCAGCCATCATTCGGCCTTGGAGGCATCAGGTTTTTGAAGGTTCCGTAGAGTCAGATGAGCACTGCTCCGGCGGTAAGCGCAAAGGAAAACGCGGCACAGGAGCCGCAGGCAAAGTGGTGGTTTTCGGTATTCCCAAACGTGGCGGCAAGGTTTATACCGTGGTCGTGGATAACGCCAAAAAAGAGAGTTTGTTGCCTGTTATTACGAAGAAAATCATGCCGGACAGTGTGGTGTATACCGACAGTTTAAGCAGCGATGATGTTCTGGATGTCGGCGGTTTTCACCACCATAGGATTAACCACGGCAAGACATTTGCCTAGAGGCAAAACCACATCAGCGGCATCGGGAATTCTTGGAATCAGGCCAAGCGTGTGCTGCGCAAATACAACGGAATCGACCGAAAGTCTTTTCCCCTATTCTTGAAAGAATGCGGGTTTCGTTTTAACTTTGGCACACCAAGTGAGCAGTTGAAAATCTTGCGGGATTGGTGTGGTATTTAGGGCTAAGCTACTTCAACCCCAAAATATTTGTTGAATGTTAGAATACCATTGTTTCGGCAGAAAACCAAAGCTGATGGGCATAAAAAATGTAAACAGCCAACTCTTTCCGAAAATATGATCAGAAGTTTATCTGATGTTATCTTCTTTGCATAACAGTTGTGTCATTCCTGTACGGAGAGAAAGCTGAGCGTTCGATATTTATGAGTGTTGTTTAATGTATTTCAATATTTTCATACGTCTGCCTGTGAAATGGGAATAACGGTATTTCGGTTTTCAGACGGCTTGCTGTATGTTTCAGAGATCCAAGCGATAGAGTGTACCAATGCCGTCATTATTTTGGGGTAGGGAGATAGATTAATAGGATATTGGTTGCGTATAAAATCAGGCCGTTTGAAAGAATATTTCAAACACTCAAGCTTTATGTCGATAAATGAAATTATGGGCAAGCCTGCGTCTCGTTGCGCGGATAAAGCGGAATTTGTTTTATATCAATTGTTTTATATCAATTAGTATTGCTTGCTAACATTTTCATTACACTAAACTAATTGATTTTTGCAGGGAGTTTGATATGATACTGTGCAAACTGACATCGGTGTCATGCTTGCCGGGCATGATGCGCTGAAGGTGTAATCCAACGACATTTAACGACAGGAAGAAAATCATGCAAGTGAAAAATGAAGCCATGTTGATTACCTATGCCGACAGTTTGGGCAGCAATCTGAAAGATTTGAAAAACGTGTTGGAAAAGCACATGAAGGGCGTGATCGGCGGCGTGCATATCCTGCCGTTCTTCCCGTCTTCCGGTGACCGGGGGTTTGCACCGATGGACTATACCAAAGTCGATTCTGCATTCGGCGGCTGGGAAGACGTAAATGCGCTGGCGAAAGATTATTACTTGATGTTTGACTTTATGGTGAACCATATTTCTGCACAATCGCCTTATTTCCAGGATTTTCAACAGAAAAAAGATGGTTCCGAATGGCGGAATTTGTTTATCCGCTATAAAGAGTTTTGGCCGGGCGGCGAGCCGACCGAAGAGCAGGTGGATTTAATCTACAAACGTAAGCCGCGTGCACCTTACCGCATGGCCGAATTTGCAGACGGCACCAGCGAAAAAGTGTGGTGTACTTTTGACGAGCAGCAGGTCGATTTAGACGTTACCCACCCGGTAACCAAAAAATTCATTAAAGACAACCTTGAATTTCTGAGCAAACAGGGTGCATCGATTATCCGCCTTGATGCGTTTGCCTATGCCAACAAAAAAATCGGCACCAACTGCTTCTTTGTGGAACCGGAAATCTGGGAAACCCTGAAAGAATGCACCGATGTGCTTGATGCGCACAATGTTACCGTGCTGCCCGAAATTCACGAGCACTACACCATCCAGCTCAAAATCGCCGGACACGATTATTACGTTTACGATTTCGCCCTGCCGATGCTGGTGTTGCACACCCTGTTCAGCGGCTGCGTTGACCGACTCGTGCATTGGTTGGAAATCTGCCCGCGCAAACAGTTTACCACCCTCGACACCCATGACGGCATCGGTGTGGTGGACGTAAAAGATTTAATGACCGATGAAGAGTGCGAAGCCACCCGCGAAGCTCTCTATGCCCAAGGCGCCAACGTGAAGAAAAAATATTCCAGCGCCGAATACAATAATTTGGATATCTATCAAATCAACTGCACTTACTATTCGGCGTTGGGCAACAATGACCAGGCCTATATCTTGGCACGCGTGTTGCAATGCTTCGCCCCCGGTATTCCGCAAATCTACTATGTAGGCCTGCTCGCCGGTGAAAACGACATTGAACTTTTGGAAAAAACCAAAGAAGGCCGCAACATCAACCGCCACTACTATTCTTTGGCAGAAATCGATGAAGCCGTGAAACGCCCAGTAGTACAACAACTCTTCAATCTGCTGAAGTTCCGCAACACTTCCCAAGCCTTCGATGGTGAGTTCTCTGTGAAAGCATTGGGCGAAAAAGAGCTGGAAATCGTGTGGAACAATGCCGCCGCAGGCGTATCGGCCAAACTGACAGTTAATACCGGCAACAAAACTTTCGCCATCCTTGAAACCGTGAACGGCGAGAGCAGAGAAATCACGCTGTAAGCCATATAGATGGGGTAATAAAACAAAGGCCGGCCGTCTGAAAGCCTGAACCATTTGCAAGATCAGTTTAGGTCATCTGAAAACATCTAATCTCCGCAATCTGCATTTACACGAAAATAAGCAGTGTAAGCTTATGGAGTGATGACGAAACTTTTTTGCCGTAAGGCAGCAAGCCCCAGGCTGTATAAGTAATACGATGGAGCGTAGTAACGCTGTGGAGGAATAAAGCTTCGAGTGCAACCTTCCACCAACAGAAAAGGCCGGTATTCGACAGCATACCGGCCTTTTTCGGCAAGAAGAATTGCAGCTGCAACCGGACACACGGCCAAACCGCACAAACCATCGGCTGTCCCCTTCCATGCCGGCCGCCAAATAGGGCATTCCGTCAGAGCAACATACCGTTCTCGTCAAGCGCTGCAACACAGTAATGCCCAAAAGCAAAACAAACCGCGCGGATAAATAACGGATTCCGTCCAACAGACCGTTGCAGAGCCGATTATCCGGAAGCACAGCTCTGCGTCCGCCGTTAGCCGACACAAAGGCATCAAACGGTACCGTTTACCGTTATCCCGCCAAAGATCGCAAAATGGCGGCAGCCCCGTCCGCGCACCGTTTCCAAACCATAGTGCAGGAAGGCAGTCGCGCGGGGATTAAGGCGGAAGGGCATTGGAGGTTACCCGGCCATTGTCGGCGGCAAAGCGCGCAGCGGCGGTTTGAAAACGGGCACATCATCGGCAGGAGCCGGAAAAGCAGGCTGCCGCAGCCGGGAGAAAAACCAAATTCACCGTCATCCGCAAAGCCGCCGATTTCAAAGCAAAAGATACGGCTATCCGCGTGCCGAAACCGTTCGACAACATGCTTCACACCGGACAACGGCAAAGCATTTTACCGGCACCCGGTCTCGCCCAGGCATCGGAGACGAAGCCTCTGCTGCCGGTACCCTTTTGGGAAAAGGGTTGGAGGAGAACACCAACAGGCTGATACGCCGATACTTTCCGAAAGGAACGGATTTCAGCAAAGCGGGTAGATAGATTAAGGAGGCATAGGGAGCTCAACTGCCACCCGGAAAAAAACTTGGCTATAGGATGCCGGCTGATTTGTGTTCACCGGCCCTTGCTGCTGATTTAATGATAGCATAAACAAACGGAATAATAATTACCGAAACTACAGCGATCCACTTTTTTGCATCGGTTATTCCCCATCAGAAGTCTCATTAAGTCGACTACATCATTAAATTTATTGCCTTTGAATCCGTAACTAACCTTATAGCATCTCTATGACCATCACCCACATATATGACATCCCAGCCTAAACTGTTTGGAGCACTCAATGTGAAACTGGAGAACAGGGTATTCTAGCTATTGATATTTAAAGGTAAATTGCTAAGTAGACCTGTATCAGGCACGCGTACTCTGCTGGGTTTAATGTACTCAAATGTGATAATCATAGTTTCACAGTTTTTTACGCAGATGGAGGGGGAACAAACGAATACGTCTATACATTTTTATTGAATCCATTGTCATCCCCGCCTGACTCAAACCTAGATAGACTATGCCTTTGTTTTTGGAAAAGCTCTGTATGACGTTACTTAAACTTATCTAGGTAAGGTAGATGCCGTCTGGACAAGTGTAACAACTAAAAAACAATACTGCTTTTACTGCTCTTTTCATTTGCTCTCCCGTACAAATTCGCCCTCCTGCACAAATTCGTAAGTATTGGTAGGAAATTCCACATCAATATAGGAGATTATGGCTCTGCTGTCTTTAATACTCACAAAATAGACTGGTTTGCCTTCATCTATGATAACGGCTCGTCCGTTATCTGACAGCCATCATTTTTCACCAATAGCCTTTTTGCATCTTAATATTCGGCTTCGAATGGTGTAGCATTGTTACGTCAGTATTGGCTGTCAATACTGTTTATATTCAAACAGTCCGCCAACATTTGTAGGGTTAATGTTACCGGCAGTGCAAAAATGACCACCTGACGGCAGTCAGAAATTGACCACCCTGACTTAAACTCGCAGCTTTAAAACAAAGGCTGCTTTCATGTTGAATCAGGAGACGGTTGCAGCCATCAAAGCGCTCAAACAGTAAGGCAAATCCATTCAAGGCATGACCAAAGAATTGGGATTGTCTAGAAACACCGTTAAAAAGTATCTGCCTCACAAAGACTGCGCACCGCAATATCAAAGAGTCGGATCAAAACCCGGCAAGCCCGACCCCTTTAAAGACTATATCCGCTCCCGCATCGAAGCCGCTGCTCCCGGCCGGATTCCCGCTGCCGTGCCGTATCGGGAAATCCTCGAAACGGGCTTTCAGGGCAAAGTCGGAATCGTCAGTGATTATGCCGCCATCCTCAAACCCAAACCCGATAACGAACCTGCGCTACGCTTTGAAATCAAACCCGGCCGGCAGATGCAGGCGGATTTCACCATTATCCGCAGAGGCGGCAACCCTCCGAAGGCCTTTGCCGCCACATTGGGTTACTCCCGAGCAAGCTGTGTCCGCTTCTATGACAACGGGCGTACCGAAGCACGGACAGACGGTTTGTGCAACAGTTTTGAACTCTTCTGCGGCATGGCGCACAAAGTGCTGTTTGATAATGCCAAAACCGTCATGATTCAACGTGATGCCTGTGCAGAAGACGGGCGCCGTCTGAATCCGGTGTTGCCGGCAGCAGCCGACGGCTACGGTTTCCTTTCCAAAATCTGCCGCCATATAGGGCTGGGACTAAAAAGCAGAGTAGAGCTTTTCAAGCGTTACCTGAAATCCGGTTTCATCATGCCTTTGCAGGCGACATTGCGTTCTTCAGGTTTGCTTTCGGATGTTCAGACGGCCGATTTGCCGTTCAGCCGGTGGGCCGGGGCTTTTGCCAACGATACGGCTTTGACTGCCGCCATGCTGGACAGATTACTCCGCCATTGTCATGTTGTTCGGATAAGTGGAGAGAGTTACCGTTTGAAGGACAAAAAGAAGATAGGCATTGCGCCTGTGATAAAGGAGATTTACCCCCCCGTGGGGTGAGCACAATCAAACTGCCGGTTCCGGCTTTAAAGTGGTCAGTTTTTGACGGCCGTGGACATGCTTGTAGTTGGCGAGAAAGAAAAGGGAAGCTATTACAAGGAAAGTCATGTCTGATAGTCGAGTTTGTGCGGATAGTTTGAGTATTGACGATGTATTTGAATGAGATACCATTGGTTTTCGCTATTATATTACAGGATTACTCATGGCAAAAAGTTTGTAATTTGTAAATAGACAAAACTACATCAACAGCATTGGGGGGGGGAATCAGAAAAAACGTGTCTTACATAAAATACAATGGAGGTGACCGAAAATATTTTTTAGGCTCTAGACTAGCAGAATAGCTCTGTTAGCCTAGAAAAATGAAATATAACACCAAGTTAAGTTACTATCAGCTCAAAAAATTATCAAGCATTTTTGCGTCGGTATAGAAGCCTCAAAAACCGCTTTGCCGACAGGCTTCAACCGCAATACCATCAACCACCGGTATCGCATTTTCAGGCACGAAACATACCGCTGCCAAAGCGGGCAAAAAGACCTGTTATACGGCAGCATAAAGGTTGATGAAAGCTATTTGTAGCGCGGTTTCCATGGCAAGTCAAAGCGTGGCAGAGGAACGCTTAAACAACCGTCTTTGGTATTTTCGAAAGAGACGGCAGGGTTTATACCGAAATCGTTCCTGATTGTAAAAAGCAAACACTTCAAGCTGTTATATTGGGAAAGGTCTCTCTGGAGAGTGTTTTTATTCTGATAGCCGGCGCGGTTACAGCGGCCTGGTCGATAAGCCGGCTACTCTACATTTGTGCGTTAATCACGGACAAAATGAGTTTGCAGATGGTACCGGGCGCATCAATGGTATTGAAAGCTTCCGGAGTTTTACCAAACTAAGGCCCGCCAAATTCAACGGCGTAACCAAAAACTTTGATTTGCACCTGAAGGAATGCGAATGGCGATGGAACCGAAACTCTGATGAACTGAGTTACCAACTTTGGGGGCTTTTAAAGTAAATTTATATAAAGCTGCTAGTCTAGAGCCATAGAATAATTGAAAAGTTTAAAATCGTCTAGACGCGGCAACAAAGGAGATTTGGGTGAAAATTGCTTATGTAATTTTATTGGTATTGATAGTAACTGTCTGATCAAACAGCAACCAACCAAAATCTCTGTGTGCCTGTAATGTTGTTCCTGTGAATCAGGAGGCTGCATAATGCACAGGCTACTTTCGTCCGTCACTCTTATCAGCATTCTTTTTGAGTGCTTGGAAAATGGCTATCATCAGGAATCCCATTTCAACAGTAGGAGCGGCACAAAATTTATCGGTATTTTGGTTAACTCCAATCTGCGAGTCCAAAAAAACAAAATGATTTCGTTATTGAGTGATCGGATTTTGATAGAGCTCAAACAGATAACCGTTACAGCATTTCAGTATTAGCTAAAGGTGTATTTACCAAAATGCAGTATGAAGATGAAAAAGGACTGCTATGTATGCTTCAGGACAGCAGAAAAGCCTATTTTTAGTTGAAAGACGAAAATGGTTCCGAAACCGGAACAGTTATTTACGAAAGGACTAAATAGTGAGAACGACAACATTAACCGTATTAGCTTCGTGTTCCGGTTTGGCGGCTTGTTCTGAATCTATACCAAACCCAAGCGAAACTTATAAATTTGAGGAAGAACGAATTTTAAGAAGGGGCTTACGAAGCAAAATCAGCAAAAATGATGTTAAGCTTCTGATATACCTATTAAAAACAAATACCAAAAGTTCAGTAAAATTACCGAATCAAAATTCCGTCAAATCCTGCGCCTTTTCACACTTGATTTGACCGTTTCCGATACCGCCAGACTCACCGGCATCAGTACCCAAAGTGCCAATATCTGTTTCTCAAACTGCGTTGCCGTATGGCTGCTGAATGTGAACGGCAAACTCCCTCTGCCGGTGTGGTCGAACTGGACGAATCCTACTTCGGCTCCAAACGCATCCGAGGGCGGGCGGGGGAGAGGGAGGCAAAACCATTGTTTTCGGCATCTTAAAACGGGACGACAAAGTCTATACCGAAGCGGCTATCACGGCTTGGTTGATATGGGCTGTGAAAAGCACTTCAGGGTACATCATGGTGTAGACGAGTTCGCCCGGGGTGCGCAACACATTAACGGCATCGAATTGTTTTGGGGTTATGCCAAAAACCGCTTGGTTAAATTTAACGGTGTACCGAAACAGACTTTTTATTTACATTTAAAGGAAACCTAATTTCGCTTCAATCACAGGCATGATGATCTGTATTAGTCTTGCTTAAAATACTGAGAAATCGACCCTTGGGCTAATTTTGCTTCCTAAGCCCCTTAAGAATATTTGCGCAGCCATCAATTTGGAAAATTAGCCCTCTTACCGATGGTAAAGATGGGAATTTCAAAGTTGAAACAGCATACAAAATTGACATCCAAAGTGCAGTATTTTTCTTTGTCAAAGATAATAAAAATAAATTTTGTAATGAAAGTTTGGGAGATTTAAACCAAGGCTACTTTGAATACGATCTTGAAAAGGGTATTCGTTTAGAAAATCAAACTGAATTTTCTAAAAA
Source organism: Neisseria musculi (assembly GCF_014297595.2). Classification (NCBI taxonomy): domain Bacteria; kingdom Pseudomonadati; phylum Pseudomonadota; class Betaproteobacteria; order Neisseriales; family Neisseriaceae; genus Neisseria; species Neisseria musculi. The sequence continues at coordinate 1,364,757 of NZ_CP060414.2, read as the reverse complement.
AGTTAGGGGCTGACGTAGATTAGCAGTCATGATAGGTTGCTAAAACGAAGATAACAAACTGTAAATTAAGCAAAAAATCACAGAAGACACTACTCGGATATTTTGTGCCGGAAGTTACCGCCCGTTCGGCTGCCGATGTCTTGGGTATCCGGCCCAACACCGCCATACTCTTTTACTGCAAAATCCGCCTCGTCATCAGCCATCATTCGGCCTTGGAGGCCGATCAGGTTTTTGAAGGTTCCGTAAAGTCAGATGAGAGCTGCTCCGGCGGTAAGCGCAAAGGAAAATGCGGCACAGGAGCCGCAGGCAAAGTGGTGGTTTTCGGTATCCTCAAACATGGCGGCAAGGTTTATACCGTGGTCGTGGATAACGCCAAAAAAGAGAGTTTGTTGCCTGTTATTGCGAAGAAAATCATGCCGGGCAGTGTGGTGTATACCGAAAGTTTAAGCAGCGATGATGTCCCGGATGTCGGCGGTTTTCACCACCATAGGATTAACCACGGCAAGACATTTGCCCAGAGGCAAAACCACATCAACGGTATTGGGAATTTTTGGAATCAAGCCAAGCGTGTGCTGCGCAAATACAACGGAATCGACCGAAAGTCTTTTCCCCTATTCTTGAAAGAATGCGGGTTTCGTTTTAACTTTGGCATACCAAGTGAGCAGTTGAAAATCTTGCGGGATTGGTGTGGTATTTAGGGCTAATCTACTTCAGCCCCAAAAGTTAATTAAAAATATCAAATAAATCAAATGATTTAAGTAAGTTTCTGAACAGTTCAGCGATTAATTCGACAAATCCAATAACTCATTTGATGAAACAATACTTTCCGGCGCTGAAAAGTCTTATATCAATGTTATAAATAATGCCGTTCCCATTTTTTGGGATGCTATTTCTCTGGATTGTGTATCAGGCCATGCAGTTGATATACGGACAGGCGGACGGCAGGAAAATTACCCATACTTTTTTAAATTTATCGTGATTCTGACCTGCTCCAATCATGGAATTACGTTTGAGAATATATTGGGGATCCCGTGATAAACGGTATTCCCGAACTGCTCGGGATAATGACGGGATAAGACCAGAAGACGTTGGTAGCTTCGTTCACAAAAATCATGGCTCTAGACTAGCAGCTTTATATAAATTTACTTTAAAAGCCCCCCAAAGTTCGTGACTCAGTTCATCAGAGTTTCGATTCCATCGCCATCCGCATTCCCTCAGGTGCAAATCAAAGTTTTTGGTTACGCCGTTGAATTTGGCGGGCCCTCGTTTGGTAAAACTCCAGAAGCTTTCAATACCATTGATGTGCCCGGTACCATCTGCAAACTCATTTTGTCCGTGATTAACGCGCAAATGTTTAGAGTAGCCCGCATCGACCAGGCCGCTGTAACCGCGCCGGCTATCAGAATAAAAACACTCTCCAGAGAGACCTTTCCCAATATAACAGCTTGAAGTGTTTGCTTTTTACAATCAGGAACGATTTCGGTATAAACCCTGCCGTCTCTTTCGAAAATACCAAAGACGGGTTGTTTAAGCGTTCCTCTGCCACGCTTTGACTTGCCATGGAAACCGCGCTACAAATAGCTTTCATCAACCTCCATGCTGCCGTATAACAGGTCTTTTTGCCCGCTTTGGCAGCAGTATATTTCGTGTCTGAAAATGCGATACCGGTGGTTGATGGTATTGCGGTTGAAGCCTGTCGGCAAAGCGGTTTTGAGGCTTCTATACCGACACAAAAATGCTTGATAATTTTTTGAGCTGATGGTCACTTAACTTGGTGTTATATTTCATTTTTCCAGGCTAACAGAGCTATTTTGCTAGTCTAGAGCTATTCTATTTAACAAAGGGGCTAAGAAAGCACAACCACCCAATATTAATGATAAGCTTATGAAATAAAATTAAAAAACAAGTATCAAAAGTGCAGTAAAATTACCGATTCCCAATACCGTCAGGTCTTACGGCTTTCCGCTTTCTATTTGAACGCTTCCGATACCGTCCAAACTGACCGGAATCAGTGTTGGAAGCATCAACAGTCCGTACCTGAAGTTACGCCGGAGCCCTGCTGGCGAATGCGGGCAGACACCTCTTTCTAAAACGCCGTAGAATCAGACGAATCCCATTTCAATGCAAAAAGCATCCGAGGTAAACGCGGGGGCAAAGCGAGTGCTAAAATCATCGTTTCCGACATCCTAAAACGAGGCAGCAAGGGTTTGTACCGAAGTTGTTCCCGATGCTTCCAAAGCAACGCTGCAAGATGCCGTCAATGAGGTTCCGATGGTCTGTGAACACTTTGGAATGGTTGATGCAGTGATAAACAAAACGACCAGCATCCCATTTATTGCGACTGCCCGGGCTTATTGTGCAAACGATGCTGTCAGGCATAAATTTTCTTTTGATTACATGCAGTAAAGTTCCAAGCTTGGCGTTATCTGCAACTACCGTACAGATCTTGCCGTGTTGGTTCAGGATGCCGAAAACGGCCACTTTACCTGCCGCGCCGCGCCCGTACCAGCCCTCACGCCTTGCACTGAAACAACTTTCGTCCAACTTAACCGAACCGTCAAAAACCTCATCGTCAGCCGGAGTCAAATGATGGCTGGCGACTTGGCAGGTTTGACGGTGGAATAGGGCTGACGAATTTTAGGCATACCCAAAATATCGGCAGCGGAACGGGCAGTTGCTTCCGGTACAGAAAATAGAGTAGTTTTTTGTGATTTTTTCTTTAATTTGCAGTGTGTTATCTCTATTTTTTGAGGGTAATACAACTAAATAATCCGGTATTGTCTCTTTTATTTGTGTTTTTCAGACGGCCTCGCTTGGTTTTTGGGCCGTCTGAAAACCTAAAAAAGTGTAGGAAATTCCAGCGTTGTTTACACTTTCCGTTTTTTGCATGCAGACCCATTTTGGGATTTTTGAGGGTTGTCAAGAATGCCGAAAGGCACGGCGAAGCCGCATCGTTCTTGAGAATGCTCGAAAATCACGAAACCATCATTCCAGCAAAAAAAAACAAAAGCTGTTTGGCATAAAAAGTGTAAACAACCCGACCTTTTCCAACACCTGTTATAATGCTGCGCCATAACGAAAATAACGCAAGCCATTATCAAGCTGAGGAACTCCGCCATGTCAAGCGTACCCAAAGGCCGAAATCAATCTAAAGAACAAGTTATCCAACTTTATCAAGGTGCAAAACGCATCCATCCGAAGATGGCTAAAGGGCGTTTCGCCAATTTGCGCCTGTTGATGATTTTGGCTACGCAGTTCGTGTTTTATGTGGTGCCGTGGTTCAACTGGAGCGGCCGCCAGGCGGTTTTATTCGATATTCCTGCGCGTCATTTCTATATTTTCGGCCTTTCGTTGGGCATGGGTGATTTGATTTATTTGGCTCTGTTGCTGATTATTTCTGCCTTCGGCCTGTTTTGGTGGACCACTATCGCCGGCCGTTTGTGGTGTGGCTACTCCTGCCCGCAAACGGTTTACACCGAAATCATGCTGTGGATAGACCACCTTGTCGAAGGCGACCGCAACAAGCGTTTGAAGCTCGATAAAGAGCGGTGGAATTTCCGTAAAATCCGCATTAAAACCATTAAATATCTGTTGATTTTTATTGTGTGTGCGTGGACGGGCATCACTTTTGCCGGCTGGTTTACGCCGATACGCGAACTTGTGCCGGCCGTATTCACACTCACTGCAGGCGGCGGTGCGCTGTTTGCTGCAGCATTTTACGGATTTATGACTTGGCTGTTTGCCCATCAGATGCGTGAGCAGGTGTGTCTGCATATGTGCCCTTATGCCCGCTTTCAGAGCGCGATGTTCGATAAAGACACGTTGGTGATTTCTTACGATACCGAACGCGGCGAGCCTCGCGGAGCCCGAAAGAAAACCGCCAGTAAAGAAGAAATCAAGCTCGGCGACTGCATCAATTGCACTATGTGCGTGCAGGTGTGCCCCGTGGGCATTGACATCCGCGATGGCTTGCAGTATCAATGTATCGGCTGTGCCGCCTGCATTGATGCCTGCGATGAGATTATGGATAAAATGAACTATCCGCGCGGGCTGATACGCTATACCACCGAAAGCGTGCTGGCGCACGAATATACCGATAAAGACATCAGAAAACGCTTATTGCGCCCGCGTGTTATCGGTTACGGTGCAGTATTGGCTGCTGCCGTGGCCGCCATGATTGCCGGCATTTCCACCCGCGAAACCCTCAATGTAGACATTATCAAAGACCGAGGCGTGATGGTGCGCGAAAATAACCAAGGTTGGCTGGAAAACGCCTACAACCTGCGCATCATCAACGACAGCGAAAAAGAGCAGCGTATCACTGCCAAAGTAAGCGGTTTTGATGAAATTTCCCTCACCGGCCTGCCTTCAGACGGCCTGACCGTTCCCCCGAAAGAAACCGTTACCGTGCCTGTTCAGGTTGCCACCATTCCCGAATACGCCGATAAAGGCAGCCACCCTATAGTGTTTGAATTCACCTATCGCGAAGCAGGCGGCGAACCGCACACCATCATAGAAAAAGCATCGTTTATCGGAGAATAAAGTGCCCCAAACGCAAAAATCGAAAGTCTGGTATAAAGAACCGTGGCCGTGGCTGCTGATGGCAGGGCCGGTGATTGTGGTGTTTGCCGCCCTCTACACTTTCCACTTAGCCCAAAGCAATTCGGCCGACTTGGTGAGCGATGACTATTATAAAGACGGCAAACATATCGACCTGCAACTGCACCGCGATGAAGAAGCCTTCAAACGCAATATTCACGCACAAGTGTTGGTCAATCCCGATAAAAACGCCGCTAAAGTGCTGGTTAGCGGCAACTTCAACCCGCAGGAACCGCTTAATTTGGTATTGATGCATCCGGCAAAAAAAGCCGAGGATCAAACCGTGAAACTGCAACCCGCGCAAAGTGGGGTATTTTCGGGCAACAAAGCTGAGTACAACGCCGTTTTCAAACCGCTGCCTGACACCCATCACTGGTATGTGCGCGTGGAAGATGCCGGCGGAAAATGGCGAGTAGAAGACAGATGGCTGGTTAATCAAGGCTATGCTGTCAATCTGAAACCGATGGAAAAACTGCTCTCTGCTTCAGCGGCCACACAATGAATCAGATATTTTCTAGGCTCTAGACTAGCAGCTTTATATAAATTTACTTTAAAAGCCCCCAAAGTTCGTGACTCAGTTCATCAGAGTTTCGGTTCCATCGCCATTCGCATTCCTTCAGGTGCAAATCAAAGTTTTTGGTTACGCCGTTGAATTTGGCGGGCCCTCGTTTGGTAAAACTCCAGAAGCTTTCAATACCATTGATGTGCCCGGTACCATCTGCAAACTCATTTTGTCCGTGATTAACGCGCAAATGTTTAGAGTAGCCCGCACCAACCAGGCCGCTGTAACCGCGCCGGCTATCAGAATAAACAACACCCTCCAGAGAGACCTTTCCCAATATAACAGTTTGAAGTGTTTGCTTTTTACAATCAGAAACGATTTCGGTATAAACCCTGCCGTCTCTTTCGAAAATACCAAAGACGGGTTGTTTAAGCGTTCCTCTGCCACGCTTTGACTTGCCATGGAAACCGCGCTACAAATAGCTTTCATCAACCTTTATGCTGCCGTATAACAGGTCTTTTTGCCCGCTTTGGCAGCGGTATATTTCGTGCCTGAACATGCGATACCGGTGGTTGATGGTATTGCGGTTGAAGCCTGTCGGCAAAGCGGTTTTTGAGGCTTCTATACCGACACAAAAATGCTTGATAATTTTTTGGGGGCTGTCCTAGATAACTAGAACAAATCCTGCTTTACTAATTGTTTTAAAATAGAAATTTGAAATTTTATCTCACTGTTGTTAAAACGCCATTCACACTCTTTCAAATACAGTTCCAAATGCTCTTTGGGAATGCCGTTAAACTTGCGTAAATGGCGTTTTGCTTGGTTCCAAAAGTTCTCAATTCCGTTAATGTGATTTTGTCGCTCAGCAAAATGTGTGCTGTGATTGATCCGAAAATGTGAAAATTCGCTCACATCAAGAACGTCATAACTTTTGTAACAATCGGTATAAACAATGCTGTCAGGCTTCACTTGCTCGCGGATAATTGGCAATAAAGTCGCAGTTTGTGTATTGGGTACGGCAACGGTGTAAACCTTACCATTACGCTTCAAAAGCCCGAATACAGCCACTTTGCCAGCCGCACCGCGACCACGTTTGCCTTTGCGTTGTCCGCCAAAATAGCTTTCATCAACTTCTACTTCACCATCAAGCATTTCCAGATGCGGGCTGTTGTGATAGATAAGTAAGCGCAAACGGTGGAAGTAATAGGCAGCGGTATTTTTATTGACGCTAACTAATTGCGCCGCTGTGCGAGCGGTAACACCTGCAACAAATAGTTCAATCAGTTTGTTTTGCTTGTACTGACTTAAACGACTTTTTCTCATAGGGATTATTCTAACCTGAAGTTAAATTTCCCTAGTTATCTAGTACAGCCCCATTTTTTGAGCTGATAGTAACTTAACTTGGTGTTATATTTCATTTTTCTAGGCTAACAGAGCTATTCTGCTAGTCTAGAGCCTTTTCTAATATCTACAATAACCGCAAAGGGTTTGAGATGATAGAAAATTCACGGGATGACTGATGCCGTTAAAATAAAGCTGTCTGAAACTCTTTTCAGACAGCTTGGATAAAGAAGCATAGTCGGTACGTTTGTATCTCATATATCTATATGAAATTGATGTTTTACTCGGGATACGCTTACCCTAGGCAGCAGGTTAGGGCGAAGCGGCAAAAACTCTCAAGAAAATAATAAAACCCAACCGGCACTTGTCCAAGTAGCGGGTATCTCTTTCTGGCATTTATAGCAATAAACATTGCCTTGAAAACGTTTTTTGTTGTGCTAACAAAAAATACCGATATTATAATTAACCTTAATGCCGCATGATGTATAAATCAAATGTTTGGCGGGCTCTGCTTTTTCTACATCAGCATTGTTTTCTGTTACCGAGGATTTTGCAACCAACTGCTTAATAACGGAAACGGGTTCTTTCGTATTGATACACACGAATTCCGTATCCAAAATACCAAAACGGGCAGGCCAATCAATATTTGCAGTTTGGTGCATGGCAGCGAGAGATTCGGCAAAGTTTTGCAGGGTTTTTGTGGAAACCAGCTTGACCACAGAAGTCGTCAAAGCCGGATTGTCCTCGCCGCTTCCAATTTTGTTTTTTGTCTGCTCCACTTTGATGATTCGATCCTTAAATAGACAGTCCGTTTCTTGGAGGTGAAATCTGTGTCGAGTTGGCAATTAAAATCAGGCTAAAAAGTGTAGGTTTTATTTTAGAGTCCAAGCGGATGGGCAAGTTTACTGCGCCGCTGTCAAACGGTTTTTTCAATAGTGTGATATAATGGCTATTTTGCTCAATATGGGAAGGGATACCGTACGGTTTCCTCTGGTAGAAAGCCGAAAATTCCCCTTGATCATTGATGGCGATGCCTTCGTTAAAATTCTTACTTTCGCAGACATAAATTTCTAGGAAACGGTTAATCAACAAATGGTCTATTTGTGCGGTGAATTCATTAAACTCCAAAGGTAAATCGTTAATCACTATCCAATTTTTCAATGCTGCATAATGAAAATTGATCTGATACGCTGCTTCTTTTTCGCCTTTCATTCCCGACTGGATTTTTTGATTTCTTGCCGGATTTTATTTTATGTTTCTAGTGGAATATTTGGCAAAGACAAAAGCTGATTTAACGCGAGCAAGTCGTTTTCACACGGCTCAAATAGTTTAATAATCATCTATATTATCCTTTTTCTCTTATCATTTATTTAGGAGGGACGTAGGTTAGCCCTAAATACCACACCATTTTAGCAATGTTTTTAGCTGCTCACTTGGCGTGTTGAAATTTGGTTTTGACGGTCTGCAAACAACTGGGAATGATTGATGTGCTGGGGTAAATTCACTAACATCCAGAACATCATAGCTTTTGAAACAGCCAGTGTAACCAACGTTGTCGGGCATAGTTTTCTTTTTGATAACAGGAAGTGAAGTATTCCACCTGATGTTTTCCACCGCAAGGGTAAACATTTTGCTTTGCCGTTTCAGGATACCGAAGGCAGTCCATTTTACCCATTGCGCCGCGACCACACCTGCCCTTACACCTTCCGCCAAAGTAGTTCTCATCCCATTCAACTATACCCTCAAAACTTCATCGGCATGAAGCCAAATGATGTGCGGTGTCTTGGCTGATTTTTCGGTAGAACAACATGGCGGGATTGGCTTGGATACTGAGAATATCCGAAGCCAAGCGGGTGATAACCTCCATCATAAAAAACTCAAGCAGTTTTTTCTGTGTGGGCGTTGTAGCTTGCAATGGGTTATCTTCATTTTAGCAGCCTGTCATGACCACTAATTTTACGTCAGCTCCACATTCAATGAAAAAGGTATGCTTGAAACTAGCTAGTTCTAGGCCTTTAACCAATCCACCTGTACCTGAGGTTATTTCTAATGATTTTATTTTTTACAATAAATCTAAATATACATAAATAAACATGCTTTCTTCTGTTAAGTTGTTGAATATTAGTTATTTAACCATTTTACTTTTTAAAATCTCTTTCAAATACCTCCCCGTATAACTTCCCTTAATCTTTACCACTTCTTCCGGCGAGCCTTTGGCAATAATCCGCCCGCCGCCGCCGCCGCCTTCCGGCCCTAAATCGACAATATAATCTGCCGTTTTAATCACGTCTAAATTATGTTCGATAATCACAATTGAGTTGCCTTTGCCTTTCAGACGGCCGATCACTTTGAGCAATAAGGCGATGTCGGCAAAGTGTAAACCCGTGGTCGGTTCGTCCAAAATATACAATGTCCGCCCTGTATCGCGTTTGGAGAGTTCCAACGCGAGTTTGATGCGCTGGGCTTCGCCGCCCGATAAGGTGGTGGCGGATTGGCCGAGGCGGATATAGCCTAAGCCGACATCCATCAGGGTTTGCAATTTACGCGATACGGTGGGCACGGCATCGAAGAATTCGCGGGCTTCTTCTACGGTCATATCCAGCACTTGGCTGATATTTTTACCTTTATATTGCACTTCGAGAGTTTCGCGGTTGTAGCGTTTGCCGTGGCACACTTCGCAAGGCACATACACATCGGGCAGAAAATGCATTTCCACTTTGATCACGCCATCACCCTGGCAGGCTTCGCAGCGGCCGCCTTTAACGTTAAACGAGAAACGGCCGACATTGTAGCCGCGCTCGCGGGCAAGCGGCACGCCGGCGAAAAGATCGCGGATGGGAGTGAACAGGCCGGTATACGTGGCAGGGTTGGAACGCGGGGTGCGGCCGATGGGGGATTGATCGACATTAATCACTTTGTCGAGATGCTCGAGGCCGGTGATATCGTTGTAGGGTGCAGGTTCCTCGTGGGCACGGTTAAGTTCGCGGGCACGGTTAAGTTCGCGGGCGGTGATTTTGGCGAGCGTGTCATTAATCAGGGTGGATTTTCCGCTGCCGGACACGCCGGTGATGCAGGTGATTAAGCCCAACGGTAATTCGAGGGTTACGTTTTTAAGATTATTGCCGCGTGCGCCTTTTAATACCAACATTCTTTCAGGGTTGGGCGGTGTTCTTTCAGACGGCACTTCGATTTTTTTCTTACCGCTCAGATATTGTCCGGTAACGGATTCTCCACAGGAGGCAACTTTTTCGGGCGTGTCGGCAATTAATACGGCTCCGCCGTGTTCGCCTGCTCCCGGCCCCATGTCGATAACAAAATCGGCTTCGCGGATGGCATCTTCGTCATGTTCCACCACGATCACGCTGTTGCCTAAGTTGCGCAAGCGTTTGAGGGTGGCAAGCAGGCGGTCGTTGTCGCGCTGGTGCAGCCCGATAGAAGGCTCGTCCAGCACATACATTACGCCGGTTAAGCCCGAACCGATTTGGCTGGCCAGGCGGATACGCTGGGCTTCGCCGCCGGAAAGGGTTTCGGCGGAGCGGGAAAGATTAAGATAATCGAGGCCTACATTAATCAAAAAGCCCAAACGCTCGGTGATTTCTTTGAGAATTTTTTCGGCAATCTGTTTTTTATTGCCCTCTAAATCGAGTTTTTCAAAAAAATCATGGGTTTGAGTAAGCGGCCAAGCCGAAAGCTCGTGCAGCGGCTGTTTGCCCACATAAACATAGCGCGCTTCTTTTCGCAAGCGCGCGCCGCCGCAACTCGGGCAGGCTTTGTGGCTTTGATATTGCAGCAGTTCTTCGCGCACGGTGGCGGAGTCGGTTTCACGGAAACGGCGCTCCAAGTTAGGAATGATGCCCTCAAAAGCATGACTGCGGTTGAAGATAGTGCCTTTTTCAGAAAGGTAGCGGAATTCGATAACCTCTTTGCCTGAGCCGTGCAGCACCACCTTTTTCACTTTTTCAGGCAGGTTTTTAAACGGCATGCCCACATCAAAACCGTAATGGGCAGCCAGCGATTGAATCATTTGAAAATAAAATTGGTTGCGTTTGTCCCAGCCTTTGATTGCGCCGGCAGCCAGCGATAATTCAGGGTGCAGCACCACGCGTTCGGGGTCGAAAAAGTTCATATTGCCCAAACCGTCACAGGTGGGGCAGGCGCCGGCAGGGTTGTTAAAGGAAAACAGGCGCGGTTCCAACTCGGGCAGGCTGTATGAGCAGACGGGGCAGGCAAACCGGGCAGAAAACCAATGTTCTCCGCCGCTGTCCATTTCCAAAGCCAGCGCACGCTCGCCGCCGTGGCGCAAGGCAGTTTCAAAACTTTCGGCCAAGCGTTGTTTGATATCGGCTTTTACCTTAACGCGGTCAATGACCACATCGATATCGTGTTTGATGTTTTTTTCCAGCTTCGGCACTTCGTCCAACTGAAAAATTTCGCTATCCACGCGCACACGGGCAAAACCTTGCGCCCGCAAATCGGCAAAAAATTCGACAAACTCGCCTTTTCGCCCGCGTACGGCAGGAGCAAGAATCATCACCCGGCTGTCCTCCGGCAACTTCAACACGGCATCAACCATCTGAGATACGGTTTGGCTGGAAAGCGCAAGGCCGTGTTCCGGGCAATAAGGCGTGCCGACCCGGGCATACAGCAAGCGCAGATAATCGTGGATTTCGGTTACCGTACCTACCGTAGAGCGCGGGTTATGGCTGGTAGATTTCTGCTCGATGGAAATAGCAGGAGAAAGCCCCTCGATTAAATCGACATCAGGTTTGTCCATCATCTGCAGAAATTGGCGGGCATAGGCAGAAAGACTTTCCACATAACGCCGCTGGCCTTCGGCATACAGCGTGTCGAAGGCCAAGCTTGATTTACCGCTGCCCGAAAGACCGGTTACCACCACCAACCGGTTGCGGGGAATATCCAGGTCGATGTTTTTCAAATTATGGGTGCGTGCGCCACGAATGCGGATGGTGTCGTTATTGCTCATATCTGCTTAAAGCCGTCTGAAAAAATGAAACTGTATATTGTAGCATTTTTTCAAAATAAACCGCGGAGTTCAAGCGCAAGGGAAAGGCCGTCTGAAAATGTTTTCAGACGGCCTTTCTGCTTTTGAATTATGCGTAGAAAGTGTAGGCCCACAGGGCAACGAGGATGATGCAGAGAATGTTCAGCAGCAAACCCACGCGCATCATATCTTTCTGTTTCACCAAGCCTGTGCCGAACACGATGGCGTTGGGCGGTGTGGCAACCGGCAGCATGAAGGCGCAGGAGGCACCAATGCCGATAACGAATACCATCACTTCTTTAGGCAGCCCCATTTGGGCGGCAACGCCGGCAAAAATCGGCACCAACAGTGCGGCAGAAGCGGTGTTGCTGGTGAATTCGGTTAAGAAGATGATGAAAGTGGCTACAATGAAAATGACAACCAATGGATGTGCTAGCGCAAATGTGGTGGCAACCTGCTGGCCGATGGCTTCGGAAGCGCCGGAAACCTGCATCAGGTTGCTCAGGCAGATGCCGCCGCCAAAGAGCATCAACACGCCCCAGTCGGTGTTGCGGGCTACTTCGCGCCAGCGCGCTACGCCGAATACCACCACCGAAACGGCGGCTATCAGGGCAATAACGGTGTCGGGGTTGGAAATGCCGAAAACGTCTTTGATTTTGGCACCGAATATCCACGCGGTAGCGGTGGCGATAAAAATCAGCATGGCGAGTATGCGGTGAAGCGTCCACGGGATATGTTCGGTTTTTACTTCTACGCGCTCGTTTAGGTTGGGGCGCAGAATAATATAAAGAGAAAACAGCATCAGCGGCAGCATCAGCAGCATCATGGGCAGACCCATTTTCATCCAGCCCATAAAGTCTAAGTCTAATGCTTTGGCGGCAATGGCGTTGGGCGGCGAGCCTACGATGGTGCCTAAGCCGCCTATGCTGGCGCAGTAGGCGATGCCGAGTAATACAAACACAAAGGTTTTGCGTTCTTTTTCTTTATCGAGATGATCCATCATGCCCATGGCCAGAGGCAGCATCATGGCGGCAGTGGCGGTGTTGCTGATCCACATTGACAGGAAGGCGGTTACGGCAAACAACATCAGTACAGCCACTTTCATATTGCCGCGTGAGAGTGAAATCAGCCAAACGGCAATTTTTCGGTCGAGCCGCTGCATATGCAGTGCGGCAGCAAGTGCGAACCCGCCGAAAAAAATGTAGATAATCGGGTCGGAAAAGCTGCTCATGGCTTTTTTGATGTCCATGTCCGGGAAACCCAGCAACACAGCCAGCAGTGGCACCATCAGCGCGGTTACGGTGATGTGCACCGCTTCGGTAAACCACATAATCGCCACGAAAACCAACACGGCAATCCCTTTGTTGGCGTTAGTGTCGTAGGGCAGGATATGGTAAATGCCGAAGCTGACGATGGCTGCGACAATGGCGGTAAACAAGCCTTTGAAATCGGTTATCGGCGCTTGTGCACTTAGCAACTCGATGTTTTCTGGTCGGTTTTTATCAGGAGTCATGGTGTAGTTTCCTGTGTATTGGAAAATCGGCAGGCAAGTGCCTGCCGGGTGCCGAGGCTGCAAGGGCAGTATAAGTGTAAGCCGATGTAGCTGTAAAGAATCTGTAAACCAACTGTTGCGGCAAAATGCTTTGCTGCTTGCTTTTTCAGACGGCCTTCGCTATAAATTTCCTTGACTCTGCAAGGTTTCAGGCAGTAACGGATAGAAGGTGTAAAGTATGGAAGCACTCCGGCAATCCCAATACAACCGGCGTTATGTGTGGCTGCCGGTTTTGGCGGCGGCTTTAGTGTTGATGATTACCATGGGCATCAGAATGTCGCTGGGGTTGTTTGTGCAGCCTATGGTGCGCGACACGGCATTGAGCATCTCTGCGGTCAGCTTCGCGATAGCGGTCATGCAGCTGATGTGGGGCGTGTCGCAGCCGATTACCGGTGCGCTCGCCGACCGCTTTGGTGCATGGCCGGTGCTTTTGTGGGGAACGCTGCTGCTGGCAGCCGGTTGCGGGCTGATGCCGTGGCTGCCGGGCACTTGGGGGTGACACTGACAATGGGCGTGATGATTGCATTTGGCGCAGGTGCAGGCAGTTTTTCGATTTTAATGGGCAGGGTGGCCGGCAAAGTGCCGCCGCATCTGCGCGGCACGGCTTCGGGCGTGCTGAATGCGGGCGGATCGCTCGGGCAGTTTCTGTTTGCGCCGCTGGTGCAGGGGCTGGTTCTGCTGCCTGCCGCAGGCTGGCGCGTTGCCGCCTATGCGTTGGCGGCAGCCGGGTTGCTGGCTTTGCCTCTGGCGCGCCTGCTCACGTGCGGTGATGCCGCAACCGTTCAGACGGCCTTTGAGCCGGACGGCAGCCAAACCTTGAAGCAGGCTTTGGCGCAGTCGGCCAAAGACCGCAGCTATATTCTGCTACATTTGGGCTTTTTTACCTGCGGTTTCCATATTGCCTTCTTGGTCACACACCTGCCCACCGAAGTGGCGCTGTGCGGCCTGCCGCCTGCCGTGGCTTCATGGTCGCTGGCGCTTATCGGAATTACCAACGTTATCGGCAGCCTGATAGTAGGCTGGGCGGTCGGCCGCTGGCGCAGCAAATATCTGCTGTTTGCAATGTATGCTTCACGCGCGCTGCTGATTGCGGCGTATTTGGTGATGCCGCGAACCGATGTAGCGTTTTATCTTTTTGCGGCAGGGTTGGGCTTGACTTGGCTGGCTACGGTGCCGCCCACTGCCGCCATTGTCGGCAAACTGTTTGGTGTGCGTTATTTGGCTACCTTGTTCGGGCTGACTTTACTCTCTCACCAGATCGGCGGTTTTTTCGGAGCTTATCTCGGCGGCACGGCCATCACCGCATTCGGCGACTACGGCTGGATGTGGTATGCCGATATGGCATTGGCCGCAGCGGCGGCGTTGCTGAACCTGCCGATTCGTGAAAGCAAAATAGTGCGGGCAGAGAAAGGGTAAGTTGGACGGGTTTGCCGTTTACCCGGATTGGAGCATGTTTTCAGATGGCCTCAGCGTTTCAGACGGCCTCGAAATAACAACAGGGCGGTTGTTTGCCGCCCTGTTTTTTATGCGCCTGCGGCTTCTTCGAAACCCGTTACCTCCAGCCCGAATCCGGTCAGCCCGTTCATAGAAGAGGGCTTTCCCATCACGCGCATTTTCTGCACATTGAGGCCGGCGAGAATCTGCGCGCCGATGCCGTAGGTTTTCTTATCCCATTTTTTCACTTGGAAACTGTTTTTCGGCAGAGTGCGCTCGAGCAGGGCGCTGCCGTCTTCAGTGCGGTGAAGCAGGATAATCACGCCGCTTTCGGCCTGTTGGATGCGTTGCAGCGCGGCGGGCAGCGGCCAGCTATGGTTGGGGTCGGCCTGGAGAAAGTCCATCGCCGAAAACGGCTCGTGCACGCGCACGAGGGTTTCTTTTTCGGGGCTGATGCTGCCTTTTACCAGCGCCAGATGGGTTTCGCCGGAGAGTTTGTCGACATATACATGCTGCCGGAATCCGCCCCACGGGGTTTGCACGGCGGTGTCGCCCATTTCTTCAAGCAGGCTTTCGGTGCGGCTGCGGTATTCGATTAAATCGGCGATGGTGCCGATTTTGAGGTTGTGCTCTTCGGCGAACTTCATCAATTCGGGCATACGCGCCATGGTGCCGTCATCGTTGAGGATTTCGCAAATCACGCCGGCGGGGGTGAGGCCGCTCATCTGCGCCAAATCAACGGCGGCTTCGGTGTGCCCGGCGCGCACAAGCACGCCGCCTTTTTGTGAGCGCAGGGGGAAGATGTGCCCGGGCTGGACGATGTCTTCGGGTCGGACGGCGGGCGATACGGCCGTCTGAATGGTAAGCGCGCGGTCGGCAGCGGAAATGCCGGTGGAGATGCCGTGGGCGGCTTCGATGGATACGGTGAAGTTGGTGCCGTATTGCGCACCGTTTTTCTGCGTCATCTGCGGCAGTTTGAGACGCTCGACCAGTTCATCGTTCATCGGCAGGCAAACGAGGCCTCGGGCGTGTTTGATCATGAAATTGACGGCCTGCGGGGTAACGAATTGGGCAGCCATCACCAAATCGCCTTCGTTTTCACGGTCTTCTGCATCGGTGATAATCACCATTTTGCCGGCTTTGATGTCGGCGAGGATTTCGGGAATGGGGGAGATGTTCATGGGTAGCCTTTGGTATCGGTTTGTGGTTTCAGCAGCTGCGGCCGATTGTAATGGCCGCAGGGTAGGTTGGCTATATGGCGAACCCACTTTATTTTCTGCTACGGGCAAACCGCAAGCAGTGCAGACCTCACGAAACCGCTTTTGTTGCCGCCCCGGCGGCCGGTAAAGCGTCTTTTCGGGCTAAGTTGCCGCAACGCCATAACGGCAGTAAAGCGGATTGATTGTAGAAGCAAATACCGTGGCGGCAAATGCTTTAAAAATAGTTGCATGGCCGTCTGAAAAAACAAGAGCAGGTATCGAAGCCTGTTCTTGTGTTGCGGGTGGCTTATTTTTCGGCAAACCGGCCGTAAGCCATAATGCGGTCGAAGCGGCGGGTGAGCAGGTCGGCCATGGGCATATCTTGTGCGGTGCGCAGTTGCTCGGTAAGCACTTCTTTCACGCGCTTGGTTATTTCGGCGTGGTTGCGGTGTGCGCCGCCCAGCGGCTCTTCGATGACGCGGTCAATCAAACCCAAATCGGCCAAACGTTTGGCAGTGATGCCCAGGGCTTGCGCGGCATCGGGGGCTTTTTCGGCGGTTTTCCACAAAATAGATGCGCAGCCCTCGGGCGAAATCACCGAATAAGTGGAGTATTGCAGCATATTCACGAAGTCGCCCACTGCAATCGCCAACGCACCGCCGGAGCCGCCTTCGCCGATAATGGTGCACAACACAGGCACGTGCAGTTTGGTTAATTCATAGAGATTGCGGCCGATGGCTTCGGATTGGTTGCGCTCTTCTGCGCCGATGCCGGGGTAGGCACCGGGGGTGTCGATAAACGTTATCACCGGCAGGTGGAATTTTTCGGCAAGCTGCATCAGGCGCAGGGCTTTGCGGTAGCCTTCGGGGCGGGGCATGCCGAAATTGCGGCGGATTTTTTCTTTGGTGTCGCGGCCTTTCTGGTGGCCGATTACCACCACGCTTTGGCCGTTGAAACGCGCCAAACCGCCGATAACGGCGTGGTCATCGGCAAAATGGCGGTCGCCGTGCAGCTCTTGGAAATCGGTGAAAACAGCGTTGATGTAATCCAGAGTATAAGGGCGTTGCGGGTGGCGCGATACCTGCGACACCTGCGCGGGGGTGAGTTTGTTGAAAATCGACTTGGTCAAATCGGCACTTTTCTTTTGCAGGCGGGCGATTTCTTCGGAAATATCCACGGCAGACTCACCCTGCACGAAACGCAGCTCATCGATTTTTTGAGTCAATTCGGCGATGGGTTGTTCAAAATCCAGAAAAACGGGTTTCATAATCATGCTCTTATTCGTTAGGATTCAAACGTAATGATACGCTAAGGAAACGGCTTTGGCAGCATCTGCCGCGAAATTCCAAAATGCCGCGGGTTGCCGCACGGCTGCGGTTGCCCTGCGGGATATTGACCGCCGCGCGCCCAAACTGTTCAGACGGCCTTTGCGCGCTGAAATTGCTGTTTGCCGGCGGGGGGCGTTTTAGTGCAAAAGCTCCCGATAAGATTGCGTATCTTATGCTAAACTCGGCCGCACATCAATCAATACGGCACCATTATGGACAATGCTCGCAACAACGCCGCCATGCGCCTCGACAAGTGGCTGTGGGCGGCGCGTTTTTTCAAAACCCGCGCGCTGGCGCAGAAGCATATCGAGCTCGGGCGCGTGCAGGTGAATGGAGCGAAGGTGAAAAACAGCAAAAATATCAGTGCGGGCGACACGGTGGATTTAACGCTCAATTCACTGCCCTACAAAATCAGGGTGCTGTCGCTCAACCACCAGCGCCGGCCTGCGCCGGAGGCGCGTATGCTGTATGAAGAAGATCAGGAGACCGCCTGCCGCCGCCAAGAGCAGAAGCTGCTCGACCAGGCAAGCCGTGCCAGCGCGGCTTATCCGGACGGCCGCCCCACCAAGCGCGACCGCCGCCAAATCGACAAAATCAAGCGCGGCGGGTGGTAAGCTTTATGAGCGGCGTTTTTCAGACGGCCTGTTTTAATATCGAAACAGGATAATCGAACCTTCCGGCCGTCTGAACAACACCGGCAGGCCGTCTGAGCGGGGTGGCGGGACTTCCGCCGCATTCTTTCGGCAGCAGGCTGCGGCACCATAAAAAAACGGCATCCGCAGCCGCGCAAGGCTGCGGCAGATGTTGGGCAGGAGCATGAATATCGGCCGGTTGGCCGGTTTGCCCGATGAGGGGAGAAGCCGATTTTCAGGCCGTCTGAAAAGCCGCGAAAGTGCGTTTTCAGACGGCCTCAACACGGTTGCCGGGCTGCTCGGCGGCTGTTCGAACAAATGCACCCGCATTAGGGCGGTGAAGCCCCGCTGTGATTCGGAGCCGTGCTCAAAGCGGCTTGGCCTTGTGCAGGCCAAACTGACGGCAGGGCGGCTGCCGGTGTGCGGCTGTCTGAAACCGCCTGCCTGAGGTTACGGAACTGCGGCGGTTTCACGTATAATCCGCCGCTGATTCTCCCCACATTAAAACCGCCATGACCCCAGCCCGACTCGACCACACCGCCGCCGTACTGGCCGGTATGCTTACGTTCAAACAGCCTGCCGATGCGGTTCTTTCCGCCTATTTCCGCAACCACAAAAAACTCGGCCGCCAAGACCGCCGTGAAATTGCCGAAACCGCTTTTGCCGCCCTGCGCCACTATCAGAAAATTTCGGCGGCCCTCGACCGCCCGCACACACAGCCGCGCAAGGCTGCGCTGGCTGCGCTGGTGTTGGGCAGAAGCATGAATATCAGCCGGTTGGCGGGGCTGATCGATGAGGCGGAAGCCGATTTTTTAGGCCGTCTGAAAAGCCGCAAAAACGAGTTTTCAGACGGCCTGAATACCGCCGCCGAGCTGCCCCGGTGGTTGATTGGGCAAATGCGCCCGCACTATAGCGATGAAGCCCTGCTCGCGTTCGGGCGCAGCATCAACTGCTCCGCGCCGCTGGATCTGCGCGTCAACACCCTCAAAGGCAGGCGCGATAAAGTGCTGGCCGCGCTTCAGGCCGAAGGTTTAAACGCCGAAATGCCGCCTTATTCGCCGTGGGGTATCCGTTTGCACGATAAAGCCGCGTTCAACAGGCACCCGCTGTTTCTTGACGGCACGTTGGAGGTGCAGGACGAGGGCAGCCAGCTGCTCGCGCTGCTGCTCGGCGCCAGGCGCGGCGAAACCGTGGTGGATTTCTGCGCCGGCGCGGGCGGCAAAACACTGGCCGTGGGCGCGATGATGGCCAACAAAGGCCGCATTTATGCGTTTGATGTTGCCGAAAAACGCTTGGCCAATCTCAAGCCGCGCATGGTGCGCGCGGGTTTGACCAACATCCACCCCGAGCGCATCGGCAGCGAAACCGACCCGCGCATCGGCCGTCTGAAAGGCAAGGCCGACCGTGTGTTGGTGGATGCGCCGTGTTCGGGCTTGGGCACCTTGCGGCGCAACCCCGATCTGAAATACCGGCAGTCGCCCGAAACCGTGGCCAAGCTGCTGGCGCAGCAGCACAGCATTCTCCATGCTGCTGCTGCCCTGGTGAAAGCGCACGGCCGTTTGGTGTATGCCACATGCAGCATTTTGCCGGAAGAAAACGAGCGGCAGGCGGAGCGTTTCCTTGCGGAACACCCCGAATTCGAGCCGGTGGACTGCGCCGGCCTGCTGGCTGCGGCCAAAGTAGATTTAAACACAGGAGCGTATCTGCGTTTGGACACCGCAACACACCAAACCGACGGCTTTTTCGCTGTGGTGATGCAGCGCAAAGGTTAGGGCGGTTTTCAGACGGCCTCAATTCAGGCGGGGATATACCCCGCCGGCAACATGAATAACGAAATAACGGATATTTCAGACGGCTTCAACGGTTTTGGTAAAACTTCGGCACACAGCCTTTGAAAAACAGCGCGTTGCAGATTATTCGCCGTGTTTGCCCGCGTGCCGGGCGCGGATAATTTCGATAACGCCGGGCAGTACCGAAATCACGATAATCGCGCCCAGCACCAGGCCGAGATTGTTTTTCACCACCGGGATATTGGCGAAGAAATAGCCCGCATAAGAAAACAGCACCACCCACAACATGGCGCCGATAACGTTGTAGCGGATAAAGCGGCCGTAGTGCATATCGGCCATGCCGGCCACAAACGGCGCAAACGTGCGCACGATGGGCACGAAGCGGGCGATGATGATGGTTTTGCCGCCGTATTTTTCGTAAAACCGGTGGGTTTTGTCGAGATAGCTGCGCTTGAAGATCTTGGAATCGGGATTGGCAAAGAGTTTGGCACCGAAATATTTGCCGATGGCGAAATTGACCGCATCGCCGACAATCGCTGCCACAATCAGCAGCAGCACCATCATATGAATGTTCATCCCGCCGATAGCGGCAATGCCGCCTGCGGCAAACAACAGCGAGTCGCCCGGCAGAAACGGTGTAACCACCAAGCCGGTTTCGCAGAAAATAATCAGAAACAAAATGGCGTAAATCCAAGCACCATATTGCGCGGCCAGTTGGGTGAGGTGTTGGTCGATGTGCAGAATAAAATCGATAACCGATGAAATAAATTCCATTTGAAGCGTGCTTTCGGAGTGTTTTTTAAGGCGGCCGTCTGAAAGCGGCGGCTGTGCCCGGGTTGTGTTCAGACGGCCCAAACGGGGTATAAGGTCTGTTATTTTAAGTGAAAAACCGCAGGCCGCCAAACGGCGCCGCTGCTTGCTGCCGTTTGCTGAAACCGCTTACAATGCAGTGTTTTAAAAAGACGCGCAAACCACGCCGTGAACCAGTTGATTTTTGACTTTGCCTCCCGCGACTACCCTTCGTTTGATAAATTTCTGGGTAGGTCTAACGCCGAGTTGCTGTATATGCTGCAACAAGCGCAGGGGCAGTTTGTTTATGTGTGGGGGCTGCCCGGTTCGGGCAAGAGCCACCTGCTGCAGGCCTGGGTGGCGCAGGCTTCGCAGGCGGGCAAAAACGCTGTTTATGTCGATGCCGCCGACACCCCGCTGGAGGAAACGGCGTTTGAAGCCGAATATCTGGCGGTAGATCAGATAGACAAACTCGACAGCAGCGGGCAGGCGGTGCTGTTTGAAATATTCAACCGCTTGCGCAACAGCGGCTGCGGATTTTTGCTGCTCAGCGGCGGGGTGCCGCCGCACGCGTTGGTGTTGCGCGAAGATTTGCGCACCCGTATGGGCTATTGTTTGGTTTACGATGTCAAACCGTTGAGCGACCAAGAAAAAATCGATGCGTTGGTGAGTATGGCCGCTGCCCGTCAATTGGTGGTGGAGCCTGAAATCTTTCATTATCTGCTCAATCATTGGCGGCGCGACACCGACAGCCTGATGCAGATGCTCGATACCTTAGACCGCTATGCCGTTTCAATGGGCAAGCGCATCACCCTGCCGTTGTTGCGGCAGCTTCTGAAGGAGCAGGCATGAAAAACCTCGCCATTTTCGATTTGGACAACACTTTAATCAACACCGATTCCGACCACGCGTGGCCGCAATATCTGATTCAGAAAGGCGTGGTCGATGCCGCATACACCCGCGCCCAAAACGATAAGTTCTACCGCGACTACCAAAACGGCTGCCTGAATATCGATGAATTTCTGAAATTCCACTTGGAGCCGCTCGGCCGGTTCAGTAAAGAAGAGTTGGTCGAGATGCACGGCGAATTTACTGCCGCTTTTATTATCCCGCATATTTCGCCCATGCAGAAAATGCTGGTGGAGAGCCACCGCAGTGCCGGTGATGAATTGCTGGTGATTTCATCGACCAACGAATTTATCATCACCCCCATCTGCCGCCTGTTCGGCATCGAAAATATCATTGGAACTCGGCTGGAAACCGGTGCAGACGGCCGCTACACCGGCAATTATGTCGGCACGCCCAGCCTGAAAGAAGGCAAAATCACCCGCCTGAACGAATGGTTGGCTGCGCGCGGCGAAACGCTTGCAGACTACGGCAAAACCTATTTTTACAGCGACTCTAAAAACGACCTGCCGCTGCTGCATTTGGTGAGCGACCCAGTGGCCGTTAATCCCGATGAAATATTGCAGCAGGAAGCCGAAGCCCGGGGTTGGCCGGTTTTGAATTTCAAACTTTAACAAAGGCCGTCTGAATATGCTCCGTTTCAAGCCCGTTATCATCACTGCCACCGCGCCGAGCCGCGAAGAAGCCGAGCTTATCGGCCGCTTGTTGCTCGAAAACGGCTTGGCTGCCTGCGTGCAATATGAAAGTGTCAGCAGCCGGTATATGTGGAACGGCCAATTGTGCAGTGGTGAAGAAATCCGCTTGGTGATTAAAACTGCCCGCTGCCATTACAAGGCGGTGGAAAAAATTATTGTGCGCCACCACAGCTATGACTGCCCGCAAGTGCTGATGCAGCCGGTACAGGGTGGTTTTCTGCCCTATTTGAAATGGATGAAGGCACAGTTGGCACGGTAGCGCGCTTTTTAAGCTGTATCCGATCTGCAGGACGGGCTTTCCGCCTGCTTCTGTTTATTGCTCTTGCCGATGACGAACACTACTATAGAAACCCACCCCTTGCCCCCGTTTTTGCCGGCAAACGCCCGATTATTGATGCTTGGATCGTTTCCGCCGCCGCGTACACGCTGGAAAATGGATTTTTATTATCCGAATTTTCAAAACGATATGTGGCGGGTGTTCGGCTTGGTGTTTTTCGGCGATAAAGATTATTTTGTTGAAGCAGGCGGCAAGGCGTTTAAAGAAAGTTTGCTGCGTTCGTTTTTAGCGGAGAAAGGCATTGCTGTCGGCGACACGGCGTATAAGGTACGGCGTTTGCAGGGTAATGCGGCAGATAAATTTTTGGAAATTGTCGAACCGGTGGATTTGGAGGCCGTGTTGGCGTGCATTCCGCGGTGCCGAACCGTGATGACCACAGGTGAGTTGGCTACGGACACATTGCTTGCTCTGATGCCGTCTGAAACTGCCAAGCCGAAAATCGGGGAATATGCCGAAGCGTTGTTTAACGGGCGGAATCTGCGTTTGTACCGCCTGCCGTCATCATCGCGGGCTTATCCGCTGGCATTGGAAAAGAAGGCGGAAGTTTACGGGCATTTTTTCAGGGAAGCCGGTTTGTTGTGAATTTGCCAACTTCGGGGAAGATATAATGAATCAGTTGATTAGGAAGGATCGTGAAAGCGAATGCGCGTTAGCTTGCAGGCCGATTGCTTTATCATCGGAGATACTGTTACCGCCCTAATTTCATCAGGCTTGCCTGATTTTCTGCAACTTTTCAACCGCCAGCAAATAAGGCGGTTGGTTTTGGCGGTTGATAAAACCGTATTTCAATACGGCATATTGCTGCTGCGGTAAATCTGCCGCCCATTGTTCCACGGAATGTGCTTCATGGTATCCGGCATCATGGCCGGGATACAGAACGGCTACCAGCAAACCACCCGGTTTCAGCAATGCTAAGGAAGCCGTTAAAGCGGGTATGCTGGTGGCGGCTTGGGTGGTCAGCATTTTGTTGCCGCCGGGAAGCCAGCCGAAATTAAATACCGCAGCGGATAATGGTTCTTCGACATATTCTGCCAATGTTTCATGTCCTGCGCATACATATTCCACTTTGGTTCGGATGCCGGCATCGGCCAATCGGGCGGCAGTTTGCGCCAGTGCCTGCGCCTGTATGTCAAACGCCCACACTTTTCCTCCGGCGCCAACGCATTGTGCCAGCAACAAGGTGTCGTGGCCGTTGCCTGCGGTTCCATCAAGTACGCTTTCACCGGGGCGGATGCTGCTGCGCAGCAAATGATGGGCGAAAGGCAGAATATTATTTAGCAGCATTATCCGGCCGTCTGAAAAAAGAGATATAAAAAATACCTTACCGCATTGTTTCGGTAAGGTATTTGTATTGCTGCCTTATTCGGCCGGCTGTTGGGTTTCTACCTGAACAGGGGCTGCGGCCTGAGTTTGTTTGTGTTCCTGCTGTTGCAAACTCACTGCACGCGCGGGAACAATGGTGGAAATGGCGTGTTTATATACCATTTGTGTTACCGAGGTGTTGCGCAACAATACGACATATTGGTCAAATGATTCAACCTGCCCCTGAAGTTTGATGCCGTTTACCAAATAAATGGAAACCGGAACATGCTCTTTCCGTAAAGCATTCAAAAAAGGATCTTGTAGCATTTGTCCTTTAGCGGTCATTTTTATACTCCGTTATTATGGTTTTGAAATATTCGGGAAAACACTTTGTGATTGTAGCCCTGAATGCATTTTTTTGCCAACACTATTTCGGTAAGAATATGCAAACGTTTTTGGCGTTGTTTCAAAAATCTTCTAGTTGGAATAGCGGTAATGCGGTAGAGCTCTGCCTGCTACGGAAATACCTATGGTTAAAATCCGGTTGGTATTTTTATGCCGATTGCTTGAAAAAGACAAGCGGCTGACGAGGCAGCCGTTTGTCTGATCCAAACGTTAAAACATACTTTTTTATTTGGTAGGTTTAACGGGAGCGGCAGGCTCTGAGCCGGCGGCAGCATTCGGACGTTCGAAGCCTTTATCTTTCATGCAGGCATCAAAAGCAGCACGGTCTTGGGTGTTGCCTACAGTCTGTTGGCATTCTTGCAGAGCCTGCTCAACGGTGATGTTTGCGGTTTCGGGCGCTTTGTCTTTATTGCTGGAGCAGGCAGTGAGAGCCAGGGCGGTGAAAGCGGCGGCGATTAATACTTTTTTCATGAATACAAGTCCTTTCAATTGAAATGGTTTTCAGCCGTCCGTGAAGTGTCGGACAGGCATGGGCGGCGTTAAGCCATCAAGATGCAGAACCAAGCTGCATTGTGTAGTCAGAGTGGATTTCATTTATTAAGTTTCTAAAAAAATGAAAGAAAGTGCTAATCTCTTATGTAAAAAAACGATCCAAATGTTAAAAAAATAAATTATTTATAATAAAACGTTTTTTAGTGAACTTTATTTCGCAACAAACGCAAAGGCCGTCTGAAAATTTTTCAGACGGCCTTTGTCAGCTTGGTTTCATATTATCCTGCACGCAGGTCAGTCTGCAGTCAGAACCACTTTCATGGCGCCGTTTTCAGCCGCATGTTTGAAAACATCATAAGCTTTTTCCAACTCGCTGAACTTAAAGCGGTGGGTGAGCATTTTGGTGTAATCCACCGAGCTGGTGGAAATCGCTTTCATCAGCATTTCAGTGGTGTTGGCATTCACCAGGCCGGTGGTGATGGTGAGGTTTTTAATCCACAGTTTTTCCAGTTTGAAATCAACCGATGCGCCATATACGCCGACTACGGCCAGATTGCCGCCGGGTTTAACGATATCTTGGCACATATTCCAAGTGGCGGGGATGCCCACTGCTTCGATGGCGGTATCAACGCCGTCTTCGCCGACAATACCGGCCACCTGTTTGGCTACATCGCCTGATGCAGGGTTGACGGTGTGGGTAGCGCCCAATTCTTTCGCCAGCTTCAGGCGGTTTTCATCCATATCGCACACAATCAGCACGGAGGGGCTGTATAACTGCGCGGTCAGGAGTGCCGACATTCCCACGGGGCCGGCACCTGCGATAAACACGGTGTTGCCGGGTTTGACATCGCCATATTGAACGCCGATTTCGTGGGCTGTGGGCAAGGCATCGCTCAACAGTAGGGCAACTTCTTCATTTACATTGTCGGGCAGCGGAATCAGGCTGTTGTCGGCATAGGGTGTGTGCACATATTCGGCCTGGGTGCCGTCTATCATATAGCCGAGAATCCAGCCGCCGTTGCGGCAGTGGGAATACAGTTGTACTTTGCAGTTATCGCAGGTGCAGCATTTGCTGACGCACGAAATGATAACTTTATCGCCTTTTTTAATATTGTTTACTGCTGAGCCGACTTCTTCAACGATGCCGATGCCTTCGTGGCCGAGAATGCGCCCTGGCTCGATTTCAGGGTTTTTGCCTTTCCAAATCCCCAAGTCGGTGCCGCAAATGGTGGTTTTCACGATTTTCACGACTGCATCGGTGGGGTCGATAATTTGCGGCTTGGGTTTCTCTTCAAAACGGATGTCGCCCGCGCCGTAATAAGCCATTGCTTTCATATTGAATCCTTTCAGAGTGGTTGGACAGTAATGCGGCCCGTTATAGAGCAAACGCTGGTTTGTGTAAAATTTTATTATAAAATTCAATATGTTATATTGTATCAAATAGTGGTGGATCATATTAAAAAGCCGTCTGAAAACAATTGCTTTCAGACGGCCGTACGGCAGGGAATGCGTTAAACCACGGCTTCTTCTTTCTGCTTTTGCGGTTTGACCAGGTTTTCCCGGCTTAATCCGAACATCAGCAGCATCGGGCTGGCCACCAGCACAGAAGAGTAGATGCCGAATACGATGCCGATGGTTAGTGCCATGGAGAAGCCGTGCAGCGCGGCACCGCCGAAAATCAGCATGGAAAGTACCATGGCCTCGGTGGAGCCGTGGGTGATGATGGTGCGGCTCATAGTGGCGGTAATGGCGTTGTCGATAATCTGCGGCACGGTTTTATTGCGCATTTGAGGTTTGCGGAAATTTTCGCGGATACGGTCAAACACCACCACCGATTCATTCACCGAGTAGCCCAGCACCGCGAGAATACCGGCCAGCACGGTGAGTGAGAACTCCCATTGGAAAAAGGCAAAACAGCCGAGAATAATCACAATGTCGTGCATATTGGCGATAATTGCCGAAACAGCAAAACGCCACTCGAAGCGCACGGAAAGGTAGATAATGATGCCCGCCACCACCATGCCCAGCGCCAAAAGGCCGTTGGTTACCAGCTCGTCGCCTACCTGCGGGCCGATGAATTCAACCTGGCGCAGGGTAACATCGGGGTTGTCTTGTTTGAGCAGGTTCATCACATTGTTGGACAGCTGGGCAGAAGGCACGCCTTCTTTGTTCGGCAGGCGTATCATGATGTGCCGGTTGGTGCCCAATGCCTGCACTTGAACATCGCCCAGCTTCAGCGTGTCGAGGCGCCCGCGCATTTTGTCGATGTCGGCACTTTGCCGGTATTGCACTTCCATTACCGTGCCGCCGGTAAATTCAACCGAGAAGTTCAAGCCTTTGGTAACCAGAAAAAAAACGGCGGCGATAAATGTTACCAGTGAGATAAACGTTGTGAGCTTGCCATAGCTCATAAACGGAATATCGCGTTTGATTTTGAATAGTTCCATATTGCTTACTCCTTGCCGGCCGTTTCGGTTTCGGGTTTCCACACCGAGCCGATAGAAATACTTTGCAGTTTGCGGCGGCGACCGTACCACAGATTAACCAGCGCGCGGAACACCACAACCGAAGAATACATCGAAGTGAGAATACCCAAGCAGTGCACCACGGCAAAACCGCGTACGGGGCCGGAGCCGAAAATCAGCAGGGCGATACCGGCAATCAGCGAAGTGATATTGGAATCGACAATGGTTGCCCAAGCGTGCTGAAAGCCTAAGTTGATGGCCTGCTGCGGCGGCGTACCCGCACGCAATTCTTCGCGGATACGCTCGTTAATCAACACGTTGGAGTCGATTGCCATACCCAGCGTCAAGGCCAGCGCAGCAATGCCGGGCAGTGTCAGCGTGGCTTGCAGTGCCGACAGAATCGCTATCAGAAAGAGAATATTGGTGGTAAGCGCGATGGTGGAAAACACGCCCATCAGCCGGTAATACACCACCATAAAGGCAGCTACGGCAGCAAAACCCCACAGGGTAGAATTGAAGCCTTTAGCAATGTTTTCTTTGCCTAAAGACGGGCCGATGGTGCGCTCTTCCACGATTTCCATCGGAGCCGCCAGCGAGCCGGCGCGCAACAGCAGCGAGGTATCGTTGGCTTCGGCAGCACTCATGCTGCCGGAAATTTGAACGCGGCCGCCGGTAATGGCAGAACGGATAACAGGCGCGGTAACCACCTCCGCTTTGCCCTGGTCAATCAACACCATTGCCATGCGTTTGCCCACATTTTGCGAGGTGAGTTCGGCAAAGATATTGCCGCCGGTGCTGTCGAGATTGATATTGACGGCGGGCGCGCCCATTTCATCAAAGCCCGGTTGGGCATCGTTGATGTTGTCGCCGGTAAGCTCGACCTGCCTGCTCACCAAAGTGGGGTGCGGCTGCTCGCCCGCGCTGTAAAGCAATTCGTAACCTGAGGGAACATTGCCTGCCAAGGCCGTCTGAACTTGGGCGGGATCATCGGAAACCATGCGCACTTCCAGCGTGGCGGTGCGGCCGATAATGTCTTTAGCTTTGGCGGTATCCTGCACGCCCGGCAACTGCACGACAATGCGTTCCGCGCCTGCCTGCTGAATCACCGGTTCGGCCACGCCCAATTCGTTTACGCGGTTGTGAAGGGTGGTGATATTTTGTTTGAGCGCATCGTTGCGCACTTTGTTGAGCACATCCTGCGACAGCGTCAGCACCAGATTGTTATCCTGCGGGGTCAGCGTGGCTTCGGGAAAATAATTGCGAAGCTGCGGCAGCGCTTTCTGTAAGTCGGCGCGGTCTTGAAACGGCACAATCAAGCTGTTTTCGGTTTGGCGCACGGTGCCGGTGCGGATTTTCTGGCGGCGCAGTTCGCGGCGGATATCGCCAGAATAGCGCTCAAAGGTTTTCTGCAAGGCAGCTTTCATGTCCACCTGCATGGTGAAGTGCACACCGCCGCGCAGATCCAAGCCCAAAAACATCGGGTTGGCCTTGATTTTAGCCATCCACTCGGGGCTGTCGGCCAGCAGGTTGAGCGCGGTGATATAGCCTTCTCCCATGGTGTTTTCAATCACATCTCGGGCTTTAAGCTGGGTTTCAGTGTCTTTGAAGCGCACTTTCAGCGAATTGTCGGCCACAAACATACCATCGGTTTGAATGTTGGCAGCTTTGAGTGCGGCGGCTACGCGCGCTTCAGTTTGATCGTTAATGATGATGGATTGTCGGTTGGTGGATACTTGCACTGCCGGGGTTTCGCCAAACAGGTTGGGCAGGGTATAGATGATGCCCAAAATAACCGTGGCGGCAATCAACAGGTATTTCCAAAGCGGATAACGGTTCATATTAAACCTTTATTTTATAAATACAAACAGCCGCAGCACGAATGCAGCGGCTTTTCAAGCAGCAGGCTTATTCGACTTTGCTGGCGATGGCGTTGCGCTCCACTTCAACTTCTACCCCGCGCGCAATTTCCACAGTAAAAAACTGCTCGCCCACTTTGTTGACTGTGCCTTTGAAGCCCGAAGCCAAAATAACCTTGTCGCCGCGCTTGAGTTCGGCCAACATTGCTTGGTGGGCTTTGAATTTCTTTTGCTGCGGGCGCATAATCAGAAAATAAAACACCACCAAAATCAGCACCAGCGGGGCAAACTGCATCAACATACTCGGTTGGGCGGCATCGGCAGCATAAGCAAAATCAATCATGTTTTCATTCCTTAAATTGTTGGCAGGCAGCAAACAGTTTGGATTGCCGCTAAAAGTAAGCTATTCTAAAGGGCAGGGCGGATTTTTCCAAGAAATTTCCGTATGGCAGGGCTTGAAATGATGCAAAGGCCGTCTGAAAAACATGCAGCGGCGTTGAAAACGGAAAGCACGGCAATGAATATCGTTAAATATATGCGCACCAAATTGCGCCGCCTGCTGGGTCAAAAGGCCAAAACGGCGTGGATCAGCCATCCGCTGTTTCTACAGCACGAACCGGATACCGGTCATCCCGAATCGCCGAAGCGGATCGCAGCTATTGAAGCAGAGCTTGAAAGACAGGGCATCCGGAGCGTGATGCAGGCCGTGCAGGCGTCAGAAGTGGCCGACAAACAGCTGGCTTTGGTTCACCCGCGCAAATATCTGCGCTTTTTGGAGTCGGTGCAGCCGCCTGCGGGCAAAATCTACCGCCTGGATGGCGATACAGTGATGAGCCACGAATCGTTGCAGGCCGCACGCTATGCAGCGGGTGCGGTGGTGAAGGCGGTGGAAATGGTAATGAAAGGCGAAGCCTTTAACGCCTTCTGTGCCGTGCGCCCGCCCGGACATCATGCCCACAGCGGCAAAGCGGGCGGTTTCTGCCTGATCAACAATGTGGCCGTGGGCGCCATGCACGCCATTGCCAATTTCCGCCTGCAACGCATTGCCGTAGTAGATTTTGATGTACATCACGGCGATGGTACCGAAGAAATTTTCGGCAACGATCCGCGCATACTGTTTTTCAACAGCTTCGCGCAGGGGCTGTATCCGTTTCCAGAGACCGGGCGGAGCAAAGAGCGCAACAGCGTTGAAATCGAGTTTGCACCGCACACCGGCAGCCGCATGTTCCGCAAAGCAGTGCGTGAGCAATGGCTGCCCCGTTTGCAGGCATTCAAGCCGGAGCTGGTGCTGCTTTCGGCGGGTTTCGATGCCCACAAACAAGACGAAACCGGTCGTCTGAACCTGCACGAAGCCGATTTTGCCTGGCTGACCCATAAAATCATGCGCGCGGCCGAGAGCGCCGAAGGCCGTGTAGTGTCGGTGCTTGAGGGGGGCTACACCTTGGAAAGCCTTGCCGCATCGGCAGCAGCGCACCTTTACGTGTTGGCTGCACAGGGCAAACCCGAATGCGTATTGCAATACGACAGGCATCTGCGGCATAGTCTGTCGAAGGGGCGGGGAGGCGGAAAGCGGGTATAAGGTGCTACCGCACCTGCTGCTTTATGGAATGGAAAATATCCGTTGGAGCGCGATGCTCTGCACAACCCGCCGAGGCCGTCTGAAACATCAAAATCATCGTGATTGATGCCGTGCACCCATCACGAAAAACGGAAAAAAGCCGGTGTCGGGGGCGGCGTGGTGTATATTTTTGAGGCCTCTATTTATTAAGCACGGGTATTTTATATTCGGCGTTTTAATGCGCTTCGGTTTCCATCAGTTTTTCCACCTTCTGCAAAAATACATCCGCCGGCATCTGCTGCCCCATCCGCCCGCGGATAATGTAGAGATGCCTGGTAAATGTGCCGCCGTTTTGTTTGACAATATCTTTAAAATCATCAATAAAACGCTGCTCGAATTTGCTGTTCATCGAATTGAACAGAATCACCTGTTTTCCTGAAAAATCATGGTTTTTGGCAAACTGATAAATCTGCGGTGCCGGGTTGTACAACCACACGGGCGAGCCGATATACACTGTATCATAAGCACTTAAATCCACTTTATTAGGCGTAATATCCGCATCGGTATTGCGGGCATCTTGTAAGGCTTGTAGCCAGCCCCCCCCCCCAATTTGATTGTGGGCAGACTGCAAAGGCAATATATCGGCCCCAGTTAATTGGGTAATTTTGCGCGCCATGATTTCGGTATTGCCCGAGCGGGAGAAAAACACCACCAGGGTTTTGCTTGGCGCTTTATCTTTATCGGGCGCAAATTTTTCGATTAATTGTTGATTTTGCCGGTATTGATAGGAATCTATGCCCACGATAACCGCAGCGGCCGACGTAATGAGCAAAACTGCCGCGCTGACAACCCATAGCATCATTTTCGGGAAAAACCTCATAGCGACCGAATGGCGGCAATCAAACGCCCGGCATGATCAAGCGTATCGGCCTGTATGCGGGCGAGGTCGTCTGGGCTGCCTGCTCCTGCGATGTAGTGCATACTGTGCGAATAAACCGGTGTTTGAAAATCCATGCCGCACAAATGTGCTGTTTGGGAAAATTGCGGAAAAAATGCGGGCAGCTCCATGCCTTCGTGTCCGCCTGCCGAATAATCCTGCGCCGAGCCGCCTGCGGTAAACGAAACAATCAGTTTTTTGCCGTGCAGTTTATCGCCTGTCGAGCCATAGGCGAAACTGTGGGTATGCACGTCGTCGATCCATTTTTTCAGCAACGCCGGCGTGCTGTACCAATAAAACGGAAACTGCTACACAATTACATCGGCGCGGCTTAAGGCTTCTTGCTCGGCCGGCACGTTGATTTGGTAATCGGGATACAGTTTGTCCAGACGGCGCACTTCCACATCAGGCAATTGTTTTTGCACTTCGTTGATAATCAAGGTATTGGCGGTGGAGCCGTCTGAATCCGGGTGCTCTGAAATGATTAAAATATGTTTCATCTTGTTTCCTGAAATATATCGAAGCGGTGTATTTGCAGCATACAAATACACCGCCCGTATTCCATTAAATTAAAAAATAAATCAAATTATTTCATATATTTGTCTAAAAACGCCAACACGGTTGCCGGCTCTTTGCCAAACCAGTTGTAGCCGTCTTTAATCGGCAAACAGTTTCTGCCGCAGGCGCGCCAGCTGTTGGCCGACAGCGAACGCCTGTTTGCCCGAAACAGCAGGCAGCAAGACCAACATATCGCCGGCCTGGTGCGTATTGCCGTGCCGGATATGGCCTTGATGCAGGAAGTGCTGGGTGAACTTTGGGAAAAATCGGCCGGCCTCCCCGATTTGATGATTGATTGGCGGTCGGATTTGGGCTTGGTCGATGTGGTCGATGCGCAAATCGATGTCGGCATCCGCTTCGGCACGCCCGAAGACAGCCGTTTGATTATCAAAAAAGTCGGCACGGCAGAAGACTGCATTGTCGCCAGCCCCGAATTGATCGCGCAGACCGGCATGCCGGAAGACTGGCAAAGCCTGCAACGGCATTATCCCCTGAGCGCGTTAATCAACCCCAACACAGGGCGGGTATGGAATTGGTATCTGTCCAACCAATACCAATTTTCCCCGGCCAGGCCGAAATTTGTCAGCAACCGCATGGAAAACGAATTGATCGGCGTGTTAAAGGGGCAGGCCTTCTCCTGCCTGCCGCGCCTGCTGTGCCAACCGTATTTATCAACCGGCGAACTGGTGGAATTATTCCCCGAAATGGAACGCAAGAAGTGGACGGCGTATGTGTACCGCCCGCAACGCACGGTAACACCGCCGCGCATCCGCTTTGTATTCGATGCGTTGGCAGAAATTCTGGCGCAGAAACTATCCCGTTCAAAACAGCCCGCCCGCCATGCGGACCAAGCTTGACGAAACACTATCCCCACTGCCAAACAGCAGATACAGGCCGTCTGAAAAGGTTTCAAAACATAAGCGCTTTTCAGACGGCTTTGATGCTTCAATCAGGCATTCCGATTTCAAACGGCTTTGGTGTTTTTCAAACCGACCTCCTTTCAACCTTTCAGAGGATCTTGCGTTCGGGCAGGGTTCCTTTTTTCAGACGGCTTGGATTTCGGCAGCGCGGCATATCTGCCGTAGGCGTGGCGGTCAGGAGCGCTTTGTTGTTGCGCTTCGGGTTTTGATAACGGGAACGGGCTTTATGGGGTTTTGGCAATGGCTGTTCTAAGTTCGGGCTAAGGCCGTCTGAAAGGTTTCTTGAATATAAGCGCTTTCAGACGGCCTTGATACTGCGCGGTATAAATTGGAGGGCGCGGTTTCGGCTATGCCGTTGCCGTTGCAGCGGCGGTGTGGTTTATCGGCAGGGGCTGGGGTTAAAGTTTTGGCAGTATTGAAAAGAATGTAAAAATGCCCCCTTTTTTCATGGGGTGCAATATATTATAAGGCCGTCTGAAAGGGCATGAGGCCGTTTAATTAAACTCTTTCAGACGGCTTTGATGCTTCCAATCAGGCATTCCGATTTCAAACGGCTTTGATATTTTTCAAACCGACCTCCTGCCTTTCAACCTTTCAGAGGATCTTGCACTCGGGCAGGTTTCTGTTTTCAGACGGCTTTGTGTTTTGACGGCGCTAGGCTATGGCGGTTTTGGGTATTATCGCGTGTCGGCTGCAGCGCGGATTTCCTGTGTTTCCAAAATGCGCACGCCCGGTACTGCCTGTTTGGCGGCTGCTGCCAGGGCTTGCGCCAGTTCTGCCACGGGCATGGGCTGCATGGCGTGCAACAGGCCGATGCGGTTTAAGCGGTTCAATATCCACAGTGCGGTTTTTTCGCCGGTGCGGTCGGTGTTCGGGCGCACCAGGCTCGGCGGGCGGAAGATGCCGAGCGAGGCAAAACCCAGCGCGGTAATATCTTGCTCCAGCCTGCCTTTCATGCGGGTGTAAAACCCTTTCGATGCGGGGTTGGCGTAGGCGGAAGACACCAGCAGCAACTGTGGCACGCCGTTGGCTTGGGCGGTTTGTGCAAACCGGTATGGGTAGTCGTAATCAATTTGCCACTGCGCTTCTTTGCTGCCTGCGTCTTTAAGGGTGGTGCCGAGGCAGGAAAACAGCGCATCGCCGCGCACTTTGTCTTGCCAGGTGCGGGTTTGCGCGAAATCGATAACATGAACCGCAAGTTTGGGGTGCTCAACGGCCACGGGGCGGCGCACGAAAATGCTGACCCGCCCGAAGGCGGAATTGTTCAGCAAGGTATCCAACAACGCGCGGCCGGTTGCGCCGGTGGCGCCGATAATGAGGGCGTGCATAGTCAATCCTTTATTTTATTGAGACTACTTTTCCATTGCCTTGCGCGACATTTTCAACACGGTTTTGCGCGGCAGCAGCGGAATTATCCATTCCAAGGCAAACTTCAGTTTGCCTTCGTTAAATGCCACCAGTTCGCCTTTTTCCATTGCCCGATAGCCGTATTCGGCCACTGATTGCGCCGATTTGGCGTTTTTCCATGCGCCCACATCCTGCAAACCGCCGGCATCTACGAAACCCGTTGCCACCGCACCGGGGCACAGCGCGGTAACGGTAACGCCGAATTCGCGCACTTCTTCGGCCAGCGCCTGGCTGAACGAAGTCACATAGGCTTTGCTGGCGTAATACACCGCCTGCAGGGGGCCGGGCATAAACGAGGCGGTGGAGGAAACGTTTAGGATTTTGCCGCCGCGCCGCGCCATGTCTTGCAGATAGAGATGGGTCAGCTCGGTGAGCGCGGTGATATTAAGTTGGATCATTTGCTGCTCTTTGGCCAATTCGCGCTCGAAAAAGCGGCCGTGACCGCCGAATCCGGCATTGTTGATCAAAATATCCACTTGAATGCCCGCCTGCTCGGTTTGGGCAAATACTGCCTGCGCGGCCTGCGGTGCGGCCAAATCCTGCGCAATCACGGTAACGTTGCTGCCGTATTGCGTGCGCAATTCCTGCGCCAGCTGTTCGAGTTTGTTTTGCGAGCGCGCCACCAAAACCAAACCGCCGCCGCGTTCGGCGTGAATGCGGGCCAGCTCCAAACCGATGCCGTTGGAAGCGCCGGTGATTAATGCGGTGTGTTTCATGTTGAATATCCTATTGAAAATATAAAGTAAAACAATAACGGTGCGGGGTTGCTCCACCGTGAAGCGCAGACGGCACGGCCTGCGGTTGGGCTGCCTCCCCGTTTTTATTCTGGATTGCCGTAAAAGATGAAATGAAATAGGGTGGCTCCGTATTATTCCGTCCCGCCTGCGGCGCGGCTGCGCTTTGATCCGGAGAACGGTTCGGCATGTCGCCCAAGCGGCAACAGCGGTTCCGTGCTTTCTGCACGGCCTGCGGCCTGCCGGGTGGCGGAAATGGGCCGGGTTTGCTGAAAAGGCCGTCTGAAAAAAGCATTACGGTTTCACCAGTGCGCGCCACATCATTTCAAAAGCGGCCTGCTGCCCGGGCGAGGAAGGCGCTGCCAGATGCTGGATGGCGGTTTCCGCCATGCCTTCCATCATCGGCACCGTGAAATCCAACGGCAGATAAAACTGCCCCGAGCGCTCGGCTTCATCGAGTATCTGCCACATCGGGGCAAACATTTCCCGCGTCTGCTGCCGCGTTTGCAGGGTCAGCAACAATGAAGATTCCAGTTGGCGCACCGCCGCCCGTTCGCGCGGATGACGCAGGCCCCAGTCGGTATAGGCACGCCACCATTGCCGCTGCCTGACACGGCGGCGGCAATATCGGCCTTGATGCTTAAATAGGCCTGGTTAAACAGCGCTTCTTTGCTGTCGAAATAGGTGAACAGGGTTCCGCCGGCCACGCCTGCCTGTTTGGCGATGTTGGCGGTGCCGGCCGACAATCCCTGTTCGGCAATCAGCGCGATGGCTGTTTGTATTAGCGTTTGGTGTTTTTCTGCACTTAACGGTCTGACCATTTCTGCTTCCTAATGAATGACTGTTTAGTCATTACATGGCAGAAAAACGGTGTGTCAAGCCGTTTGGGTGCCAGGGTTGAAAAACAGTGCCGCTTGAAAAACTCAGGCCGTCTGAAAACTTTCAGACGGCCTGTTGCGCCAATGGTGTTTAAAGGGGTAATCCTAAGGCGCGGAAACCGCGGTTTCGGGCAGCATATCTGCTTCGGTAAATTCCGGCTCGGGTGCGGTTTGGAATATTCTGCCGTTGAGTTTCAGACGGCCGTTATCCAGCTCAAGCAGGGTTTTGATATTGCCTTCATCAATGGTGAGATATTGCCCGTGCGCCATGGAATTGACGGTGCTCTCCACCATCAGGCGCAAGGTTTCGTTGATGTCTTCCAGGCTGGCACGGCCTTCGGCAAGGTCTTCCGGATTCACGCTGAAAATATTGCCGGCCTGGCTGACGGCGAGCTGCTCGAGCAGTTTTTGCGGCACCTGCATATCGAAGCGGGCATGGGTTTTATCGAGCATGGCGCTGAGATTGTCCATATCTGCTCGGGTGAGCCCGTTGAAGCCCAGCCGGCCTTTCACATCAATTGTGCCCTGCGGTGTTTTAAAGGTGAAGTTTTTAACGTTTAGAACGGGGTTTCGGGTAAACAGGCCGGAGGCTTCGTCGCGGGCGGTTTTCAACAGCTCGCTTTGAATCTGCTCTTCGTTCATTTCTTTTGACGAAAGTTCGGCCATTTTGTTTTTAACGGCCAAAAGGCTTTTGGCATCCAGGTGTTCGGCAGTTACGTTGATGTCGAGCGGGCCGTAGCGGGTGTCGCCGTAAACGAGGGTTTCAAAGCGGAAGCGGCCTTCGCTGTCGATCCATTCGCCGTTTTCACGGGTTTGGGTGTCGAAACTGAGTTTTTCTACGGCGATTTTGGAAGGGGCAACGGTGCCGGTGGGGTTGATAAACGCGCCAATCTGCAAGTCGGTAATCAGATTGACCAATTCATTGATTTTGATGTGGTAGTCGAAACCTTCTTTCCAGTGCATAGAAAATTTATCCAGCTTGAATCGGCTGCCGCCCAGTGCCAATTGGTTGCCGCCATCGGTGGTTTCGGTGCGGATACGCAGGTTTTCCAGTGCAATATTGCCTTTGCCGGCCAGTTCGGCCAGCAGGGCGGGAGCGGTGTAATCGTGGCTATAGGCGGCGAACCCGGGTTGGTAGGCGGTGGTGCCGCTCAAGCCCTGCCAATTCAGTTTGATGCCCGAAAGCTCTTCATAATCGAATGCGGGCACGGTTAAAGACAGCTTGCCGCTGCCGCTGAGATGAACGGTGTTGGTTAGGCTGACGGGTGCCTGAGTGCCGAAAAAGCGCGCCAACACTTTGGCCGCTTCGGGGTGGTATCGGAATTCGGTTTCCACATGGGCGCGTATGGGCGTAAAACTGCCGGCAAACGGGCCGTGCTGAATATGGTTGATAATTTTAACAGGTTCTTTTAAAACGGTTTTTATGTTGTCGGGCAGGTATTTCCCGGTGTTATGAAGCAATGTGGGTTTCAGCCGCACGACTGTGGTTTCGGTTGCGCCGAACCAGCCGCGCCGGTATTGGTGCGATTCGATGGTGAGAAAGCCGGATTGCGACAGTAGTTGTTGCTGGGCGGCCAGGCTCTCTTCGGCTTTGATGCCGAGATAGTAGGGCAGTGCGCCAAATAAGGCTGCCGATACGGCCGCAAGGGCAAGCAACAGGGAAATCAATAGCTTTTTCATGAATCGCACAATCAAACGCAAAGCGCAAAGCATAGCATTTTTTGCGCTGCCTGTCTTTGATCGGGCAGGGCATTCAGACGGCCAAAGGCTTTTGCCGCGCTTGATGGGGAAGGGCGGAAAATGGTATTGTGCGTGAATTTTGGTGCAAGGAGCAGATGATGAAAAAATTGTCCGGTGTGTTGGCCGGAGTATGGCTGGGCTTGCAGTTGGGCGTGGGCTATCTGGCTGCCCCCGTTTTGTTTCAGCATTTGGAAAGAATGCAGGCGGGTGCCTTGGCAGGAATTTTGTTCACCGCAACATCATATATCGGTCTGTTTGTTTGGCTGCTGGTTTATTTTACGGGCAGGTTGGAGCAAAAACGAAATGATACGCGCAGGCATACGGGAAAATGGATTTTGCTGCTGCTGGCTTTGCTGGCGGTAAACCAGTTTTTGATTGCGCCTGTGATCGAAGCGCATA
Organism: Neisseria musculi; assembly: GCF_014297595.2. Lineage (NCBI taxonomy): Bacteria > Pseudomonadati > Pseudomonadota > Betaproteobacteria > Neisseriales > Neisseriaceae > Neisseria > Neisseria musculi. The sequence goes on along the minus strand of NZ_CP060414.2, from coordinate 1,327,000 downwards.
AAACAGGCACGGCAAACTGGCTGTTAATGTTGCTGGGCGGCTCGTTCGGCAGGTGGCACGGCGTTTCGACCATTATTTATATGGTGTGCAGCGTATTGGGGCTGGGTTTGGTGTTGCGCTTGGTTAAAATGGAATGGCGCTAGAATTGTCTGCCGATTGCCAAAGGCTATCGGATAGGCCGTCTGAAGAGCTTCTGTAACAGCCGGGCAGGCAGAAGTTTTTCAGACGGCCTGTTTGAATTTGGTGGGTTTGCGCTTTCAGTTGTCGGTGTTTTTGCGCCATAAAACCAGCAGTTTGCCGATATGCTGCACCAACTGCGCGTTTACCGCTTCGCACAGAGCCTGGCAAATAGCTGTGCGTTCGGCACGGTCGTCTCCCGATATGCGCACTTTAATCAGCTCGTGCGCTGCCAGCGCCGTGTCGGTCTCTTTGATAACGGATTCGGTCAGACCGTGCCGGCCTACCATCACAACGGGATTTAAATGATGGGCACGGGCTTTGAGCGTTAAAATTTCTTGGGTGGTGAGTGGGTCGGCCATATTTTTCTGCTTCAAATATCAAAATCGGTTAAAGGGGTTATTCTACGCGAAGGGGCGCTTTAAAGGGGAAAATAACGTACAATAACAGTTTTATTTTTGCATGGTTGCGGTATGTCGGTGCGTTCCAAATCTTCCAAAGCATGGCTTAACGAACACGTTAACGACCATTATGTACACTTGGCGAAAAAGGAAGGCTACCGCGCACGCGCGGCTTACAAACTATTGGAAATCAATGAAAAAGACAAACTTATCCGCCCAGGTATGGTATTGGCCGATTTGGGCAGCGCACCCGGCAGCTGGTCGCAGGCGGCAGCGCAGCTGGCCGGCAGTGGCGGAAAGGTGTTTGCTTTGGATATTTTACCGATGGATGCGATAGAGGGCGTATCGTTTATCCAAGGTGATTTTCGTGAAGATGCGGTTTTGGTCGAGTTTGAAAAGTTGTTGGCAGGCCGCCCGCTGGATCTTGTAATTTGCGATATGGCACCCAATATGTCGGGCAATGCCGTAACGGATCAGGCACGCAGTTTTGATTTGTGCGGGTTGGCTTTGGATTTTGCAGCCCAGCATTTGAAAACCGGCGGTAATTTTTTAGTTAAAGTGTTTCAGGGAGCAGGGTATCAAGAGTATGCTGCGTCCATGCGCGCAGTGTTTGCTTCGGTGCAGACCAGAAAACCGAATGCCTCCCGCAATCGTTCCAGTGAGATTTATTTATTGGGCAAAAATAAACGCTGACAATGCGGATAGCCTGATTTACAATCCGTCTTTATTTTCGACCCTTATATGGAGCCTGTTTCAGTGGGGAATATGTTAAAAAACGTATTGGTTTGGCTGGTGTTGATTGTTGCCATGCTGATGGCGTTCAACGCAATCAGCGACAGCAAAGAAAACAAACAGCAAATCGAATATTCGCAGTTTATCGAACAAGTGAACAAAGGCGAAATCGCCAATGTGAACATTGAAGGCTCGGTGGTCAGCGGCTACCTGATTAAAGGCACGCGTACGGACAAAACCGAATTTTTCACCAATGCACCGTTAGATGAAAAGCTGGTTCCGACTCTGTTGGATAAAAAAGTGCGTGTAAAAGTTACGCCTGAAGAAAAACCGAGTATGCTCACCAGCCTGCTGTTCAGCCTGCTGCCGGTGATGCTTTTAATCGGCGCATGGTTTTATTTTATGCGTATGCAGGCAGGCGGCGGCGGTAAGGGCGGCGCATTTTCATTCGGTAAAAGCCGCGCCAAACTGTTGGACAAAGACACCAATAAAGTAACCTTTGCCGATGTGGCAGGCTGTGATGAGGCCAAAGAGGAAGTTCAGGAAATCGTTGATTATCTGAAGGCGCCCAACCGTTATCAGAGCCTGGGAGGACGTGTGCCGCGCGGCATCCTGCTGGCAGGCAGCCCGGGTACGGGTAAAACCCTGCTGGCCAAAGCCATTGCCGGTGAGGCACAGGTTCCGTTTTTCAGCATCTCGGGCTCGGATTTCGTGGAGATGTTTGTCGGCGTGGGTGCCAGCCGCGTGCGCGATATGTTCGAACAGGCCAAGAAAAATGCCCCCTGTATCATCTTTATCGATGAAATCGATGCGGTAGGCCGCCAGCGCGGTGCCGGTTTGGGCGGCGGTAACGATGAGCGCGAACAAACCCTTAACCAATTGTTGGTTGAAATGGACGGTTTCGAAAGCAACCAAACTGTGATTGTGATTGCTGCTACCAACCGCCCGGATGTGCTTGACCCCGCTTTGCAGCGCCCCGGCCGTTTCGACCGCCAAGTGGTGGTGCCGCTGCCCGATATCCGCGGTCGGGAACAGATTTTGAAAGTACACGCCAAGAAGGTGCCGCTTGACGAATCGGTGGATTTGGTTTCGCTGGCACGCGGCACGCCGGGTTTTTCGGGTGCGGATTTGGCCAACTTGGTGAACGAAGCAGCCCTGTTTGCCGGCCGCCGCAATAAAGTGAAAGTCGATCAAAGCGACTTTGAAGATGCAAAAGACAAAATCTATATGGGCCCCGAGCGCCGTTCGATGGTGATGCACGAAGATGAGAAGCGTGCCACTGCCTACCATGAGGCCGGTCATGCCATTGTGGCGGAAAGTTTGGAATATACGGATCCCGTCCACAAAGTAACCATTATGCCGCGCGGCCGTGCGCTGGGGCTGACTTGGCAGCTTCCCGAGCGCGACCGTATCAGCATGTATAAAGACCAAATGTTGAGCCAGATTTCAATTTTGTATGGCGGTCGTATTGCCGAAGATTTGTTTGTCGGCCGCATTTCTACCGGCGCTTCCAACGATTTCGAGCGCGCCACCCAAATTGCCCGCGAAATGGTTACCCGTTTCGGTATGAGCGACAAAATGGGGCAGATGGTTTATGCCGAAAACGAAGGCGAGGTGTTTCTCGGCCGCAGCGTAACCCGTTCGCAGCACATTTCCGAAAAAACCCAGCGGGAGGTGGATGCGGAAATCCGCCGCATTCTTGACGAGCAATATGCCGTGGCCTATAAAATCTTGGATGAAAACCGCGATAAGATGGAAACCATGTGCAAAGCATTGATGGAATGGGAAACCATCGACCGCGACCAAGTACTGGAAATCATGGATGGCAAGCAGCCCAGCCCGCCGAAAGATTACAGCTACAATATCCGTAAGGACGGCGATGCTGCGGCGCAGCCGCCGGCCGGAAACAGCGGTACCGGAGAAGCTGAAAATAACAGGCATGCTTCTGAAGAGAAGATAACCGGTCAAGCCATTGCAGCGGAAGCGGGCGTTTCGCAAGAAATGCACAATCCGGCAGATAAAGTATAAAATCCAATTAATACAGCGGTCGTTAAGGCCGCTTTTTATATGCGTTGTGCAGGTGCGGGAAATGTTGAATGCAGCAAAGTAAATATAGGGTGCTACAGCATTGCTGCCCGGCCTTGCCGTATTTTTGCTGTCTGCGGTTCGGTGCCTTGTTTTATTCTTGTTGTTTGCTAAGTATATGGGAATTGAGATGGTTTGGAAGTTGGTTCGGCCGTCTGAAAAGTGCGTTCTGAAAAGTGCGTTTCAGTTTGCAGAATCTAAAGGCTGCTCATGGTGGGATACCGTCTTCACAAATAAGGGATAAACGATGGGGTGGGTTGGTCTGTAAACAAGCAGACGGCGGTTTCCAAAGAGTTTGGTGAGATATGCGGTTGGTTTGTTGGAAACAGCGGAGTTGCCGAATATGCGGTTATCAAAGGCAAACCTTATCCATGCCGGGCGGTATCGGTGGAAACACCGGACACGGCTGTCTGAAAACAATGGCGGCGTAGAGGGAAGTTTTTACCATGCTGCATTTCAGACGGCTCTTTATACGGTTTGGATCAGGTCGGGCGGATGTCAACAAGTTGCGGCGATTGGCGGAAAAGTAAAAAAAACGGCTCTTTTCCGGCGGTGTCGAAGTTTTGCCAAACGGAACAGCCGCCGGCCTGCCGGCCTTTTTTTGACGGCTATGGTTTGAGGGAAGTGAAGATGAAAATGATCGGGCAATTACTGCAACATTCAGATGTCAGCCTCAGCGCTTTGGCAGAGGGCATTGAAGTAAACAATCCTGCCACCGGAGAGACGTTGGCCTATGTGAAAAAAACCGCTGCTCGGGCTTTGGATGCTTTGATTGAGCGTGCTGCTGCGGCGCAGAAAAGTTGGGCGGCCAAAACTGCATTGGAGCGTGCCGACATTTTGTGGTGCTGGTACCGGTCACTGAAGGACAATAAAGAAAATCTGGCGCGGTTGATAACGATGGAGCAAGGCAAAAGTTTGGCTGAATCGCGGGGAGAGATGGATTATGCAGCAAGCTTTATCCGCTGGTTTGCCGAAGAGGCCCGCCGTATCGATGGCGATATTCTCACCGGTGTGAAGCCTAACCAAAAAATTATGGTGATCAAACAGCCGATAGGGGTAACTGCCGCGATCACACCGTGGAACTTCCCCGCTGCGATGATTACCCGCAAGGCTGCTCCTGCATTGGCGGCAGGCTGCGCCATGCTGGTGAAACCCGCCGCGCTCACGCCGCTCTCGGCCTATGCGCTGGCAACATTGGCTTATCGGGCGGGCATACCAAAAGATTTGTTTGCAATCGTTAGCGGCAGTGCTTCGGAAATCGGCGGCGTGTTTGCCCGCAATGAGACCATACGCAAAATCAGTTTTACCGGATCCACCGAAGTGGGCGCAAAGATTTTTGCCGACAGTGCCGCCCAAATCAAAAAACTCAGCTTGGAGCTGGGCGGCAATGCGCCGTTTCTGGTATTTGACGATGCCGATTTGGATAAAGCGGTGGAAGGTGTGCTGGCCAGCAAATTCCGCAACAGCGGGCAAACCTGTGTCTGCACCAACCGCGTATATGTCCAGGCCGGAATTTACGATGAATTCTGCCGGCGTTTGTCTGAAAAAACGGCGGCACTCAAGCTGGGAAACGGTTTGGAAGACGGGGTAAACCAGGGCCCGCTGATTGAAGAAAAAGCGGTAGAAAAAGTGGAAGAGCACATTGCCGATGCGCTGAAAAAAGGAGCAGTATGTTTGGTCGGGGGCAAACGCAGCAGTTTAGGCGGAACTTTTTTTGAACCGACCGTTTTGCGCGATGTAACCGCCGGAATGCGGGTGGCTTGCGAAGAAACCTTCGGGCCGTTGTGTCCGGTGTTTAAATTCGACAGCGAAGAAGAAGCCGTTGCTGCCGCCAATAATACCGAATTCGGTTTGGCCGGCTATTTTTTTACCCGCGATACCGCGCGCCAGTGGCGGGTGGGCGAAGCGCTGGAATACGGTATGGTCGGCATTAACACGGGCTTAATCAGCAATGAAGTTGCGCCGTTCGGGGGCATCAAAATGAGCGGCTTGGGGCGGGAAGGCAGCAAATACGGCGTGAATGAATATTTGGAATTAAAATATCTGTGCCTGGATTTGGCGTGAATGCACATATTTTCGATAAAAGGGAGCCGGCACCACAAACCACAAACCACAAACCACAAACCACAAACCACAAACCACAAACCACAAACCACAAACCACAAACCACAAACCACAAACCACAAACCACACAAAACCGGTGTTGCTGCTTTATCGGCCAAAAACCGCTATTTGAAGCTAAAGACACTGCCCTTGCCGTCTGCAACTTGCTGTCCGGCGGCGAGAATAAAATAACTCACTATATAGGTTGGCCGGAAGTGCTTTCAGACGGCCTCTAAACTGAAAAATGTGTATCATCACAATAGTTTATTAAAGAAGAACCCCTCATGTCCGACCATCATGATCATACACACCCGCATTCCCATGCTGCCAATAAGCAAGTGCTGCGGGTTTCGCTGCTGCTGATCGGCTCGTTTATGCTGGTTGAGGCCGCCGCCGGTTGGCTGGCCAACAGTTTGGCACTGCTTTCCGATGCGGGGCATATGTTTTCCGATGCGGCCGCCATCGCCTTGTCGCTGGCAGCATTCCGCTTCGGCGAGCGGCCGGCCGACAGCAAGCGCAGTTTCGGTTATCAGCGTTTTGAAATCATCGCCGCAGCAGTTAACGGCATCACTTTGCTGCTGATTGCCGCATGGATTGTGATCGAAGCCGTGCTGCGTTTGCTCAGCCCGAACGAAATTTCCGGCGCTTCGATGCTGGCGGTGGCGGCACTCGGTTTGGCTGTGAATGTTGCGGTGGCTTGGTATATGTTGAAAAATTCGGATACCGAAGGCAACATCAATATGCGTGCCGCCTATCTGCACGTGTTGGGGGATTTGCTCGGATCAATCGGAGCCATCATTGCAGGTATATTGGTGCTCTCATTCGGCTGGATATGGGCCGATTCGGTAATCAGTATGCTGATTGCGTTGCTTATCGGCAAAAGCGGCTGGGGCGTAACCCGAAACAGCCTGCATATTTTGATGGAAGGCACGCCCGCCGGCACCGATATGAACCAAGTGGCGGCCGATATTCTCAATATCGAAGGCATACAAGGGCTGCACGATATCCATGCTTGGACAATCACCAGCCGCCAACACGCACTTTCATGCCATATTGTGATTGACGGGGCTTTAAAGGTTGCCGAGGCTTACCGGATTGCACGGGCAGTAGAATCCGCCGTGCAGCGGCACGGCATCGCCCATGTTACTGTGCAGGCCGAGCCGCCGCAGCACGGGCATGAAGAACACGGCTGCTCGGCTGCGGCAAGCGGTGCGCAGCCCTGTGTTCACCATCATCATCACGGGCATCCGCACTAATCGGCAGGCACCTTACATTCCAAAAAAACAAAGGCCGTCTGAAAACTTTAGCAATGCAGATGTTGCGCTATTGAGTTTTCAGACGGCCGGAGGCTTTTAAAATTTTAAAAAACATCACAAGAAGTTTATCTGCCGTCATTCCCACTTGAGCGGGAGCTCGGATATTTGGCATCCAAATGTTTTTTAATCGGCATTTAAATATTTTCACCTGGATTTCCGCCTAAGCGGAAATGGCGGTATTGAAAGCTTTCAGACGGCCTTAAGGTATTTTCCAAGGCCTCGGCCGTGCCATACCGCCGCATTGGCAGCCGTCAGCGCGAAGGACGCGGACTTCTGCCCACGCTGCCCGCAGGCTTTTTCTTACCGCCGAAAGTACTGCCGCCGGCTTTGTGTGCTGCGGTTTTTTTATCGCCGTATTTTTTGCCGCCGAATTTTTTCTCACCGGGATTTCTGTCGCCGAATCTGCGCTCCCCCCAGCCGCCTTTGCCTTTGGGTTTGCCGGCGCCTTTGGCGCGCTTGCGGGTGGGTTCCAGGCCTTCTATGGTTGTTTCGGGCAGTTTGCGCGAAATATATTTTTCGATTTTATGCACTTTCACGTATTCGCTTACTTCGGCAAACGTCAATGCCAAACCGGTGCGGCCTGCGCGGCCGGTGCGGCCGATGCGGTGTACATAGTCTTCGGCCTGCTTGGGCAGGTCGTAGTTAATTACATGGGTGATGGTGGGCACATCGATGCCGCGCGCGGCCACATCTGTGGCCACCAGGATTTTACAGCGGCCCCGGCGCAAATCCATCAGCGTACGGTTGCGCCAGCCTTGCGGCATATCGCCGTGCAGACAGTTGGCGGCAAAGCCTTTTTCATATAATTCATCGGCCAGGGTTTCGGTCATGGCCTTGGTGGATGTGAAAATTACCGCCTGGCCGATATTGGCATCGCGCAAAATATAATCGAGCAGGCGGTTTTTATGGCGCATATCATCGCAATATAAAAGTTGCTCTTCGATTTTTCCCTGTTCATCCACGCGCTCCACTTCCACCACTTCGGGATTTTTAGTGAGCTTGCGCGCCAGCCTGCCCACTGCACCGTCCCACGTGGCGGAAAACAGCAGCGTTTGGCGGCTCTCGGGGGTGGCGGCCACAATGGTTTCGATGTCTTCGATAAAACCCATATCGAGCATACGGTCGGCTTCATCGAGAATCAACACTTCGAGGCGGCTGAAATCCACTTTGCCGCTGTCCATCAAATCCATCAGACGGCCGGGAGTGGCCACAATCAAATCGATGGGTTTGGAAAGGGCGCGGATTTGATAACCGAACGAAGAACCGCCCACAATGCTCACTGTGCGGAACCACTTCATATTTTGGGCATAAGTGAGCGCGTTTTTTTCTACCTGTGCCGCCAATTCGCGCGTGGGCGTGAGCACCAATGCGCGCGGGCCTTTGCCGGGCTTGTCGCTGCGGCGGGTGAGCCGTTGCAGGGTGGGCAGCAGAAAGGCGGCGGTTTTGCCGGAGCCGGTTTGGGCCGAGGCCATGATGTCGCGCCCCTCCAAAGCATAGGGAACAGACTGCGCCTGCACTGGGGTTGGCGATTCGTAACCCGCGCTCGATAGGGCGGATAAAATGTTTTTATCGAGATTTAAGTCGGTAAATTTTACAGACATGGTTTTCCGGAAAGAAACAACAACACATTCCGTCTAAAACATTTTCAGACGGCCTGAAGCATGGGGTAACGTATTTACTTAAAGAAAAGATGTACGAAAGGTTGTTGCAAGCACTGTGGCTTGTGGTTAGCATCGGCAACAACCTGCAAATATGCCTGCAAACGAAGCAAATCAGAAAGCTTTAAAAAAAATAAAGCCCGAAAGAGTGGAAGTTGGCTGAAGACGATGGCTTCAAATAAAATTTAATCGAACAATTATATAGAAGCTGTGTTGATTGGTCAAGTCAAATATTTGACATACGGGCTGTAGCGGAAACAGGGCAAAAAAACACGGTTATCGGAAAGCGATTCCGGTTGTTGTGGGCAGGGTGGTATTTTAAAAATTTGTTATGGGTTTGAAAACTCTGACAATCAGCATCTTCTCTTTGCTTTTGAAGATGAAACGGTTATAATAAGAAAATTTTTCAGTTTTCAGGAAAAATGGCCCCACGGCCATTTTTTGTTTTTGGAGTGTTATGGATATTCAAACTATTCTCGATAAAACCCTGCCCGGTTTGGGTTACGAGTTGGTGGATTTCGAATTGACTGCGCAAGGTGATTTGCGCGTGTTTATCGATAAAGAGGGCGGCGTTACCGTGGAAGACTGCGCTACAGTGAGCAATCATTTGAGCCGCCTGTTTATGGTGGAAGATATTGATTACAAACGCTTGGAAATCTCCAGCCCCGGCCTTGACCGTCCGTTGAAAAAAGCTGCCGACTTTGTGCGTTTTGCTGGAGGGCAGGTCAAAGTCAAAACGCGTCTGCCGATAAACGGCCAAAAAAACTTTATCGGCTGTATCGAGGCCTGTGAAAACAATACCGTGCGCATTTCCTTCGAAGGAAAAACTGTCGAAATCGGGCTGGATAATATCGACAAAGCCCGCTTGCGCCCGGAATTCAAATTTTAAAAATATCGTTTTACGGAGAGTTAAGAAAATGAGTCGTGAGATGTTGCTGCTGGCCGAAGCATTGGCCAGTGAGAAAAACGTAGATCCCGAAGTAGTGTTTAATGCGCTGGAGTTTGCACTGAGTACTGCTGCCAAGAAAAAATCCGGCCGCGAACATATGGATGTGCGCGTAGAAATCAACCGCGACACCGGAGAATACAAAACTTTCCGCCGTTGGATGATTGTGGCCGATGAAGACTACACCTATCCCGATGTGGAGAAGACCATCGAAGAAATCCAGGAAGAGATTCCCGGAACCGCCATCCAAATCGGCGAATATTACGAAGAGCAGCTTGAAAACGAAGGTTTCGGCCGCCAAGCCGCGCAAACCGCCAAGCAGATTATCCTGCAACGCATCCGTGATGCCGAACGCGAGCAGATTCTCGAGGAATTTTTGGCACGTAAAGAAGATATTGTAATGGGGATTGTGAAGCGTGTGGAACGCCACGGAACCATTATCGAAATCGGTAGGCTCGATGCATTGCTGCCGCGCGACCAAATGATTCCGCGTGAAAATTTCCGCAACGGCGACCGTGTGCGTGCGCTGTTTCTGAGAGTCGATGAAATCGGCAGTTCCGGCCGTAAACAGGTGATTCTGAGCCGCACTTCGCGTGATTTTCTGGTAAAACTGTTTGCAATGGAAGTGCCGGAAATTGAAGATGGCCTGCTTGAAATCAAAGAAGCGTCCCGCGATCCCGGGCACCGTGCCAAAATCGCAGTGAAGGCCAATGACCAACGCATCGACCCGCAAGGAACCTGTATCGGTGTACGCGGTTCGCGCGTGAACGCCGTAACCAATGAACTGGCCGGCGAGCGTATCGATGTGGTTTTGTGGTCTCCCGAAACCGCACAGTTCGTTATCAACGCCTTGTCGCCGGCCGAAGTAACCCGCATTTTGATTGATGAAGACAAACACGCCGTTGATGTGGTGGTGGCGGAAGACCAATTGGCGCCGGCCATAGGCCGCGGCGGTCAAAACGTGCGTTTGGCAGCGGATCTGACCGGCTGGCAGCTGAATATCATGACTGTGGCAGAAGCGGAGGAACGCAATGCGGCCGAGGATGAAGCCATCCGCAGGCTGTTTACCGAGCATCTGAATGTAGACGAAGAAACTGTCGAAGTGCTGCTTCAGGAAGGCTTCGCCACGCTGGAAGAGGTGGCTTATGTGCCTGCCGCCGAACTGTTGGAAATAGAAGGTTTTGACGAAGCTATCGTAGAAGCGTTGCGCAACCGTGCACGCGATGCCATTCTCACGCTGGCCATTGCATCAGAAGAAAAACTCGATGATATCGATGAAGATATGCGCAATCTCGAAGGTATCGATCAAGAAATGTTGCGCGATCTTGCGCAGGCGGGCATCACCACACGAGATGAGTTGGCAGAACTGGCCGTTGATGAATTGATCGAAATCACCGGCGTGAGCGAAGAAGAAGCCAAGCAAGTGATTATGGCTGCCCGCGAACACTGGTTTGCCGAAGAAAACTGAGGGGGTAAATATGAACAATACAACAGTAGAACAATTTGCCGCCGAACTGAAAAAGCCCGTGGGCGATTTGCTGAAACAACTTGCCAGTGCCGGCGTGAACAAAAGCAGCGGCAGCGACAGCATTACTTCCGATGACAAACAACAATTGTTGGCTTATCTGAAAAAATCACACGGCAGCGGAAGCGGCAGCGGTACCATCAGCATCAGCCGTAAAAAAGCCGAAGTCAGCACAGTAGGGGGTGTGCAGGTGGAAACCCGCCGGCGCAGCCGAAAAGTAGTGAGCCCGTTGCCTGCTGAGTTGGCTGCCGAAGCAAAGGCCAAAGCGGAGCAGGCAGCACAGCAACAGCAGGCTGCCGAAGCGGCGGCGTTGGCAGAACGTGAAGCGGCGCAGCGTGCCGAAGCCGAAAAAGCGGCTGCCGAAGCGGCCGCGCAGGCTGAAGCAGCGAGGCTGAAAGCCGAGCAGGAAGCCCTAGAAGCGCAGCAGATGCAGCAAGCCGAACAGCAAGAAAAACTGCTTCAGACGGCCAAGGCAGAAGAAACAGCCGTTGCGGAAGAAAAACCGGTCAAAAGCAAAAACAAAGAGCAAAAACAGCAGCAGCCCGCCGCCGTGCGCCCGGTGGTCAGCGCAGAAGAGCAGGCACTCCGGGACGAAGAAGCTCGCCGCGCCGCCGCTATGCGCGCCCATCAGGAAGCACTGCTGAAAGAAAAGCAGGAACGGCAAGCCCGCCGCGAAGCAGCCAAACTGCAGGCGCAGCAGGAAGCGAAAGCAGCCAGAGAAGGCAAAACGGCCGAGCAGCGTTCTGCCAGGCCGTCTGAAAAGGCTCCGTTGTCAGCCGTGTCGGCGGCAAAGCCGGAATCTTCGGCACGCCCGAAGAAAGGCGAACGCCACAGCCGGGACGACATGGAGAACCGTCCGCGCGGAGGCAAAGGCGCGAAAGGCCGCAACCAAGCTGCAGGGCAGGAAGAACGTGTGCGCGGCGGCAAAAAGGGCAAGAAGCAGCTTAAACTGGAGCTGAACCAACACGCTTTCCAGGCACCTACTGAGCCCGTGGTGCATGAAGTGTTGGTGCCTGAAACCATCACCGTGGCCGATTTGGCACACAAAATGGCGGTGAAAGGCGTGGAAGTCGTGAAAGCCTTGATGAAAATGGGCATGATGGTAACCATCAACCAATCCATCGACCAAGATACGGCTCTGATTGTGGTGGAAGAACTCGGCCACATCGGCAAACCTGCAGCAGCCGACGATCCGGAAGCTTTTTTGGATGATAATGCCGTGCAGGTCGAGGCAGAGCAACTGCCGCGTCCGCCGGTGGTTACAGTGATGGGACACGTTGACCACGGCAAAACCTCGCTGCTTGACTATATCCGCCGTGCCAAAGTGGTGCAGGGCGAAGTGGGCGGCATTACCCAGCATATCGGTGCCTATCATGTGGAAACGCCGCGTGGTGTGGTTACGTTTCTCGATACGCCCGGCCATGAAGCGTTTACGGCGATGCGCGCCCGCGGTGCCAAAGCTACCGACATCGTTATTTTGGTGGTGGCAGCAGATGACGGCGTAATGCCGCAAACCATTGAGGCCATCGCCCACGCCAAAGCGGCGGGCGTGCCGATTGTGGTGGCGGTAAACAAAATCGACAAAGAAGCCGCCAATCCCGAGCGTATCCGCCAAGAACTGACGGCACACGAAGTCGTGCCTGACGAATGGGGCGGCGATACCCAGTTTGTCGATGTGTCGGCCAAACAAGGTATCAATATCGATACCCTGCTCGAAGCTGTGTTGCTTGAGGCGGAAGTGTTGGAATTGACTGCCCCCGCCGATGCGCCTGCCAAAGGCATCATCGTGGAAGCACGCCTCGACAAAGGCCGTGGTGCGGTTGCTACCTTGCTGGTGCAAAGCGGTACGCTGAAAAGAGGCGATATGCTGCTGGCAGGAACGGCCTTCGGCAAAGTGCGTGCAATGATGGATGAAAACGGTAAACCGATAGATGAAGCCGGGCCGTCTATACCCGTGGAAATTCTGGGGCTGTCAGATGTACCCAATGCCGGCGAAGACGCGATGGTGTTGGCCGATGAGAAAAAAGCCCGCGAAATCGCCCTGTTCCGCCAAGGCAAATACCGCGATGTGCGTTTGGCCAAACAGCAGGCGGCCAAGCTGGAGAATATGTTCAGTAACATGGGGGAGGGCCAGGCGCAATCGCTGTCGGTGATTATCAAGGCCGATGTTCAAGGCTCTTACGAAGCCTTGTCGGGCAGCCTGAAAAAACTTTCTACCGATGAGGTAAAAGTCAATGTACTGCACAGCGGCGTAGGCGGCATCACCGAGAGCGATGTCAATTTGGCGATTGCTTCGGGTGCCTTCATTATCGGCTTTAACGTGCGTGCTGATGGCTCCGCCCGTAAGCTTGCCGAAACCGAAAACGTGGAAATCCGCTACTATAATATTATTTATGATGCCATCGATGATGTGAAAGCAGCCATGAGCGGTATGCTGGCGCCGGAGCAGAAAGAGCAGGTTATCGGCTCGGTGGAAATCCGCCAGGTTATCAGCGTATCGAAAGTGGGCAATATCGCCGGCTGTATGGTTACCGATGGTATTGTGAAGCGCGATTCTCATATCCGCCTGATTCGCAACAATGTGGTTATCCACACGGGCGAACTTGCTTCACTAAAACGCTTCAAAGATGATGTTAAGGAGGTGCGCATGGGTTACGAGTGCGGCCTGATGCTGAAAAACCATAACGAAATCATGGAAGGTGATACGCTGGAAGTGTTTGAAATCGTTGAGGTGGCACGTTCGCTGTAGCGGTTGTCAGACGGCTAAAAGGCCGTCTGAAAAATAAACTGCGCTTCAATCCAAACAGTTTAATCAAGCGGCTTCTTAGAGCCGAATCCTGTATCGGACAGGATTCGGCTCTTTTCAATTCAATTTAATCATGACGGGGTTGGATATGGCCGGCCTGCTTTAAAACAATCGTGCGGCATTAAAGAACCCAAAGAGAATGATTTGGCAAGCCTATGATAAAGCAGCAAAATCGTTTTTTTTAGTATTTGAATCAGAACTGCGCGGCTTTGCTGCGCCTTCCGGCATTCTCGGTACTTTTAAAAATCCCCCAAATGAGCCTTCAAGCAAAAAACGAAAAGTGTAAACCATACTGGATTTTTCTATCCTCCCGAACCTTTGCAAAAATGCCCCGATGCCGTCTGAAAGACTGATGCCGCTATTCCCGCGCAGGCAGCAATCTTGAAATCGGTGAAACAAATATCAGACGCTAAACAGCCGGATTCCTGCCTGTGCAGGAACAGCGGCAAATAGATTTCTTGGGATTTTACGAAGGTTGAGGCCTTTCACTATTGGAATCCGCGCGAATAAAACCAATGTTGGAAAATCCTTGCAATCCCATCCTGACAGGGTTGGGGGCGTGCGCCAAAAAATCCTTTTCGTGTATTACGAAGCATCAAACGCAATGACAAGAAAAGCAGACGGCAGCATGATCAATGCAGGCAGAAAGTGTGGCCAGCAACATACAAACTGCTAAGTGGTTGTAGGGAACGCGCCATTCATCATCATAAAACCGCCTAAAGCATGTTAATGAAAACAGCCGCCGTCATTCCGGGCTCCGGTGGACAAGCAGACCCTGCAGGCTTAACGGCTGCTTTGTGCAGCCGCAAAATCAGGCCGTCTGAAAAAATGATTGCAACCCCAGGTTTGCTGCCAGCCAATCTTCTGATAACGGATATTGCCTGTCGGGGCAGAGATTCTGCCGTGATGTTGTATGACAGTCTCCGCATCAAGCTGTGCCGGCAGGCCGGCAGACGGAGCTGAATATAAACCTGGTGCGCCGTATCTTGAAGCCGTTGCGGCATATCGAACCGGGTTTATGTTTTTGCCGTGGTTGAATGATGAAAACCGGCATATAGAGTTATTCATCGTCTTCCGGGTGGTTGCTGATGCGTATTGCCGTGTGGATGGTGCCGGTGAGCGCGGCGGGCAGGGATTTGTCGGCAGAAAGTTTTTGCAGGTAGGTTTCATCGATATCGCCGGTGGGATAGCAGCCGCTGAAGCATGAAGCATCGAATGAATCGATGGCAGGGTTGAGTGATTTCACCACCTGCTCCAGCTCGCCCAAATCTTGGAAAACACAGCCATCGGCACCGATTTCGCGGGCGATTTCGTTTTTGTTGCGGCCGTTGGCAATCAGCTCTTCGTGGGTTGGCATATCGATGCCGTAAACGTTGGGGTAGCGTACTTCGGGGGCAGCCGAGGCAAAATAGACTTTGCGGGCGCCGGAAGCGCGCACCATTTCGACAATTTCTCGGCTGGTGGTGCCGCGAACGATGGAATCATCAACCAACAGCACACTTTTTCCTTTAAATTCAGATTCCATCGGGCTGAGTTTTTGGCGTACTGATTTTTTGCGCGTGGCTTGACCGGGCATGATGAAGGTGCGGCCGATGTAGCGGTTTTTAATCAGCCCTTCGCGGTAGGGTTTGCCTAAATGGTGCGCCAGTTCCATTGCACTGGGGCGGCTGGTGTCGGGAATCGGCATCACCACATCAATATCGTTGAGCGGCAGCTCGCGCCTCACTTTTTCGGCCAGTGCTACGCCCATGCCCAAGCGGGCGCGGTAAACGGAAACATTGTCGATTACTGAATCGGGGCGGGCGAAGTAAACGTATTCGAACAGACAGGGGCTGAGGCTGGTGTTTGCGGCGCACCGGCGTGAGAAAAACTGCCCGTCTAAAGAAATGAAAACGGCTTCGCCGGGGGCAATGTCGCGTTCCAAATCAAACTCGATGGCATTGAAGGCAACCGATTCGGAAGCAACGGCATAGGCAGTGCGGCCGTCTGAATCGGTTTGTGTGCCCAGCACCAGCGGGCGGATACCGAGCGGATCGCGGAAAGCCACCAGCCCGTAACCGGCAATCACAGCCACCACACCGTATGCACCGCGTATGCGTTTGTGCAGTTTGGCAACGGCCTCGAAGATATTGTCAACGCTCAGTTGCGAAGCATTGGAGTCGGTAACTGCGCGGCGCAATTCATGGGCAAACACATTGAGCAGCACTTCCGAATCGGAGCGGGTATTGATGTGGCGCAAATGCTTGTGGCACACGTTTTCATAGAGTTCTTCGGTATTGGTAAGGTTGCCGTTGTGCGCCAGCACGATGCCGAACGGCGAGCTGACGTAAAACGGTTGCGCTTCGGCCGCGCTCTCGGCGTTGCCTGCGGTAGGATAGCGCACATGGGCGATGCCGGCATTGCCTGTCAGATCACGCATATTTCGGGTGCGGAACACATCGCGCACCATGCCTTTGCCTTTGTGCATATGGAAAATGCTGCCTTCTACGGTAACGATGCCGGCAGCATCTTGGCCGCGGTGTTGCAGCATTTGCAGGCCGTCATAAAGGCTTTGGTTTACAGGTTGGTAGGCTACCATGCCCAATACGCCACACATTTTTTTCTCCGAACATTTTTAAAGAGGTTGATACTGTATTTTATCTGCAAGGGCGGCCGGCAGATAGGGTACGGCAAATTGTGCCAGCGATTCGAAATAGCCCGCACTGACCGACTGCCGCCAGCCATCGGTTTGCGGCAGATCGGTAAACGAGCAGACGATTACCGCCAACGTAACCAGCAAAATACCTTTCAGTGCCCCGAATGCGCCGCCGAGCAGGCGGTTGATGCCGCCCAAACCCGAGGCCTGCGCGGCACCGGTAAGCAGCGAGCGCAAACAACGCTGCAGCAGCCATGCGGCAGCAAACAAAACGATAAAAGACAGGGATACGGCCAAAGGGCGCGGTTCGAATGAGCGGAACGCGATTTCCGAAAAAGGTACGGCGAATGTTTTGGCTGCAAGAAATGACGCAATCCAAATGATTAAAGAAGCTGCTTCGGCAATCATGCCGCGCATCATTGAAACGATAATGCACAGGCCGATCAGGCCGGAGGCGAGAAGGTCGAAGGTGGCCATCAGGGTTGTCCGATTATGATGCCGTCTGCCCCTTTTTTGCGCAGCCGTTGCAAAGCTTTGCCGGCGGTTTCCCGATCAGGGTAATGGCCGGTGCGCACGCGGTAAACCTTGCCTTTGCTGGTTTCCACTTCGGTGATGTAGGCGCTCACGCCTGCATCGGCCAGTTTCTGCTGCGTTTGTTTGGCTTGATCGCGGCTGCTGTATGCGCCGGCCTGAATAATGGCTTTTTGGGAAGCGGGTTTGCCTTCCAGAATGGTTTTGGGGTCGCTTTTTTCAACCGATGCTTGCGCGGCTTTGTTGTTTAACGCATCTTGCGCGGCTTTGCGGCTGGCTTGCTGCTGTTTTTTCTTGGCGGTTTCGGCCGCGCGTTTTTCAGATTCCGCTTTGGCGCGGGCTTCTTGTTGCGCTTTCAGACGGCCTTTTTCCTGCTCGGCCGAACGTGCGGTTTTGCGGCGTTCGGCTTCTTTGGCTGCGGCCTGCCCGCGTGTTTCGCGTGCTTGTGTTTCCTGTTCGTTTTTGGGTGCTGCTGCCTTTTGCTGCGCCTGCTGTTTCAGACGTTCGGCTTCGGCTTTTTTGGCAGCGGCTTTACGCCCGGCTTCGGCATCGGGCTCGATGCGGTTGTTGATGACCACCACGGGCGGCGGAGCGGTTTCTTCGGGCTTGGGCTGCGGCTTGGGTTGGGGTTTGGGCGTTTCGGCCTGCAAGGGTTTGGCGGCGGGTTTGGCTTGCGCCGCTTTTTTCTCGGCCGCTGCTTTTGCGGCTGCGGTTGCCGCGGCGGTTTGGGCGGCGGATTCGGATACCGTTTGCTCTGCGGGCGCGGGCTGTGCCGGCGTTTGTGCGGGCGGGTTAGCAAGCGGGTTGCTCAGTTCTGTGGTTTCGGTATCGGCCGGGGCGGGTTCCAACACGACAGCAGGGGATAAGTCGGAAGCATCATCGGCAGCGGCGGCTTGGTTGGCAGTCTCTGTCTGCGCTGTGGCTTCCGATTCGGCGGAGGCGGTTTTTTCGATACTGATGTTGCCGGCGGCTTCTTCGGTGCTGCTTTGGTTCAACACATTGGCCAGCAAAATGCCGGCAAATATCACCAACGCAGACGCGCCAACCAAACGGCGGCGGTTTTTGCGCTTCAGTTTTTCGTATTCATTGAGTGAATGGAAACGGTTGTTTGACATGAATCCGCCTTGTTACAAAGTAGCCATGGCCTCGGCAACGGTGTGGAAAGAACCAAAAACCGTGATTCTATCATTTTCCCCGGCCTGCGCCAAAGCTGCCTGATAGGCCGTTTGAATATTTTCAAAGCTCTGCACGGAGGTTATGCCGTGGTGGTTGAGTTTCTGTTTTATTTCTGCCGCAGACATACCGCGCGGCAGATGCAGTGGGGCGATATACCATTGGTCAAACTGGTCTTTCACGGTGTCGATCACGCCGTCTGAATCTTTGTCGGCCAAAATGCTGAACACGGCGGTGCGTTTTTCGGCGAAAGGCAGGGCAATCAAGCTTTGGCGCAGGGCGCGGGCGGCGTGCGGGTTGTGGGCGACATCGAGAATGGTGAGCGGGCGGCCGGGCAGCACTTGGAAGCGGCCGGGGTTGTGAACCAGCAGCAGAGCGCGTTTGATGGAGCCGATATCGACAGGCAGGCGCGGGTTGAGGCATTCGATAACGGCCAGCGCACAAGCGGCGTTGCCCAGTTGGTAGGCACCGCGCAGGGCGGGTATGGGCAGGGCGTTGCGGTTGCGTTTGAGGCCGTCTGAAAGCCCCGATGCGGCGGTGGGATGGAAGTGGAACGACCATTGTTGCTGCTCCATACGGCTGAAATCGAAATCGCGCTTGGCCAAAAGCAGGTCGGCACCGATATTTTCGGCGTGGCGGCGCAGCGGTTCGGGCGGAGGGTTTTGGCCGCAGACAGCGGGTTTGCCGCTGCGGAACACGCCGGCTTTTTCGTGGGCGGCCGCTTCAACGGTGTCGCCCAGAAACGATTGGTGGTCAAGATCGACACCGGTTACCACGGCGCAGTCGGCATCAAAAATGTTTACTGCGTCCAATCGCCCGCCGAGGCCGACTTCCAACACCATCACATCAACGTTTTCGCGCATAAAAATATCAACGGCGGCCAGCGTGTTGAATTCGAAATAAGTGAGGGAAACGCTGCCGCGCGCCGCTTCGATGCGCTCAAACGCAGCTGTAATCGCTTCATCGCTTACAGGCTCGCCGCTGATGCAGATGCGCTCGTTGTATCGGAGCAGGTGCGGGCTGGTGAGCGTGCCTACTTTGAAGCCGGCCTGCTTGTAAATCTGGGTGAGAAAGGCGCACACCGAGCCTTTTCCGTTGGTGCCTGCTACCACAATCACGGGGCATTGCGGCTCCAACCGCATGGTGTTTTTCACTTCGCCCGCGCGCGCCAAACCCATATCAATCAGCCCCGCGCTGTGGGCGGTTTCGAGATGCGATAACCAGTCGTTTAATGTTTTCATTTTGAGTAGATAAATGTGTGTGGGGCCGTCTGAAAACAGGGAGTGTTTGGTTTGGCAGAAACCGGTTTCCTTCGGAAACGGCGTTTTAGCTCCGCAGAAACTTGTTTCCTTCGGAAACGGCGTTTTCAGACGGTCTTGAAAGGAAAGGTTAATCTTTAGGCTGCCCCCAGCGTGCCCAAACCAGCAGGCGGCGGAAGCTTTCGCGCTCCGTCATATCGGGCAGTACAAACTGCCATATTGTGCGGCCGCCCACATCCCATTTCAAAAACATGGCGTAAGGCGAAACCAGGCTGCCCGGGCGCAACACGGCTTCAAAATCGGCTGGCGGCCGGCCGGTAAACACCACCGCCCTCCCTTGCGGGCTGACGGTGATTTTGTGTACGGCATCGGCGTGGCGCAGGTTTTGGCTGTGCCACGCCCGGAAAAAAGCGGCAGCCAGCAACAGCAGGCCGATGATGCGTGCCGTGCCGTGAAACGCGGTGAGGCAGAGATAAGCCGCCCAAAGATGCAGAAACACCGTTAGGGCTTTGCCGGCGGGCGAAGGTTTGAAGGCCGTCTGAAAAGGTCGCATCTTACATCATGTTGTCGAATACGGGGGTGATGTTCAGCCCGGCTTCTTCCATATCGAACACCATGTCGTGAATTTCCACTTCGAAATATTCCCAAAAGGCTTTCAGACCCATATCGGCCGGCCATTGGCTGCGGGGAATGTCCCAACTGGAAATTTCGGCTTCGAAAATGGTTTGGTAACGCTCGTCAAAATAGGAAACCACCGCTTCCGGCTCGTCAAACTGCGGCACGAGAAACACCGAGCAGTTGCTGCGGATTTGCTCCAGCGTTAAATCGGGCATATTTTCATCGGTCTGTTTGAGCCAGGCGAGAAAGTTTGCGGTGGGTTTGAGCACCACGGCGGTGCGGTCGACAAAATACATGGTGCGTCCTTGCAGGTGGGTTTCAGACGGCATTGTACTGAATATCGGCGGCAAACCGAAAGGCCGTCTGAAAAATCTTTTCAGACGGCCTGTTATTGTGCTTTGCGGCGGTTTGAGTTTAGTGGTCGCTGGCTTCTGCCGCGCCGATGCCGGTCATGGAGCGGACATATTGTGCTTCAAAGCCTGCTTTATCCAGCCCGGCCTGTTTGGATTTGTCGGTAATCGAGAAAAACCAGGCAGCAACAAAGGCCAGCGGAATCGAAAACAGGGCGGGGTTGCTGTAGGGGAAGAGGGCTTCTTTGTGGTGCAGCACTTTCACCCACACGGTCGGGCCGAGGATAATCAGCACAAAAGCCGCCAGCAGGCCGAGAAAGCCGCCGATAACCGCGCCGCGCGTAGTCAGGCCTTTCCAGAACATCGACAGGGCGAGAATCGGGAAGTTGGCCGAGGCCGCCAGTGCGAATGCCAAGCCCACCATAAAGGCAACGTTTTGGTTTTCAAAGGCGATGCCCAACACGATGGCCATCACGCCCAAGCCTAAGGTAGCCAAACGCGATACGCGCATTTCCTGCTCTTGCGAGGCTTGGCCTTTGCGGAAAACCGAAGCGTAAAGGTCATGGCTCACGGCCGATGCGCCGGAAAGGGTCAGGCCGGCCACTACTGCGAGAATGGTGGCGAACGCTACGGCGGAAATAAAGCCCAAAAAGAGGTTGCCGCCGAGTGCGCCCGACAAGTGAACCGCCGCCATATTGGTGCCGCCTATCATTTCTACAACGGATTTGCCCTCTTTAATCATGGTGGTGAAGAACTGGGGGTTGTCTTTGGTAACGAAGATAATCGCACCGAAGCCGATGATGAAGGTTAAAAGATAGAAATAGCCGATGAAGCCCGTGGCCACAAATACTGATTTGCGTGCTTCTTTGGCATCGGGCACGGTAAAGAAGCGCATCAGGATATGCGGCAGGCCGGCGGTGCCGAACATTAATGCCAACCCCAGCGAGAGTGCGTCTATCGGATTGGAAACCAAGCCGCCGGGCGACATGATGGCAGCGCCTTTTTCGTGGATTTCGGTGGCTTTCAAAAACATGTTTTCCAAGCTGAAGCCCGAGGCTTTCAAAATCATAAAGGCCATAAACGAAGCGCCCGAAAGCAGCATCACGGCTTTGATAATCTGCACCCAGGTGGTGGCCAGCATGCCGCCGAACAACACATAAGCCACCATCAGCGCGCCCACAATAACCACGGCGGAAGTGTAGCTCATGCCGAACAGCAGTTGGATCAGTTTGCCTGCGCCTACAACTTGGGCTATCAGGTAGAGAATCACC
This sequence comes from Neisseria musculi, assembly GCF_014297595.2. Taxonomy (NCBI): domain Bacteria; kingdom Pseudomonadati; phylum Pseudomonadota; class Betaproteobacteria; order Neisseriales; family Neisseriaceae; genus Neisseria; species Neisseria musculi. Next base: position 1,305,414 of record NZ_CP060414.2, on the reverse strand, counting down.
ACCAATAAGGAGCCGCTGGCGGCAAATACGCGCACGGGCCCTTGTTTGAGGCGGTAGGCCACCACGTCTGAAAAAGTGAATTTACCGAGGTTGCGCAAACGTTCGGCAATCAGAAACAAAACGATGGGCCAGCCCACCAAGAAGCCGGTGGAATAGATCAGGCCATCGTAGCCGGTGGTGTACACCATGGCCGAAATGCCCAGAAACGAGGCGGCGGACATAAAGTCCCCTGCAATGGCCAGGCCGTTTTGAAAGCCGGAAATGCCGCCGCCGGCGGTGTAGAAATCTTTGGTGGATTTGTTTTGCTTGGCCGCCCACTTGGTGATGAACAGCGTTGCGCCCACGAAAATCAGAAACATCACAATCGCCGAAATATTCAGCGGCTGTTTTTCCACATCGCCGGTTAAGGCGTCTGCCCAAACGCTGCCCGAAGCGAGCAGAGCCGGAATACCGATTAAAAATTTATTCATGTTTATTTTTCTCCCTGAACTTCACGCACAACTTCTTGGGTCATTTCTTCAAATTTACCGTTGGCTATGCTGACATAGATGCCGGTGGTGATAAATGAAAACACAATCACGAAGATGCCGGCGTAAACGCCCCAAGTGGTGATGCCGCCCTCGGATACGGGTTTGCCGAACATTTCGGGGGCAGTACCGATCAGCCAGATATAAGCCACATACATCACAAAAACAACAGCCGAAAATCCCCAGCCTATCATCGCTTTTTGTTGCGCCATCTGTTTGAATTTCGGATGTGAGAGCACTTGCCGTGCAGTTTGTTTATCCATTACTTTCTCCTTTACAGAACGCTTACCGGTAAACGAAACGGATTAAAATGAAAAAACATTGCCGTGGCTAATATTATTTTCTGATAGTATCAATCCGTCCGGCTGATAATGCGCCGGACGGAGTTGATTTTTAAAGCAATCACCGCTCGGGAAAATCTTTCAGACGGCCTGAAGATATGCCGAAACACCATCATCAAGGTATGCTGCTGCGGTGCAGTATCCCGGGGCAGATCTGATTGGCCGGGCGGCGGCCGCCCGCAGCGGGTCGGCCGTTACCCTACCGGCTTTCGCAGAAGAAAAATATGGATTACAACCAGCTTAAAACCTTTATCGAAGTTGCCCACATCGGCAATCTGACCCAGGCAGCCGAGCGTTTGCACTTGTCGCAGCCGGCCGTTTCAGCGCAGATTAAATCGCTCGAAAAGCGATTGGACGTTACCCTGTTCAAACGCACCACCAACGGCATGGTACTCACCCCGGCAGGCGAAGTGTTCCTGCCGGAGGCCGAAGCCCTGCTGCAACACCACCACAAACTCGACTGCTTTGCCAAAACCCTTTCAGAACATTATGTTACCCATGCTGATCTCGGCCTTATCCACCCCGTTGCGCCCGACAGAATCACCGCTCTGACACAAAGCATCCTGAAGCAAGACCCCGATATCATGCTGCATATCCAATACGGCATGAGCGGCGAAATCGAGCAGCGGGTGTTGGACAAACAACTGCACGGCGGCTTCTTTCTCGGCCCCGTTACCCGCCGCAGCCTGCGCAGCCTGTTTCTCGGCGATATCCAATATTCGCTGGTCTGCCACGCAGGCGAAGCCGGCCGCATCAAGGCAGGCCTGCCCGGAAGTTTGGAAGAGTATGCGTGGATTGAAATGTCGGTGGTGTCGAGCAGCCGCAAACATATGCAGCAGTTTTGGCGCAAATACAAAATCTCGCCCAAACAGCAGATTATCTGCGATTACCCGCAAACCATCATCGATTTGGTTTGCGAAGGCACAGGGCTGGCGATGATACCTGCCCAAAAAGCAGAAGCTGCGTGTGCGGCAGGCAAACCCATTTACATTCTTGACGAATACCGCCAAAACTTGCCGCTTCACTTTATTTATCTCGATGAGTTTGAAGAAGATCCTATATTGAATCTGTTGAAAGAGTGTGTGGAAAGCGTATGGGCGGATACGGTTGTTTGATAACGGGCGGATGTTTTTCAGACGGCCTGAGCGGTTAAACATAACCGCGTTGTGTACACGGTAAGATTTGGGAAAAAACGGCTGTGCAGCATCGCGAAAGAGATACCGCTTTACCGGAAGCATCGGGCAACGGATGCCGGAAAGCCATGAAGCTGCCTTGCCGTGTTGCGGCCATTCACAAAAGGGCGCAGTTTCTTCGGACGGTGTGCCGAACGCTTAAACTGCCCTCTCCCTACGCCATTGTTTCAGTTTGAGTGTTAAAAAAACACGGCCGCCTCGGCCGCGGAACCTCATATGCGTTTGGTGGAAAACGGGAAATGCCCGTTCCGGGCATGGGGGGATGAAAATAAAGAGACTGCCGCCAACCCACTAAAAGCATAAGGCTGCAGGCAGTGTAAGGAACCCATGCCGTAATGATGTTAAAACGGCTTGGCCGTAAGGGTATGGTCTGCATCAAACAGGCGAATCAGCGGCCGGGCAAGGCCGTGTCCAGCGCGGCGGCAATATCCGCCCAAATATCATCAACATCCTCTACGCCGATAGAAAACCGCAGCAGGCCGGTTTTGATGCCGGCAGCGGTTTTGATTTCGTGCGGTACACCGCTGTGCGACTGTGAATAGCAATGGTTAATCAGGCTTTCCACCCCGCCCAGGCTGGCGGCCATCTGAATCATGTTCAGGTTTTTAATTACGCTGTCGGCAGCTTCTTTGCTGTCGTTTTTCAGCCAGATGCTCACCACACCGCCGAAATCTTTCATCTGCCGCCCGGCTAAGGCGTGGTGCTCGTGCGAGGGCAGGCCGGGGTAAAACACTTTTTCCACCGCAGGGTGTGTTTCCAGCCGTTTGGCGATCTCCAGCGCGTTTTCGCAATGCCGCTGCATACGCAGAGCCAGCGTTTTGATGCCGCGCAGCACCAGTGCGCAGTCCATCGGTCCGGCCACACCGCCGGTGTTCGTCATCATGGTGCGCATAGGGCGCGCCAATTCTTCGGTTTTTACTGCCACAACACCCATCAGCACGTCCGAATGGCCGCACAAATATTTGGTGGCCGAGTGAAACACAATATCGCAGCCCATATCGAGCGGGTTTTGCAGATAAGGCGTAGCGAAGGTGTTGTCGATGCCCACCAGCGCGCCGGCTGCTTTGGCTTTTGCCGCCAGCGTTGCAATATCCACCAGCCGCAGCAGCGGGTTGGACGGGCTTTCCAGCCATACCATCGCCACATTTTGATGTGCGGCCAACGCCTTATCGAGATTGGCAGGGTCGGTTAAATCGGCAAACACCACATTTACGCCCCACGAGGCATACACCTCGGTGAGTAAATCATAAGTGCCGCCATAGATGTCGCCCACCGCAATGATGGTGCAGCCCGGGCGCAGAAAAGTGCGGAACACGCAGTCGATGCCTGCCATGCCGCTGCCGAAGGCAAAGCCCGCCGCTCCGTGTTCCAGCGCGGCTAGGGTGTCTTCCAGCACTTTGCGGGTGGGGTTGCCTGCGCGGGCATAACGAAACGGAATCTGCTCGCCGATTTCTTTCATGCGGAACATGCTGTTTTGGTAAACCGGAGGCATGATGGCGCGGTTATGTTCATCGGGATCATAGCTGCTGTGGATAACTTCGGTGGCAAATTTCATGGCGCATGCCTTTAAAATATTAGGTAAATATAATAAACAGCGGGATTTTAACACTATCCCGAAAATTGAAACAATCAATGCCCGGCTCCACCCTAAGTGATATAATTTCGCATTTGCAGCCCTGTGGGTTTCAGACTTCCGCCCGGGCAGCCGCCCGCCCCGTGCGGCTTCAGGCAGAGCGATATTGAAGCTAAACAGCTGCTTATATTAAACGGCACACACAAAACCGGGCAGCGAAGCGGGGGCAGGGGTAAGGCTGTATCGTTTTGTGTTGTTTTATCAAAAAAGCAGGCCGGCAGTGCAGAACTGCCTGAGGCCGTCTGAAATAAAATTTCAAACGGCCTTGCATTTAAGGCCGGCGCACACACATTAAAGGCTCTCCAAGCCCCGATTCTGAGGACACTCCCGCATGAACACTATTGCAGACGTGCAATCCACCCGCGATTTGCGCAATTTGCCGATTAACCAGGTCGGCATCAAAGACTTACGTTTCCCTATTGCCATCAGTACCGCAGAAGGGGTGCAGGCTACCGTTGCCCGCTTGGGCATGACGGTGTTTCTGCCGGCCGACCAAAAAGGCACCCATATGTCGCGCTTTGTTGCGTTGATGGAGCGTCAAACCGAAGCGTTGGACTTCGGGCGTTTAAAAATGCTTACCGAAGAAATGGTGGCACTTTTGGATTCGCATTCGGGAAAAATCAGCGTGTCGTTTCCCTTTTTCCGAAAAAAAAGCGCGCCTGTGTCAGGCATAGAATCATTGCTTGATTACGATGTAACGTTAAGCGGAGAAATCGAAAAAGGCGAATACCGCCAAACGCTCAAAGTGTTGGTGCCGGTAACCAGCCTGTGCCCGTGTTCGAAGGAAATTTCGCAATACGGCGCGCACAACCAACGCTCGCACGTTACCGTAACCATTACCTGCGGCCGCGAAGTGGCCATAGAAGAAATCATTGATTTGGTGGAATCGCAGGCTTCGTGCCAGCTTTACGGGCTGCTCAAACGCCCTGATGAGAAATATGTTACCGAGCAGGCTTATGAAAACCCGAAATTTGTGGAAGACATGGTGCGCGATGTTGCCACCCGCTTAATTGCCGACAACCGCATCTGCGGCTTTACGGTCGAAAGTGAAAACTTCGAGTCGATACACAACCATTCGGCTTATGCCTATATTGCCTATCCCTAACGGTAACGGTTGATTTTCCTGTGCGATTTGCGCTTTCTGCCGGTTGTGCAGGAGGCGGGTTTATCTGCCGTACCGCAGTTTTCCAGCCGCATCCGTTGCAGCCGGTTTATATTTCGACTTTCGACAGCTGTGCGCAGAAGGCATTTTCTGCTTGAGGCCGTCTGAAAACAAGTGAAACTGTTTTTCAGACGGCCTGATACTTCACCGGCAGGCTGTCGCACCTATAGAAATGTCCTCAAGCTGCACAGTGTCTGCAAACGCTGCTACAATGCGCCTTTGCATTATTACCTTGATTAGATACTATGTTTGTAGCCGTAGAAAAATACAAAACGCCCGCCAAAATTTTATTAGGCCTGATTGCGCTGACTTTTGTCGGCTTCGGCGTCAGCACCGTGGCCGCACCGGGATACGATTATATTGTTAAAGTGGGCGGCCAAAAGGTTAGCGAACACCAATTGAACACCGCCCTGCAGAATATGCAGGCCGCCGGCGGTAACGAATCGCGCGATGCGGTGTTTAATGCTTTGGTGCAGCGCGCATTATTAACCGAAGGCGCGCGCGAAATGGGCATCTCCGTTTCGCAGGATCAAATCAAGCAGATTATTGTGGACGAACCCGGCTTTCACGACCAAAACGGCAAATTCAGCCAAAATCTGTTCAACCAATATCTGAACCGGCGTCAAATGTCGGAAGATGCGCTGATTGAAGAAATCCGTAACGAATTTATGGTCAATAACCTGATCAGCCTTGTGAATAACGGCAACCTGGTCAGCGATGCCCAGGCAAAACAGTTGATTGCCGCCACACAGGCCGAGCGTACCGTGCGGTCGGTGTCGTTCAGCCCCGAGGCGTTTGCGCGGCAGGTGAAAGTAGATGATGCCGCGCTGAAAAAATATTATGAAGCCAATCAAAAAGACTATGTGATTCCGCAGGCGGTTAAAGTGGAACATGTGGCTCTGAATATTCAAGATGTGGCCCAGCAGCAAACCGTGGGCGAAGAGGAGCTTAAAAAAGCGTTCGAGCAGGAAAGCACCGCTGCCAAACCGAAGCGCGAAATCGCGCATATTCTGTTTGCCGCGCCCCAAGATGCCCCCGATGATGTGAAAGCGGCCGCCAAAGCAGAAGCCGAAAAAGTGCGGGCGCAGCTTAAAGCCGCTCCGTCTAAATTCGCCGCATTGGCCAAACAATATTCCCGTGATGAGGCATCTGCCGGCAACGGCGGTAATTTGGGTTATCTTCCGCAAGACGGGGGGTTGTTGAAAGAGTTTGAAGACCGTGCATTTTCTTTGAAAAAAGGCGAAATCAGCGAAGTGGTTCAGACGGCCGCCGGCTACCACATCATCACCATTCTGAATATTCAGGACAAACCTGCATTCGAGCAGGAAAAAGCCCGCCTGGAAGCAGAGTTGAAGCAGAAAAAAGCTGTGGCGGCCTTTAACGAAGCCAAAGAAAAACTGGCCGAAGAAGCATTCAACAACCCCGGAAGCCTTGCAGAAGTTGCCAAAAAAACCGGCCTGAAGCTGCAAGCCCCTGTCGATTGGCTCACCAAAGAAAACGGCAAGGCCGCCGGGATGCCCGATAACCTCATTAACGCCATTTTCAGTGATGACGTAATGAAGAAAAAGCATAATTCCGAGCCGGTTACCGTTAATGAAGGCTTGGTGTGGGTGGTGCGTGCAAAAGAGGTTCGCGCACAAAACACCCAGCCGTTTGAAGAAGCCAAAAAATTTGTAGAAGCAGACTATCTGCGTGCCGAAGCCGCCCGCCTGGCGGAAGTTGAAGCAAAACAGGCACTGGCAGATGTGCAGAAAGGCAAAACGGCCGATTTGAAATGGTCGCCGGTTTCGCAGCTGACGGCAGAGCAGGCGCGTCAGTCTATGCCGCCGGAAGCCTACGCACAATTGATTAAGGCCCATCCCGAAAACGGAAAGCCGGCTTATGTGTTACTGTCGAATCTGCCTGCGCCGGTATTGGTGGAAGTGCAGAGTGTGAAGGTGCCGGAAAATATCACAGAACAATTGAAGCCTGCCAAACTGGCATTGGCTGAAAATCAAAGCAATGCTTCTTTCGCCGCTTTGATCGGCCATCTGAATGCCACCATCAAGCAAACCCGGGGGGCGCAGAAAGTGAAGTCGGAGTAGCCGGTAACGGTGTCGGTGTACAGCCAAACAACGCAAAACGATAATCATGGTTCGGCCTTAACCGATCCACAGAGAGTAGTTTGGCAAACCGTTAAAGCGGTAACCCAACCGGCTCCAGAGACGGGGTTCTCTTCAGCTTTTCAAACTTTGTTTTGTCTGTGCTGTTTCGCTGTAAATATAGGGCGGTTAAAATTACCGCCCTATATTTTGCGGAGTATTTTCAGACGGCCTAGAGGGTTGATATAGTCAATTAAGCAGATTTTACCAACGCCTGTATTGGAAATTTTCTAAAGATGTCCGACCGGGCGGCTACGCTTTTGTTTGTCTGCAAAAAAACAAAGAGTAAAGCATTGCTTGAGTTGGCCAAATGATTGGAGCTCCCTATTGAATCGCCGAAATGAACAAGAATACAGGGCAGGCAGGATATCGGAAGATGCTAATAACGCTTGAACCTTATGATGTTTTGCATTTCATCACTGCCGCATTATCAGACATCAGCATTTGCTTTGACAAAACCCTTGCAGCGTTCCCGCCAACTGTTGAAGTCTTACCGCACTAATCTAACGGTTGCCAAAATGCTGCAAGGGTTTTCAATCAGTTTTTAACATCACGGCTGAGAATACTCATTCAAAAGGCGCAACTTCCAAGCCGAACATCGCGCGGGCGGTGTTGAGCATCTGGCAGCTGAACCCCCATTCGTTGTCATACCATGAAAACACTTTCACCATATTGCCCGCAGTTACTTTGGTGAGCGTGCTGTCGAAATGGCTGGCTTGGCTGGTGTGGTTGAAATCCATAGAAACCAGCGGCAGGGTGTTGTAGCCGAGCACGCCTTTCATCGGGCCGTCTGAAGCAGCTTTCACAATGCTGTTGATTTCTTCTGCACAGGTGTCGCGGCCTGCTTCGAAACTCAAATCCACCAAAGAAACGTTCACGGTGGGTACGCGGATAGCAAGGCCGTCCAAGCGGCCTTTCAATTCGGGCAGCACCATGCCCACTGCCCTGGCCGCACCGGTTTTGGTGGGAATCATGTTTTCCACGCCGCTGCGGGCACGGCGCAAGTCTTTGTGGCGCACATCGGTAACGGTTTGGTCGTTGGTGAGTGCGTGGATGGTGGTCATCAGGCCTTTGTTGATGCCGATGCCTTCGTGCAGGGCTTTGGCAATGGGAGCCAGGCAGTTGGTGGTGCACGATGCGTTGGAAACCACAGTCATTTCGGGCGTGAGCACATTATGGTTTACGCCGTAAACGATAGTGGCATCAACATCTTCATCGGCAGGTGCCGAAATCAGCACTTTTTTTGCACCCGATTCGAGATGGGCTTGGGCTGCAACCTTGCTGGTAAATGCGCCGGTGCATTCCATCACCAAATCCACGCCTAAGCTCGCCCACGGCAGTTCGGCGGGGTGGCGGGTGGAAAAGAAAGGGATTTTGCGGCCGTTGATAATCAGGTGGTTTTCAGCGTGGGAAACATCGGCGGCAAAGCGGCCGTGAACGGTGTCGAATTTGGTGAGATGGGCATTGGTTTCGAGGCTGCCGCTGGCATTGACCGCCACAACTTCAAGTTGTTTTTCCAGTTTGTAATCATAGATTGCGCGCAATACTTGTCGTCCGATGCGGCCGTAGCCGTTGATGGCAATCTTAATGCCCATTTTTTTCAGTCCTTTTTGTTGAAACAGCGGTGGTAAAATATGCAGGCCGTCTGAAACGCTGCGGCGGAACGCCCGAATTATACCGTGCTGTAGTGCGGTGTAGTCAAGATGGATTACAGGCGGTTACAGCATAACGCGCAATCTGCCCGAAACGGTTTTTTGCTGCTTTCCGGCAGATTCAGGCTTGCAAACCGAAGATTGGCCGTTGGGAAGCACAATGCCTGAAACCTACCTGCTTTGTCGTGCGCAGGGCTTCGCCGTTATAATAGGCCGTCTGAAAAACGATAAGGAAGCATCATGCATACAGAATCGGTATTGCCCCTATTGCAAACCCTGCACAACCAAATCTGCGCCGCGCTCGAAAAAGAAGACGGCGGGGCGGGTTTTGTTTCAGACTGTTGGCAGGGCAGACTCGGCAAGGGTGAGAGCAGGGTGTTGAAAAACGGCGCGGTGTTTGAGCAGGCGGGGGTGAATTTTTCGCATGTGGAAGGCAGCGCCATGCCCGCTTCGGCCACTGCACACCGCCCGGAGCTGGCGGGTGCGCCGTTTGAGGCGGCGGGCGTATCGCTGGTGGTTCATCCGAAAAACCCTTATGTACCCACCAGCCATGCCAATGTGCGCTTTTTCATTGCCCACCCCGAGGGCAGGGAGCCGGTGTGGTGGTTTGGCGGCGGTTTCGATTTAACGCCGTTTTATCCTTTTGAAGAAGACGTTTTACATTGGCACCAAACTGCGGCTGCCGTGTGTGCGCCGTTTGGCAGCGATGTTTATCCGCAATACAAACAATGGTGCGATGAATATTTTTATCTGAAGCACCGGGGCGAAGCGCGCGGCGTGGGCGGCCTGTTTTTCGATGATGTGAACCGCTGGCCTTTCGACACTTGCTTGGATTTTATCCGCGCAGTCGGCGGGGGCTACACCGAGGCCTACCTACCGATTGTGGCGCGCCGCAAACATACGCCGTATGGGGAGCGCGAGCGCAACTTCCAGCTTTACCGGCGCGGGCGTTATGTGGAATTTAATCTGGTGTGGGACAGGGGCACGCTGTTCGGCCTGCAAAGCGGCGGGCGCACGGAGAGCATTTTGATGTCGATGCCGCCGCTGGTGCGCTTCGAATATGCCTACACGCCCGAAGCAGGTTCGCCGGAGGCGCGGTTAAACGAATTTTTAAAGCCGCGCAACTGGCTGGGTGGCTAGGCTTGACCCCCGATTTGAGATTTAAGCAAACACTCCGGCAGGGCGTATAATAAAGCTCCCGCTGAAAACGAGTATGCCATGATAAACGCACAAACTTTAGACGTAACCGGATTGAAATGCCCGCTGCCGATTCTGCGTGCCAAAAAAACACTGGCGCAGATGCAGGCAGGAGACTTGCTTGTCGTGCTTGCCACCGATGCCGCTGCGCCCGATGATTTCGCCGCCTTCTGCCGCCAAACCGGCCATGTGCTGCTGGAATCTTCCGAAGTCCGCGGCGTGTTCAGGCTGGTGCTCAAACACAGATAAGGCCGTCTGAAATGAGCGTTTTCCGGCCCGCGTTGCCTGTGTTGACGGTTTTATTGTCTGCCTGCGGGCAGAACAGCGTTGCGCCGGAGCAGGCTGCCGTTTATTCCATTGGCGCGATGCAGCTTTTCACGCAAGCCTATGCCGATCAGAGCGGTAGTGCGGGCAGCCCCGCCGCTTGGGCGCAGCGGCACAACCTGCAGCCATTAACCGCCGAAGCCGTACAAAAACTGCCGGCGGGCATGATGGAATCAGACGTACAGGCCGTGTTTTACTTCGGCACCGCACCCGCTTCGTGCAGCGTCAAAACCGCCGTTGCCGGTGAGGCTGCCGCCCGCCGCGCCTTTATCACGCCGGTCGAACAGGGCAGGGCGGGAACAGCGGCGCGGTTCCGCTCGGAAAACACCACCGTTCCGCCGTTTCCGTTCCGCCAATTGGTTGACACCCAACCGGATTCGGAAAATGGCGGAGAAATTCTGCAGGCCGCCGACACACCGCCTTTCGAATATGTGCCCCCACAGCCGGCGCTCCACCTTGCCCGCAGGCCGCGGCAAACCAGCCCGGTTGTGAATCTGTAACAATCAGGCCGTCTGAAACATTTCAGACGGCCTTTAATGCAATTCAATGTTGAATACAGCCAAAGGAAAATTATGCAAACCCTTACCATTATCCAACCCGATGATATGCACCTGCACCTGCGCGATGGTGAAGCACTCAAAACCGTATTGCCATTTAGTGCCCGCCAAATGGGGCGCGCCGTGATTATGCCCAACCTGAAGCCCCCCGTGGCCGGTGTGGCTGATGCATTGGCCTACAAACAGCGCATTTTGAGCGCATTGCCTGCCGGCAGCACTTTCGAGCCGTTGATGACGCTCTATCTCACCGACAAATCCACTCCCGAACTCGTGCGCGAAGCCAAGGCCGCCGGCATCGTTGCTTTCAAACTCTACCCGGCGGGTGCCACCACCAATTCCGATTCGGGCGTAACCGATTTATTCAAACTGCTTCCCGTTTTAGAGGAAATGGCCGCGCAGAACATTCTGTTTCTGGTGCACGGCGAAGTTACCGACCCCGAAATCGATATCTTCGACCGTGAAGCCGTATTTATCGAACGCGTGATGAAGCCCGTTTTAGATAAAGTGCCGGGCTTGAAAGTTGTGTTTGAGCACATCACCACCGCCGATGCCGCCCGTTTGGTGATGGAAGCCGGCGACAATGTAGCCGCCAGCGTTACCCCGCAGCACTTGCTGCTCAACCGCAACGATTTACTGGTGGGCGGCGTGCGCCCGCACCATTACTGCCTGCCCGTGCTCAAGCGCGAAAGCCACCGCAAAGCTTTGGTTGAAGCCATAACCGGAGAAAAATCACAAAAATTCTTTTTAGGCACCGATTCCGCGCCGCACGCACAATCCGCCAAAGAAAATGCCTGCGGCTGCGCGGGCATATTCAGCGCCGCCACCGCCATCGAGCTGTATGCCGAAGTGTTTGAAAAAGCCGGCGCGCTGGACAAACTCGAAGCCTTTGCCTCGAAAAACGGCGCCCGTTTCTACGGCCTGCCCGAAAACCCACGCACCATTACCCTGGTGAAACACCCCCGTGAAGTGGTTTCCAAAATACCGTTCGGCAACGGCGGTTCATTAGTGCCGATGCGGGGCGGAGAAAGTATCGATTGGACGGTGGAATATTAAAAACCTTTCAGACGGCCTGACCAACCGGTTGGGGCCGTCTGAAAGATGATTCGCGAAGAAGGATGAATTTAATGTAAAATCATGGCTCTAGACTAGCAGCTTTATATAAATTTACTTTAAAAGCCCCCAAAGTTGGTGACTCAGTTCATCAGAGTTTCGGTTCCATCGCCATTCGCATTCCCTCAGGTGCAAATCAAAGTTTTTGGTTACGCCATTGAATTTGGCGGGCCTTCGTTTGGTAAAACTCCGGAAGCTTTAATACCATTGATGTGCCCGGTACCATCTGCAAACTCATTTTGTCCGTAATTAACGCGCAAATGTTTAGAGTAGCCCGCATCGACCAGGCCGCTGTAACCGCGCCGGCTATCAGAATAAACAACACCCTCCAGAGAGACCTTTCCCAATATAACAGTTTGAAGTGTTTGCTTTTTACAATCAGAAACGATTTCGGTATAAACCCTGCCGTCTCTTTCGAAAATACCAAAGACGGGTTGTTTAAGCGTTCCTCTGCCACGCTTTGACTTGCCATGGAAACCGCGCTACAAATAGCTTTCATCAACCTCTATGCTGCCGTATAACAGGTCTTTTTGCCCGCTTTGGCAGCGGTATATTTCGTGCCTGAACATGCGATACCGGTGGTTGATGGTATTGCGGTTGAAGCCTGTCGGCAAAGCGGTTTTGAGGCTTCTATACCGACACAAAAATGCTTGATAATTTTTTGAGCTGTAGTCACTTAACTTGGTGTTATATTTCATTTTTCTAGGCTAACAGAGCTATTCTGCTAGTCTAGAGCCATTTAAAATATCATTAAATATTTAGAGGTTAAAGTAGATCAGCCCTAAATACCACCAAAGCCGCAGGTTTTTAACTGCTTTGGTGTCCTGAAATTAAAACGAAACCCACATTCTTTCAGAAAAAGTGCGGGAAAAATTCCCAGCTAATTCCGTTATATTTGCGCAAGACACGTTTCGCCTGATTCCAAAAATTTCCAATGCTGCCGATATGGTTTTGCCGTAATTAATCCTGCGGTGGCGGAAAAAGAGAGAACGCCCGTATCGGGCTGGATACCCGGGATATCTGCAGCAGAACATGCGGTTGCTTCCAATACAAAATATTCGGGGCTGTACTAGATAACTAGGGAAATTTAACTTCAGGTTAGAATAATCCCTATGAGAAAAAGTCGTTTAAGTCAGTACAAGCAAAACAAACTGATTGAACTATTTGTTGCAGGTGTTACCGCTCGCACAGCGGCGCAATTAGTTAGCGTCAATAAAAATACCGCTGCCTATTACTTCCACGGTTTGCGCTTACTTATCTATCACAACAGCCCGCATCTGGAAATGCTTGATGGTGAAGTAGAAGTTGATGAAAGTTATTTTGGCGGACAACGCAAAGGCAAACGTGGTCGCGGTGCGGCTGGCAAAGTGGCTGTATTCGGGCTTTTGAAGCGTAATGGTAAGGTTTACACCGTTGCCGTACCCAATACACAAACTGCGACTTTATTGCCAATTATCCGCGAGCAAGTGAAGCCTGATAGCATTGTTTATACCGATTGTTACAAAAGTTATGACGTTCTTGATGTGAGCGAATTTTCACATTTTCGGATCAATCACAGCACACATTTTGCTGAGCGACAAAATCACATTAACGGAATTGAGAACTTTTGGAACCAAGCAAAACGCCATTTACGCAAGTTTAACGGCATTCCCAAAGAGCATTTTGAACTGTATTTGAAAGAGTGTGAATGGCGTTTTAACAACAGTGAGATAAAATTTCAAATTTCTATTTTAAAACAATTAGTAAAGCAGGATTTGTTCTAGTTATCTAGGACAGCCCCAAAGGTTATGCTCCGGCACCCCGTTAAATCGTGCCAAGCGATGTTTGGTATAGCGCCAAAAGAATTCGATACCGTTGATATGTTGCATACCTCGGGCAAACCCATTGTCGCCGTGATGCACGCTGAAATGCTTTGCAAAACCCATTTCGGCGCTCCGCTGGCCATCGGTATTGGTCATGCTCTCGACTGTGATACGGCCTCCGATAACCTTTTGCAGCGTTGCTTTGGAAGTATTGGGAACAACTTCGGTACAAAACCTTTCCGCCTCGTTTGAGGATGTCGGAAACGATGGTTTTAGAACTCGCTTTGCACCCGCGTTTACCTCGGATGCGCTTTGCATTGGAATAGGGTTGGTCTGATTCTACGGCTTCTACTGCGTCTTAGAAAGAGGTGTACTGCTCGCAGATAGACTACCGAAAACATGATACAGAATATGGCTAAAGATAGTGTCTTGTCCTATAAAACGTTACTCACTATGTATTGTGCTATCACTATCAGCAGCAGTCGAAAATCGACCGCTTTGAAATCGTAACGAACAATTGAATTTTGAGCCCTACGAAGTTTTCATCCAGGCACCATATCTATCTTCTTTTTATCTTTCAATCGGTAACTTTACAACGCTTATCCGAGAAATATGACGGGACCGCATCCGACGTTGTATTGTTGGCGAAATTCCCATCCGCTGGCTGGACGCTAAATTACCCGTCAGAATAATACCGTTCTACTCATGCTGTTTGTTTATAACACTAGAGAACAAACCGGTTTTTCCCTGTCAAACGGCAAATAGGATTTCAGCTTTTTTGGTTATGTGCTGTTTACCATTGCAACATCAGGCTTGTTGTGATGAAACAGATTTTCACACGGCTATCGCTATAAATCGAAGAAACGGCCGAATGGGTTTCATCTTTCATCTTCTCCCTCAGAACCTACCAACATCATATTCTATATAGACAGCGGCGATACAAACGCTTGTTCTTTAATCAAGCAAAAATCAGTAATTTCCCCCGTTATTCCGCCTAAGCGGGTATTGGCTGTTTGCAAAAACTATTGGTCGATATGGCTGTGGCAGTTTAAACATCTAATAACAACCCCGGAAATACAGTACAGCCTGTTACAGACACCGTAAAGCCGGATTTGGGATAACGGTTGCAAGTATAAAAAACCAATGTTGTCTACGCCTTACGTTTTTGCAAATTTCAGACTACTTACGTTTCAGACGGCCCGGGAAACAAGGCGGAGGCTTGGCTTTTATTTTGAAAATTCTTTTGAAACAAAGTTTTTTGCAGAAGACTGCATTGGCTGTATTGAGATCTGCAGGCCGTCTGAAAAAATCATCTGCTTACTTTCCTGCAAAGCTGTTTTCGCAGAGACAATGCCTGTTGCCTGTATTGAAACTCTGTATCCACTCTAATGCGTAACATCCTAAAGGCAAATTGTAAAAGCAAACCCATGAGGCAGGTATGCAGTTTGCCGGGTCCGCAGGTTTGCTGTCGGCTATTTGGGCGGCGCAGTAGCTTTTACGGCAAGCCGGCAGCTTGGCAGCCTCCTATAGTGTGGGGGCGGCGGCACGCCTTGGGCTGCCCTTCCGACACAGGTTTTCGGCATTGCTGAAACACCCCGGT
This sequence comes from Neisseria musculi, assembly GCF_014297595.2. Taxonomy (NCBI): domain Bacteria; kingdom Pseudomonadati; phylum Pseudomonadota; class Betaproteobacteria; order Neisseriales; family Neisseriaceae; genus Neisseria; species Neisseria musculi. The sequence goes on along the minus strand of NZ_CP060414.2, from coordinate 1,290,175 downwards.
TCGGCTGCGGTGTCTGCACAAGCTGCGATACACGGGCCGCCCGCACCGCATTTGCTTATGCGTATTTGAATCTGCCTTGATAAATGTGTGGAAACCCGGTTTGTCTGATACACTATGCGCCGCATTCTAACTATATTGAAAACGGACTATTCATGAAAAGAATATTGTGGAGCGCACTTGCCGTATTGCTGGCAGCTTCGTGCAGCAGCGACATTCAAAACGGCCGCGCCGGCACCTCACAGGAAACGCCGGTGCCGCCCGCCGGCAAACGCCCGGTGTTTGACCATGCTGCCGGCTCGGTAGCAGTGGGCGGTTTCAACGCCAATGCCAATGTACAGAAATTTATCGCCCACGAAGCCGCAGGCGGCAGGTTCTCGGCCGGTGAATTGCAGAGTTTTTTTAACAATGTGGAATACAAAGGCAATATTATCAATATTATGAACCGCCCCGGCACATCACGCCCGTGGTATGAATTCCGCGCGGCCAATGCAGGAGCAGCCAGAATCGCAGGAGGCAGGCGTTTCTATACCCAACACCGTGAAACCATAGATGCCGCAGCAAAAGGCTACGGCGTGCCTGCCGAAATCATTGTCGCCATTATCGGCATCGAAACCAATTACGGCACCAATATGGGCAGCTTCCGCCTGGCCGATTCGCTGAGCACACTGGCATTCGATTATCCCCGCCGTGCGGAGTTTTTCCAGCAGGAGCTGCACGAGCTGCTGCTGATGGCCCGGGAAGAAAAGCGCGATGTGTTCGGCTTCAAAGGCAGCTATGCCGGCGCGATGGGAATGCCGCAGTTTATGCCTTCGAGCTTCCGCAAATATGCGGTTGATTACGATGGAGACGGCCGCCGCGATATTTGGAACAATATTGGTGATGTGGCAGCATCGGTGGCCAACTATCTGAAAGCACACGGCTGGCAGAGCGGCGGCAAAATGGTGGTGCCGGCCACGCTCACCATCACACAGGAGCTGCAAAACATCATCGATGAAAAAACCGCGCCCACCCGAACCGTGGGCGATTTGAAACGCTTGGGCGTGATGCCGCAGCAGGTGGTGGACGACAATGAAAAAGCCATACTCTACCGTCTCGAAACCGCCCCGGGCGTGTATGAATACTATATCGGTTTAAACAACTTCTACACCGTTTGGCAATATAACCACAGCCGTATGTATGTAACCGCCGTGCGCGACATCGCCAACGGCGTGAGCGGAAATTATCGTTTGTAAAGCAATCATTTATGGCCTATCAAGTTCTCGCCCGCAAGTGGCGGCCTAAAACTTTTGCCGATTTGGTCGGGCAGGAGCATGTTGTCAAAGCTCTGCGCAACGCGCTGGATGAAGGCCGTCTGCACCACGCCTACCTGCTCACCGGCACGCGCGGAGTGGGCAAAACCACCATTGCCCGCATTCTTGCCAAAAGCCTCAACTGTGAAACACCCAGTCACGGCGAGCCTTGCGGTGTGTGCCGAAGCTGCACGCAGATTGACGCGGGGCGCTATGTCGATCTGCTGGAAATCGATGCCGCCTCCAACACCGGCATCGACAACATCCGCGAAGTGCTCGAAAACGCCCAATACGCGCCCACCGCCGGCAAATACAAAGTCTATATTATCGATGAAGTGCACATGCTCTCGAAAAGCGCGTTCAACGCCATGCTCAAAACACTGGAAGAGCCGCCCGAGCATGTGAAGTTCATCCTCGCCACCACCGATCCGCACAAAGTGCCGGTTACCGTGTTGAGCCGCTGCCTGCAATTCGTTTTGCGCAACATGACCGCCCGGCAGGTGGCCGACCATTTGGCGCATGTGCTCACGGTGGAGCAGATTGCTTACGAAGCGGCCGCCCTGCAACTGCTGGGGCGCGCAGCCGCCGGCTCGATGCGTGATGCACTGAGCCTGCTCGACCAAGCGATTGCCATGGGATCAGGCAGTGTAACCGAGCACGATGTGCGCCAAATGATAGGCGCGGTAGACAAACGCTATCTTTACGAATTGCTGCAAGGCATCGTCAATCAAAACGGCGGAGCCTTGTTGCAGAAAGCGCAGGAAATGGCCGCGCGCGCCATCGGTTTCGACAACGCCTTAAGCGAACTGGCCCTGCTGCTGCAACGGCTGGCACTGGTGCAAACCGTGCCCGCCGCCGTTGCCGAAGACCCCGAGTGCAAAACCCTGCTGCACCTGTCGCAACAACTCAGCGGCGAACAGATTCAGCTTTATTACCAATGCGCCATTCACGGCAAACACGATTTAAGCCTTGCACCCGATGAATACGCAGGCTTTGTGATGACGCTGTTGCGTATGCTCGCCTTCGCCCCGATGGCCGCCCGAGCCCACGGTGCCGACAGCATCATCGAAGGCACGCAGCTGCGCAATCCCGCACATGCAGAGCCTGCCGCAAAAAAGCCCCTGATTCCGCCGGAGAGGCCGTCTGAAACCCCAGTTTCCAATGCCGCCGCCGATACCGTTTCCAACACTGTTCAGACGGCCGCACCGCCTGCCGGCAATCCGCCTGAAAACAGCAGCGGCAATCCCGCAGACGACACCCCGCCGTGGCAGGAAACCATAGTGGCGCAAACCGAAACGGCAGAATCCTCCGGATTGTCCAAACCGCCCGCAACCGTTACCGCCGCCGTTCAGACGGCCGCACACGGTTTAGCAATGTCCGCTGCCGATATATCGTCCCCATCCCAAGATACCTTACCGCCGGCAGCCGGACAGCAGCCGGCAGCTTCTGCACAGGCCGAAGCATTACCGCAACCGGAATGCAAAACCGCAACTGCCCCCGCTGTTACCGAAGAAGCAGAAGCCGTTGGTGCGGCCAACGTTTTTCAGACGGCCTCTGCCGCAGAAAGCGGTTTGGAACACCGTTTTGACGATAACGGCGCAGACTATCCTGACGAACTGCCGTATTTTCCCGAAGACGGCGGACATCACCTGCCGCCTGCCGATTTGCCCATAGACGATATATTCGGCGCAGAAACCAAATTCGGCGCAGAAACCAAACAAGCCGAAGAAGCTGCGGAGAGAGAAGGCAGCGCAACACTTGAAAACCGCGATGCGCAAAACGAAGCCGCTCTTGCCCCGCTTCCCGATCTGACGCCCGAAAACTGGCCGCAAATCGCCAAGCATCTGGCCGTCAAACTCGGTGCCGCGCAAATGATCGCCCAAAACGCCGCCCTTACCCGCTATGATGCCGAAAGCGGCCTGCTGGTGTTCGCCCTCAGCCACGAAGCCCGCGCCACCACCAACAAAGAACGGTTGGACAAAATCCAAAACACGCTGGCCGCAGCCTACGGTTTGACCTTGAAGCTGCAAACCGAAGCCTGGCGCGGTGATGCGGGCTGGGAAACGCCTGAAATGCAGCGCGCCCGCCTGCAAATCGAAGGCCGCCGGCAGGCGCAGCAACTGCTTGAGGCCGACCCCGCCGCAAAGCAGATTTTGCAGTTTTTCGAGGCGCAGTGGCTGCCGGAAACTTTAGAGCTGAAGCAGCCGTGATAAAGGCCGTCTGAAACTGGGGCGGCGCCCCGTTTGCCTGCGTGCGTTGGCGAAAGTCGGTTTGCAGTCCGATGGAACAGCGTAGCGGGCATTGCTATGCTGATTGCTAAACTTTTTATTTTAAATCAAAATATTGTGCTGTGATTTAGCGCTGGGGCTAAGGTTTAGATTTGGGTAGCACCCATTTTGTCCGGCTCCCGCATAATCCCGATGCCGCCGGAGGAGATTAAACTTTTGCCTGTAGCGGCCGTATTGGCGCAACGGCCTGAATACCGGCAGAAAATTTATCAACCATTTGATTAACCATCTACATTTATACACATTGATATTAAGGAGTACACACTATGTTTGGAAAAGCCGGATTGGGCGGCCTGATGAAGCAGGCCCAACAGATGCAGGAAAACATGAAAAAAGCACAGGCCAAACTGGCCGAAACCGAAGTAAGCGGCGAGGCCGGCAACGGTTTGGTGAAAGTGGTGATGACTTGCAGCCACGTTGTGCGCAAAATCGACATCAGCCAGGATTTGATTCAGGAAGCTGCCGATGATAAAGAAATGCTGGAAGACTTGATTTTGGCCGCCATCAACGATGCAGGAAACAAAGCCGAGGAAACCACCAACAAAACCATGGGGGTATTTACACAGGGGCTGCCCGCAGGCATGGGCGATTTTTTCCGCTGAGATAACGGAGACAAGCCGGAACAAGCAGGTTTGCCGGCAACAGGCCGTCTGAAAGATTCGGTTTGACACCGCCGGCTTTTCAGACGGCCTTAAAATTTTGCCAAGCCGGTATATCGCCAATCTGCAAAGAAATGGAAGGCAGCGGAAAGAAACAGTGCGATAAAGCCAAGCGGGGCAATATTGCGGTTTCAAAGCGGGTTGTTATCGCGGGCAAACACGTTTTCGATATCAGGCGGCAAGCTGCGGACGTTACGGCATGAAGCCGATTCCGGCATCTCCAAAGCAGCTTAAAACCACTCTTTTGAGCTGAATTGCCGGAACAAGGCCGACAGCCCCACAGTAGTCCCAAGCAGCACGGGCACTATGAAACCGGCTCTGCCGCTTGGGAGGCTGGCAACGCCGTTCTCTTTGAGCTAAAGCACAGCAACACCGCAGCAGAAACAAAGCGGGTTCACCATGGCTTGATTCTCTGCCGCAGCAACGTATCAATCTAAGCCTTATTTTTGCTGCGTTTGGCTGTAACTTTGCTGCCTTTTGTGGCGGCAGCCTTTTTTCTACGGGTGTTTTTGACGGCGGTTTGTGCCTTTTTTTCTGATTTAGGCTGAGTTTCAGACTTATTAACGGGTGCAGCTTTGCTTCGGCTTTTTGTGGTTTTCTTGTCGGAGGCCGTCTGAACGGCAGTTTTTCTGCCGCGCTTTTTCGGCACTTCGCCGCCGCTGATCAGCGCAAGATCGATTTTGCTGGTATCCAAATCGGCACGCGCCACCTTAACGGTTACGCGGCTGCCCATGTTGAAGCGCACTCCGCTGCGTTCGCCCTCCATAGCCATGATTTCGGGGCGGAAATTGAAATAGTCTTCGCCCAAATCGCTGATGTGCACCATGCCTTCGATATGGACGCCTTCAAGCGTAACAAAAATACCGAAATTGGCCATGCCGGAAATGCGGCCTTCAAACACTTCGCCCACTTTGTCGCGCATATAGTAGGTTTTCAGCCAGTTTTCCACATCGCGGCCTGCATCATCGGCGCGCCGCTCGCAAAACGATGTGTGCACGCCCAACGCCTGCCATGATTCGGGCTTATATTTTTCCTGCTTCAACACGGCCTTGATGGCACGGTGGACGGTTAAATCGGGATAACGGCGGATGGGCGAGGTGAAATGGGTGTAAGCTTCGTATGCCAAGCCGAAGTGGCCGTGGTTGTCCGGCTCATAAACGGCCTGCTGCATCGAGCGCAACATCATCACTTGCAGCAGTTCGGCATCGGGGCGGTTTTTGAATTGTTCGGCCAGTTTGGCATAGTCTTTGGGGGCAGGGTTGTCGCCGCCGCCCAAATGCAGGCCGAGCAGGCCAAGTTGTTCGCGCAGGGCGGTGAGTTTTTCTGGTGTGGGGCCCAAATGGTTGCGAAACAGCGAAGGGTGTTTGTTTTTCAATAAAAACTCTGCCGCACACACATTGGCCGCCAGCATACATTCTTCAATCAGTTTGTGGGCATCGTTGCGGACAACCGGCACAATGCGTTTGATTTTGCCGTTATCGTTGAAAATCATCTGTGTTTCGATACTCTCAAATTCGACTGCTCCGCGCTGGTGGCGTTTTTTCTGCAAAATCTTAAACAGCTTGTATAAAGTGTCGATTTGCGCTTTGTGGGGATAATCGCCGCCCTGTTCTATCCAATTCCACACCTGGTTATAGGTGAGGCGGGCGTGTGATTTCATCACAGCGGGGTAAAACCGGTATTCTTTGATATTGCCGGCATACGTTACCACCATATCGCACACCATACACAAACGCTCCACACCGGGGTTGAGCGAACAAATGCCGTTGGAGAGGTTTTCAGGCAGCATGGGAATCACGCGGCGCGGAAAATATACGCTGGTAGCGCGCTCAAGCGCATCTTTGTCGATGGCATCATCGGGGCGCACATAATGACCCACATCGGCAACCGCCACCACCAAGCGGAAATTTCGGCCCTGTTTTTCGGCATATACCGCGTCATCAAAATCGCGTGCGGTTTCACCGTCTATCGTTACCAGCGGCAGGCTGCGCAAATCAACGCGGCCTTCGGTATCCTGCGGGCGGACGCGGTTGGGAATTTCAGCAGCCGCCTGTTGGCAGGCCTTGCTGAAAATATGCGGCAGTTGGTGTTTGCGCACAGCGATTTCGATTTCCATACCGCTGTCGGCATAATCTCCCAACACCTCGATTAATTTGGCGACAGCCGGGCGGTGGCCGTCAGGATAGCTTTCGATTTCGGCCACCACCACCTGCCCTGATTCGGGCTTCATTTCAGCCAAACCCTCAGGCTCAAGCACGATGCTTTGGGTTAAACGGCGGTCTTCCGGCTCTAAGATAGCGATGCCTCGATCCACATAAAAACGACCCACCACCTGCTTTTGGGCACGCTCAACAATATCCAGCACCTGCCCTTCCCGCCGCCCTCTGCGGTCCGTGCCGGCAGGGCGTACAGTAACGATATCCCCGTGCATCAACCCGCGCATCTTCCGTTCATAAAGCACAAAATCACCTTTTTTATCGGGAGTCAGCGGCACGGCGAAGCCGAATCCGTCTTTGTGCGCTTCAACACGGCATTTCACCAGCGCCAGTTTGTCGGCCGCACACACCGCCCCACGACGGTTAATCAGCACCTGGCCGTCTCGCGCCATTGCCTTGATACGGCGCTCGAAAAAATCATATTCTTCGCCGCTAACCGACAGCTTTTCTGCCAATGCAGCCATTTTCAGCGGAACGCCTTCCCTTTCCAACAATTCGATAACCCACTCACGGCTGGGCAGCGGTTGTCCATAACGTTGGCGTTCGCGCGCTAAAAACGGGTCTTGCTCACGCAAACTGAGTAACTTGGTATTTTTCTTCATGTTGATGATTGACAATCTTTCATTTGAATATATAATGCTCATCTCTTTGCAGCCAGCACTTTAACCGAAAGCAAAGATTAAAGCAAAGCCCAGGTGGCGGAATTGGTAGACGCGCTAGCTTCAGGTGCTAGTATCCTCACGGGTGTGGAAGTTCGAGTCTTCTCCTGGGCACCATAGGTTTTAAACCATAATTTTGCTTTAACAACAGATTGGCCCAGATGGCGGAATTGGTAGACGCGCTAGCTTCAGGTGCTAGTGTCCTTACGGGCGTGGAAGTTCGAGTCTTCTTCTGGGCACCACAAAACAAACATCTCCGGCGTAATGCCGGTTTTTTGTTGCCGGCATTTTGCGACAGTTTTCCCAGTCATGCACTATAATATCAATGCCGTCTGAAAGCAGCTTACGATGTGGTTATCGAAGGCATTTTTGGCACAGGCTTTACCTGCTTTCATTGCCGGAATCTGACGCCTGTTCAATCTTTCAGTCGGCCTGAAAGTAGCATTAGACATACTAGACATACTCACAGCTTTAAACGGCGATACAGGTGAAGCAGATGGCGCCTCGTTTCATGCCGATATCACTTACACCTTTTATCACTTACACCTTTGCCGCCTTTAAGCCCGCACACTTAAGTAAAGCAGGTAAAGATTTGTATAGTGAAATCGTATGTGTGGATATTGTTTAGATATTTGAAAATATTGAGTTATTTGCACTTTTTATGTAAACAACTTTTATTTTGGAACTATACTAGATCATCAACCACACCCTAAAAAACATAGATAACACACTGAAAATTAAATAACAAAGTACAAGAAACTGCTCCTTTTTGTACTGGAAGCAACTGCCCGTTCCATTGTCGAGATTTTGGGTATGCCCTTAATTCGTCAGCCCTGCTCCATCGTCAAGCCTGTCAAGCCGCCAACCATCATTTGACTCCGGCTGCCAATGAGATTTTTGACAGTTCGGTTGAGTTGGATGAAAGTTTTTTCGGCACAAGGTGTAAGGGCACGGTCAATGGACGGCAGGTAAAGCGGCTATTTTCGGCATCCTAGAGCAGCACGGTAAGATTTGTACTGTGGTTACTGATAACGCCAACCAGCTGATTGCCGTACTGCCTTCCTAATAATATGGCGGATACAGTTATATTTGGTTTAACAACGGATTTACGTCAAGGCAATGTTTTAGATTTGACGTGGGCTCAGATGGATTTGACCGGTGAAACAGTTTGGATTCCACTAGACGAAAGCAAGTCAGGCTAGGCGATAGGTTTTGCGCTGAATAATACGGCTATTTGCAACTATTCGCGATAAATCGGCGTGATTTTTGAGATAAACCGTTTTTTATTTAGGGCTGATGTAGATTAGCAGTTATGCCAAGCTACGAAAATGCAGATAACCAATTGCAACTTAAGCAAGAGAGTTCAAAAGAAACTGCTTGAATTTTTTGTACTCCAAGTTACTACCCGTTTCGCTGCTGATATTTTGAGCATTCAGTCTAACTCCGCTATTCTTCACCGCAAAATCCGCCAAGTCATCAGCCGTTATTTAACACCGGCTGCCGATGAAATTTTTAATGCTCCGGCCGGGCTGGATGAAAGCTGTTTCGGCGGTCATCGCAAAGGAAAATGCGGACGCGGTGCAGCAGGGAAAGCGGCTGTTTTCGGCATTCTGAAACGGCACAATCAGGTTGATACGGTTGTAACCGGCAATGTTGAATTTGAGACATTAGTGCCTGTAATCAAAAAGAAAACTATGCCGGACAGTATCGTTTATACGGATGGCCTGAGCAGCTGTGGCAAGCCGGATGTAAGCGGTTTTACCCACCACCGTATCAACCATTCCAAAGCGTTTGCCGACTGCCAAAACCATATCAACGGTATGGAAAATTTTTGGAATCAGGCGCAGCGCGTTTTGCGCAAATATAACGTTATTGACCGAAAATCCTTTCCACTGTTCTTGAAAAAAAGTGGGTTTCGGTTTCAACTTCAGCACACCGTCCCGGCAGCTAAAAACGCTGCGTGATTAGTGTGGAATTTAGGGCTAATCTACGTCAGTTCCTTTTATTTTGTTTCGCATGGTGCAACATGGTTTCAAATCCTGTATGGCACAGGACTCAATCCTTTTAATTCCAGCTTAATCCCATTATGGTTGCAGTAACGGATAGATTCGTGCAAAGCTGCTGCCAATTCGGCAGTAGAAGTATTTGCACGTATGGAAGTATTCCGACTTTTGCAATATTGAACTCAGTGACATCTCTTATCTGTTTCCGGTTGGGATGCCCGATATGGAAGCTTCTACCCGGTACGTCTGCAGCTTTCCCCTCCTCGACAGAAGAAGTATTTGAGCCACCGTGCTGCCGCCCCAGCCCGCCACCGCCTTCAGACGGCTGATTTTCTTGTGATTGGCCACAATGCCCTCGTGTGACGGATTGCCACCGTTATTCTGCGGCAGCCGTACCATCCTTTGTGTTGCCGGCAAGTCGCAGGGATATGCCGTTTTAAACCGGCATATTGGTCTTCCGCTGACTGAGAAACCGGTTGGCAGTAGAACATACCGCGCGGCAATTCGGCAATCCCTAACAGCCGTTTCAAAGGACAGCTCTGTCTGAATCCCGAGACGGTCCGGCTTCGCCCTGCCGCGCTTTGTTTTCCCAGATTAAGGCATCGAGCTGTTTTGAGACGACCGTTTCTGCGCACAGATACGCCGGTTCCTGCACCAGCTCCTTTCCGGTTGCAAGACAGCCGAGCTGGCTACCCCTTGGCCGGTTTGGTTTCTTCACAGGTTTCCCGCCTTTCGGGCTGGGGTTCAAATCGTCAAGGCGGTGCAGCAAGCAGGAAAAGGCCGCCTGAAAATCTTTTGCCTTCCGGCAACTGTTTTCAGATGGCCTTTCCGTGCAGTATCGAGCGGTTGTCGGGCGGGGCACGTCCCTTTTGGGGATACCCCTTCATTTCTGACCATACCCATAGCGTTAAACTTGAGATTCAAATGGTTACAATCCGAAGGACAGCCGGAGATACCTGGTTGCCGGTTGATGCAGCCCTCCCCGTGAAGAATAGCGCGATGCCAGTTTGCGAACGGCAGCGCGGTTTAGAGAAAAAACGTTGGTGGTATGTTTTTACCATGCCTGTAGAGGGTATTTCATGACTTCCAATTTGAATCCGTTTGAATACTTTTCCATAAAACCGCACCATATATCATAATATATTGGGAGATAGTGTCTGACTTGGGGGACAGTTCAGTACGGAACTGCCATCGATTTCGATGCGCGCGGCAACGGCCAGTCGCTGGCCGAAGCCATGCAGGACAAGTTCGGCGCAAACATCATCGAGCCCGTGATGCTCACCGAAAACTGGTACCGGTTGCATACCGCGCCGTTTAAGGCAGCATTGGAAGATGGCACGCTCGATGGCCTGCCGAAAGACGGAGATATTTTGAATAACCTGTGCGCGTTTGAGTTGGTTAACGGCGTGCCGCGCATACCCGCCGTGCGCAACAAAGGCGCAGACGTCCGTAAACGCCACGGCGACGCGGGCATTGCTTTTGTGCTGGCGCATTATGCCGCCCGCGAACTGAATACCGGCCCTGTGCGGGTCAGCAGCAGAAAAGCCAAGCGGCGCAGCCACTTCACGGGAGGATATTGAATGAAGCCGAAAAACATCTTTTTAATTACTGCAGACTTACCGTATTTGGCCGTATCCGCCGTCTACTTTTTGGCCGTGGGGCTGATTTTCACGTTTATGAGAATTTTCAGCCTGCTCAATTTAATTGCCGGCACGCCGTTATTGATGGTCTTTGAAAAGTTATGGCCGGACGAATGCCGGCGAATAACGATACCCGACGGTGTTCGGTTCTGTGTTGGGGAAACAGTCGAAGACTGGGTGGAACTCTACGAAAAATTCCGCATGATTAACGGATAAAGATATGAACAAACCCCATTTCAAACTCAAAACCGCGGCCGGCACCGTTGCCGCCAAGCCTGAAAACCTGACTGCCCATCTGGCCGTGATGCAGCGTTTCTTCGGAGCCGGCGGTTTCGGCGGCCTGCTGCCCAACCCCGACCCCGTATTGCGAAAACTCGGCCGCAATATCGCCGTCTACCGCGAACTGTTGGGCGATGCCATTGTTGCCGGCCATGTGCGCCGGCGCAAAGCAGCGGTAACCGGCATGGAGTGGCGTCTCGAAGATGACGGTGTACCGCCCGATGCCGCACGCCTGATAGACGGTTTGCTTGCCGATATCGATATTTATCAGCTGATCAACAGTATTCTTGATGCCACCATGTTCGGCTATCAGCCTTTAGAGGTTATCTGGCAGGCCGGCAAACAATGGCTTCCCGCCAAAATCATTGCCAAACCGCAGGAGTGGTTTGAGTTCGATGCCGACGGCCAACTGTATTTCACCGCCAATAGCACGGATTTCGGCCATCGCGAACCCGTTCCTGCCTATAAATTCCTCTGCCCGACCCACAACGCCGGCTACACCAATCCCTACGGCACGGGCGATTTGTCTTGTGTCTATTGGCCTACCGTGTTCAAACGCGGCGGCCTGAAATTTTGGGCGGAGTTCGCCGAAAAGTTCGGCGCACCGTGGATTATCGGCCGCGAGCCACGCAGTAATACCGATGCCGACACCGACAACCTGCTCGACCGTCTGACCGCCGCTTACCCGGATATGGACGACAAAGCCCTGCAAAACGAGCTGGCCAGGCTGATATTTTTATCGGGCCTGGTCGGCAAGATTGAAGCGGCTCGGGAGATGGGCAGATGAACCCCGAAGACATCAAAGCCGTGTTCGGTATGCAGCCCGAGGCCGCCGTGGCCTATCTGAAACAGAAAGGCCATCATGTGTCTTGGGATTGGCAGGATATGCTTGATGATGCCCATACCGCCACTTTCGCCGTGGCCAAAACCGCCAAAGATGGGGCACCGACAATGGCGGCAAAACCCTGCAACTCTCCGATCGGCTCGCCTCCGGCATCGGCACCCAAGTCGATAACGGCTTTGCCCGTATCGGCAGTAATAAAAAGTAAGCTGCTATCCACCACCCCGGCGGTAAAATCGAAGCCGAAAATAAACCATAAAGAAACTCATCGACATCGCCATCGAATCCCTCAAAAGCGGCCTTTAAAAATAAAACGGGCAATCTGCCCGTTTGTTTTGTTTCACACCGTGAAACAACATTTCAAATCCGCCATCCCACAGCATCCTCCACCATCTGGTCGAATCCCATTTAGCTCAGAGACTCTTGTATATTTATCTCACTCGGCTTCACTCCCTCGTCTGCTTATACTTAAATTCAGTGGACTAGCTATACAACAGTTTGTTAAAAATAATCAGCAAAATCATTCCACCTGCACGTTTCCCCACTAAGCTACCCCTAAATTCGTTATAATCCGTCACTCACACCAACCCTAGTCCACTCTGCCAAATATCTCTTTTTTCAGACGGCCTATCCAAAATCCTGAGCTGTCTGAAAATCGACAGAAAGTCTTACTATGCCATGGAACCTACCCATCTTGCTTACATGGATGCGTGTATTGCTAATACCGGCATTTACTGCCATTTTCTACCTGCCTGATGGCTGGGTAAACCCGCAGACCGTAAACTGGGCAGCTGCCATAATTTTTGCCGCTGCCGCCGTAACTGACTGGTTTGACGGCTTTCTCGCCCGCCTGTGGAAGCAAACCTCCGATTTTGGGGCTTTTCTCGATCCCGTGGCTGACAAACTCATGGTAGCCGTGGCTTTGTTGCTGTTAGTCAGCCTCAACCGAACTTACGTAATTTTCGCCATGATCATCATCGGCCGCGAAATCACCATATCTGCTCTACGCGAGTGGATGGCTCAAATGGGTAAACACGGCAGCGTGGCCGTTGCTACCATCGGCAAACTCAAAACCACCGCCCAGATGGCCGCAATCCTGCTGCTTTTGATCGGCCTCGAAAACTTTCACGGCTTTAATTTAATACTAATCGGCAACATTTTGATGTTTACCGCTTCCATACTTACTATTTGGTCGATGTTCTACTATCTCAAAATGGCTTGGAAAGAGTTTAGTCCGGCACGATAATTATAGGGAGTTAAATTAAATTAAATACCACACATTCGGCTTCAGGAAGCTGTAAGTATGCTCCATCTTTGCTTCAACAGCTTACGAAACTACAAAGACGAAGAAACTCCATATCGGTTTAAATTTAATCCACTACAATTTTAAAAAAACTATTGACACCGATTTCACACACACTATAATAACGCTCTCTTTGCCACTGCAAACCAGCAGTGGCAATACCCCCAAGCGGGAATAGCTCAGTTGGTAGAGCGCAACCTTGCCAAGGTTGAGGTCGCGAGTTCGAGACTCGTTTCCCGCTCCAAAGTTCATTGCAGATGTAATCCGATGCGGGAATAGCTCAGTTGGTAGAGCGCAACCTTGCCAAGGTTGAGGTCGCGAGTTCGAGACTCGTTTCCCGCTCCAAAGTTCATTGCAGATGTAATCCGATGCGGGAATAGCTCAGTTGGTAGAGCGCAACCTTGCCAAGGTTGAGGTCGCGAGTTCGAGACTCGTTTCCCGCTCCACAGTACCAAGCAGTTTATGCCACCTAAACGGCTTGTAAATTTTCAGGCGGAATGGCAGAGTGGTTATGCAGCGGCCTGCAAAGCCGTGTACGCCGGTTCGATTCCGACTTCCGCCTCCAATATCAAACCCTTCATGGCGGGGTGGCAGAGTGTTTATGCGATAAGGGCTGCAACCCTTATACAGGTCGGTTAAAATCCGTGCCCCCGCCTCCAAGTTCTATGTCTTCGGATTTTAATGCAACTGCGATTCGAAGATGCCGCCCGGGTGGTGAAATAGGTAGACACAACGGACTTAAAATCCGTCGACCCTAAACAGGTCGTGCCGGTTCGATTCCGGCTCCGGGCACCACAAACCGCTTTCCAGCGGTTGTTTTTTGTCCGATATTATCCAAACAAACCAATCAAGCCATTATATTTAAAAGGTTTTCTTCCATCTTCGGTTTGCTTTTTCACCCAATTTCACCCCGTTCCGTCTGATTGAACCAACCGTTTTTAATCGGTAAAATTTCCGCACAGTTACCAACACCCCTTATTTTTTACCAACAAACGCCGTTAAACGGCTGCCAAATAAAAAACCTGAAACGAACCGCCCAGATTCAGAAAATTTCAGGCGGCGGTATGCAAACCGAACGGCGGCAAGTTATGGCGGCTGAAATACCGCATAGACGGAAAAGAGAAATTACTTTCAATCGGCAAATATCCCGCCGTTTCTTTGTCTGAAGCCCGCAAAGCCGCCGAAAATGCCCGCCGCTTGCTTCGCAGGGCAAGCCCAGCTGCCGCCAAGCAACAGGGGCCAAGCAGGAACGACAGGCCGCCACCGGAAACAGCTTTGAAAAAATCGCCCGCGAGTGGCATAAAAACCAACTGCCCCGCTGGACAAGCAACCATGCCGCCCGCGTGTTGTATTCTTTGGAAACAGACGCTTTCCCGATGCTTGGAAAGCACCCCGTTACCGAAATCAAAGCCCCGTTACAGCTGGAAACGGTAAGGCGGTAGAAGCGCGTGGGGTACCTGAAACCGCCGCCCGCGTGTTGCAACGTATCAAGGCCGTTTTCAATTACGCCATTCAGACGGGCAATGCCGCAGAGAACCCTGCCTTTGCCCTTTGCGGCGTGATTGTACGTGAAAAGGTCAAACACCGGCCCGCCTTTCCGCAAAGTGAAATCACAGAGTTTTACCACCGTTAAATGCGTGAACCGATGCGCCAAGAAAACCGCATAGCCATGATGCTAATCATGCTTACCTTTGTGCGGGCGGGCAATATCCGCTTTGCACAATGGAAAGAAATTGATCAGCAAGCGGCTATGGGTTATTCCCGCCGAAAAGATGAAGATGCGGGCGACGCATATTGTGTCCTTGTCTGATTGGACTTTAGAGCTACTGGAAAGCCTACACACCGCAACGGGGCATGGTTGTTATCTGTTTCCCAGCCGCACCCATTCAGACGGCCACATCAGCGAAAACACCGCAGGCAAAATCATTAACGTGGGATACAAGGGCATTGCCACGCCGCACGGTTTCCGCAGCCCGGCTGCCGATGTGCCGAATGAAAACGGTTTCCCGCCCGATGTAATCGAGCGACAGCTTGCCCATGTGGAACAAAACAAGGTAAGGGCAGCATACCACCGCACGGAATATCTGCCGCAACGGGTAGAAATGATGCAATGGTATTCAGGCTATTTGCGTGAGCGGTACAACACCGCCCCAGCCCTGATTGATGCAGAAAGAAGCTGATGTTGTGTAGGTTTTAACAACCGCCCATCATTGCCCCGCAATCCCAAATACCGGCAACCCCGCCGAAGCAGCGGGGATTTTTACCGCTTTTTTGTCGGCGGCATAATATGCCGTTGCTTTGCATTGGATTAAATTAAGGTAATAACATTAATCCAAAACAAACGCAGGAGTTTGATAATGGAAAAGATTATGACGAGCAGGAAGTTTAACCACTACACCACCCGCGCCATGCGGGAAGCCGACAGCGCGCCCTTAGTGATAACCAACAGGGGCAAGCCCGCGCATGTGTTATTGAGTTATGACGATTATCGGCAACTGGCAGGCAGGCCGAAAAGCGCGCTTGATGTACTGATGCAAATAGACAGCTCTGATGCTGCCGATATAGAGCTTGAGATACCGCCACGCAGCCAAGCGCAGCGGCGTAATGCCGATTTAGGGGAATAACTGTGTATTTGCTGGATACCAACATAATCAGCGAGATGCGGAAAATCAAACGCGGCACGGCAGACAAAGGGCTTACCTCTTGGCTTGCCACCGCCGACAGCGGCGTTTTCTACACCAGCCCTATTGTTGTGATGGAGCTTGAGCGGGGCATTTTGCTGATGGAGCGCAAAAACCAAACACAAGGAGCGGCATTGCGGGCATGGTATGGCGCAGTAATGGCCGAAATGTTCGCAGGCCGCATCTTGCCCATAGACCGCAACACCGCCGCTATTTGCGCCAAACTTCACACCCCCAACCCAGCCCCTGAAAACGATGCACGGATAGCGGCAACAGCCATACAGCACCGCCTTACATTGGTAACACGCAACACGGCGGATTTTAGAAACACTAAGACCGAACTGTTTAACCCATTTGCAGTTTAAGGCCGTCTGAAAGTATTTTTTGAGTTATCGGGAGTGAAAAAATGAATCAATGGGGAAGTTACGGTTATCTTTTGGAATATGCTGAGAGCGGGCATAGTTTCAGCATCTATGACGTAGCGGAAGATATTGAAAAGACAAGAGCAGGATAAGAAGATTGTTTACATATACCCTCCACAAAAAAGAAAGAAAAAACAATATCAGAGCAGCAGGTATCTGAAATAGAGCGAAATTTAAAAGAATCCAGAGAGATGCACAAAAAGGCCAAACGACTGAGAGATGAAGCGCAAAAAGAGAAAGACAAAGCAGAAAGGCTTAAAAGGGAGCATAAAAAGACACTTGAACAACACATAAAAAGAGCATCTAAGCAGGTTCAAATAGTAGAGAACGATAACAAGCAGCTTAGAGAAAGCCTTGCAAACAGCAAATTGGAATTAGCACGGGCCAAAAATGAATTAAAAATATACGAAAGCATGAAACACCACACGCCAAGCGGTGATGTTGTTATTTTAGAAAATGAGATTATCGCAAAGCTGAAGGCCGAGAATGCAAAGCCCAAGAAAACATACAAGCCGCCGATGGTAGAAATCGAAAGAAAAGGTAGAGAAATAGCGCGGCGCGACTTACAGAGAGCCGCGCTGGAAGCAGCAAAAGAAAAACAATTGATAAAAGAATCCAACAGAAAAGCCGCGCTTGCCCGACACGCAAAAACAAACAAACTAAAAGCACAGGCGATACGGGAGTACAAAGACAGCGGGTTAAGCAAAAATCAGTTTGCCAAACAAGCCGCGTCAAGATTTTATGTATCTGAATCAACGATGCGGAAAAACTGGCTGCAAGGCGTTTTAGCCATTGAGCGATACGCGAAAAACCCATACCCTATGCGCGTAAAAGCCTACTCTATGCGCGCATAGGGTATTATTTTGTCTAAAATTTCTTGAAAAAATGTAGCCATATTCCAACCACGCCCAAACGGGCAGAAAGCGATTGAATTAGGGCAAACACAATCTTGCGCCAACTTGAAGTAATCAAACGGCTAGGCATTTCGGTAAGCACGCTTTGGTACCGTTTAGACCCCAAAAACCGCCGCCACGACCCGATATGCCCCACCCTTTCAAACTGGCAAACAGCGGTAAGGCCATCGGCTGGCTGGAAAGCGAAATAGACGACTATATCGCCAAGCAATCGGCAAACCGCATTTAAAGGGAGCAGGCCATGAAACAAGAAACCGCCCGAAACACAAAAAAGCATTTCAGACGGCCGCAGTCACGAAAAAACAGGCCGCCATTTTCCCGTTTTCCCCTCGAATCGCAATGTGCCGAAATCCTGAACTACATTCAGACACACGGCAGCATCACACTATACGCCCTTACCTTTTTCGCCATTGACGATTGCAACGGCATTTTGGATATTCCGCCGACACATTTACAGACGATTGGAAAACAGCCGTCTGAAAACACCAGCCCCGCATGACAAGCGGGGCTTTTTCTATCAGGATTGATAATATTGTGCGGCATTGGGCAACACAGTATAATGCATGGCATTACACAAAGGGCAGCCATGCGGATTTTTAAAAACAAATGGATAGCGAAGTTTTCTGACAAACAGGTATTGCCGACACCGATTTAATCAAGGCAGTACAAAGAGCGGAAAGCGGGCAAATTGATGCAGACTTGGGCGGCGGCGTGATTAAGCAGCGGATAGCCCGAAAAGGGCAAGGGAAAGCGGCGGTTATCGAAGCCTGATTTTATTCAAACGGGGAAAGCGTGCATTTTTTGTTTATGCCTTTGCCAAGTCAGACCGCGAAAATATCAGCATTCAGGAATTGAAAAACTTAAAAAGCTTGGCCGCCGTTTTGACACAATGCACAGATGCAGAGCTTGAACGCTATATTGCTACGCTGAAACTAAAGGAGTTGAAGCCATGAAATACAAAAGCGAATTGAGCGGCATTATTCACGATATGGCCGCAGGACTTCACGAAGCAGGTGCAATCGATAAAAAGACAATGCGCAGCTTTGATAGATCATGCCTTACCGAAGTAGAACCGATGGGCGGGGAAACCATACGCGCCATAAGGGAGCGTGAAGCCTTAAGCCAGGCAGCCTTAGCCGTTTATCTGAATATCGGCAAAAATCAGGTTTCAGATTGGGAGCGCGGAATCAAAAAACCGAGCGGAGCAGCCCTGAAGCTGTTAACCATAATCAAGAAAAAAGGCATTGAAGCCATAGCATAAACACCGCCCCGCACAAAACAGCGGGGCTTTTTACAGGCAGCCGTTTTACAACACAATCCAACAGCAGCCAATGCCAGCAACAGGAAAACATTGACACCTTGAACCGTGAGAGTTGAATTACAGTTTCTCTCTCACAAAACTTATGCCCAAATCAGCAGGGTAAACGCTGATTTTTTCACGCCAAAAATTTATATTGTGCGGCCTTTGTGCCGACAAGTCAAGTTATGGCGGTGTCTGCCAACCGTAAGGCGCAGGCAGGTGTCTATGTACCTGAGAGAGCACCACCCCCTAATGGGTTTCTCAATCTCAAAAGTATAGGAGCATTTCAAAATGCAAAACATCCCCACCCAACCCCAAAATACCCCCGACCATGCCGGCAAACAGCCGCAGGTTATTGAAATCCCCCGCGACTGTGTCAACGAGTGTGCCGATACGCTTTGGGGTTATCACCTTTTTGCCGAAGCGGCAGAATCAATCGCCCTTGCCATTAAAACCATAGCCGAAATACAGAGAAACACGGTAATAGTCAGCCAAGCCGACTTGCTTTTACAGCTTCACAACCAGCTTGACGTGCATTATGCTCCCGCCAATTCATGCAGCTATGACCTCTTTGAAGCAGTTGAGGACGCGGACATAGTCGCAGAAAATCGCGCTAGCCGATAAAGCAGCCCCGCCCGCAACACCCAGGCGGGCGGGCGTTGCTTTGCAGGCGGAAACGCGCAGCATTCCCGCCGCCACTTTTCAGACGGCCTTGAATATCCGCCACTGCCCAGCCCCTATCAATTCCATTCCAAAACTGAGCCACAGTTGTGGTCTAAAATTGAGCCACCCTATGAGCGGTGTTTCATCCGGTAAGAATCATTGCCCGTCTCAAAAATATCGCAGCAATAAGTCAGGCGGTCCAGTAAAGCACCCGTCATCTTTTTATCCATAAACAGCTTCACCCATTCACTAAAAGCCAAATTGGTCGTCATGACAACACTCGTCCTTTCATGCAGTTGGCTCATCAGATGAAACAGCAACGAACCGCCTTTCTGACTAAACGGCAGATACCCCAACTCATCAAGAATCAACAAATCGTACCGACATTGCTGTTCGGTTAGTTTCAGACGGCCTTCGTCTTTGTCTGCTTCCAATTTGTTGACCAAGTCCGGTACATTCCAAAAACGTACCCTGAATCCTTGTGTCGCCGCTTCGATACCCAGTGCTGTGGCAATATGCGTTTTGCCCGTACCCGGTCCGCCTACCAACACCACATTACGCTTCTGTCTGATATAGTCCCCGCCCAAAAGCAGTTCCAAGGCCGGACGGTGTATCAAACTCTGCTCAAAATCGAAGTCGGCCAAGCTGCGCTGTTGCGCAAACCTTGCCCGGCTGATCCGGTTTTGGGTGCTTCTTGCGGTTTTGGCTATATGTTCGGCAGCCAAAACGGCTCCGGAATATCCGGCGTACCCCGTTTGCGGCGGATGCCGTCCATTACGATTTCATCCCATTGCTCTGCCATCGCACCGAGTTTCAATTCTTTCAGCAATCCGACCAGACGTTCATGCTGCATGATGCTTCTCCTTCATCGTATCCGTTTGTTTGCCCGACAGACTCAGTAAGCGGTCATAACGGCTGCAATCAACTGACGGCGGGACGGTAAGCGGGATGTCCCTAATATGGAAACGGGGTGGCGGCGGTTCTTTCAGACGGTTGATGATGTTCAAGACCGCCTCCGGAGTCGGCATACCTTCATCCAATGCCAATTCCGCTGCAGTCAATGCCAAGTCGGCATCGTATTCGGCCATCAGGTTCAGCAGTTTGACCATCACTCGGTCTCCTTTGGGCTGCTTAAGCAAACAGGCTTTCAGACGCTCTATGACGGGTGGTAGTACCCAGCCGGTGAAAGCCCTGCCGTCTCTTAACGCGCCGGGTTTCTTTTGCAGATAGGGCAAAAAGTGCCAAGGGTTATAGCTGGTGCCGTCTTTCACAAAGCTGCGCGGATGTTCGGCAATGCAGTCGGTATCGCTACAAAAGCGGACGGTCTGTGCGCCGATATAAACCCTAACCGTATTGCCCGCCCATCTGACCGGTACGCTGTAACGGTGGCGTTCGACGGTAACCAAAGATTGGTTGCTGACTTTGAGTATCTCCAAACGTTCTGCCGGATAGGGACGGAAAGCAGCCAACGAATGCTTCTCCCTTTCCCATATGTCGTTAACCGGCTGCCTATATTCGGGATGTTTGTGCTGCCTCATCAGCCGCAGGCATTGCTGTTGCAGGTAGTCGTTGAGAGAGGTAAAGGAATCAAAAGCCAAAGTCGGTTTAAACAATCTTTCGCGCAGGTGGCGTATCTGCCGCTCGACCTGGCCTTTTTCCCAGCCGGAAGCAGGGGTGCAGGCAACCGGTTCAATGAGAAAATGGGTCATCATCTGTAAAAACTGCGCGTTAAATTCTCTCTCCTTGCCTTTGCCGATGCGGGTAACGGCGGTCTTCATATTGTCGTAGATACCGCGGGCAGGTACGCCGCCGAAGAAAGCGAATGCGCGGTTGTGTGCATCCATCAACATATCGGCTTTCTGATTGGGATAAGCACAAACGAAAAAAGCCCTGCTGTGGCATAAGCGGAAATGGGCGATATTCACCTTGACGGTCTGTCCGGCCAAACAAACGGTTTCGATACTCCAGTCAAACTGACAAGCATCACCCGGGGCAAAAGCCTGAGCCATAAAGACTTGAGTCGGTTTGGGTTGGTGCTGTTGGCGGAATTTGCGGATAAATACGGCAACGGCACTGTACTGTCCGGCATAACCGGCATCTTTGAGGCGTTCGAAATGCCGGCGTGCGAAAAGGTGTTGCTGTTTGGGCAGTTGGGCTTCTTGGTGCAGCTGTCGTGCCAACACTTCGAGAAAAGGGCCGAGTTTGGGGTAATAGGTTTGTTCTCTGCGGTAGACGGGGGGACTACGGTAGTTCGCGCAAGTCCTGAACTTGTTCGGGCGTTTGCTCTCTACGGTAGACGGGGGGCTACGGTGGGGTGCTGCAGATATTTGGCTACTGTATTGCGGGAGAGATTCAGTTGTTTGGCGATTTCACGTTGGGAGAGTTTTTGCCGGTGAAAAAGCCGGTGTACTTTTGCGATGGTTTCCATGCATAACATCCAGGTTAGGCTCCGCTGTGTGATAAAGCGGGGCAGTTTATAACAAACGGAGTAAATGCGATATGGAATACCGCGAATTACGTTGCAAAATCTGCCATAAATTGTTGGCAAAAGGTTGCGGCCAAGTAGAAATCAAATGCCGCCATTGCAAAACCATCAACACATTTAACTGATTATTTCACAGAGTGCTCAGAGCGCCGTATTTTCAGACTAGAGCATCGCCGAATGCCGTACGAAAGGAAAATATGGATGCAAAAGCACCGTCAAAACCCACCGTCGGCAGCCTGTTTGCCGGCATCGGCGGCTTCGATCTCAGATTCGAGCAGGCAGGATTCACAACCGACTGGCAGGTCGAGATTGCCGACGTGCCACGCGCCGTGCTCGCCGACCGATTCCCGCACGCCAAACAATTCACCGATGTCCGTACCTGCCTGCCCGAGTTGTGGCGCACTGACGTCATCATCGGCGGATTTCCCTGCCAAGACGTATCCACCGCAGGAAAAAGGCGCGGGCCTTGCCGGAGAGCGCACGGGCCTGTTTTTCGACGCAATGCGCATCGTTTCCGCCCTCAAGCCCCGCCGGCTGGTGCTTGAAAACGTCACGGGGCTGCTCAATAGCAACAGTGGCCAAGACTTTCAAACAGTTGTCCAGTCCCTTGCCCAATGCGGGTATTTGGGATACCGGCGCGTGCTCGATGCTCGCTATTTCGGAGTCCCCACGAAACGCCGCCGCGTATTCCTGGTGCCGGATTGGGAGAAATGCCCCCCATTGAGTTTATGGCTGACGCCGGACCAGCTGACCGACCGGCCGGCAAGGCGGCAGCAGATAGCCCCTGGGCGGACGCACACCCAACTTTACTTGCAGGCTTCCCCGGCGGGACGAATATCGACATCTCGGGTAGCAACATCTGCACTGTTGCCGACGGACGGGGTGCGATGGTTGAGCGGGGGCGAACGGTTGCAGATAATGGGCTTTGCAAAGGACTGGATGCGGCCGACTTTGCAGAAGCTCGGGCTGCCGGAAACGCCGTTGTGCCGCAAATCGCATGTTGGATCGCTGAAAAACTCATCACCACATTCTGATTGACCGATAAGGCAGAGCGCCGCGAGCGCCTGCTGTCTATGACCCATTACACCAAAGCCCTCTTGCCCTTTGTCGGGCAGAAACGCAACTTTGTCAAAGCCTTTCAGACGGCCTTGAACCCTATCCCCCGCCGACGGTGCGGGCTGGACTATCGTGGACGCATTCGGCGGCAGCGTCCTGCCGGCGCATGTTGCCAAACACACCAAACCCGCCGCCCGCGTTGTCTATAACGACTTTGACGGCTACACCGAACGTTTGCGCCATATCCCCGACACCAACCGCCTGCGGCAGACACTCGCCGCCGTATTGGCCGATTATCCCCGCGATAAACATTTGGACAAACCGACCCAGTCCCGGGTTGTCGCCGCTATTCGGAATTTCAACGGCTACAAAGACCTAAACTGCCTGCGTTCGTGGCTGCTGCTCAGCAGCAATCAGGCCGGCACCATGGCCGAGTTTTTCGACAAGCATATGTATAACGGCATCCGCCGCAGCGATTATCCCGATGCGCAAGATTACTTAAGGGGACTAGAGATTGTTTCCCAACCGTTTCAAACCCTGGTGCCGCAGTATATCGACAAGCCGCGAACTCTGCTGGTACTCGACCCGCCGTATGTATCGACCATGCAGGGCATGTATGCCAACAAGCACTACTTCGGCATGGTTCGGTTTCTTCAGCTTATGCGCTTGGTACGCCCGCCTTTCGTGTTCTTCAGCAGCACACGCAGCGAGCTTATGGATTATCTGGATTTTTTAGAGCAATACCGGCCCATCGAATGGACGGTGTTTGATGGGGTAACTTCAGTTAAATTGATAACCGAGATAGCCAAAAAGGTGGGGTATGAGGATAATATGATTTTTAAGTTTGATTAACGTGCCTCGCTGGTATGGTGCCAAAGTTCTGACTGATAGTTGCGGTTGGCTTGGTGTCAAAGATGCCCCGAAAAGGTGCCAAAGTTCGCGCCGCTTTATACTGTCGGTTCTGCATCTGGTTTATCGGTTTTGCTCCGTTTAAGAACAGTAGCGCCGAAGTCACCCGAACCAAGATGTCTGCAAAACCCACTCATTGCATCTCCTGTATCAAAAAGCAAGGGGCTGCAGAACCAGTCAAACACCACATCAAAGCAACCATTGGGCACACAGCCTGCCGATCCGGCGCGATAAACAATGCCGAATACAAAAATACCCTGCAAAAGCAGGGCACGGTTTGGTTTGTTGCCAATTGGATACAAGCAGCGTTGATGCTTCGATACACTGTCTTGCTTTATCTATACCAACGTTTCCGCTGTTATTTTTTCACCTGCTGAAACAGCCAGTCGCGTGCGGATTCGAGCAGGTAGGAGTAGTCGAACGAATACATATGCTCGCCAGCTTTGCTGTTGGCATCCGCGCCGGCCGGAAGGGTGGTGCCTTTGGTAAAGATGATGAAGTTGTGCGGATTGCCTTGTTTCAGCAGGGCATCAACGGCAGCGTTCTGTTCGGCTTGCGGGACGTTGGCGGCGAATTCGGTTTGCGCGAAGGTGATGTTTTTCTGCTTGAACATGGCTGCCAGCTCTGCCATGCCTTTGGAGGCTTTGAGATCGCCTGCCGGCACGGTGATTGTTTTCAAGCGGATTCGCCATATCGGGAAATGCATCAAAACGTGCCGTATTATAAGCACTTAAAATCACCGGCTACCGTCTGATTAACATAAAATTACGCCATCCCCGTTTAAAACGGCAGCTTTTTTACTTCGGTTTACCGAACGGAGTGCATCAACCACGGCCGTCTGAAAGCGCGTGGCCGGCGGCATGAATGAAATGAAACGCGGGGCAGTTGTCGACAGCCCCTCCCCTCTCTGTTCAGAATTCGGCCGGCCGCATATTTCCAACAAGCCAGCCGGAAGTCTTTGAAAAATATCTTCATGCTGTCTGAAAGGCAGAAATACCGTTATGCCCAAACGGGAATACAGATGAAAATATTGAAGTATGGATTAAGCCAACGGCTGTGGAATGCCAAGCGTTTAGATTCCTGCACAGGCGGGAATAACGGCAAATAAACTTCTTGTGATGTTTTTTGGATTGGGCAAAAGCTTCAGCCGTGGATTGTTTGGTATGCCAGCAATAACGGAGCGGATTGCATTTCAACCGATGCAGTACAGCAGGGCTCAACACGGCAAAATGGGTAATACGCTATCCGCTTCAACTTTAATCCGCCACAATAAAATAATTTTGGGGCTGTCCTAGATAACTAGAACAAATCCTGCTTTACTAATTGTTTTAAAATAGAAATTTGAAATTTTATCTCACTGTTGTTAAAACGCCATTCACACTCTTTCAAATACAGTTCAAAATGCTCTTTGGGAATGCCGTTAAACTTGCGTAAATGGCGTTTTGCTTGGTTCCAAAAGTTCTCAATTCCGTTAATGTGATTTTGTCGCTCAGCAAAATGTGTGCTGTGATTGATCCGAAAATGTGAAAATTCGCTCACATCAAGAACGTCATAACTTTTGTAACAATCGGTATAAACAATGCTATCAGGCTTCACTTGCTCGCGGATAATTGGCAATAAAGTCGCAGTTTGTGTATTGGGTACGGCAACGGTGTAAACCTTACCATTACGCTTCAAAAGCCCGAATACAGCCACTTTGCCAGCCGCACCGCGACCACGTTTGCCTTTGCGTTGTCCGCCAAAATAGCTTTCATCAACTTCTACTTCACCATCAAGCATTTCCAGATGCGGGCTGTTGTGATAGATAAGTAAGCGCAAACGGTGGAAGTAATAGGCAGCGGTATTTTTATTGACGCTAACTAATTGCGCCGCTGTGCGGGCGGTAACACCTGCAACAAATAGTTCAATCAGTTTGTTTTGCTTGTACTGACTTAAACGACTTTTTCTCATAGGGATTATTCTAACCTGAAGTTAAATTTCCCTAGTTATCTAGTACAGCCCCGATCTTTAAGCATGATGCGAATTAAGCCTGTTTTAATGCTAAATTTAGATATAGCCCATTTTAAAATCATGGCGAGATTGAGCTTCCTGACGCATTGCTTCTATTCTTTGCGGCTTGGTGCCTTGTATATAGAAGGATATATACTTGTTTTGTTTTAATGTTGACTCTAGTTTAGATTTTCAGACGGCCTTTAATGATTTGCGGGCGTGTTTGGTTTGTTGGTAAATTCATCTCAGGCAGGTGTTCAGCCAATGTTGCCGTTGCAATGGCGTGAGCAGCTTGTAGAAACGGTGTTGGATGGCCAATTCGTCAACTGCAAAATCCATACTGGCGAGATAGCGGCTTTCTATGTAATCGCGTGAATCATCGGCATTGAATTTATCGCTGGAAAGGATTTTGATAATATCGCGGCGGCGGTTTTTACTGACGCGCTCTTCTTTGCGGGAGGCTTTTTCAATGGCTTTCTTGTATTCTTTACGGATGCTGCGCAACTCATTGATTTGTGCATGGCTCAAATTCAGCGGGCGTACATCGCAATTGGGATGGAAGTTGTCCAAGCGGAGCATTGGCGATGCATAGGCATGGCTTGTTCCGAAAACCAGCAGGCAGCCGCCTAGGGCGGCCTGTAACAACGGGTTAAACTTTATTGTGGTAAGCATATTGTTTTCCCAAATTCAATATTTGTAAAATACTAGCGGATATGTTTGTGAAGCGCGGTATTATTTCAGATAATATTTGTTAATGACAATAAAATTTTATTGAAAATTTATTTTTAAAACAGTATATTAAAATCAATAATATTGTAATCGGCGTGATTTGAACTTTTTCAATCAGAGGCCGTCTGAAACGAAAAAACTTAAAGGAAAACCAATCGTGCAACAGTTCCGTATTGCTCCGAGTATTTTATCTGCGGATTTCGCCCGTTTGGGGGAGGAAGTGAAACGCGTTACCGAAGCGGGCGCCGACCTTATCCATTTCGATGTGATGGATAACCATTATGTGCCCAACCTTACCTTCGGGCCGATGGTGTGTGCGGCACTTAAACCTTATACTACCGTGCCGGTAGATGTACATCTGATGGTGGAGCCGGTGGATGATCTGATCCGGTCGTTTGCCGAAGCCGGGGCAGACATCATCACGTTTCACCCCGAAGCGAGCCGCCATATCGACCGCAGCCTGAGTTTGATTAAAGATTTGGGCTGTCAGGCAGGTTTGGTGCTAAACCCGGCTACACCGGTTTATGTGTTGGAAAATGTGTTGGACAGGCTTGATATGGTGCTGCTGATGTCGGTTAATCCCGGTTTTGGCGGGCAGAGTTTTATTCCGCAAACATTGGTGAAAATCCGTCAGGTGCGTGATTGTCTCGATATATATAAAGGCGAGAGCGGCAGGAAAGTTGCGCTTGAGGTGGACGGCGGTATCAAAACGGACAATATTGCTGCTGTTGCCGCTGCAGGTGCAGATACGTTTGTGGCCGGCTCTGCAATTTTTGGTCAGGCCGACTATCAGGCCGTTATTGATAAAATGCGGCAGGAATTGGCCGGCACACTCTTTTGAAGGGGGATATATTTTTCAGACGGCCTCTAACTGTTATATCGGCAGTTTATCTGTTTGAAACAAGATACCCGAATCATTGGGTATCTTGTAGTTTTTTTGCGGCGCTTGTTGGGGCAGGGGGGGCGTTTATTCCGTTGCAGTGCTGCGGGTTTTGATCCTGGGAGAACGGTTTGGTAAACCCCGCCGACAGCGGCAGCCGAACCGGCTTCCTGCTGTTGGCTGCCCGAAGTTTTCGGTTTTGCATTGAAATGCGCTGATCTATTGATGGGTTATGAGGGGGTTAAGCTTGTTTGTTCCAACGCTCAATAGATTCTTTGATCACCGCTTTAGCCTCTTCTATATCGCCCCAGTGCCCCACTTTGGTTGAGCCGGGTTTTTTCAGGGCTTTATAATGGTTGAAGTGAAACTCGATTTGCTTGATCAGCTGTTGCGGCAAATCAGCCAAGCTGTTGTAAGCATTGCCGTTGTTGCGGTCATCGGCGGGCACGCACACGATTTTGTCGTCAACTTCGCCGTCATCAACAAATTTCATTACGCCGATGATTTTTGCTTCTAGAAACACGCCGGTAGCCAAAGGTTGCTCGGTAATCAGCAAAACATCCAGTTCATCACCGTCTTCATCAAGGGTTTGCGGGATAAAGCCGTAGTTGGTGGGTTTGGCGAATATGGCAGGCTCTACGCGGTCTAATTGGAACGCCCCTAATTTTCGGTTCCATTCGATTTTGTGGTTGTTGCCTGCGGGAATTTCGTTCACAACATTGACCATGCCGCCATCCACGTTGCCGGGAGGGAGGATTTTGTTGAAATCAGCCATAATGCTTCCTTTTTTAAATCGGTTTAAACGGGCGTGAGTATAGCATTGCTTGGCCGTTATAGCGAAGAAACCCTGCCGCTTGAATTGTGCCTCATAAGTTGGAGATGGTGTCTAATTTTCCGGGGCGCTTCAATGCCGCCGTTTTCTCTTTTTTGTTTTGAATGCTTACAGGCCGCTGTGTTTGGGCTTCGGTTATAATAAGCGGCTTTCCCCAATATACACTAAGGCAGATCCCATGAACGATTACATCGATATGATGCCGTCTGAAGACCGTGAAGTGAGCGCATTATCGCTGCCGCCGCATTCTATGGAGGCGGAGCAGTCGGTGTTGGGCGGCCTGCTGCTTGAAAATGCCGCTTGGGATCGAATCGCTGATGTGGTTGCCTCTGAAGATTTCTACCGCCACGAACATCGGCTGATTTTCCGCAGCATCGCCAACCTGATTAACGAAAGCCGTCCTGCTGATGTGATTACCGTGCAGGAGGCTTTGGAGCGCAACGAGGAGCTGGAGGCGGCCGGCGGGTTCAACTATCTGATTACGCTGGCGCAAAATACACCTTCGGCTGCCAATATCCGCCGCTATGCCGAAATTGTGCGGGAGCGTTCGGTTATGCGCCAGCTTGCCGAAGTGGGCACTGAAATCGCCCGCAGCGCCTATAACCCGCAAGGCCGCGATGCCGGGCAGCTTCTCGATGAAGCCGAAAACAAAGTTTTTCAAATCGCCGAGAGCACGGCCAAATCCAAACAGGGCTTTTTAGAAATGCCTGCGCTTTTGAAAGAGGTGGTCGAGCGTATCGATATGCTTTATTCGCGCGATAATCCCGATGAAGTAACCGGCATAGCCACCGGCTTTATTGATTTAGACAAAAAAACCTCAGGTTTACAGCCGGGTGATTTGATTATCGTGGCCGGCCGGCCGTCTATGGGTAAAACCGCGTTTTCCATCAATATTGCCGAACATGTGGCGGTGGAATCCAAACTGCCCGTGGCCGTGTTTTCTATGGAAATGGGCGGCGCACAGTTGGTGATGCGTATGCTCGGATCAGTGGGCAGGCTCGACCAGCACGTTCTCAAAACCGGTCGTTTGGAAGATGAACACTGGAGCCGTCTGAATAATGCGGTGGTCAAACTTTCGGATTCGCCGATATTTATTGATGAAACGCCGGGGCTGACCGCGCTCGAGCTGCGCGCCCGCGCCCGCCGCCTTGCCCGCCAGTTCAACGGCAAACTCGGTTTGATAGTGATCGATTATCTTCAATTGATGGCAGGATCGGGACGCAGCGACAACCGCGCATCAGAGCTGGGCGAAATTTCACGCTCACTCAAGGCTTTGGCCAAAGAGCTGCGGGTGCCGGTTATTGCATTGTCCCAGTTGAGCCGCTCGGTGGAGCAGCGCACCGACAAACGCCCGATGATGTCCGATTTGCGTGAATCGGGGGCCATAGAGCAAGATGCCGACCTGATTATGTTTATGTACCGCGATGAATACTACAACGCAGAAACCCAGCTTAAAGGCTTGGCGGAATGTATCATCGGCAAACACCGCAACGGCCCCACCGGCAGGGTATATCTCACTTTTATCGGCCAGTTTACCAAGTTTGAAAATTCTACCTATGTGCCGGATGCTGCAATGATGGAAGATTGATACAGATTTCCGCGCCAAGCTAAGCGCATTTCATATTTTATTAGGTATGCAGCTACGTTATCGTTTACAATGGACAACGAAAATAAACAAAACTGCCAAAGAGCAGGGCTGGATAAACAGGGGGCATGCCTGTGCAATTGCAGATGAAATGCCCGTGGTTCGGCTGCGGGTGTTTTTTACGGTATTTCCGCGCATGATTGAACCGGTTTTATTTCAGGCCGTCTGAAAACAGACTGAATATTTGATAAAACACATTACCCAAACAACGTCTCCAGGTTTGCTCATGCGTTCAAAATACCAAGGTTTTACCTTAACCGAGCTGTTAATCGTGATTGCCATCGCGGCAATTATGGCCGCAATAGCTTTCCCCAATATGAGTCAATGGATAGCCTCCCGCCGTGCCGCAAGCCAGGCGGAGCAGGTGGCCAATCTTCTGCGCTTCGCACGCAGCGAAGCCGTCCGTTTGAATCTGCCGGTTTATGTTTGCCCCGCCCAAATCAAAGTGGACGGCAATCCTGACAATTACTGCAAAGCCACATATGAAGGCCAAGGCATGGTGGCATTTGCCGATACCGATAAAAACGGCAGTTACACACGCAATACCGATGTTGATCTGCGTACCGTTATTCTAAATGCCAAAGATGAACAGCGAACCCGTTATCAGTTCAATATTTATAGTTTTAGCGGTGCAAAGCAGCCGGGCAGCAATCTCATATGGGCGTTTTATCCTAACGGCACATTCGGCCATGCCGCTAATGCGGGAGCCGGCAGCACATTCAGCATCGGCAGCGGGTTTGTTAAAATTTCCATTACCGATGCTGCAGCAAAAGACGATAGAACCAAAGCTGCACGGGCTTCGATTTTGGTGATAGACAGCGGCGGCAGAGTGCAAAAATGCGACAGCAGCGTAACGGGCACGATTGCCAAATTATGCAAATATAAAGACGAATAAATTTTGCTATTGAAAACGGCAGCCATATGGCAACCAAACCATTTTAGGCCGTCTGAAAGCCCGACTTATACCCAAGATAAAGTAAATGTCAATGAAAAAACAGTGTGGGGAAAATATGCACCGCATCCTATATCCGAACCATTTGAAAACAGATGTTGCCGCCTCGGCGCAGCAGGAATCGGGCCGTCTGAAACAACGCCAAGGCGGCATGACGCTGGTTGAGGTGTTGGTGGCGATGTTTGTATTGGCCGTCGGTGTGCTGGCCTTGCTGGCCACCCAGTTGCGCACCGTATCCGGCGTGCGCGAAGCCGAAAGCCAAACCATTGTTGCCCAAGCCGTGCAGAATTTGATGGAGGGAATGCAGATTAATCCGACTTTGTCGGCAGCATCCGGCGATACCGGTTGGGTGAATAAAAGCTATGATGCCTATATGAAAAACGGAATACAAACCATAAAGGGCAATGTTGCAGGCGGCAACAACCCAGGCGGGGCAAATGCCGGTAATCCGCCCCAATTGACTAAAAGCGAGTTGGTTGATGAGCAAATCCGTAGTTTTGAAAGTGCATTGGGATCGGCTCTGCCCAATGCAGAGGTTCGATATGCCATATGCCGCGGGGTGGACGAGATGGAAATCGACTCAAACGGCAATGTGGATGCAAATTGTAAAAACAGTGGGCCGTTGATGGTTAAAGTGTTGTGGCAGATAGATTCGGAGCAGGCTGATGTTGCTCCTGCCGTAAAAAGCTATAACAGCAATATCGTTTACACTTACCAAGCGCGTGTGCCGGATTAACCCAATCAAAGAACGAAATATGAAAAACAAAAAATATTATCCGCCTATTACGGGTGCGCAAAGCATTAAGGGTTTCAGCCTGATAGAGTTTTTGGTGGCCAGTGCATTAAGCATGATTGTATTGGTGGCAGTGAGCAAAGGTTATTTCACCGCCCGCCAGCTGAATAGTGCTGCCGACAGCCGTATGAATACGCAACAGGATGTGCGCAATGCCGCCAATATGGTGGTGCGTGATGCCCGTATGGCAGGTGGTTTTGGGTGTTTCAATATGGCGGAAAGCAATAGCCGGACCATCCGCGATAATAATACCGCAACATCACAATCAAATGCTTTCAAACTGGATAATACAGCGGGCAATTCAGGGGCGGTAAGAACAATCAATAGGAGCGATTTTAATGCGGCAAATTTTACCGCCACATCGGATGCTTTGGTTTTTCTTTATGGGGCAGATAATCCTGAGAATGGTGATCAGTTGGTGCTCAGTACCTGCGACACTTTGGTTCGGCCGGCAAATAATACCAAACCGGCCAACATCGCAGCAGCAAAAGTTGCATTGGGTTCGGCAACAGCCCGAGACAATGAAATTTCTGTATTGCGTTATGCCGTACATGCCTATGTAACCGGCTCTGTCGGCGGTCAAACAGGTTTATTCCGTTTCCAGTTGAATGGGAACAATACATGGGGCAACCCCCAGCTGTTGGTAAACAGCGTTACAAGTGCAACGTTCAGATATATTTATGTGAATGACTGCCCCGATGGGGAAGGAAACACGGAAAAATTTCAATATTCTAATAGTTTGAATCATATTCCTGCATTTGTCCGTATCAGTTTGACAGGTGGAGCCGGCAATGCCGTGCAAATCTATAATATTGATGCAGCAATAAGGGGAGGAAACACATGCGCCAACCGCAGCCTTTCGTAACTTTTAAACCCAAATCGGCACAACAGGGCTTTTCACTGTTTATTGTATTGATGGTAATGATTGTAGTGGCTTTTTTGGTAGTAAGCGTAACCCAGTCTTATAACACCGAGCAGCGTATCAGCACCAACGATGCAGATCACAAATTTGCTACAGCATTGGCTGAAGCCGCATTGCGGACAGGTGAGAAAAGAATTGCTGACGATGATCTTGATGCAAGCCAGTTCACAGAAGATTGCGAAAACGCTCTGTGTAATGTAGGCACGAATCCTGCTTGGGAGCGCGCTACCTGTGGAAAATCCAAAACCGAATCATGTATAGATAACAGCAGCGGAATATTCGCAGCCAGAGAAGCTGCGCAACCTTCCCGTTATATTATTGAATATATCAGCCAGCAGCCTGACGGTTCGGAAATCTACCGCGTAACGGCTAAAGCATGGGGTAAAAACAGAAACACTGTTGTGATTTTACAGTCTTATGTGGCAGCGGGAAAATAGGGGAAATATGAAATCAAAACAGAAAATACAAGGTTTTACCTTGGTTGAATTGATGGTTGCGGTGGCGATTATCGGCATAATTGCCGGGATAGCTTACCCTTCATATAGCCGCTATATCGAGCGCGGGCATTTAACCGATGCCCAGGCAGAATTGTTGGATATCAATAACAATATTAAAACCGAACGTGTCAGCACTCCGGGGTCATTGTCCAGCCAAACAGATTTGCAAAAAAGAGCTTCAGGGTTGTTTAGGGATCCAGAGCTGGAAGCTCGCTATGAAATCACAGCAGTGATGCCTGATCAAAACAGCCTGCGCTATAACTTGGTGATTACGCCCAAAGCAAATAATGGTTATACCTTGGCATTGTGGATGAACAGTGTCGGTGAGGCTTATCGATGTCAAGATGCCGTTTCTGCACGGGCTCAGAATACAACGGGAAAATGTGAGCAGATTGGCAATAAAAAGTAAAAGCCAAGATTGGAACAGGCCGTCTGAAACATCAGTTTTTCAGACGGCCTGATGCTTCTGTAAAATTCACAAAGCATCACGAAAGCTTATGTCATCATGCGCAATCTTATCACAAGCATCTGATTTTAGGTAAAAAATATCAAGGTTAAGTATGGGTATGGCACACTATTTGAAAACACCAACCTGTGCGTTTTATTTGAACAGTCAAACATGAAACAGCCACGGTTGCGAGGCTTTGCGTTGCTCTTCAAACGCCTTGATTTCATCGGTGTGCTGCAGGGTCAGGCCGATTTCGTCAAGGCCGTTTAACAGGCAGTGTTTGCGGTGTTCGGTAATGTCGAAAGTGAATGTTTGGCCGCTCGGTGTGGTGAGAGTCTGCGTTTCCAAATCAATGGCCAAACGGTAGCCTTCGTTGGCTTCCACTTCTTTAAACAGTTGGTCGACTGCTTCTTCGCCCAGCACAATCGGCAGCAGGCCGTTTTTGTAGCAATTGTTGAAGAAAATGTCGGCAAAGCTGGGAGCGATAACGGCGCGGAAGCCGTAATCATCAAGAGCCCACGGGGCGTGTTCGCGTGATGAACCGCAGCCAAAGTTTTTGCGGGTGAGTAGGATTTGTGCGCCTTGGTAGCGCGGCTGATTGAGCGGAAAATCGGGGTTGAGCGGGCGTTTGCTGTTATCCATGCCCGGCTCGCCGTGGTCGAGATAGCGCCATTCATCAAAAGCATTGGGGCCGAAGCCGCTGCGCTTGATGGATTTTAAAAATTGTTTGGGGATAATGGCATCGGTATCAACATTGGCGCGGTCAAGCGGGGCAACCAATGCGGTAATTTGCGTGAATGCTTTCATGTTCGTACTTTCGGTTTGCAAAACACCCCCGCAGTAACAGCGGTTGCGGGGGTGGAGATATTGGGTGCAATTAAATTAGTGGCCGTGGCGGTCGGCAGTTTGCTCAAGTTTGTCGCCGGCTTTGGATACATCTTTGCCGAAGCCCGATACGGTGTTGCAGGCAGACAATAAAGTCATGGCGGTTAATACGGCCAATACGGTTTTTTTCATGTTTAAGCTCCTAATGGTTTGAAAGTACGGTATGCATTGCTGCATACTGTTATTATCATGCCAAAGTTTGTGCTAAAAAACAATTTCTAAGGCAGGCCGTCTGAAAGTTTTTCAGACGGCCTGTTGTTTTTTACAGACGGCGTACATCGGTGAAACAGCCGGTAACTGCGGCAGCGGCGGCCATTGCCGGGCTGACCAAGTGGGTGCGCCCGCCGTTGCCTTGGCGGCCTTCGAAGTTGCGGTTGGAAGTGGAGGCGCAACGTTCCTGTGGTGCGAGGCGGTCGGCGTTCATGGCCAGGCACATCGAGCAGCCCGGTTCGCGCCATTCGAAGCCGGCTTCGGTGAAGATTTTGTCCAAGCCTTCGCGCTCGGCCTGATTTTTTACCAAGCCCGAACCCGGCACCACCAATACGCGGCGGATATTGGCGGCTTTACGGCGGCCTTTGGCTATGGCAGCGGCTTCGCGCAAATCTTCAATGCGGCTGTTGGTGCAGGAACCGATAAACACCACATCCACGGGAATTTGGTTTAACGGAGTGTCGGCGGCCAGCCCCATGTATTCCAACGCGCGCTCCATGCCGCTGCGTTTGACCGGGTCGGCTTCATCGGCGGGGTTGGGTACTCTGCCGTTGATGTCGAGCACCATTTCCGGCGAGGTGCCCCAAGTAACCTGCGGTTCGATATCGGCAGCATCAAACTCGTAAACCGTGTCGAAAACCGCGCCTTCATCGGAAACCAGCGTTTTCCAGTAGGCAGCGGCTTTTTCCCAATCTTCGCCTTTGGGAGCGAGCGGCCTGCCTTTCACATAATCGATGGTGGTTTGATCCACAGCCACGATGCCGCTGCGCGCGCCGGCCTCGATAGCCATATTGCACAAGGTCATGCGGCCTTCCATCGAGAGGCTGCGGACAGCTTCGCCGCCGAATTCGACCGCATGGCCGGTGCCGCCGGCGGTGCCGATTCGGCCGATAATGTATAAAGCCATGTCTTTGGCGGCAACGCCGGGTTTCAGACGGCCGTTTACTTTAATCAGCATGGTTTTGGATTTTTTGGCGGTGATACACTGGGTGGCCATGGTGTGTTCGACTTCGGAGGTGCCGATGCCGTGCGCCAGCGCGCCGAATGCGCCGTGGGTGGAGGTGTGGGAGTCGCCGCAAACCACGGTCATGCCGGGCAAGGTGGCGCCCTGCTCGGGCCCCATCACGTGCACGATGCCCTGAGCCTTGTTTCTAAAAGGAAAATAGGCAAGTGCACCGAATTCTTTGATGTTGTTGTCTAAAGTATCGACCTGCAGTTTGGAGATGGGATCTTTGATGCCTTCGTCCCAATGGTCGGTGGGGGTGTTGTGGTCGGCCGTGGAAACCACGCTGTCGATGCGCCACAACTTGCGGCCGGCCATTTTGAGCCCCTCGAAAGCCTGAGGGCTGGTAACTTCGTGTACCAGATGGCGGTCGATATATAACAGAACGGTGCCGTCTTCTTCTTCGCGGACGATATGGCTGTTCCAAAGTTTGTCATAAAGGGTTTGCGGTTTCATGGTTTGTGCTTTGGTTATCACAGAAAAATATCGGCGTGATGGTAGCGATTTGTGCGGCAGAATGCAAGCAAAATGTCTAAAAAATGCTTTTTATATTTTATTTTGAATTTTATTGATAATTTTTTAGACATATTGTCTTATTTTGGCTGTGTATTAACTGCAATAATTTTTTGGTGCTTGTATAGGCCGTCTGAAAAACCTATCATGCGGGGGTGAGCAATTTTTGATACAGGTAAAAATATGTCGCTGCCCGTAATGTCTGGTGCCTATCTGGCGCAACTTCAAGAATTTGAACGGACCATTTTAAACCACCAAACCAAAATCGAGGCTTGGTTCCGCCAACGGTGGGCGCAGCACAAGCCGCCGTTTTACGGTTCGGTCGATATCCGCAATGCCGGCTATAAAATGGCTTCTATCGATATGAATCTGTTTCCGGGGGGCTTCAATAATCTCAATCCGGCCTTCACCCAGTTGGCGGCACACGCCGCGCAGGACGCGGTAGAGCGCGCCTGCCCGCAGGCGAAATCGGTGTTGATTGTGCCCGAAAACCATACCCGCAACACTTTTTATCTGCAAAATGCGTATGCCTTGAGCACCATTCTGCGCACGGCGGGGTTTGAGGTGCGCTTGGGCAGCCTCAACCCCGAGATTACTGAGGCGGCAGAGTTTGAAACCGCATTGGGCGATAAAATCCTGCTCGAACCGTTGCTGCGCACCAGGGAGAGGGTGCACCTGGCAGACGGATTCTCGCCCTGCCTGGTGTTGCTGAACAATGATTTGTCGGCCGGCGTGCCGGAAATTTTGCAGGGCATCGCGCAAACCGTGCTGCCGCCGCTGCACGGAGGCTGGACGACCCGCCGTAAAACCGCCCACTTTGCCGCCTACAATCAAGTGGCAGCCGAATTTGCCGAACTGCTGGGCATAGACGTGTGGCACATCAACCCTTATTTCGAGCAGATCGGCGGTTTGGATTTTCAAGAACGCGAAGGTGAAGACGCGCTGGCCGAAGCAGTGGAGCGGATGCTGGCGAAAATCCAGGCCAAATACGATGAAAAAGGCATTACCGACAAGC
Organism: Neisseria musculi; assembly: GCF_014297595.2. Classification (NCBI taxonomy): domain Bacteria; kingdom Pseudomonadati; phylum Pseudomonadota; class Betaproteobacteria; order Neisseriales; family Neisseriaceae; genus Neisseria; species Neisseria musculi. The sequence continues at coordinate 1,253,255 of NZ_CP060414.2, read as the reverse complement.
CTTTTGTGATTGTGAAAGCCGATGCGGGCACATACGGCATGGGTGTGATGAGCGTGAAATCGGCCGATGAAGTGCGCGGGTTAAACCGTAAAAACCGCAATAAAATGGCCAAAATCAAAGAAGGCTTGCAAGTGAGCGAAGTGATTGTGCAGGAAGGCATCTACACTTATGAAATACTTGACGGCGCAGTTTCCGAGCCGGTGGTGTATATGATGGACCGTTTCGTGATCGGCGGTTTTTTCCGCGTGCACGAAGGGCGCGCCAACGATGAAAACCTCAACGCGGGCGGCATGGTGTTTGTGCCGCTGAACCAGGCGATTCCGGTGGCGGGCGCGGAAGAGGGCAGCGAAGAGCGCTGCAAACGCGTGTTCGCCCAATGGGATTCGCTGGGCGTACCGCAAACCAATGCCGCCAACCCCGATTGCGGGTGCAACCGCCTGTATGTTTACGGCGTGATGGCGCGCCTGTCGCTGCTGGCCGCTTCGCTGGAGTTAGAGCAGACGGCAGGGTAATTCAGCCTTGCCATAGGCAAAACCGGCATTGCCGGCGGCACTCTGCTTGTTTGGCCGCCGTATGCTGTCTGTTCAAATTGCGGTAACGGTTGTTCTGATCGCCGTTGAACCGCAGGAGACATGCCGGACACAAGCCCTGCCGGCATAGTGCAGATGGTTGTTTCTGCTGTTCAGTTTGCGGCGGCGGGTTTTCAGACGGCCTTTGGAAAAATCTGCCCTGTGCAGCGGATAATGCTACACTCCGCCAAACAAACTGCCGCAGAATATGGACATTTCCATTAGGGCATGGCCGGGTTCGCCGTATGATTCTGCACTGCCTGCGGCTTAACCTACTCAAAATGTGCGCATTCACTGTCGGCAACACAGAACACAACACAGAATTAAGCCCTGCCCGGGGGACGGAGAAAACGGGTTGGGCCGACCGCTGAAGCGGCAACGGGGCATCGGTATTGCCTCTTGGTTGTGTTGCGCTGTTTTGCGTTGCTGCATGAATCAAAAAAGGAAAACACGATGAAATGGACCGACACCCAACGCATCGCAGAAGAACTTTATGACGGTTATCCCGATATCGACCCGAAAACCATCCGGTTTACCCGGTTGCGCGAGCTGATTCTCAGCCTGCCGGATTTCAACGATGATCCTGCCCGCAGCGGCGAAAAAATCCTCGAAGCCGTGCAGCAGGCTTGGATACGGGAAGCAGAATAGGCAGCATACGGCTGCTTTAACCGTCTGAAAAAACAGGGCGGTATTTTCAGACGGCCTGCTGCGCCAACCCGGTAAAACCGCTGTTTATATTGAATCGTGAACCCGCTTTGTTTCCGTTAAAGCATTGTGGCACGGCCTGAAGAAAACGGTTTTGCAAACCGCCAAAACGGCAACAGAATCGGCTCTGTATTGCCTGCAGTTTGCCGCCCTGTGTCGAAAATCAAATGGATTCACTATAGCGGGCTTGTGCCATAGCGGATTAAACTGAAACGGACACCGCGCATCTGCCGCCTGCGCCGTATGCGGTTTGGGGACTGCCCCGTTTTCCTATTCAACCTACACCGGAAACAGAAAATATGCACACCTTACCCTCCATTTTCGTACTCTACACCGGCGGCACCATCGGCATGAGCCAAAGCAGGCAAGGCCTGCGCCCGGATGCCGCGCTGGCAGGCAAAGCCCTGCTGCCGTTTGCCGGCCGCTTCCGTTTTGATTGGCATTTATGCGACCCGCTGATTGATTCCTCGGCGGTTACGCTTGCCGACTGGCAAAGCTGGCTGCAACTGGTGGCGGAAAAAATCCCGCAATACAACGGCGTGCTGGTGCTGCACGGCACCGACACATTGGCCTACGCCGCCAATCTGTTTGCACTCGCCCTGCAGGGGTTGGACAAACCTGTGGTGCTGACCGGCTCGCAGCTGCCCTACGATGCAGAAAACAGTGATGCCCCGCTGAACCTTGCCACCGCCGTGACCGCTTTCGAGCTGGATCTGCGCGAAACCGTGATTGCCTTTAACGGCAAACTGTTTCCCGCCGTGGGCAGCAGCAAAACCAGCACCGAAAGCGCGGAAGGTTTCAGCAACCCGCATTTCGGCACACTGGCGCAATGGTCGCCCGAACAAGGCTGGGATAATGTGCGCATCAGGCCGTCTGAAAAAACAGGGCAGGCTTTGCAGGTGCGCCCGCTGAACCCGCAGGCCAAAGTGATCTGCACCACGCTGATTCCCGGTTTTGCTGCACAAGCCTGTTCAGACGGCCTCGACCGCAGCGGGGCAGACGCTGTGGTATTGCAAAGCTACGGCCACGGCAATGCCCCGGCAGATGCCGGTTTCATCGATGCCGTGCGGCGGTTTACCGCAAAAGGCGGCCTGTTGCTGAACATCAGCCAAGTGCCGCAAGGCAACGCCGCCGCCGTTTATGCGCAGGGCAGCGCGCTGCGGGGCGCGGGCGTGGTGAACGGCGGCAAAGCCAACTTGGAAACCGCCGCCGTGCTGCTCACGCTGGCTGTCGGCAGCGGTTGGACTGCCGGCCGGCTGCAGCAGGAGCTGCTTGATTTGGGCTTGGTGGAAGAAGCATAAGGCAACCGCCTGCCGCACAGGGCCGGCGCGGGAAGGCGCAGGGTCTGTTTCTTTATGGCAAACGGCTTTGGTTTTTTGCCAGAATGATGGTTTCGTGATTTTGGAGCATTCTCAAGAACGATGCGGATTCGCCGTGCCTTTCGGCATTCTTGACAACCCTCAAAAATCCCAAAATGGGTCTGCATGTAAAAAAAACGGAACGTGTAAACAACGCTGGAATTTCCTACACCTAAGGCTTCAGGCCGTCTGAAAAGGGTTTAAGACGGCCTGAAGTTTGCCTGTGGTGGAAGTGGGGCGGGTATTCGGGTTTTCCGACAGGCGCGGGTAAACGGATAGACGGGTTTGGTTGAAACCCGTTTGCAACGGTCTCATTGAGAGTTTATGGGATTGGAAATAAAGCAATTTCCCGCGTTGATGGCTTGGGCGGGCTTCGGTGTGCAGCTAGGCAGTACCGCCGTTAAAAAAGCAGCTTGCAGTTTTTATTTCCGGCAATTGCACCGAAACGCCGCCATAGCGGCGGCGTTTCGGTATGCGGTGGCGCAGTATGGGTGAAACGGATCGGCAGGGAGATTTTACGGTGGTTCCAATCCTATTTTTCCAACCCTATTTTCAGACAGGCATTTTCAGATATCCGCCCTTGCAGCTGAAAACGGCGGCATCAGGCTTTTTGCGCCTGCATCACATACTGCACGGCTTGGTCGGCCGTCATGCGTTCCATAAATTTTGCAATTTCGGGGTATTCGCGCCAGCTTTTCGGCAGGTTTTCCGTCCAGCGCACCATCACAAATGCGTAGGCATCGGCAATGCTGCGGCGGCCTTGGTACACATAGCCCCCGCCGGCGGCCAGCAGGTTTTCCAGGTGCAGCATGGCGCGGTCGATGCGGGCATAGGCCGATTCTTTCACCGCTTTCAATGCCGCCTCGCTTTCATCGGTGGTGTAACGGTAGGGCATGAAAAACGGCCAGAAGGCGGGGTGCAGGTCGCTGGCGAGAAAAGACATGGTTTCGTTCAGCTCGAACGCGTTTTCCAAGCCTTCGTTGCTGCCGAGCCGGCTTTCGGGGTGGGAGTCGGCAATATATTGCAAAATGGCGGCGGCCTGGGTCATCGTGCGTTTGCCGCCGATGTCGAGCGCGGGTACGGCGGCCAGTGGGTTGATGCGTTTGTATTCTTCTGAAGCATAGTCGGCGCGCACCGCTTCATAGTCGGCACCGGCCCATTCTAAGGCAATCCAGCAGGCCAGTGCGCAGGTGCCGGGGGCATAGTAGAGTTTCATGGGGTTTCCTTTCGGTGGTTGGGGGATACAGGGTTTGAGCAGATTAACCGCGCAGGGCTTCGCTGAGCTGGTCGATCAATATATTGAACGGCGGCTCGTCCAGTTGGCGCTGCTCTTGCAAAAACTGCGCTTGCGCGGTGTTCCAAAACGGCGCATCGGACAGTGAAACCGACTCAGGCAGCGGGCGGTGCCGCATGATAAAGCCGGCAATCTCCTGCGGTTCGGCAGGCAGCCCCAATTGCAGAAACAGGTCGGTGAAGCCGGCGCATTGTTCGATAAATTCGGGCGGGTGGGCAGGCACGGCGGCTCCTTTCTAAAGTTGTAAAGATTGGGCGGATAGGCCGTCTGAAAGCCTGTCAACCGGCTTTCAGACGGCCTGTTGTTTTTATTGCGCTGCCCAGGCGTAAAAGGTGGCGGCGAATTGGTTTAAAAACTGCGCGGTGCGCTCATCGGCTACCTTGCCGTTTTCCAGCGCGGCGTTGGCGCGGCTGAGAAACACTTCGGGTGCGATTAGCACGTCTGCTCCCAGCGGTTGCAGGCTTTGGCGGATTTGCAGGCCGCTGTTGATGCCGCCGTAGCCGCCGGGCGAGGCGGTAACGACAGCGGCTTTTTTGCCTGCCCAAACGCTTTGGCCGAACGGGCGCGAGGCAATATCGATAATGTTTTTCACGGCGGCAGGCATGGCGCGGTTGTGTTCGGGGCTGACGATTAACACGGCATCGGCGGCTTTGAGCTGTGCGCGCACGCGATCGTAGGCCGGCACGCTTTCGGCATCGAGATCTTGCGTGTAGAGCGGCAGATCGCCGATCTGCACTTCTTCGACTGCCACGCCGGCGGGTGCCTGCGCGGCAATATGTTCGGCCACGGCGCGGTTGATAGACTGTTTGCTCAGGCTGCCGACAATCAGGGCGATTTGGGTCATGGGGAGTGTCCTTGACGATTCAACGGAAAGGTATCATTGTGTTTCCTGTGGCAGGAAAAGGCAAGTTTTGGCTTGAGGTACGGCAGCAGGCCGTCTGAAATCTGTTTTTCAGACGGCCTGACCGTATCATGCCGGTCTGTTCTCAAGCGGTTGGCTTCAATTTTGGATAAATGCCAGCAAATCGGGATTGATCACTTCAGGATTAATGGTGAGCATTCCGTGGGAGTAGCCCGGATACACTTTTAATGTACTGTTTTGCAGTAGTTGTGCCGACCGTTTTCCCGAAATTTCAAATGGGACGACTTGGTCACCGCTGCCGTGCATCACCAACACGGGTACGGTAATTTTTTTCAAATCTTCGGTAAAGTCGGTTTGGGAAAATGCCGCGATGCCGTCGTAGTGGGCTTTTGCTGCCCCCATCATGCCTTGCTGCCACCAGTTTTGGATAACCGGTTCGGACACTTTTGCGTCCGGGCGGTTAAAGCCGTAGAAAGGGCCGGCGGGAACATCATAGTAAAACTGGGCGCGGTTGGCCAACAGCTGTTTTTGGAAGTCATCGAATAATGCTTTGGGCAGCCCTTCAGGATTATTTTCTGTCTGCACCATTAAAGGCGGCACGGCACTTACCAACACGGCTTTTGATACACGGCTTTTGATACACGGCTTTTGATACACGGCTTTTGATACACGGCTTTTGATACACGGCTTTTGATACACGGCTTTTGATACACGGCTTTTGATACACGGCTTTTGATACACGGCTTTCGCCGTGGCGGGCGATATAGCGCACCACCTCTCCGCCGCCTGTGGAATGCCCGATATGCACGGCTTTTTGAATGCCCAAGTGTTCGACTACCGCCGCCGCATCATCGGCATAGTGATCCATATCGTGCCCGTCCCACACTTGGCTTGAGCGGCCGTGTCCGCGGCGGTCATGGGCGATAACGCGGTAGCCTTTGGCAACGAAATAGGGCAGTTGTGCGTCCCAATCATCGGAACTGAGCGGCCAGCCGTGATGAAAAAATAATACTTCTGCATCTTTCGGCCCCCAATCTTTATAGAAAATCTGAACGCCGTCCCGAGTGGTTACAAAACTCATTTTGATATTCCTTGTGAATATGTTTAAAAAACAGATGTTTGTGCCATATCTGCAAAAGCCGCTGTGCAAACCTTGCTGTGCAAACCTTAGAGAGGAATGTCGGGTAAAGGTTTTGGCCGGCTTATGGTTTTTTGAGATTCTTACCAATATTATCAATTTATTAACTGTCAAAACGGTAACAGGCCGTCTGAAAAGTTTTCAGACGGCCTTAATGCGTTTATTTACCCTGAGTGAGCGTGTTGAAGCTAGTGATCAGGTTGCGGTAGTCGGGGATGTGGTTGCCGAACAGCGCGCCCAAGCCTTCGATGTCGTTGCGCCAGTCGCGGTGCAGCTCGCAGGCGGCGCCGAACCAGGTCATCAGCTGCACGCCGGCTTGGCTCATGCGGTCCTACGCAGCATCGCGGGTCATGGTGTTGAAGGTGCCGGAAGCATCGGTAATCACAAACACATCATAGCCTTCTTCGATGGCGGAAAGCGCTGGGAAGGCCACGCACACTTCGGTTACCACGCCGGCGATGATGAGCTGTTTTTTGCCGGTGGCTTTGACGGCTTTCACAAAATCTTCGTTGTCCCAGGCGTTGATGTTGCCGGGGCGGGCGATGTAGGGCGCATCGGGAAAGATTTCTTTCAATTCGGGCACCAGCGGGCCGTTGGGGCCGTTTTCAAAGCTGGTGGTGAGAATGGTGGGCAGGCCGAAATATTTGGCCAAATCGGCGGTGGCCAGCACGTTGTTTTTGAACTTGTCGGGTTCGATATCGCGCACCAGCGAGAGCAGGCCGGTTTGGTGGTCGACCAGCAGCATGGCGGCATCGTTTTTGTCGAGGCGGATATAGGGTTTTTTGTTTGCCATTAAAGTTTCCTTTTTGAGGTTGGGGTTGGAATTTTCAGACGGCCTGTTGTCCGAACACTGGCCGGTGAGCCGTCTGAAAGGGGAAAAATACATTAATACATTATGTGCGCCGCAATCGGGCTGCACACCGCCGCACTCTGCCCGGCAGGCCGGGCTTGGGGCTGCGCCGGTGGGTTTTCAGACGGCCTTTTCCCAATATCGACCGGTGAGCCGTCTGAAATAGAAAGCAGGCCGTCTGAAAACGTGATCGATTAAAAAATCAATCAGGCGCGCTCGGAATCCAATTGCTCGCCATCGTGCTCCACTTGGCGGGCTTTGATGTAGCTTTCAATCAGCAGCGCGTATTCGGGGAACACGGCTTCATAGGCTTTTGCCCATTCGGCAGCGTCGGGGCGGTTCCAGGTTTGCTGGATTTCGGAGCACACGGCGGCGGTGTCCATCGGCACGGCTCCTGCCTGCACGATGCGCGCCAGCGTGATTTCCTGCGCCATTTTGCTGTAGGTGCCGGAAGCATCGACCACGCAGAACACCTGATAGCCCTCGGCAATCGCGGAGATGGCGGGGAAGGCCATGCACACGCTGGTAATAGTGCCGGCGATGATGAGTTGCTTTTTGCCGGTAGCTTTCACGGCGGCCACGAAATCGGGGTTGTCCCAAGAGTTAATCTGGCCTTTGCGGGCAACGTATTGCGCATGCGGCGCGGCTTCGTGGATTTCGGGAATCAAGGGGCCGTTGGGGCCTTGCGGCACCGAAGCGGTGGTAATTACCGGCATTTTGGCCAAAGCCGCCACTTTCGCCAGCGTAACGGCGTTGGCGCGCAGCTCGCGCACGTTCAAATCGCGCACGGTGTTAAACAGGCCGCTTTGGTGGTCGATTAACAGCATCGCGGCGTTGGCGGGATCGATTTTCGGCGCGGCGCCGTTGAAGTTTGCGGGTTGGCTCATTACAGTTTCCTTATTGAGTGTTTATTCGAAAACATCGTGTTGACAGGGCGCATTATAGATATGCATAATTTTGCAACAAGATACAAAAATCAAACTTTAAGTTGCAAAAACAGAACAGAAAAAAGGAAAAAACCGGCAAACATGGGTAAGAAACAAGATGGGTAATGTGGATTTAAACGATATCCGCCTGTTTGTGGCGGTGGTGCAGGCGGGCAGTTTCAGCAAGGCGGCGGATTTGGCGAATATTCCCAAGTCGCGCCTGAGCCGCCGCATCAGCCGTTTGGAGGCCGGCTTGGGCACGGCATTGATGGACAGAAGCAGACGGGGTGTATTGCTCAACGAAGTGGGTGAGCAGTTTTACCTGCGCGCGCAGCAGATGATGCAGGCGGCCGAAGCGGCGGTCAACGGCGTGCAGGGCAGGCTTGACACGCCGGGTGGGCTGCTGCGGATATCGGTTTCCACAGAAGTGGGGCGCGGTTTTCTGATGCTGCATCTGGCCGAATATATGCGCCGCTATCCCGATGTGGTGCTGGAAGTTGAAATCAACAATAAAAAAGTGAATATGATTCAAGACGGCATCGATATTTCCCTGCGCTTGAGCCTGCCCGAAGACGGCAACGTTGTCGCCCGCAAACTCACCGACATCGAGCTGGGGCTGTTTGCCGCAGAAAGCTACCTGCAACGCGCCGGCTGCCCCGAAAGCCCGCACGAGCTGCACGGGCATACGCTGTTAAACAAATATGACGGCCCCGAATGGCGGTTTGTCTGCAGACAGCACTGCGTGCATATTCAGGGCAGCTGCAAACTCAGCAGCAACGATGCCAACCTGCTCGGGCAGATGGTTTCAGACGGCATCGGCATCGCGCTTCTGCCCTGTTTCGACAATATGCTGCGCAGCGGCGGCTGGGTGCGGTTGCTGCCGCAATGGAGGGTCGATACCGTGCCGCTGTATCTGGTGTATTACAAAAACCGGGGCTCCACCCCCAATGTGGCCAGCATGGTGGATTTTCTGCTGGAAAAATCCGGCAGGCGCTGAGCGGGAAGCGCGGGGCATGCGCTCCGATGCCTAGCTTGTTTCGGTTTACATGTTGAAAAAACAAGCATTTTTTTATACAATCCCGCGCCTTGCCCCGTTAATCGGCCTACTGTATGGCAGGCCGTCTGAAAATTTTCAGACGGCCTCGAGGTTTTTTGCAAAGCAGAGTATTGAATATCTGCATTGTTTTCCGGTTAAGCGGTTGCGGCGGGAGCAGATATTTTGAAAGCTGCTGCGTCTGTGCCGGCTTTGCTGCTGTTTCTGTGCGGCAGTTTGAGGCTGCATCTCTAAACAGAAACCGTTTATTTATCATTGAAGAGAAACCATGTCGAATATTCCACAAGAAGTGTGCCGCCGCCGCACCTTCGCCATCATTTCCCACCCCGATGCCGGCAAAACCACGCTCACCGAAAAACTGCTGCTGTTTTCGGGCGCGATTCAGAGCGCGGGAACGGTGAAGGGCAAGAAAAGCGGCAAATTCGCCACTTCCGACTGGATGGAAATCGAAAAGCAGCGCGGCATTTCGGTGGCTTCATCGGTGATGCAGTTCGATTACCGCAGCCACACCGTCAATCTGCTCGACACCCCCGGCCACCAAGACTTTTCGGAAGACACCTACCGCGTGTTAACGGCGGTGGACAGCGCCTTGATGGTGATTGACGCGGCCAAAGGCGTGGAAGCGCAAACGATCAAACTGCTCAACGTCTGCCGCCTGCGCAACACGCCCATCGTTACCTTTATGAACAAATACGACCGCGAAGTGCGCGATTCGCTGGAATTGCTCGATGAAGTGGAAAGCATTTTGAAAATCCGCTGCGCGCCCGTTACCTGGCCGATCGGCATGGGCAAAAATTTCAAAGGCGTGTATCACATTCTGAACGATGAAATTTATCTCTTCGAGGCCGGCGGCGAGCGGCTGCCGCACGAGTTCGACATCATCAAAGGCATAGCCAATCCGGTTTTGGCCGAACGCTTTCCGCTGGAAATCAAACAATTGCGCGATGAAATCGAATTGGTGCAGGCTGCCTCGAACGGGTTTGATTTGGAAGCATTTCTGGCGGGCGGGCTCACGCCGGTGTTTTTCGGCTCGGCGATCAACAATTTCGGCATCCAAGAGATTTTAAATTCCCTTATCGACTGGGCGCCCGCCCCGAAAGCGCGCGATGCCACCGTGCGCACGGTGCAGCCGTCTGAAGAGAAGTTTTCAGGCTTTGTGTTTAAAATCCAAGCGAATATGGACCCGAAACACCGTGACCGCATCGCCTTTCTGCGCGTGTGTTCCGGCAAATTCGAGCGCGGTATGAAAATGAAGCATCTGCGCATCAACCGCGAAATTTCCGCCTCCAGCGTGGTTACGTTTATGTCGCACGACCGCGAGCTGGTGGAAGAAGCCTATGCAGGCGATATTATCGGCATTCCCAACCACGGCAATATCCAAATCGGCGACAGTTTTTCGGAAGGCGAGCAGCTTTCGTTTACCGGCATTCCGTTTTTCGCGCCCGAGCTGTTCCGCAGCGTGCGCATTAAAAACCCGCTGAAAATCAAACAACTGCAAAAAGGCTTGCAGCAGCTCGGCGAAGAGGGCGCGGTGCAGGTGTTCAAACCGCATAACGGCGGCGATTTGGTTTTGGGCGCGGTGGGCGTGTTGCAGTTTGAGGTGGTAACTTCGCGGCTGGCCGCCGAATACGGTGTGGAAGCGGTGTTTGACAACGCCCCGATTTGGTCGGCGCGCTGGGTGTCGTGCAGCGACAGGAAAAAGCTGGCCGAATTTGAAAAAGCCAATGCGGTGAATTTGTCGGTGGACGCAGGCGGCAATCTGGCCTATCTCGCGCCCAACCGCGTGAACCTGGGCTTAACGCAGGAGCGTTGGCCGGATATCGTGTTCCATGAAACGCGTGAGCACTCGGCGAATCTGAACGCTTGAGTTTGACAGACAAACGTGTTTCAGGCCGTCTGAAAATCATGTTTTCAGACGGCCTGAAACTTTTGCAAAACCCGGAAACACCACAAAAAGTTTGTTTTCCGTCATTTTTCTGCCGGCAGAAATCTAAGGCCGCCGGCGGTAACAGGGCAGGCTTCTTATCGTCTGCACTGCCGGCGGTCTGCGGCTTGGTGCCGAAAATAAAGGCGTCCGCGATAATAACGGGATTTGGGCATTTTCAGACGGCTTTAAGGTGGAAAAGGTTGCGGGATATATGGAAAACCAATGGGGATTGGGCAAAAGATTCAGGCCGTCTGAAAACGTTTTTCAGACGGCCTGAAGCCGTGCAGCCCGCAGACTCCCTGAGTTTCCGTTGCAATATTGCCTTTTGGCTTGGCGCACGGTTCCGCCGGCCGGCAAGCGGTAACAGGGCAGGCTCCGTGTTGCCTGCACTTGCGGCCTGCCGCCTGAAATATCGGGCAGAATGAATCAAATCCGCGCCTGCGCCGGCGGTTCGGTAAAAGCCGCCGGTTAATATTTCGCGTTCACCAGCCGGCCGTTTTTGAAAATCTGCTGCTGCATCACGTTGCCGTTGTAGGCATAGGTGGTCAGTGCGCCGTTTTCGGGGTGGGCGCGGAAATCCATCAGCCGGCTGCGGGGCAGGGTGTAGGGGTCGGTGCGTTTTTGGTTGTTGTCGCTGTAAAAATCCTGCACGATGTATTCGTTGCTGCGCCTGCCGACCAGTTGGCGGTGAAAGCCGCCTTTAACCGGTTGGTTGCGGGCGTTGCCTTGTGCATCGAAATAGGTAACGGTTTGTTCTTCCACCACGTTTGTGCCGTCTTTGTTGCCGCTGGTGCGGGTGCGGTCCAGCCCTACGGGAATATTGATAGACGTGCCCAAGCCGACATGGCGGCCTATGCCGGTACCCACCCCCACGCCCACCGACATACCGGGCGTGCCTACGGTGCAGGCGCTCAAGGTGGCGGCGAGGGTGGTGGCAAACAGAATGTGTTTCATGGTTTGATCCTTTCATAAACCGGTTAATACCGCAGGCGGCTGAACGGCAGCCAGTATATCGGGTTCTGCCCGGCGGGGTTGTTAGGGTTGGTAAAGCACGGCGCACAGCATGCCGTTTAATCCATTTATTATATTGTTTTTATATGGTTTTTTATATTTCAAGGCCGTCTGAACATATTGATTTAGACGGCCTTTGACGGGTTGCTTTGCCGTATCAAAACAACAGAGCCAGGGCTTGCTGCAGCAAATTCCATGCCAGATAAAACATCATCAGGGCAATCAGACCCTCGAGAACCTGCCACACGCGTTCGCGGCGGAACAGCGGCAGCAGCAGGCGTGCGCCGAAACCTATCGAAACAAACCAACATGCCGAGGCAGTTAGCGAGCCGAGCAGAAACAGCATTTTGCCTGTTTGATTGAAAGACGAGGCGGCTCCGCCGATTAACACCACCGTGTCGATATATACATGGGGGTTGAGCAGGGTGAGCGCGAGTGTGGTGGTTGCGGTTTTCAGCGAGGAAGCAGCTGCGGCATCGGTGTTTACTGCCAAATGCCCGCCGCCCTGCCAAGCGCGTTTGGCGTTTATCGCGCCATAGGCCAGCAGAAACAGGCTGCCGGCCAGTGCTAACAGTGCCGAGGCGGCGGGGTTGCCGGCAAGCAGGGCGGCGGTACCGAATATGCCCAGCGCAATCAGCACTACATCGCACAGCCAACACAGCAACACAACCAAGCCTATATGTTGTTTGAGCAAGCCTTGTTTTAAAACAAAGGCATTTTGTGCACCGATGGCGGCAATCAGGCCGCCGGTAATCATCAGGCCGGTGAAAAAAGGCTGCATAAAAGCTTGTCGTAAAGGTGGGAAAGGGGCGTTATTATCGCTGGAATGCTGCCGGTTAGCTATCGCCCATTTGGGGTGCAGGGCAGCAATCAGGCAGTAAGTGCGGGAGTACGGCAAAACCGTAGAGAAAATTGAGCGGGCCCGCTGTATTGGTAATCAGAGAAAAGCAAAAGTGCTGCTTTGATTGTCCCGGTCAATGCGGTGAAGTCGATTTGCTGCATTTGGATAGCTGCTGCATGGCGTGTTATAGGTGTGCTGAATGAGCATCAAAAGCAGAAGTAGTGGTATGAACGCGCACCCAAACACCTCTTAAGACGGTGGATATGGTGCTTTTTGGAGACAGCCCGATCCGGCAGGAGTGTAAAAGGGAGTATTGGGATGCGGTTTTACCGCCTCTCAGAGAGGGAGATCTTTATCGTTGGTCGGGATGCTGTAAGGTTTATATCCTTATTGTAAATAAAAAACCACACCGGATAAGCAATTGTCCGGCTGCTTCTCCGGTGTGGTTTTACATTTTTTGCCGCAGCCCGGCAGTGTGCGGTGACTGTAAAATCGGGAGGCACTGTCTGCCGGCTTGGGGCAGTGTCATCTTTGGTTCTCTACTGCTTCCAGTGCACGCAGTGCATATGTATAGGCAGCACCTGCATTGAGTGAAATAGCCATTGCCAACGCTCCGGCAATCTCGCTTTCGGTTGCCCCGGCTTTTACAGCTTTTTCGGCATGCACACTGATGCAACTCTCGCAGCGCGTGGTAATGGCGACTGCTATTGCAATCAGTTCGCGGGTTTTTTCGTCTAAAGCCTCTGCCGCCGCTGCTTGCTCCAATGCTCCATAAGCCTGGAGCATTTTTGGATGTTTCTTACCTAAGCTTGCAAAAGACTGTTTGACAAAAGCAGTGTGTTCGGGCCAATCTTTAAACATATTTTTCCTTTCAGTAGTGAGTTGAAAACGATAAAGACGCTTTCAGGCGGATTTATCGTTTTTAGAACTTACAGCGTAGGCAGGCCTAAGCGAACGCTGCTTTTTTGTTGTTTAGGATTGCGCGTGCAGAATCTATCATGGCAATGAAGCCTGCTGCAAGCATCATAATGTCTTTCAATACCAAACGGCCTGCACCGGAAAGGTAAGGAAAGCCGGTATGCGCATCTGCACCATGTACCCATGTTTCAGGCGTGAAAATCAAAAAAGTGTAAGTAATAAAAGGGGTGAGAAAACAGAGTGTCGCGCCGATAAAGCCTATACGCGGATTGATATAGTGCGCCATAATCATAAAGGCAAATACCAGCTCCACTACGCCTAAACCGTTGGAATAGCCGTAGGTGTTGTTGGCCAAATGCCATGCGCGATTGGCCTCGTTCAATACCCCTTCATGATTCATATATTGAACATAATTCAGGGGATCGTTATACAGCCACGACATAAAGGGACTGTTGGCAACAAACGGTACGATACTATCGGCTTCATATGGAATAAATTTCAGCCAGCCTATCCAGGCAAATACGACAAAGATGGAAAAACGGCAGAGAAAAACACCGAGTTTATCGGCATGTGCGATTTTTTCCAGAAGCTTGTGAAACGGACTCATTGTAATACTCCTTAAGCTAAGGTTGTTGAACATATTGTATTGTTGTTGGAAAATGTAGGTGATTCCAGCCTTTTATCGAAACAGGCATAAAAATTTAGTAAACGGGTAGGTTAGGGTTGGTGTAATTTTTATTGCCGTAAAAATTCTATACGGCATTACTGTTTCCTTATCGGACGGCGGCCGAGTTTAACTGATTGGTTGCAGGAATTGTTACGCACATCGAATAGATAACTTATTGCTCTGTCAAAGCTTATGTTTTCTATATCATCTAGATATTTAAAATTTCAAGATATATTATCATGTGAATATAAGAATAATAGCATTATAGAATCAAAATTTCTTCTATTACTATTATATATATATTATAGGCCGTCTGAAAACTGGCGGCTTCCGGTTTGTTTGCGGCAGGGTTTATAATTGCGCCTTTATTTTTTCAGACGGCCGCATTTAAAAAATGAATAAAGAATTGCTCGGCATTGTTTTTCTGCCCGCCGGCGTCATCAGCATGTGCATGGCGGCATTGTGGCAGATGTATGTGGTGATCACCGAAAGCTACATGCTTAACCGCTTCAAAGACAAGCAATTGGTGTGGGTAGTGGCCGTGCTGTTTTTCAGCTTCAGCACTGCCGTTTACTGGTTTTGCCCGAATGCGCGCAAAAAAGGCATATTGTTTCTGCTGCTGGGTGCGGGCGGCGCGGTGATGTATGGCTTGGCCAGAATATGGCTGCCGTTCGGCAAATAAGCAAACCGAACGGGCCGTTTTAAAATACGTCAGGGCGTCTGAAAGTTTCAGACGGCCTGAAGATATCGAAAATCAGGGCATGGTTGTATTTTTCTTTTTGCCCGAAGCTCCGTTTCAGGGTTTTGACGCTTATCAAATATTCCTGAAGGCAGGGCGGTGTTACGTGAAGCTTGGACACGCCTGCCATCGCGATGCCGCTGTTTCTATTTCGGCAGAGATAAAAACTGCCGGCATGAAAGTGCAGACCAAACAAACTTTTCCAACCCGCCGGGCGGTCTGAAAATATCAGGCCGTCTGAAACTTTCAGACGGCCTGAGGATATCGAAAATCAGGCATGGTTGTATTTTTCTTTTTGCCGGAAGCTCTGTTTTAGGGTTTTGACGCTTATCAAATATGCCTGAAGGCAGGGCGGTGTTGCGTGAAGCTTGGACACGCCTGCCATCGCGATGCCGCTGTTTCTATTTCGGCGGAAATAAAAACTGCCGGTATGAAAGTGCAGGCAAAACAAACTTTTCCAACCCGCCGAGCCGTCTGAAAATATATCAGGCCGTTTGAAAGTTTCAGACGGCCTGTGTCGGTGATGTGTTAATCCGGTTAAAACTCCAGTTCGGCTTTCAGCCAATAAGTGCGCGGCATACCGAGCACGGCGAAGCTGCGGTCGTATTGGCCGCGCTGCACCTGCCAGTAGTTTTTGTTGAACAGATTTTCTACCGCGCTGCTCACCGTTAGGGTGTTTTTGCCGCCCAGCTTGGTTTTGTAGCGCGCGCCCACATCCACTAGGGTGTAAGAGGGGAAGGCGTAAGCCTTGTCGGTGCGCTGGTAGGATTTGCCGAAATGTTGCACATTGCTGCTTAAGGTCAGCCCTTTAACAAACGGCGTATCCCATTCGACACCGGCTTTGGCAATCACATTGGGGTTGGCAACCTGCACGCCGTTGGCGAATGTTTCGGCGTAGGTGGGATAATCTTTTACGCGGGATTGCAGATACATGATGCCGAAACTCGGACGCAGGGTTTGGTTCAGCAGGTTGGCGTAAGTGCTGAATTCCACACCGCGGTTGCGTTCGGTACCGCGCGGTTTGCCGGCCAGGCGGTTGGCGATATAGGCAGCGGAATTGGTGCGGTAATAGCCGGGCCGGGTGATCTGGAAGGCATTGAGCGTGGTAACAAAATCACCCCAGTTTTTGCGTACGCCTACCTCAAACTGGCGGCTGACGCGCGGGTCGGACATGCCCGCATCGCCTGTTGCGGTGTCGGTGGTGACGGCTCCGGGCTCCAAATCTTCCATATAGTTGCCGTAAACCACAAAATCGGGAGAAGGCACCCAGGCGGCCATGGCCATGGGGCTGAAGCGGGAGGCGTCTGCGCTGCTTCCTTCTCTTTTATCTGTTTGATCAATCATTTGATAGCGGCCGCCTAAAGTCAGGCGGTATTTGTTGCCGAAAAAGCCCAAGGTATCCGATAACGCCAGGCTGTTTACCTTGACATTGGTATCCAGGCTGGTGTTCATCGCTGTGGGGATAACCGGCCGGTAGGCCGCCAGCTGCTCTTCAATACTGGTTGCGCCGTAAGGTGTGATCACGCGGCTGCTGTTTGCGGCACTTTGCGCGCTTTGCAGCGTGGTGCGGTTGCGGATAATGCGGTCGAATGCGGCATTCCAGTTGTGGCTGACCGGCCCGGTTTCAAATTCGCCGCGCGCGGCCAGATTCATGCTGAGGGTGCGGAAATATTGGCCGGTTATGCGGGCGCGGCCGGTGGTGTATTGCGTGCCGTCACAATTGTTTCCGCTTTGCGGGCGGGTGGTGGTGGCGGTGGCGCAGGCCGTTGGCGAAACCAGCGTGCCGTAATAACGCGCTTTGTTATAACCGATGCCGCCGCTGATTTGTATCGGTGCGTCAAGATCATATTCAAACGTCAGCATATTGGTTTGGCCGGTGGTGTTTTGCCGGTTCCAACCCGGTAAGAGGTTGGTTTTGCCGTCCGGCGCGTCAAACAAACGGCCGTTTGCGCTTTGGATATCCTGAATACGGGCGCGGCCGCCTTCGGCTTTGCGCTTGGAGTAAATGGAGTCAAACGCCACACGCAGTTTGTCGCCACGGTAATCGGCATTGAGCGCAAATTCTTTATTGTCTTCGCTGTAACCGTTGCGCGGGGTGTCGCCGTGGCGCAGCTTGCCGTTTGCACGCACGCCGAACTGTTTGTTTTCACCGAAACGCTGCCCCAAGTCGAATGTACCTTGGGCGCGGCTGTCGCTGAAGTAGCCCGCGCCGATTTTGCGGTTGCCTTCATCTGCGGCTTTTTTGGTTTCGATATTGACGGCGCCGGATACCGCGCCTTCCGGATCCATGCCGGTAATGGCGGTGGATGCGCCTTTAATCAGTTGCGCCGAAGCCACCTGTACGCTGGAGGTGCCTTGCGTGCCGTACATACCGGCCAGGCCGTTTACGCTGAATTGGCGTGCATCTAACTGATAGCCGCGGAAATACAGGCCGGTGAGCGTATTGCTTTCGCCGCCGAACTGCCATGTGGAGGCATCGTGTTTGGCGATGGCATCCACCAACGTGCGCGCTTCGGTGTTATTGAGGGCTTTTTCATCGTAATTCACCACGGTAACCGGCGCGGTGAAGGCGTTGGCCTTGCCGAGCAGACCCAAGTTCACGCGGTCGCGCAGATCGCCGTCGCTGGCGATAGAATAAGATTTGGCTGCCTTGCCTTTCACTGTTACGGTGCCGATTTCTGTATTTTCAACAACGGCAGGCACAGCCGGTGTGTCGGCATAAGCCCATGCCTGAAAAACCAGCAGGGGCAGCAGGGCGGTTTTATATGTTTGTTTTTTCATAAATATCCTCTGTTATGGTTTAGGTTGAAGTTGAGCTGAAACATCAATTTTAAGAATTTTAAGAATTATTTTTACTTGCATTAATTTAGAGTATTATAATTTGAATTTATATGAATATTAAAAAAACAGCTTTGTAAAAATTTTCAACTTATTGTTTTTATTTCACAAATATTCTTGTTTATATTTACATTGTTTATCTTCTCAAACACAGCCGGCAACTTCTGCTCCGGTTAAGCTCGCTTGACTGTGGAAATATTTACGGCTGAAAGGCCGTCTGAAATATTTCAGACGGCCTCATGATGTGTCGAATCAATATGGAAAAATGGCAAATCGAACTGGGCAACAGCCCGATGTGGCTGCTGCAAACTTTGGGCGGCGTGATGGCAGCTTTGGTGCTGATTGTTTTTCTGGCGGGCAAAACCCGTTTCGGCAAACAGTTTTGGTATATTCTGCGCCCCTGCATCAATAAAAAAAGCGGTGTCAAAACCGCACTGGCAGTTATGCTGATGGTGTTGCTGCTGCTTACCGAAATCCGTTTGAATGTTTTAAACACATTTTTCTACAACGGTTTATATAGTGCCCTGCAAGATGCTGAAGCCCAAGCTTTTTGGTTTTTCGCCCTGATTAATGCGGGGGTGGTGCTGATGCGTACGCTTAACGGCATTGTGAACGATTTTTTCGATCAGGCGCTGGCGATTAAGTGGTCGGAAAAATTAAACGCCGTGCTGACCGAACGCTGGCTGGCCGACAAAAACTATTACCGTCTGCAAATGCTCCGCCATGCGCCCGACAATATCGACCAGCGTATCCAGCAGGACGCGCAGGAGTTTATCGTTGCTACCATCGAATTTATCCGGGGTATGCTCAATTCGGTGATTTCTGCAGTTGAATTTACCATTGTTTTGTGGGGATTGTCGGGCATTTTAAGCCTGTTCGGCTTGGAGATTCCGCGCGGTATGGTGTTTTTCGTGTTTGTATTCGTGCTGCTTTCCACCGTGGCGGCGATGTGGATAGGCAAACCGCTGATCCGCTATAACTACGACAACGAAAAACTTAACGGCGACTACCGTTATTCGCTGATCCGCGTGCGCGATCATGCCGAGAGCGTGGCGTTTTACAACGGCGAATGGCGCGAACGGCAGCAGCTTGGCGAACGTTTTGCCGCCATTATCCGCAACCGCTGGAAAATCGCCCGCCAAAGCATTACGTTAAACGGCTTCAACGATCTGCTCACGCAGGGCGTACAGCTTTTGCCGCTGATGCTTCAGGCACCGCGTTTTTTTGCCGGACAGATTAAAATCGGCGATATGCACCAAACCGTGCAGGCATTCAACCGCCTGCAACGCGCCTTATCGTTTTTCCGCAACTTCTATGAAGCATTCACCGCTTACCGCGCCCGCTTGGAACGTTTAAGCGGCTTTCTCGCCGGCACCAACCAAATCAAACAGGCCGGCAACCCGCAGGTTGACGAAGTTTCAGACGGCCTCTCGCTCGACAACGTAACGCTCTACCGCCAAAACGGCGATGTGTTACTGGAAAATCTGAACGTGGGCGTTGGAAGCGGCGATGCACTCTTGATACAGGGCCCCAGCGGCTGCGGCAAAACCTCACTGTTGCGTGCATTGGCAGGCTTATGGCCGTTCGGCAGCAGCGGCACAATCGGCCGCCCCCCGCAGAGGGATATTTTATTTGTGCCGCAACGCCCCTACACACCGCAGGGCAGCCTGCGCCAGGCGGTGTGCTATCCCGACATCGACCCGCACCATCCTGAATTGGTGGCCGTCATGCAGGCCTGTTTTCTAGGCCGGCTTGCCGGGCAGCTAGATAAAGCCGATGATTGGCAGCACAAACTCTCTCCGGGCGAATTGCAGCGCGTGGCGTTTGTGCGCATTCTGCTCACACGCCCGAAAGTGGTGTTGCTTGACGAGGCCACCGCCGCATTGGACGAGCCGACCGAAGCCGCGCTGTACACGCTTATCCGCGAGCGTTTGCCCGAGAGTATTATTGTGAGCATCGGCCACCGCGGCACGCTCGCCGCCTTTCACAACCGCCGTATCTTTGTGGGCGAGGCACCCTGCGGTTAAGGCCGTCTGAAACTGCTGCCGGCGGCAGGAAGTAACCATATTCCGGCCAAAGCGGGGGAAACGGGTTGTATTTTATTGTTTGAACCAATGGATCAAAACCCAACCCGGCAACCGGTATCATGCCGGCGCTGCGGATAGAGAAATCACTGTTTGTATTGCGGATACTTGGGAGGGGATTTTTCTATTTCTGTGCAAACTTCAATCCGATTCGGGCCGGTTCGGGTAAAATGGCGGTCTTTTTTTATTTAAGCAATATCAGCAATTTTTTTATTTTCCGGAGATTTATGGCAGCAGAAGGCGCGGGCGAACTGATTAAAGTGGTTTCCCTGCTCGGCTCGGCAGTGGTTGCCGTGCCTTTGTTCAAACGGTTGGGGCTGGGCTCGGTGCTCGGTTATCTGGCGGCAGGCTTGGTAATCGGGCCGTTTGGTTTGAAACTGTTTGACGACCCGCAGGCAGTGATCCATATTGCAGAATTGGGCGTGGTAATGTTTTTGTTTATCATCGGCCTGGAAATGAAACCCTCGCATTTGTGGGCACTGCGCCGGCAGATTTTCGGCCTGGGCAGCCTGCAAGTGGTTCTGGCGGCCTTTATACTCACGCTGGTAGGCATTTTCGGTTTCGATGCGTCCTGGCAGGTGGCGTTTGTGTGCGCTTCGGGGTTTGTGCTGACCTCCACGGCGATTGTGATGCAGGTATTGGGCGAGCGCAACGAGCTTGCCGGCCGCAGCGGGCAGCGCATGGTGTCGATTTTGCTGTTTGAAGATTTGCTGATTGTACCGCTGCTGGCTGTTGTGTCGTTTCTTGCCCCGCATGATCCGGTAAATGCCGCCGAAGCAGGTTCCGTGTGGATGAAACTGGGGGCGGCGGCATTGTCGGTGGCGGTGCCGGTGGCGGCGGGTTTGTGGCTGCTGAACCCGCTGTTCCGCGTACTGGCCAAATCGAAAGCGCGCGAAGTGATGACGGCGGCGGCGCTGTTGGTGGTGTTGGGCGCGGCTTTGCTGATGGAAGAAGGCGGGCTGTCTATGGCGATGGGGGCGTTTGTGGCCGGCGTATTGCTGTCGGAATCCAGTTTCCGCCACCAGCTTGAGGCCGATATCGAACCCTTCCGCGGCCTGCTGCTCGGCCTGTTTTTCCTCGGGGTGGGTATGGCATTGGATCTGACCGTGGTGGCGGAAAACTGGCAGATTATCGTGTCGGGCGTGGTGGCGCTGATGGCGGCCAAAGCAGCAGTGATTTATCTGGTGGCGCGGGCGGCAAAAAGCAGCCGTGCCGAAGCGGCAGAGCGTGCGGTGATGATGGCTCAGGGCGGCGAATTTGCCTTTGTGTTGTTTACCACTGCGTTTTCACAAAAAGTGATTGATGCTACCGTTAATGCCAATATGACGGCGTTTGTGGTGCTCTCGATGGCGCTGACACCGCTGTTTCTGATTCTGCACGGCAAATATCTCGCTCCGCGCCTGAAACAGGGCGGCGCCGGGCGGGCAGACGATGAAATTCACGAACAAAAAGCGGTGATTGTGGTCGGTATGGGGCGTTTCGGGCAGATTACCACCGATATTCTGCGCATGTGCGGCTACCCGCTGACCATTATCGACAAAGACCCGGTGATGGTGGACGGCATGAACAAATACGGCATCAAAACCTATTTCGGCGATGCCTCCCGCCCCGAACTGCTGCTTACCGCCGGCATCGAAAAAGCGCAACTGCTGGTGGTGGCGATAGACGATAAAGAACAGGCGCTGCACATCATCGAATTTGCCCGCAAAACCAACCCGGGCATTAAAATCATCGCCCGTGCCTACGACCGCATCCAAACCTTCAAGCTCCACCGTGCCGGTGTGGAGTTTGCCATACGCGAAACCTTTGATTCTGCCGTGCGCACCGGCCGCACCGCGCTGGAAGTATTGGGCATGGAAAAAGGCAGGGCCGATGAAATCAGCCGCTTCTATTTCCACCGCGACCGTGCCCGCGTAGCCAGAATGGCGCCGCTCTACAACCCCGAAGACGCAATCTTCCAAAACGAGGAAATGCTCAACGCGGCCAAGCAGGAAGACACCGAAACCGCAGCCATGATACAGGCGCTGATGCGCGGCGAAGCGGTGGAGTGGCCCGATGCAGACGAGACGGCTTGGCCGTCTGAAAACACAGAAGGCGAAAAAGCCGCTTTATTGAAATAACAGCGGTTTGATGCCTTTGCAAAACCTACTGAGGCCGTATGAAATATCCGTTTCCCGTTGTTTGCGCAACGGCGGGAATCCGGCTCAAAACCACAAGTTTTATTTCTAGCGTTAAAAAACGAATCGGGTTTCAGCTTGCACAGAAAGAAACGGAAGCCCGATATTTCAGACGGCCCAAGTGAGCCGCACCAAGAAACCCCGGTTTGTTTTAACCGGCTGTCCGACAGCCAACCCAATTAAAGGAATATTGATGAACACCGAAAAACTCACCGCCAAAACCAAAGACGTCGGCGGCATTCCCGTTGCCCGCCTGCTGCCGCAGGGCAGCCGCCGCACCATCGGCGCATGGTGCTTTCTCGATCACGCCGGCCCCGCCGAATTTGCAGAAAATTCAGACGGCCTGCAAGTCGGCTCTCACCCGCACACCAATCTGCAAACCTTTACCTGGATGCTCTCGGGCGAGGTGTGGCACCAAGACAGTTTAGGCTTCCGCCAGCTTATCCGCCCCAAACAGGTCAATCTGATGACGGCCGGCACAGGCGGCGCGCGCGGTATCGCACACACCGAGCAAACGCCCGAGGGCATCAAACAGCTTCACGCCGTGCAATTGTGGATAGCCTTGCCGATGCACAAGGAAATCGATCCCGATTTCCAACACTATCCCGAGCTGCCCGAATGGCAGGAAAACGGCGTGCGTTATATCTTGACCACCGGCTGCTTCGGCAGCCATACTGCCCCCACTGCGCAACACAGCCCGCTGATCGGTTTGGATATACAGTTTGACCGGGCCGCGCGCATCAGCATTCCCGCACAAGCGGGCTGGGAATACGGCGTATTGGTGATAGCGGGCAGCATCAAGGCGGGCGGGCAGACTTTCACCGCCGATGAGCTGGCCTTTATCGAAACCGCCGATGCCCGATCGTTTGAACTCGAAGGAGAAGCCGGCAGCCACATCATGCTGCTCGGCGGCGAACCGCTGCCGCATCCCACCGTGGTTTGGTGGAATTTCGTTGCCGACAGCCGCGAAGCCCTGCAACAGGCCGTGACCGACTGGAACAGCGGCAGCCGCCGTTTCGGCACAGAAATAGATTTGGGCGGCACCGGGCTGAAACGTTTGGTTGCACCCGAAGTGCCGCAAGGTTTGCGTTAGACAGATACCGCAAACCCAATGACTCGGTTGCCGCACTTTCGCCGAACACATCGGTTTTGCAAGCCGCAGCGGCAACCCGCGCCGCTTTCCGCCTGCATTGGCGATTTATTATAGAGGCCGTCTGAAAAAAGCTGCCGTTGTATGCCGCGCAAGCCCGCTTACAGGCGGAACGGCAGGCAGATGCTTTCAGACGGCCTGAACTTTTGCAGCAACCCGCGCCGTTAAGGCAGGGCGGCGGCTCGCAAGAGTGCCGGCAGTATGGCGGGGCAGGCCGGTGCCGCCATCATTTTTCGAGTGGACAAAGAATGTTCCTCTCCTGAATCCACACACGGCGCGGTGTTATATAATGCCTGCCCCAACCGCACAAACTGCAACCCAACCCCAAAATGAACAAACTGATCCGCCAAGAAATTTTCGAGCGTTTCCGCGCCGCCAATCCGCATCCGACCACCGAATTAAACTTCAACAGCCCGTTTGAGCTGCTGATTGCCGTGCTGCTTTCGGCGCAGGCTACCGATGTGGGTGTGAACAAGGCCACGGCGAAACTGTTTCCCGTTGCCGCCACTCCTCAAGCCATGCTGGATCTGGGCTTGGAAGGCGTGATGGAATACACCAAAACCATCGGCCTTTATAAAACCAAATCGAAACACATTATCGAAACCTGCCGTATCCTGTTGGACAAACACAACGGCGAAGTGCCGCAAACCCGCGAAGCGCTGGAAGCCCTGCCAGGCGTGGGGCGAAAAACTGCGAATGTGGTGCTGAATACGGCTTTCGGCCAAATGGCGATGGCGGTGGACACGCATATTTTCCGAGTGTCCAACCGCACCAAAATTGCGCCCGGCAAAAACGTGCGCGAAGTGGAAGACAAACTGATGAAGTGTGTGCCGAAAGAATTTCTGCTCGATGCCCACCATTGGCTGATTCTGCACGGCCGTTACACCTGCAAGGCGCAAAAGCCATTGTGCGCGCGCTGCATTATCAACGATTTGTGTGAATACGGGGCGAAAGCCGTGCCTTAGTGTCCGGTTTGCCGGGAGAGCGGGTTTGGCACTCAATTTGCTTTGACAGGCCGTCTGAAACTTTTCAGACGGCCTCAAGTTTTTTGCACAGCAGAGTATTGAATATCTGCATGGTTTTCCGGTTAAGCGGCTGCAGCGGGAACAGATATTTTGAAAGTAGCCGCGTCTGTACCGGCTTTGCCGCTGTTTTTGTGCGGACAGGCCGTCTGAAACTTTTCAGACGGCCTGTGTCGGTTTTTAAAGGTTCCGGTTTGCAGAGCAAGGCTAGCCGCAGCCTTTACCGCCGCCGCAGCGGTCGCAGCCGCCGCAGGCAGAATTGCTGTTTTTGGGCTTGAACACAAATTTGCGCAGTATATACAGCACGCACGCCGCTACGATAATGCCAACGATAATATATTGTTCCATCAGAGAATCCTCGAGCTTAGCTGATAAACGATAAAGGCAAACAAATAGGCCAGTGCAAAGAGATAGCCGGTAATCATCAGGGTTTTGCGGGCGGATTTGGTTTCGCGCTTAATCACCGCCAACGTGGCCATGCACATCGGGGCGTAGATATACCAGGCCAAGAAAGCAAACGCAGTCGGCAGCCCCCAGTTGCTGCCCACAATCGGAACCAGCGCGTTTTGCACCGCGTCTTCCGAGCCTGTGCCCACAGCATATACTGTGCCCAGCGCGGCCACCACCACTTCGCGGGCGGCGATGCCGGGAATCATGGCAATGCACATCTGCCAGGTGAAGCCCAGCGGCGCAAACAGCGGCTCGATAAAGTGGCCGATGGTGCCGGCGAAGCTGTAATCGATGGCGGCGCCGGTTGCTCCTTCAGGCGGCGCAGGAAAGCTCACCAAAGCCCACAACACCACGCTTAAGGCGAAAATCACGGTGCCGGCGCGTTTTAAAAATGCTTTCACGCGATCCCACAGGCTGGTGGCGATGTGTTTGAAATTGGGCATGCGGAATGTGGGCAGCTCCATCAGCAGCGGAAACTGGCGGATGCCGGTTTGCCTGCGGGCAAAACGTTTCAGCACGAAAGCTGTTAATGCCGCCGAAGCGGTGCCCGCCACATACAGGGCAAACAGGGTCAGGCCTTGCAGATTAAACACGCCCCATACGGTTTGCTGCGGAATCACTGCAGCGATAATCAGCGCGTAAACGGGCAGCCGCGCCGAGCAGGTGAGCATGGGGGCAATCATAATCGTTGCCAGGCGTTCGCGCGGGTCTTGAATGGTGCGCGCCGACATCACGGCGGGCACGGCGCAGGCAAAGCTGGAGAGCAGCGGAATAAACGAGCGGCCGGAAAGCCCGCTTTTCGAGAGCAGGTTGTCGAGCAGAAAAGCGGCGCGCGGCAGATAGCCTGAATCTTCGAGCAGAAGGATAAATGCAAACAGAATGGTAATCTGCGGCAGAAACACCAGCACGCTGCCCATGCCGGCAATCACGCCGTTCACCATCAAATCCTGCAATATGCCGGCGGGCATCACGGCGGCCACCCATTCGCCCAATGCGCCGAAGCCGCCTTCGATGGCCTCCATTAATGGTTCCGACCACGAATAAACGGCTTGGAACACCAATAACAAAACCGCCGTCAAGATAACGAAGCCCCAAACCGGGTGCAGCACCAGTGCATCCAAGCGGCGGTGCCATTCGGGCAGCTTCATTTCGGTGCGCACTACTTGGCGCAGAATGTCTTCCACCTGCTCATACAGCGCGTTACTGTCGAGATTGTTGAGCAGGTGTTCGACCGCCTCCATATCCACGGGCTTGCCCGCGCGGCGCGGCAGTTTTGCAACCGCCTCGCGCACGCCGCTGATGCCGTCTTTGCTCACCGCCACTGTTTCCAACACCGGCACCCCCAGCAGTTTGCTGAGTTTGACCGCATCGATTTGCAGGCCTCTCGAGCGGGCGACATCGCTTAAATTAAGCGACACCGCCATCGGCAGCCCCAGTATTTTCAGCTCCAGCATCATGCGCAGGGTCATGCGCAGATTGGTGGCATCGGCTACGGCAATGATTGCATCGGGCTGCCGGCCGAGTTTGCCCAGCACCATATCGCGCGCCACCGCCTCATCGGGGCTGGTGGTGCGCAGGCTGTAGGTGCCGGGAAGGTCGATGATGTGGATGGAGGCATCATCGATAAATACCCCCTCGCGTTTATCGACCGTTACCCCCGGATAATTGGCCACTTTGGCGTTGGAGCCGGTTAATCCGTTGAACAAAACGGTTTTGCCGCAATTGGGCGCGCCAAGCAGCGCAAAATAGCTTAAAGAAACGGCATCGGCCTGCATATCGTATCCTTGCAGATGATGGGAATGATTTTTTAATTTTTCAGACGGCCACACAGATTGAGCGGAACAAAGGCCGTCTGAAAGCAGTTTAGAAATGTTCGGTTACCACGCGGCACATGATTTTGGCTGCCTCGGGCGCACGCAGGGCAAATTGCGACTGATTGCCCAAACGCACGGCAAGCGGCCCCTTGCCGAATGCGCCCACGGCAACCACCATCAGCGGCATACCGTTGGAAAAACCCAAATCGGCCAAACGGCGGCCGACCAAATCATCTAACCCGCCGAAAATGGCTTGCGGCCGGATAGAATCAATATGGGCATATGTGCCTTTGCTGAGAGAAGAGAGCGGAACCACGGCCATAAGAAACTTACTTTCTTGTTTGACGGTAACAATCGGAAAGCGGCAAGACGGATAAACAGCAAATAAACTAGTATTGGTTCTTATTTGATTGCAATATCATGCTAATACTTTTCAGCAAAATACTCAATTCAGTCTGTTAATCTATAAATAATAGTTTGAAACTTCTTGATATAAATCAGAAACAGGGAGTTGGTTGAATTGGGCAGCCGGCATGGAAAGGTTGGTTGCCACAGGGTGTTTCAGACGGCCGGATACCGGCGCAAAACAGTAAGCCGCAGACCATACCGAGCCGGTTCTGCTGCCGCTGCAACGGCTTGCACAACCGCTTTCTTTGAGCTGAGGCACAGAGCGTCCTGCCGGCGGTAAAGCGGGTTTATTATATTTCGGGTTTATTATATTTATAGTGTTGAAAATACTTTAGGCTTTGCCCTGCATATTGTGGTGTTCGACTTCAAAGCCCTGTTTACGATAGGCCTTGAAACGCTCGCGGGCATCGGCCAGATCTTCCAGGCCGGTGCCGATGATTTCCAGCACGCGGGCGGGTCGGGCAGGGGCATAACACCAAAAATCGGCAGAGACGTTCAGCACTATCGTGCCGGGTGCGGTTTCAGGCAGCGCTTCCCCGTAAGACACCAGCAGCGGCACGTTTTGCGGCAATGCCCGGCCGTGAACCCACAACTCGTGCGGCAGAAAACTTGCCGGATCAAACTGCCACAATTGCCTGTCCAGCCGCTCGGCTGCTTCGGGCGAATCTGCCCACAGCAGCACACGGCTGCTGCTTTTCACGGCGCGTTCCGCCAAGCGGCAAACGAAAGCGGCAGGATCGCCGACATGGGTGTAGAAAGTTGCTTTGGGCATGGCATCACCGCTGTTTCAAACGGCCTTCGGCAGGCTGATACAGGCCGTAACCTTTGAACGATTCACAAACATCACAGGCGTTATTTGCTGTTATTCCCGCGCAGGCAGACATTCAGATGTTTAGCATCCCGGTATGGGTTTAACCGATACTTCAATATTTTTATTTGCATTTCCCTGAGCGGGGATAACGGCATTTAAGCTTTTCAGACGGCTTCAGGTCGTCTGAAAAGATTTTTCAACGTGAATCCGCTGCATTTCCGTTAAGGCGCAGAGCGTTTTGAGTGCCGCCCGAATGGTTTGCGGCTCGCCGGTTGGCACTGAAAATGTGCGGATTGACTGCAAACATAAACGTTTAAACCTTAAACATAAAACAAACATAAAACGTTTTCCGGGTTTAAGATAAAACGGGAGCGGGGCGGCAAAAAAGCTGCGCCCGCTTTCAGACGGCCTAAGGCTCTGCAAAACCCGCGCCGCTCTCGCAGCAAGGCGGCAGAGTGCCAAGCTTCCAATGTGGCGCGGCAGGCAATCCTCAGGTTTCACACATAACCCGACACATCATGCCGGGGGCTTCAGCATATCGCGGCAGAGTGGAATTTAAAGGGGCGGGTTGCGCCAGCGGGCGTTGCGCAATGCCGCCCACCGCAAGGCCGCCGCACTGCCGGGCTCCGCTAGGGTTGCAGCTTGGCAATGCCGCCCATATAGGGTTGCAGCGCGGCGGGGATGTTGATGCTGCCGTCTGCATTCTGGTGGTTTTCCAGCACGGCTACCAACGTGCGGCCGACCGCCAGGCCGGAGCCGTTGAGCGTGTGCAGCAGGCGGTTTTTGCCGTTTTCGTCTTTGAAGCGTGCTTTCATGCGGCGGGCTTGGAAGTCTTCGCAGTTGGAGCAGCTCGAAATTTCGCGGTAGGTGTTTTGCGCCGGCACCCACACTTCCACATCATAGGTTTTGGCCGCGCCGAACCCCATATCGCCGGTACACAGCACAATCACGCGGTAGGGCAGCTCGAGCAGTTGCAGGATTTTTTCGGCATGACCGACCATCTCTTCCAGCGCATCATAGGAATGCTCGGGGCGGGTAATCTGCACCATTTCCACTTTGTCGAACTGGTGCTGGCGGATCAGGCCGCGCACGTCTTTGCCGTAGGCACCCGCTTCGGAGCGGAAGCAGGGCGAATGGGCGGTGAGTTTCAGCGGCAGTGTTTCAGACGGCACAATGCTCTCGGCCACGGTGTTGGTGAGCGTAACTTCGGCGGTGGGAATCAGATATTGCACAAGCTTGGTTTCATCGCCGCCGCGGGTAACGTGAAACAGGTCTTCGCCGAATTTGGGCAGCTGGCCGGTGCCGAACAGGGTGTTGCTGCTGACAATATAGGGCGTGTAATACTCGGTGTAGCCGTGGTGCAGCGTGTGGGTGTCGAGCATAAACTGCGCCAGCGCGCGGTGCAGGCGGGCGATTCGGCCTTTCATCACGGCAAAGCGCGCGCCGGAAAGCTGCGCACCCGTTTCAAAATCCAAACCCAGCGGCGCGCCCAAATCAACGTGGTCTTTGACGGCGAAATCAAACACGCGCGGCGCGCCGTAGCGGCGCACCTCCACATTCCCGCTTTCGTCCGCGCCCACCGGCACGCTCTCGTGCGGCAGGTTGGGAATGGCGGCCAGCCAGGCATCCAACTCGGCCTGCACGGCCTCGTAGTCGGCGGCGGCCTGTTCCAAATCTGCTTTAATCTGCGCCACCTGCGCCATCGTTTGCTCCGCTTCTTCGTGCCTGCCCGAACTTTTCAGGGCGCCGATTTTTTTCGACTCGCTGTTGCGCGCGGCCTGCAGCTCTTCGGTGCGGACTTGCAGTTGCTTGCGTTTGTTTTCCAGTGCTTCGAAGCGGGCGGTGTCGAGCGGGTAGCCGCGTGCGGCCAAACGCTCGGCCACGGCGGCGGTGTGGTTGCGGAGTTGTTGGATGTCTAACATGGTTTTTCCTGTGGTTTCGGGTAAACCTGCCGGAGCAGGCCGGTGATTGTAAACCAATTTGCGCCGTTGCCTGTGTTTCTGGCGCGGTAGTTTTGCGCCGTTGCGCTGTTTTTCTGTTTGGAGGCCGTCTGAAAACAGCGCGGGCAGGCCGTGGAGCTCCGTGGAGCTAAAGCGTCAGCGGGCAATGTTCAACGCCCGATACAATATTATATTTTGCAATATTTTCAGACGGCCTGCGCTTTCAGGGCGACAGTCTTTCTTTGTGCCAGATGCCGTTTTGCAAACGGTATTGGATGCGGTCGTGCAGGCGGCTGGGGCGGCCCTGCCAGAACTCCACACGGTCGGGCAGGACAATGTAGCCGCCCCAGTGCGGCGGGCGGGGCACGTGCAGCGGGTGTTGCAGGCCCACGGCGGCAGCGCGCGCCACCAATGCCGCTTTGCCCGAAATCACTTCGCTCTGCTCGCTGGCCCATGCGCCGATGCGGCTGGTGTAGGGACGGCTTTCGAAATATTCGTCTGATGCGGCTTCATCGAGTTTTTCTACCCGCCCTTCCACGCGCACCTGCCGCTCCAGTTCGGGCCAGAAAAAGGTGAGGGCGGCAAACGGCACGGCTGCCAGCGCGCGGCCTTTGCGGCTTTTATAGTTGGTGAAAAACACAAAGCCGCGCGGGTTGGTTTCTTTAAGCAGCACCTGCCTGCCTTCGGGGCGGCCGTCTGAATTGACGGTGGCCACGTTCATGGCGGTGGGTTCGTTTACTTCGGCGCGGATGGCTTCGTTGAGCCAGCGGTCAAACTGGGCAATAGGGTTGTCGCCGCATTCGGCTTCCGAGAGTTCCTGCCTGCTGTAGTCTTCGCGGATATGGTGCAGATCCATTGCGGTTTCCTAAACGGGTTGCATTAAGTTGGTTGGCCGTCTGAACAGGCCGGGGGGGATTTCAGACGGCCGAAGCCGCGGGCATTATTGTGCCTGCACGGTAAAGGGCATGCCTGCCCGCTGCCATTGTCCGCTTTCGTATTCGAGCGCGCCGGCAATCAGCGGGTGCCGGTCGAGCCAGTTGCGGTTGATGCGCAACACGAAGCCTTTGCCCCCATCGCTGTTGCGCAGCTGGGTGAAGGGCGGCAGATCCAACGGCAGGCGGGCGCGGCAGAACAGTGCGGCCAGCCGTAGCGAAAGAATGGCCGGCCATATGGCACTGCTGCCGGCCAAAGGCATCATTTTGCGCACATCGCCCCGGTGGCCGAGCACCAGCTGCGACAAAATATTCTGCTCTTTGCGCGAAAAGCCGGGCATATCGGCGTTTTCGAGAATATAGGCAGAGTGTTTGTGGTAGCCGGTGTGGGCGATATCGACACCGATTTCGTGCAGCAGCCCCGCCCAGTTGAGGTATTGCTGCCAATAGGCCAGCTCCTGCACGGGCATGTTTTGGGCGTGGCCGATGCTTTCCATAAACTTTTGCGCGGCAGCGGCCACGCGGGCGGCCTGGTTTTTGCTCACATGATAGCGTTCTTGGAATTCTGCGGTGGTTTGGTCGCGCATGTCTTCGTTGAGCTGGCGGCCGATCAGATCGTAAAACACACCATCGCGCAGGGCGGCCTCGGTTACCGTCATTTTTTCGATTTCCAGCTCTTCAAACGCGGCCGTCATCACGGCCAGCCCGCCGGCAAACACTTCGATGCGGTCGGGTTTCATGCCCTCCAGGCGCGCTTTTTTCACGCTGCCGGCGGCAATGATTTTGTCGGCCAGCTTTTTCATGCCCGCGTAGGTGATGTCGTGTTCCTGCGGGTTTTCGGCGGCAATCACATCGCGTATGGATTTGGCCGATCCCGAAGTGCCCACGGCGAAATCCCAGCCGCTGCGCTTCATCAGTTTGCTGATGCGCTGGATTTCGTTGCGTGCGGCGGTAACGGCCGCCTGAAAATCTTTTTGGGTAATTTTGTTTTGGAAAAAACGCAGGCTGTAGGTTACGCAGCCCAGCGGCAGGCTTTCGGTGGAAGTGGGTTTGAGCTCGGAACCGATAACGAATTCGGTGGAGCCGCCGCCGATGTCGATAACCAGCATTCTGTCGCCGTTGGGCGGCAGAGTGTGCACCACGCCGGTGTAAATCAGGCGGGCTTCTTCGCGGCCTGCGATGATTTCGATGGAAAAGCCCAACGCGGATTCGGCTTTGGGCATGAATTGGGCGATGTTTTTCGCCACGCGGAAGGTGTTGGTGGCCACCGCCCGCACCTGCCCGGGTTGGAAGCCGCGCAGGCGTTCGCCGAATTTGGCCAAGCATTCCAGCGCCCGCTCCTGCGAGGCTTCGTCAAGATTTTTGCGGCTGTCCAAACCTGCTGCGAAGCGCACCATCTGTTTAAACGAATCGATGACTTTCAACTGGCCGTTGTGGATTTCGCAGATCTGCAGGCGGAAACTGTTGGATCCTAAATCCACGGAAGCAAGAAGGTTGGGAGCATTCATAACACGGAATCGGAAACATATTATAAAGAGCGCGAATGTTACCCCGCAGCCGCCGGATTGTCATCTGCTTTCGGTGCAGGGTTTTGCTTCATATCAATGAAAGCGCAGGCAGGTTTTCAGACGGCCTGATACCGTGGGGCTGAGGTCTGCCCGCTGCGGTGTACGGAGGATATTTGGGTGAGGCGGCATTATGTCCAAATGCTGTTTCGGGCGCGCAAAAAACGCCGCTCGTCAAAAGTGCTCAACCAGCGCGGGCGCAGAGCCACGAAAACGGCCGTGAAAATGCCGCTGAGAAAGGCTTCGCCCCAAGAGAGCAGAAAAAACACCGGAAATGCCGACTGCCACAACGCATCGGCAGCAAACACGCCGGCAAGCTGCAACAGCACCGACACCAGCAGCCCTGTGAGCAGCATTCCCGCTGCGGCAGCGAGAAAGCCGTTGACAAAAATATAAACAAACAGATTGTCGGGCAGCCGTGCGGCAACGCGGCGGAATGCAGCATTAATGGCAGCGGCAGGCAGCAGCACAAACAGCGCGTTGAGCCCCAGCGCCGCCCAGTTTCCGCCGCCGTGCAGCGCGGTGTAGGCTGCCAGCAGCAGCGTGCCCAGCCATAAAGCGGCGGGCAGGCCGAGCATCAGCACAGCCAAATTGATGCCGAGAAGGTGGTAGCTCATGCCCGCCAACTGCCCGCTGCCCAAACCCGCATTCAATCCCCACAGCACCGCCATATAAGCCGCCGCGACCATTGCGGCACCGTTGTGCCGGCACAGCGCAGGCAGCGCGGATTTGGCGGCCAGCAAAATACCCGCCCACAGCAGCAGGGCGGCATAGAGCAGGGCAGGGGGAAACCAGGCAGCCGAAAAATCCATAAACAGTCAAACAGCAAATTTTCAGACGGCCTGATTTATACCCCTGCCTCAGGATATAATCAAGGCCGTCTGAAAAAACAAAGGTGATGAAAAATGGCTGCGCAGGCGTTTACTATCCATCCGGTTGCCGCGTTGGACGACAACTATATCTGGACGGTTTCCCGCAACGGGCAGGCCGTCTGCATCGACCCGGGAGAGGCCGGGCCCGTGCTCGACTATCTGCACCGCCACGGCCTGAGTTTGGCCGAAATATGGATTACCCACCACCATCACGACCACACAGGCGGCATCGCCGGGCTGAAGCAGGTTTTCCCGCAATGCACGGTATACGGCAACCGCGACATCGCCGCCGCCGACCGGTATGCAGGCGAAGGCGTGCAGTGGCTGTTTGGCGGCTGCCGCGTTGAAGTTTGGCACACGCCCGGCCATACCGCCGGGCATCTGAGCTATCTGCTGCACGATGCAGAGGGCCTGCACGTTTTCTGCGGCGACACCCTGTTTTCGGCAGGTTGCGGACGGGTGTTTTGCGGCACCGCCGGGCAGCTTTATGTCTCGCTGCAACGCTATGCCGGCCTGCCCGGGCACACATTGTTTTACCCCGCACACGAATACACCGCCGCCAACCTGCGCTTTGCTGCCTGTGTCGAGCCGGACAACCCCGCCGTGCGCACCGCCCGAGCCGCCGCAGAACACATGCCCACATTGCCGGTGAGCCTGGCGCACGAGCTTCGGATCAACCCGTTTCTGCGCACAGGCGGCCGGCAGGTGGCGCAGAAAGCGGCGGAATACAGCGGCGGAAAATTGGCAGACGGAGCTGCTGTGTTCGCTGCCCTAAGGGAATGGAAAAACCGTTTTTAAGCCGGCTGCCGGCGCGAGCGGCTTTCAGACGGCCTGGCCGGCATCGGGCAGATTCAAAGCCTGATTGCCACGGCAGCGGTCGTTTGAATCTTTATTATCGTCAAAAGCCCCGTGCCGGCGTGAAAATTATTCTTTTCAGGGCTGAAACACGTTAGAATAACGCCTTTGCCGAAACCAAACGGGCTGTTTGTATTTATGTTGTGGACATTTTTACTGATTGTGTTGCTGTTTGCGATTGCGGGCGCGTTATGGGTGCGCCACCGCCAAGAGCAGGAATGGCTGCGCGAGTTGGCCTATCTGAGCCGCCACGAGGCTGATGCCGAAGCCGCGCCTGAGCCGGAAGCCGGCGGCTCCAAACCGCCCAAAGCCCTGCGCGGCGTGGATCCCAACCTGAAAAACACCCGCCAGAGCTATCGGGCGGCAGAAGAAGCCAAAGCCGTTTACGACAAAACCGTTGAAAAATTCCGCGCACTCTCACCGAAACACAGCCGCAAACTTGATGCCACTTCGGGCGGCAGGCGCGAAACGCAAGATGACGATTTCGAAGAGCTGCCGATTTTTGCCGCCGCACCGAAAATAGAAGCTGATCCCGACTCCGAATTTGCCGAAGCAGGCAGCAGCACCGACAACACCGAAGCCCCCGCCTGCACCCCGAAGGCCGCCGAACCGCTGCCCGACAATGCAGGGGCGCAGCCCGAAACGCAACAGAGGCCGTCTGAAAACGAAAACGGCCAAATGCAGGAGGGCGGCGGTATTCCCATGTTCGGCACAGTTTTATCGGCAGAAGCGGAAAGGGAAGCGGCAGGCGGGAAGGCAAATGCGCCCCAAAGCCGAAGTCTCACCGGCAAAGCCATCGGTATTGCGCCTTATGTGCCGTTTGACGGCAACGAATACCGCCCGGTGGGCGGATCTGTCGATGCTTCGCTGCCTGTGATCACGCTGGAAGAAGCCACCCGTTCGCTGCACGAAACCCATCTTGCCGACCAAGCGCCAAACAGAGCGGAGCCGTCTGAACCGAAACGGTTTTCCAACCCCCCGCCCGATATGGAGGTGGTGGAGCTTAATTGGCGGTTCAAACCCGCGCTCGAAGAAGCCGCGCCGCCCCAACCGGTTGTCGAGCCGGAAATTATCGGTTTGGACGACCCTGCGCTGGTGCGCACACGCGAACGCGTGTTTTCGGAATTGCGCCGGCTTTCCCATTCCGTGCCGCGCACCGAGATGACGCAGCCGGTGGCGCAGGCGTTGGGAAACCCCGAAACCATCGGCGAAGACGATATCCGTTCCAACCTGCTCCGCCAGCGTTTGGCGCGCCGCCGCCAAGTGTCGGCGCAAACGCCGGTGCAGGTTTTGCAGCCCAAAGTGATTCCGGAGGGCGAAGTGTTTGCCAATCTCGCCAAAACCGATTCGCCGGTCAGCCGGCAACGCATCCGCCGCATCAATACTGCCATACGCGAAAGTGTGATTCCTGACGCTGCGAGGGTGGAGCAGAGCCATTCGGCACAATTGCAGCCGCCGGGCAGGCCTGTTGCCGTTCCGCCGCCGATTTCTACACGGTTTACCCCGTTTGCCGCCGTGCCGGCCGCCCAAGCCGCCGTGATTGAGCAGCCCTCTGTGCCGGAGGTGGAGCGGCAGGTGATCGATATTCCCGAACCGCCCGTATTCCGGCACGATACCGCTCCGCTGCAAACCTTCCCGCCGCGTGTTGACGAATATGCCGGGCAGGCCGTTGCGCACATCAGCAGCCGCCCGAACGGGTCGATTACCGACCGGCTGCTGCAGGAGTCTGCATCAGAGGCGGAACTGCCGCTTTCTTTTCAGACGGTCGATCTCGCGGCGTTAAACCATGCCGATGAAACCACGGCGGCGGTGTTCGAACACACCCTCCAAAACCCGGCAGCCGGAACATTGCGGCCGTCTGAAACGCTGCCGGCAGGCACGGCGGACGGCGCAAAGAACCATGCGGTTTCAGGCGTGCCGCACCTGCCTACCGCAGCACTGCTGCAGCCGCCGCAGTTCGACCCCGGTGCTACCCAAACCGAAGAAGCCCTGCTGGAAAACAGCATCACCATTGAAGAGAAGCTGGCCGAGTTTAAGGTGAAAGTGAAGGTGATGGACGCTTATGCCGGCCCCGTGATTACGCGTTACGAAATCGAACCCGATGTGGGCGTGCGCGGCAATGCGGTGATGAACCTTGAAAAAGATTTGGCGCGCTCGCTGGGGGTGGCATCTATCCGTGTGGTGGAAACCATTCCGGGCAAAACCTGCATGGGTTTGGAGCTGCCCAATCCCAAGCGGCAGATGATACGCTTGAGTGAAATCTTCAATTCGCAGGCGTTTCGGGAATCCAAATCCAAGCTCACGCTGGCCTTGGGGCAGGACATCACAGGCGAGCCGGTTGTGGCCGATTTGGCCAAAGCGCCGCACCTTTTGGTGGCGGGCACCACCGGTTCGGGCAAATCGGTGGGGGTGAACTCGATGATTCTGTCGATGCTGTTCAAAGCCGCGCCCGATGAAGTGCGCATGATTATGATCGATCCGAAAATGCTGGAGTTGTCGATTTACGAAGGCATTCCGCACCTGCTCGCCCCCGTGGTAACCGATATGAAGCTGGCCGCAAACGCGCTCACATGGTGTGTGAACGAAATGGAAAAACGCTACCGCCTGATGAGCCATATGGGTGTGCGCAATGTGGCGGGCTTCAATCAGAAAGTGGCCGAAGCGGCGGCACACGGCGGGAAATTGGCCAACCCGTTTACGCTCACGCCCGAAGACCCCGAGCCGCTGGAAAAACTGCCGTTTATCGTGGTGGTGGTGGACGAATTCGCCGATTTGATGATGACGGCGGGCAAAAAAATCGAAGAGCTGATTGCCCGTTTGGCGCAAAAAGCCCGCGCCGCCGGCATCCACCTGATTTTGGCCACCCAGCGCCCCAGTGTGGACGTGATTACCGGCCTGATTAAAGCCAATATTCCCACACGCATCGCGTTCCAGGTGTCGAGCAAGGTGGACAGCCGTACCATTCTCGACCAAATGGGCGCAGAAAACCTGCTGGGGCAGGGCGATATGCTGTTTTTGCCGCCCGGCACGGGCTATCCGCAGCGCGTACACGGCGCATTCGTAGCCGATGACGAAGTGCACCGCGTGGTGGAATATCTGAAACAATTCGGCGAACCGGACTATATTGACGATATTCTCACCTCAGGTGTGGGCAGCGATGACCTGTTCAGTAACGCTAACGGCCAGCGCAGCGGCGAAGAAGAGCTTGATCCGATGTATGACGATGCCGTTGCCTGCGTGGTGAAAACCCGCAAAGCAACCATATCATCAGTGCAGCGGCATCTGCGCATCGGCTACAACCGCGCCGCCCGTTTGATCGACAGGATGGAGGCGGACGGCATTGTGTCCGCCCCCGAGGCCAACGGCAACCGCACGGTATTGGCGCAGGGGGGCGGGCATTTGGATTAAGTTTTTCAGACGGCCTGAAGTTTTGGGCAAAGAGAGGCCGTCTGAAAAACATAGCAATAAATATTTTCAAACCATGCACTATGAAACCGGACAACCTGATTCCTGCCGAATGTCTGCTGCGCCGCCGCCTGTTGGCGGCGGGCGGCGCATTATTGCTCAGCCCCCGCCTGCTGCATGCCGGGGCGCAACGCGAAGAAACCCTCTCTGATGATGTGGCATCGGTGATGCGCAGTTCCATCAACAACGTGAATCCC
Source organism: Neisseria musculi (assembly GCF_014297595.2). NCBI lineage: Bacteria > Pseudomonadati > Pseudomonadota > Betaproteobacteria > Neisseriales > Neisseriaceae > Neisseria > Neisseria musculi. Next base: position 1,215,816 of record NZ_CP060414.2, on the reverse strand, counting down.
GCACGGCTGGTGTTCGACCGCGCTGAAGACGGCGAACGTTGGCTGCACGATATGTCGGCACGGCTGGCGCGCTATGTGGCCGATGAGGGCGAGCGCAAACGGCTGCTGGTCAATATCCAATACGAATCCAGCCGCGCCGGGCTCGATACGCAGGTGGTGCTCGGCCTGATCCAAGTGGAAAGTGCGTTCCGCCAATACGCCATCAGCAATGTAGGTGCGCGCGGGCTGATGCAGGTGATGCCGTTTTGGAAAAACCATATCGGCAAACCTTCACACAATCTGTTTGATATCCGCACCAATCTGCGTTACGGCTGCACCATCCTACGCCACTATAACAATGTGGAACGCGGCAATCTGGTGCGTGCTCTGGCGCGTTTTAACGGCAGCCTGGGCAGCAGCAAATATCCCGATGCCGTGCTTGGCGCGTGGCGCAACCGCTGGCAGTGGAGCTGAGCAGATTTTTCACGATGATTTTTTCAGACGGCCTGCGGCGCAGGTAGGCCGCAACAGGCCGTCTGAAAACACTTAACCGAATTATGGCAACAGAAAACCGCACACAGATGTATCCGCATGAGTGGCGCGCGGGCGTATCGCTGGCAGGCGTGTATGCGCTGCGTATGCTCGGCATGTTTTTGGTGCTGCCCGTATTGGCGCTTTATGCCGCCACTTTGCCCGGCGCGGAAAACAACAAAGCGCTGGTCGGCATGGCGATGGGCATATACGGTTTGACGCAGGCGGTGTTGCAATTGCCGTTGGGCATGGCTTCCGATAAATTCGGCCGTAAAAAGGTAATTTATTTCGGTCTGATTGTGTTTGCCGCCGGCAGTTTTATGGCTGCGGCTGCCGACACGCTTGAGATGCTGGTGCTGGCACGGGCGGTGCAGGGGGCGGGTGCCGTGAGCGCGGCGGTTACCGCCCTGTTGGCCGACCTTACCCGCGATGAAGTGCGCACCCGCGCGATGGCCGTCATCGGGCTGAGTATCGGGCTGACTTTCTCGGCCGGCCTTGTGCTGGCACCGCTGCTGGCCGCACGTATAGGTGTAGACGGACTGTTTGCCCTAACCGGCGTGCTCAGCCTTGCCGGCATCGCCGTGGTGGCCTGCATCACCCCCAACCCCTCAGCATCGAAACTGCACGAAGATGCCCAGGCGCAGCCTTCGCGTTTGGGCGAAGTATTGAAAGACGGCCGGCTGCTTGCGCTCAACTTCGGCATTTTTGCCCTGCATGCTGCGCAAATGGCCCTGTTTACCGCATTACCGTTTGCCCTGGTGGCACTCGGGCTGCTGAAAGAGCAACATTGGCAAATCTATCTGCCGGCAACACTGGCCGGATTGGTGCTGATGGTGCCGCTGATTATTGTCGGCGAAACCCGCAACAAACTCAAAGCAGTATTTGTGTGCGGCATTGTCTGCATTGCCGCTGCCCAGGCCGGCCTGCTGATTGTGCAGGATTCCGTTTGGGCGGCAGCTGTTTCACTGGCTGTGTATTTTATCGGCTTTAATGTGCTGGAAGCCAGCCTGCCTTCAATGGTGTCGAAAATCGCCCCTTCCGATTTAAAAGGCACCGCTATGGGGGTGTACAACACCATGCAGTCGGTCGGCCTGTTTGCCGGCGGAGCGGCCGGCGGCGTGTTGCTCCAACACTACGGTTTCAACGGCGTGTTCGCTTTTTGCAGCGGCCTGATTTTGTTGTGGCTGGCCGTTGCCGTGTGCTCACCCGCCCCCAAACCGGTTAAAAACCTCAATTTTTCGGTACCGGAAACTTGGCGCGGCAGAGCGGAGCAATTACACTCTGCCTTAACCGCATTGGAAGGCGTAGAGGCCGTCAGCTTCAGTGCCGACAAAAAAACCGTTTTTATCAAGGCATTGCAAAAAGGTTTCGACCAAAATGCCGCCGAACAAATTATTTCAGGAGCAAATTGATGTCATCGTTAAACAAAGTTATCCTTATCGGCAATCTCGGCCGCGACCCCGAAGTACGCTATATGCCCAACGGCGAGCCCGTTTGCAATTTCAGCATCGCCACCAGCGAAGTGTGGAACGACCGTCAAAGCGGCCAACGCCAAGAGCGCACCGAATGGCACAACATCACACTTTACCGCCGTTTGGCAGAAGTAGCCGGCCAGTATCTGCGCAAAGGCAGCTCGGTTTATATCGAAGGCCGCATTCAAAGCCGCAAATACATGGGCAAAGACGGCATCGAGCGTACCGCATACGAGATCATCGGCAACGAAATGAAAATGCTCGGTTCGCGCAGCAGCGGCACGGCGGAATACGGCGGTGAAGCCCAAGGCGCTTATCCGCAGCCGGCGACCCAACAGCAGAATTACCAAAACGCTCCCGTTTACCAGCAGGAAGCCCAAAACACACCGCCCGCTGCACCCCGCCGCCAAGCGCCTGCTGCGCCTGCCGCACCGGTGGACGATATTGATGATGACATCCCGTTCTAAACCCAAGCCGGGCCGGTTCATTATTTTCAATGCATACAGTTTGGCACAGCGATAGCAAAATCAACGCTCAGGCCGTCTGAAAATATTTTCTATTAATATTTTCAGACGGCCTGAGCGCTTCACAAAATTTAAAGGCTCTAGACTAGCAGCTTTATATAAATTTACTTTAAAAGCCCCCAAAGTTGGTGACTCAGTTCATCAGAGTTTCGGTTCCATCGCCATCCGCATTCCTTCAGGTGCAAATCAAAGTTTTTGGTTACGCCGTTGAATTTGGCGGGCCTTCGTTTGGTAAAACTCCGGAAGCTTTCAATACCATTGATGTGCCCGGTACCATCTGCAAACTCATTTTGTCCGTGATTAACGCGCAAATGTTTAGAGTAGCCCGCATCGACCAGGCCGCTGTAACCGCGCCGGCTATCAGAATAAACAACACCCTCCAGAGAGACCTTTCCCAATATAACAGCTTGAAGTGTTTGCTTTTTACAATCAGAAACGATTTCGGTATAAACCCTGCCGTCTCTTTCGAAAATACCAAAGACGGGTTGTTTAAGCGTTCCTCTGCCACGCTTTGACTTGCCATGGAAACCGCGCTACAAATAGCTTTCATCAACCTCTATGCTGCCGTATAACAGGTCTTTTTGCCCGCTTTGGCAGCGGTATATTTCGTGCCTGAACATGCGATACCGGTGGTTGATGGTATTGCGGTTGAAGCCTGTCGGCAAAGCGGTTTTGAGGCTTCTATACCGACACAAAAATGCTTGATAATTTTTTGAGCTGTAGTCACTTAACTTAGTGTTATATTTCATTTTTCTAGGCTAACAGAGCTATTCTGCTAGTCTAGAGCCAAATCAAAAAATAAAACTTTTTTAGAAAAAGGCCAAGCAAAAACACGTTTCCATATCCGCATTCTTGATTCACGGTCAACACGGGGCAGCGAAGCTTTAGCTCAATTGGATAAAGTATTTGGTTACGAGCCAAAGAATCAAGCATTCGGTTGCTCCGGGTACGTCACGGTTTATGTACCCGCATATCGCTTAGCGGTTAGAGCAGCCCTTTCACAGCAGTAACCAAGGTTCAAATCCCCGTGGGCGTGCCGGCTTTGCCAGAATCTCAACTGCCGCTTTCAATGACTGAATTCCATCGGAAAAATTTGTGTAAGCTAACGTGCGTTTTGTCATGATTTTTTATTTTTTCAGTCATACTCTTCCGCTTGTCGCACATGACAAAAAGAATGCAAATATACCTTCAGCCGTGATAAAACGCAGAGACTAGTGGTGATCCCCCATCTACAACCACTGAATTAAGATAAAAGTCCAACGTTGTTACTTTTATCCGTGCGGCTTTGATATAGGCTCAAGGCAGTGATGCTGAAGTCTTTGAATAGATCCTGGATTATCGGGTAGTTCGTTGATGGATAGTATGATTTTGTCGCTGGTGTATACTATCGCATCGGCCTGCAGTCCTTGCTGTGCCCAATCAAACGTGCGGTTGTAACCTGCAAACTGCCAATAAGGTGGTTTGGTGTAGAAGAAGGCATTGGGGGGCTGTCGTAGCGCTTGAAGCATTTTTTCCACAGCTCGCTTTCGATATACCATTAAGTCGTTGCTGTTCGGCTTTCTAGACGGTCTGCGATGTCGGCTGCTTTAAACTTATGCCTGTGGTGGAAGTGTCGAAATACTGGTCGATGGTTTTGCCGCTGAAAGTGGTATGCTGTAAATAAAAGAATCTGACCGCCGGCTGGATGTCAGTTATGTATTCGGTCGGGTTGGATTGCTGGTGGGTAAAGGCTTCGTGACCAGTGAGTTATTCTTTCTTTTTCCGACGGCTTGTATTACAGTTTGCCATGTTTCCATTTTTTATCTCAATCATCATGGTCGCAACCCGTTTGTTCTCTTTCTCTGCTTTGTTTGGCATTGTTTTGGCTTTGTCGGCCTGCTCTCCGGAAACCGAAGGGCAGTATGCTGCATCGGCTGCGGGGGGGGGGGCAAAACGCTGCCGGTAACGGCATCAAGTTGCTGAATGTGTCTTACGATGTGGCGCGTGATTTTTATAAGGAATACAACCCTCTGTTTATCAAAGAATATTAAGCCCGGCATCCGGGCGGGGAAATCAGCGTGCAGCAGTCGCACGGCGGTTCGAGCAAACAGGCTTTGGCAGTGGCCAAAGGTTTGCAGGCTGATGTGGTAACCATGAACCAAACTTCGGATATCGAGCTTTTAGAGAAAAAAGGGCTGGTGAAGGCAGGTTGGCGCAGCCGTTTGCCCGATAATGCCGTGCCGTTTACCAGTACCACGGTTTTTCTTGTGCGCAAAGGCAACCCTAAACAGGTGCGCGATTGGGCGGATTTGGCCAAAGACAATCTGCAAATCGTGATTGCCAACCCGAAAACCACCGGCAACGGCCGTTATGCCTTTCTCGGTGCATTCGGCTATGGGCTGAAAGCCAATACAATAACGGTAACGAAGCCAAAGTCAAAGCCAAAGAGTTTGCTGCCAAGCTGCTGAAAAACGCTCCTGTGTTTGAAAACGGCGGCCGCGCGGCTACAACCACGTTCACACAGCGCAATATCGGCGATGTGCTGATTACCTTTGAAAACGAAGCCAACCATGTGAGCCGTGTGTTGGCGCCCGAGCAGTTTGAAATCGTGTATCCGCGCTATACCATTCTTTCGGAAAGCCCTGTGGCGGTGGTGGACGGCGTGGCGGAGAAAAAAGGCACCCGCGTGGCGGTAGGGGAATACTTGGGCTATTTATGGAGCGTACCGGCGCAGGAGCTGGCGGCCAAACTCTATCTGCGCCCGAGCAATACTGCGGTGTTGGCAAAGCATCAAGCTGATTTTCCCGATATCGAAACGTTTAAGCCCGATGATGTGTTCGGCACTTGGGAGGAAATCATGAAAAAATATTTTGCAGACGGCCGCATGGTCGATCAATTGTCAGCCAACAAATAACGGGCTTGCCGGGTTTATAAGAAAAACAGGCCGTCTGAAACGTTTCAGACGGCCTGTTTTTCTTTATCGCGGATACTTGCCTGCTGCGGTGTTTTGCCCGGGCTTAAGGGTGCGTTTTTTATAGCAGGCTCAATGCAAACTGATGCGGCACAGCCCCGTCTTGTCGGGCAACAGTCCGTAAAATACGCACGAAACGGCGGGGCAGACAGAAGAGCGGCACAAGGTGGACCGGCACGCTCACGGTTGCAGCCGGGCAGCCCTATTTCCGCCGCCCGCAGACTGCCGCGTTTGTTTTTATCGGACACTCCCATCAAACAGAGCCGCCAAAGCGGCAGAGTCGGTTTTGCATTATGGTGCCGCCTGCGGTTTGCTGTCGGAAACATGCTTATCTATGCAGGCGGCTGCGGTCGGCGTATTTTTATTTGGCCGCTGTTTTATTGCCTTCAACGATTTTTAAACCGGCGGCTACCAGGCTGCCGATGTCGGCGATGTTGGCGGGCATAATCAGGGTGTTGTTTTCTTTGGCCAGTTTGCCGAAGGCTTCCACATATTGTTCGGCCACTTTCAGGTTCACGGCTTCGCTGCCGCCGGGATTTTGCAGGGCTTCGGCCACGGCGCGGATGGCATCGGCATTGGCTTCGGCCACCAGCCGCAGGGCTTCGGCTTCGCCTTGTGCGCGGTTGATTTGGGCGATTTTCTGGCCGTTTGATTCGTTGATGGCGGCCTGCATCTCGCCTTCGGACTGTTGGATTTCTGCTTCACGCTGGCCGCTGGCGAGATTAATCTGCTCGATTTTGCGGCCTTCCGACTCGGCGATGCGGGCGCGTTTTTCGCGTTCGGCGGTAATTTGCGCCTGCATGGCGCGCAAAATTTCCTGCGGCGGCACCAAATCTTTGATTTCGTAGCGCAACACTTTCACACCCCACGATACGGCGGCTTCATCGAGCGCGGCCACCACCGTGCTGTTGATTTCGTCCCGCTCTTCAAAGGTGCGGTCGAGCTCCATGCGGCCGATAACCGAGCGCAGCGTGGTTTGCGCCAATTGGGTGATGGCGGAAATATAATTGCTGGAGCCGTATGAAGCGAGTTTGGGGTCGGTTACCTGAAAGTAAATAATGCCGTCCACCGTGAGCTGGGTGTTGTCGCGGGTGATGCACACTTGGCTGGGCACATCGAGCGGGATTTCTTTCAGGGTGTGGCGGTAGGCCACACGGTCGATAAACGGTATCAGAATGTTGAGGCCGGGCGTGAGCACTTTGTGAAAACGCCCCAGCCGCTCGACCACATAGGCTTCCTGCTGCGGCACCACCACAAACGCCTTGAAACCGAACACGATAACGGCGATAAAAAGCAGAATGGGAAAGCTGAGAAAAGGGCTGAAGTCCATGGTTTTTCCTTCGGGTTGAGTGGAGTTAATGCAGGTGAATCAGGAGAACATTGCCGTTTTTGCCGGTGATGACGGCGGTTTGCGGCTGGGAAACGGCCAGCGCGTTGGCGGCCTCGGCCTGCCAAACGGCGCCACGGTAGTGCACTTCATACCTGTTGCCGTGCAGACGGCGGTTGATGTGAACGGTTTGGCCGACATCCAAATCATCGAGCGCGGTTTCGCCGTTGCCGGTTTTGCGGCGGCTTTTCAGCCGGCGGTTTACCCAAACGATGCCGGCTGTAGCCAACACAGCGGCGGTTGTGGTGCTGACGGCGTGATTGTCAAACAGCAAAGCCGCCAAGCCCGCGCCGAACAGTGCGGCGCTGACCACCAGTAGGTAAACCGTGCCGGCAAACAGCTCGAGAATCAGCACCAATGCCGCAGCGATAAGCCAATATATCATGGGTTTGCCCCTTTGTTGTTTCAGTTGAATGAATAATAAAGGCAGCCGGCAGAAATTCAATGTTTGCTGCCTGAGCGGTAAAAGGCCGTCTGAAACGGTTTGGGCCGGGCGTTTTCAGACGGCCTTTCTGTTTAAAGCGGCGGTAATCAGAAAGTCCAGCAGCCAGGCAGTCAATACGCCGTAAATGCCCAAATATAGATGCGGCAAAGGCGGCCGTCCCAGATCCCCAAACGAGTCTGTAAAAGACTGCCCTGATTCAAGGGGGTTAAAGCAAACAGAAAAAACCAAACACAATGCAAACGCGCTGACACCCGACACAGCCATTCTGAACAAACGGCTTCGATGCAATACGGCCGTCTGAATCCAGCCCACGATAAAGGCAGGTATCGAAAACAGCAAAACAGCATACGCCATAATGAACCACACCGGCTCCGGAGCCGCCGATACCGAAACGATAAAAGCGGTTGCCAACGGGGAAAGGGCATACACTAAGGCAATAAGCAGCCTGTTTTTGGCACCAAGCATGATATTTATCCGTTATCCGGCGTTTAACATCCGCTGCCGGCGGGTTTCGCCCAATACCATGCCCGCCGTTACCGACACATTCATGCTTTCCACCGTGCCGAACATCGGCACGGAAACCAGCATGTCGCAATGCTCGCGGGTGAGACGGCGCATACCCGCGCCTTCGCTGCCCATCACCCAAGCGATGCTTTCGGGCAGCTTGGCGTGATACAGGTCGGTTTCGCCCCCCATATCGGTGCCGATTACCCAGATGCCGTATTCCTTCAGCTCGCGCAGGGTGCGGGCGAGATTGGTAACGGTGATATAGGGAACGGTTTCGGCGGCACCGCAGGCCACTTTGCTCACGGTGGCGTTCAGCCCCGCGCTTTTGTCTTTCGGCGCAATCACGGCGTGCACGCCCATGGCATCGGCGGTGCGCAGGCAGGCACCGAGATTGTGCGGGTCGGTGATGCCGTCCAACACCAAGAGCAGTGCCGGCTCGCGCAGGTTTTCCAAAACATCTTCCAAATGAACGTGGTTTTTAGAAGCATCGATAAAGCCGGCCACTCCCTGATGGCGCGCGCCTTTGGCAATGGCCGCCAACCGCGCGGCATCGGCAAAATGCACCGGCACGTTTTCGGCAGCCGCTTTTTCCAGCACTTCGCGCGTGCGCGCATCTTGCCGGCCTTCCTGTATATAAAGCCCGGTGATGCTTTTGGGGTTTTGCCACAAACGGACGTTCAAGGCATGGAAACCGTAGATAAGTCGCTGATTGGCCATAATTCTGCTTCTGCTGAAGATTAGAGACGGCATTATATAGCGGAAAAACTTATTTTTGCACCAGGCAGCAAGCCGCAGACAGTACAAGTACGGAACCGCTTCTGTTGCCGCTTTAGCGGCTTACAGAGTCGTTCTCTTTGAGCTAAGGCGCAGCAACGCCGTGGCAGAAATAAGGTTTCCGCTATACAGGGTTTGCCCGCAGGCCGTCTGAAAAAAGCAGGGTGGGGCGGCTGGCTGCAGGGTATAGATTCCCTTGATTTCCGTTACGGCCTTGTTGGGCCCGAGGTTAAAAAAACGGTTTTGCCAGCCGATTGGAGAGAGTCGGCTCCGCACATTTCGCAGCCTGCTGCTTGATGCAGGAAACAATAAAACAAAAACCGAATCTTCAGACGGCACCCGCCGCACGGCGCGGCAGCGTTGCGGTTTTCTTTTGCGGTACAATCGCGTTTATTTTTTCAGACGGCCTGATTATGCAGATTTACCTTGTCGGCGGCGCAGTCCGCGATGCTTTGCTGGGGCTGCCCGTTACCGACCGTGACTGGGTGGTGGTGGGCGCGGATGCCGAAACCATGACCGGGCACGGCTTCCGGCCGGTGGGCAGGGATTTCCCCGTGTTTCTGCACCCCGAAACCCACGAAGAATACGCGCTGGCGCGCACCGAGCGCAAAACCGCCAAAGGCTACGCGGGCTTTGCCTTTTATGCCGACAAAAGCGTAACGCTCGAGCAGGATTTGCAGCGGCGCGATTTAACCGTCAATGCGATGGCGCAAGATTCAGACGGCCGGATTATCGACCCTTTCGGCGGACGGCAGGATTTGCGCGATAAAATCCTGCGCCATGTTTCGCCCGCCTTCGCCGAAGACCCGGTACGGATTTTGCGCACCGCCCGCTTTGCCGCCCGCTACGGCTTCGAGGTTGCGCCCGAAACCATGACGCTGATGAAACAGATGGTAGAAAACGGCGAGGCCGGCGCGCTGGTGGCCGAACGGGTGTGGCAGGAGTTGGCCAAAGGACTGATGGAGACGCAGCCGCGCCGTATGGTGGAAATTTTGCACGAATGCGGCGTGTTGGAAGTGTTGCTGCCCGAAGTGGACGCGCTGTTCGGCGTGCCGCAGCGCGCCGATTACCACCCCGAAATCGACAGCGGCATCCACACGCTGATGGTGCTGCAGCGCGCTGCTGATATGGGGCTGACCCTGCCCGAGCGTTACGCCGCGCTGCTGCACGATTTGGGCAAGGCGCGTACGCCGGCGCATATTCTGCCCAAACACTACGGCCACGATATTGCCGGTGTAGAACCCGTGCGTGCCGTCAATGCCCACCTCAAAGTGCCGAAGGCCTGCGCCGAACTGGCCGAATTGGTGTGTCGTTGGCACATCATGTTTCACAGCGTGGGCGAGTTGAGGCCGAAAACCGTGTTGGAAACCTTGAAAAAAGCCGATGCGTTCCGCCGCCCGGGGCGTTTTCAGACGGCCTTAAACGTGTGCTTGGCCGATGCGCAAGGCCGTCTGCACCGCGAAAACGAACCCTATCCGCAGCGTGCGCACTGGCTGGCGCTGCTGGCTGCCGCCAACGAAACCGACACCGCCGCCATTGCTGCGGCCTGTGCGGATAATCCGCAGCAAACCGCCCAAGCCATCGATAAGGCGCGGTTGGAAAAAATCACGCCGCTTCAGACGGCCTACCGGCAGGCGTTAAGCTGTGGTTAGGAAAATGCGGCCGCTATCCTGCAGAAAATCCCGCAGAAAATCCCGGCGTTGCTGACATCGTTTATTTTCCCTGATACCCCGTTTGAGGTTTGAGCCATTATTTCCCTTTATTTTCGGCAACGGGCAGAAAGCGGCCGCAGAACTATCTCTGCTGCCGCTTGGTTTGCCGAACCGTTGTCTCGGGATTTGGGTTTGGCAATGCAGTAATGGAAATAACAGGGGTTGGCGGTATTCAAAAATGCCCGAAGGCAGGCCGCGTGGTTTTTTTGGTATGATAAAAAAACATGAAATCGTTGATTTTGTGTGGAAAATAAAGTGGCCGGTATAAAAAGTGCAAATAATGCAAACAGCCCGGTTTTCTCAAGATTGCGCCGGCATTATCTGCGGCCTGCACGGTTGTGCCAAAAGCTGCCGGATTCGGGGAAAACGGCGGCTGAGGGATTATGTATGGTTTTGGTTGGAGAGAACCCAGAGGCGGAAACACCCTAGAGATATTTGCGCATCAATTCGCATTCAACCGTTACCTGGCGGTTGAGCGGCAAAACGGCGGCACCGAGCGATTCGTAGCCGTTGAGCTTATAAAACGCCACTGAATTGAGCGAGGCGTAGAGTTTGATAAAGCTCAGCCCTTCGGCGGCGGCCAGCCCTTCGGCGCGTTGCAGCAGAGCCGTGCCCAGGCCGTGGTTGTGTACGAAGGGGTGGACATAAAGTGCATCAAGCTGCGCTTCTTTGAAATCGAGTTGGAAAAAGCCTTGGATGTGGCCGCGGTATTCCACCACCCATAAGGCTTTGTCGGCATTGCCCATGGTGTCGAGATAGCCCTCGGGGCTGAGCAGCCGGCTCCAGGCTTCAAGCACGCGGTTGTTGTAGCTGCGGGTGCAGGTGTATTGCACGGAATAACGGTGGGCGTTGTAGATATGTTCGCAGTCGTGCGGGGCGGCGGGGCGGAGTATGGTAATCAGGCTCATGGTGTATCTGGCGGCAGGTTTTCAGACGGCCGGTGTTTGCGTTTGGCAGGCCGTCTGAATCAATCAGGCAAAATGTGGGCTTGCGGTTGTGAACATATGGGATTTTTAACGGCAGATAAAGCGGTTTGTGCCGAACGCGGTGTTTTTTTGCGCGAGCGCGATGCAAACTGCCCGAGGCGGCTATTCTTTCAATATTTTGCGTTCGTAAACCGCCTGTGCGAGCGTGCCGGCATCCACATATTCCAACTCGCCGCCGAGAGGGATGCCGCGGGCGAGGCGGCTGATTTTATACGGCAGGTTTTTGAATAATTCCGACAACACATAAGCGGTGGCATCACCTTCGGCGGTGAAATTGGTGGCGATGATGATTTCTTCCACTTCGCTGTTTTGCAGGCGCTGTATCAGCTTGTCCAGTGCAACATGGTTTAAATCCATGCCTTGTGCGGGATTAACTTGCCCCATCAACACGAAATAGAGCCCATCGTGGCAGTTGGCGGTTTCCATGCCGGAAACATCGGCAGGCATATGCACAATCATCAGCCGGTGCGGGTCACGGTCGGGGTCGGCGCATATGCCGCACAACCCGCCTTCGCAAAAGGTGTTGCAGCGGGGACAGTGGTGAACCTGCGCTAAGGCTTGTTGCAGGGCTTCTGCCAGTTCCTGCGCACCGCTGCGGCTGTGCTGCAACAGTTGGTAGGCCATGCGCTGTGCGGATTTGGGGCCGACATTGGGCAGGATTTTCAAGGCATTGATCAGGCGGGTGAAGGCATCGGGCTTTTTGGACATGGTGTCGGCAGGTTTGGATTGGATTTGGAGCCGTCTGAAAAAGTTTTGGGCGGCACAAACTGCGCTGCGCCTGTTTTCAGACGGCCTTCAGTATATGGTTGAAAATCAGGGCAGCTCGTTGATGGAGGCGGCCAATTCCCGAAACAGGCGGTCTGCATCGACTTCGGTGATCCAGCGGGCATTGGCGGGTTTGCCGGTGGTGCCCCACCAGTCCACCACGCAGGCGCCTAAAGTGAGGCTGCTTTGGGTTTCTACATCAACGCGGCAGGGTTTGCCGCTGAAGAGTTCGGGGAAAACGGCGCAGGCAACGGCGCAGGGGTCATGCAGCGGGCCGCCTTCAAGGCCGAATTTTTGGGTGTCGAAGCGTTCGTAGCTTTGCAGGATATCGGCCAAGCGTTTGCCGTTGGCGTTATTCTGTTTGCGCAAAGCATTCATGCGCGGGGTGGTGATGCAGGCTTTGTGGGTAACATCGAGCGGCAAAATGGTGATGGGCACGCCGCTTTCGAGCACAATCTGCGCGGCATGGGGATCTACATAGAAATTGAATTCGGCAGCGGGGGTGATGTTGCCGGCTTCAAAATAATTGCCGCCCATCAATACAATGTTTTTGATGCCGCCCACGATGTCGGGAGCAAGGCTGATGGCCTGCGCGATATTGGTGAGCGGGCCGATGGGGCAGAGTGTGATGCCGTTTTCTTTGGCTTTGCGCAGGGTGTCGATGAGATAGGGAACCGCATGAACGGGTTGCAGCGGGCATTGCGGGTCGTGTAGTTGTGCGCCGTCCAGCCCGGTTTTGCCGTGCACTTCTTCGGCGGTAACCAGCGGCCGCAATAAGGGTTTGCCTGCGCCGGCATAAACTGGAAAATCGGTTGCTCCCGCCCAGTCGCAGATGATTCTGGCGTTGGTGGCGGTGTGGTGCAGGCCTACGTTGCCGGCCACAACGGTGAGTGCTAGGAAATCAATCAGCCCCCGCCTGGCCAGACCGTGTGCCATCAGAATGGCGGCGGCATCGTCTTGGCCGGGGTCGGTGTCGATAATCAGGCGGATTTTTTCACTCATGGGCTGCTCCGTTTGGTAGGTGCTCGGGGGTGCTTTCGCTCAGCGTGTTAATTTGCGGGGGGGGGGGGGTGTCGGCCTGATCTTCGGGTGCAAAGCCGTTTTCATCAAGTGTTTTGATCTGTTCCAACACGGCCTGCTGCTCGGCGCGGCTGATTTTGGTGCGGCTGATGCGCCAAATGCTGCGGCCTTTTTCTGCGGCAGGGCGCGCCGTCCACAAACCCTCTTTTTGATAGTGGTTGATAACAGCGCGAACCAACACTTTCATCTCGGCATCGGGGTTGGCGGCACCTATGGTGCGCCCGATGCGGTTGTTGCGCAAATCAACAGCCTGATCGGCTGCGGCACGGCTGAAATATTGGGTTTTGTTTTCGCGTATGGTGGTGTCGTCTTCGTAGGCGTTGCCGATTTTTTCAGCGATTTCGGTGCCGAAACGGGCGGAGATGGCTGCCTGCCAAAGCGCATGGCGAACGGCATTAACCTGGGTTCCCAAGCCTTCGCTGCCGTTGGCTTCGTTGTCGAGGCCGGTTTTGAGGGCAAAGCGGGCGGCATTGCCGGTAATATTGACGGCATCTTCACCGGGCAGGCCGATAGCCTGCGCCGCTACGGGGTGTTTGGCGGTAAATTTGAGAATTTTGTTGCGGCGGCCCTCATCGCTGTGAATCTGGCAGGCTGTGAGCAGCAATGCGCTAATCAATAGGCTGATCCGTTTCATATTTTTTCTTTTGTCAAAAGGTTAGGTGAGTGAGCAAAGGGTTCGGGTTGCGGTGGATAAAAGTTGCAGTGCTGAATAGATTGTTATCGTGTTTTTATGGGTGGTTTCAGACGGCCTGTCAGGAGGCGGCCTGTATTTCTTGGCGCAGTTTGTCGAGAAAGCGGCTTTGTCGTACTAAGGAGGCGGCCTCATCATAACTTTGCTTTAAAAAAGCGGTGCGCAGGTGCTGTTGCAGATTTAGCTGCCCGGAGGCAATTTCCCCATCCAACTCTGCCAGGACAGCGGAGTTGCTGCAGGCTCGGGCTTCTTCCAAAGTTTCACGCCACTGCATCTGCTGCATTAGAAATTCGGGCGCGAAAGCGGTGTGTTCGGGCGCATCGGCTTCGATTCCGTGTTGCAGCAGCAGGTAGGCGGCGCGTTCGGTGGGATTCTTTAAAACGCGGTAGGCTTCATTTACGGCCGAAGCCATCATAACGGCCTGTTTTTGCTCGAATATGGAAGCGGAAGCATATTTGTCGGGGTGGAACCGGGCGGCCAGCGAACGGTAGGTTTGCTCCAATGCTTCGATGTCGATGTCGAACGCGGGTTCCAATTCAAATAAAGTAAAATATTGTGCCATGAAAACTTTCAATATAATCAAATCCGTTTACAAATGCGTGCGGCTTGATTTACATAACTTAAATTATCCTATAAAACGGATATTAAAACAAATGCTTATGCAGATTTAAAATTGCTGCTCTATTTGAGGGTGAAAAAACCTTTACGGCGGCTTCGGCCTGCGGCAGCCATGCGTAGGCGGTATGCTCGCAGAGGCTGATTTTTATTGGCGTTTGGCGGTTTATTTCGGCGGAGAATATGTGTTCGGTATTGTGTGTAATCCCCGGGGGGTAGCGGTGGCGCCAGTGGGGGTAGATTTCGTATTCGGTGCTTTCGTGCCAATTTTTCAGTTGGCCGTCTGAAAGATAAATTCCTGTTTCTTCTAAAACTTCTCTGATTGCTGCGGCTTGGGGTGTTTCATTTGGCTCCAGGCTGCCGGTTACTGACTGCCAGAAATTTTTACAATCGGCACGCTCAATCAGCAATATGTTACCGTTGCCGTCGTGCAACACTACCAATACGGAAACAGGTATTTTGGGCGGTTTGTCGGTTATGTTGGTTTTCATTGTCGGGCGTTGGCAATAAAGCGTGCCGGCCATGGCGTGAGCACGGGGCTGAGGCCGTCTGAAACAGGCTGGCTTGCACGGCGCGGCTGCAGAATAGGGCGGCAAAGGCACAATGCTGCTGCCGCAAACGGCGCGGCGGCGGTTTGGAGCCGGTTTGTATGGGCGGGGCGGCTTGCAGGCAATTGCAGGATAAATCGATAACGGTCAAACCAATCCGGCGGGAAATGCGGTATCCCGCTGGTTTTTTGAAGCGGCAGGCCGCTGTGGGGCAGATTAAACATGGTTTCGCGCGTGATGTGTGGCAGGGAAGGGCAGGCGGATTATAGCCTAAATCGATGCGGCGGTTAGGGTTGCGCTGCTGCTTTTTTACCGGCATGGAAAGGTTCAGACGGCCTGCGGTTTCGGTGTTCCGGCCGTCTGAAAAGCTGTGGGCACGGTTTTGTTTAACCGTGCAGATACACGGTTTCCACATCGTAATCGTCTTCATTCCAGTCTCCGCCGCTATCGGGTGTTTCCTGCCATGCGGCCTCACGGCTGAGTGGGGAATCCAGCCCGGCTTCCAAGCGCAACACGGATAACAGGCGGTACATATCCTGAGGAATCGGCGCTTCAAACGATACGGTTTCGCCTGTGGCGGGATGCTCGAAACTCAAGCGGTAGGCATGAAGGGCTTGGCGTGCCAAGCCTTTGACGGCTGCTTTGGCGGTGTCGGAGCAGGGATGGCGCAGGTTGCCGTAAACCGGGTCGCCCGCGAGCGGATGGCCGGCTTCGCGCATATGCACGCGGATTTGGTGGGTGCGGCCGGTTTCGAGCGAGCATTCTATATAGCTGTGCGCGGCATAACGCTCCAACACTTTCACATGGGTAACTGCCGGCTTGCCGCCGAATTTCACCACTGCCATTTTCAGGCGGTTGTGCGGGTCGCGGCCGATAAGGGTATCGATTTTTCCGTCAAACGGCACGATGCCGTTGGCTACTGCGCGGTAAATGCGTTTGACCGTGCGCGCCTGCAATTGGCGCACCAAATGGTTTTGCGCGCTCAGGGTTTTGGCTGCTACCATCAGGCCGCTGGTGTCTTTATCCAAACGGTGCACGATGCCGGCGCGAGGAATCTGCGCCAGCCCCGGGCAGTGCGCCAGCAGGCCGTTGAGCAGGGTGCCCGTCCAGTTGCCGGCGGCGGGGTGTACCACCAGGCCTGCGGGTTTGTTTAACACCATCACTGAAGCATCTTCATAGATAATGTCCAAATCCATGGGTTCGGGCGTAAACGCCAGGTTTTCTGCGCTCGGGCGCGCCGTTACCGCGATATATTCGCTGCCTATCATTTTGTCTTTGGGTTGGGCGGTTTTTCCGTTTACCGTTACCGCGCCTTCTTTTATCCATGCGGTCAGGCGGTTGCGCGAGTAATCGGACAGCAGTTTGGCCAATACCGCATCGAGCCGCACCCCAGCCAAATCGAGAGGGACGGTTAAATTAATGCAAGTTTCTGCATCGGGGGCTGCCGAAAACCCTAAATCATCGTTATAATCGGCTTCATTTTCAAAGGAAGAGTTCTGCATGAAAAAAATTCTTTTAGTGGCTGCTTTAGGCTTGGCTTTGGGCGGCTGCGCCGGCACCAAAGGCACCATTGATAAAGATGCCCAAATCACTCAGGATTGGACGGTTGAAAAACTGTATGCCGAGGCTCATGATGAGTTAAACAGCAATAATTATACGCGAGCCATCAAGTTATATGAAATTTTAGAATCACGCTTTCCCAACGGCCGCTACGCCCAGCAGGCGCAGTTAGACACGGCTTATGCCTATTATAAAGACGATGAGCCCGAAAAAGCACTGGCCGCCATCGAACGCTTCCAGCGCAACCACCCCCAGCATCCGAATATGGATTATGCCTTATACCTCAAAGGTTTGGTGCTGTTTAACGAAGACCAGTCGTTTTTAAACAAGCTGGCTTCGCAAGATTGGTCGGACCGCGACCCGAAAGCCAACCGCGAGGCCTATCAGGCATTTGCCGGGTTGGTGGAACGCTATCCCAACAGCAAATACGCGCCCGATGCCACCGAGCGTATGGCGAAGCTGGTGGATGCTTTGGGCGGCAACGAAATCGCCGTGGCCCGCTATTATATGAAGCGTGGTGCCTATTTGGCCGCTGCCAACCGCGCGCAGAAAATTGTCGAACGGTATCAAAATACCCGTTTCGTGGAAGAATCGCTGGCGATTATGGAATCTTCTTACCGCAAAATGAACAAAACGCAATTGGCAGACGATACCCGCCGCATTTTGGCGCAAAACTTTCCCAACAGCCCCTATCTGCAAAAACCGTGGAGCGAAAGCAACAGTATTCCGTGGTGGCGTTATTGGCGTTAAGGTCTGATTGGGGCAACCGGGTTAAAAAGATAATCGAGGCCGTCTGAACATTTTGCTTTCAGACGGCCTCGATATTTTTACCGGCAATCAGGCGGGTTTCCGGCCGGTTAACACGGCGGCAAAGGCATCGGCCACATAATCGGCATTACTTCCGTTGAGCCCTGCCACACACATACGGCCGGAGGCAACCAGATAAACTGCAAATTCGCTTTGCAGGCGCTGCACCTGTTCGGGAGAAAGGCCGGTGTAGCTGAACATTCCGCGTTGGGTGATGAAATAATTGAAATTTTTATCAGGCACTTTCTCAGAAAGCACTTCATACAGTTTTTGCCGCATGGCGCGGATACGGTTGCGCATGGTGCACACCTCGCGCTCCCATTGCGCGAAAAGCTCGGGCGTATTCATCACTTCTGCCGCGATACAGCCGCCGTGTGCGGGCGGGCTGGAATAAATGCGGCGTACGGTAAATTTGAGCTGGCCGAACACCAGGGCGGCTTCTTCGGGGCTGGAACATACCACACTCAGGCCGCCGGCGCGTTCGCCATACAGTGAAAGGTTTTTGGAAAAAGAATTGCCGACCAACAGCGGCAGGCCCATGTCGGCGGCTTTGCGCACAGCATAGGCATCGCTGTCGAAATTTTCGCCGAAGCCCTGATAAGCCATGTCCATAAACGGAATCAGCTTGCGGGTTTGCACGATTTCGAGCAGTGCGTCCCATTGTACGGGGCTTAAATCCACGCCGGTAGGATTGTGGCAGCAGGGGTGTAATACCGGCACGCTGTGTTCGGGCAGTTTCAAGAAAAACGCCAGCATTTCCTCGAATTTTACGCCTCCGGTTTCGGAATCGTAGTAAGGATAAGTGCCGACTTCAAAACCTGCACCCTCGAAAATGCCTTTGTGGTTGTCCCAAGTGGGATCGCTCACATAAACTTTGGCTTCGGGAAACCAGCGGCGCAGAAAATCGGCACCCACTTTAAGCGCACCGGAGCCGCCGAGGGTTTGAATGGTGGCGATACGGTTTTCTTTCAAAGCCGCGCAGTGGGTGCCGAACAGCAGTTTCTGCACCGCGCGGCGGAGGCCGTCCAAGCCCTCCATCGGCAGATAGGGGCGCGGTAGCGCGGCAGCGGTACGCCTTGCCTCGGCGGCACGCACCGAATCCGGCAACGTCAGTTTGCCGTTTTCATCGAAATAAATGCCGATGCCGAGATTCACTTTGTGGCTGCGCGGATCGTTGTGATAAGTTTCGAGCAAACCCAAAATCGGGTCGCCGGGGTAGAAATCGATATGCCGGAACATGGGTTTTCCTGTGTAGGGAGGGTGGCAGATATTTTGGCACAAGAGACAGGGGTTTACAATTTTGTTGCCGCACATTGCTGCATTGGCTGAGGCTTGAGGGTTGGCAGCAAACATGAAGTGGATTGGTGGCTATAGGGGGGCTTGCAGCCTGCAGATTATCCGCTGCATGGCTGATCCGCTTTAAACTCATCACGGCACCGTGTTGTGTGGCACCGTTTTTCTGCCTTCGGCTTCCCGTCTGACACCTATTTTGATTGGCCGGTTATAAAAATACGGTTAATCCGGCCGGTATTCAAACAGGCCGTCTGAAAACCTGTTTTTCAGACGGCCTGCAGCCCCGTGCTGTATTCAATCAAAAATTCAATCAAAAGGGTGTTTGCTTTGATAAACGTTGGCGGAGAAGAAGGGTAATTTGGGGTATTCCGGGCGTGGGGCGGATAAACCTGTTTGAGCCGGATAAATCATCTGTATAGTAAAAAAACCGTGGCTTTTATTGATTGCCGGAACGGGTCATGACAAAGCCCTTAAGTTCCACATCCCATTGAAATTTCAATGTCGGACTTAAGGGCTTGGTTATCATGCCCAAGCGCGGGCGGTTGGGGTTACAGCTGTTTCAAACGGGCGATGCGGTTGTCTAAAGTGGGGTGGGTGCTCATCAAAGAATCGCGCGTGCCGCCTGCGATGCCCATGGCGGTCATTTCTTTGGGCAGGTCGCCGGCATTGCCTTTCAGGCGTTGCAGGGCGGCAATCATTTTGGGAGCGCCCACCAGGCGGGCGGCTCCCGCATCGGCACGGTATTCACGCTGGCGGCTGAACCACATAACGATAAAGTTGGCCAAAAAGCCGAACACGATTTGCAGAACGATGCTCACCAGCATATAAGTGCCTTGCGAGGTTTCGCCGTTGCCGCTGCGTGCCACGATGCCGGAAACCACGCGGGCAAGAAATACCACGAAAGTATTGACTACGCCCTGAATCAGCGTGAGCGTAACCATATCGCCGTTGCCGATGTGCGCCATTTCGTGTGCGAGCACGGCTTCTACTTCGTTGCGGGTCATATGGTCGAGCAGGCCGGTGCTCACGGCTACCAAAGAGTGGTTTTTACTGGCGCCCGTGGCAAAGGCGTTGGGTTCGGGCGAGTGGTAGATGGCTACTTCGGGGGTTTTCAGGTTCCATTGGCGGGCTTGGTTTTCAACGGTTTGCAGCAGCCATGCTTCGGTTTCGTTGTGCGGTTGGGTGATGACTTCGGCACCGACCGAGCGTTTGGCAATGGTTTTCGACATCAACAGCGAAATAATCGAACCGGTAAAGCCGACAACTGCCGAATAAACCAGCAGGCTGCTCATGTCGTTGGAGGCGGCATTCACCCCGAGTATGCTCAGAATGATGCTGATAACGACCAAAACGGCAATGTTGGTCAGCAAAAACAGAAAGATGCGTTTCACAGGTTTTCCTTTGATAGTGCGGTTTGTGTTGTTTTTCGGTTTCGTTCCGAAGAACGCGGTTATTGTCTCAAAAAGCTTTGATGCCGCAAAGATACAATATGGCAAAGGTATGCAAATTTGTGAACGGTTTCAGACGGCCTGACCCGCTGCCATAAAGGTGTTTGTATTTCTGTATGTCAAGGGATGGGCTGCTGTGTACCATGCATAAAGGCCGTCTGAAAACAGTGTTCAGACGGCCTGCGGTATGCAGGCAGGTTTATAATCTGCAGGCGCTATCCCATACCTGTTGCAGATAGTCGAGAGTCAGGCTGCGGGTGTCGGCAACCACGGCAATATCGCTGCCCAAATGTTCGGGGCTGCCCACGCCGACCGGCAGGGCGCCGGCCGCTTTGATGGCCGCGATGCCCGCCGCAGCGTCTTCGATGCCGATACACTCTCCGATGGCCGTGCCCGTGCCTTTGGCCGCGGCCAGAAAAATATCGGGTGCAGGTTTGGACAGGGCGACTTTGGCAGGGTCGGCGATGGCATCGAAGTATGGGGTCAGCGCCATTTTTTCGAGTAGGAAGGGGCCGTTTTTGCTGGCAGAGGCCAAAGCGATTTTTTTGCCGGCAGCCTTCAGGCTCTGCAACAGCACCAGTATGCCCGGATACACATCGGCCGGGGTAATGGCCTGTATCATTTCGACATAGCGGTCGTTTTTCTGCGTGAGAAGTCCGGCGAATCTTTCGGGCGTAAAGGCGTTTTGCAGGCCGCCGTGGGCGAGGATTTTTTTCAGCGAATCTTCGCGGGATACGCCTTTGAGCTGCTCGTTGAAACGGCGGTCGATGGTGATTCCCAGGCTGTCGGCCAGTTTTTTCCAGGCAAGATAGTGATACTCGGCAGTGTCGGTGATGACACCGTCTAAATCGAATAAAACGGCTTTGAAGGTCATTGCTTTATCCTTTCCTGCCCAAAGGGGCGGTGTGGCTGCGTTCGAGCAGCACTTTGCTGCCGTACACTTCGATTTCGATGGGTTCGCCTTTGAGCAGGGTGAGGGTAACGCTGCCGCCGACTTCGACTTTCAACAGGCGGCCGCGGTAGTTGATATGGAAGGCGTAGCCTTTCCATGCGGCCGGCAGGAAGGGGGCGAAGCTGAGCTTGCCGTTCCAAGTTTTCATTTGGGCGAAACCTTGCACGATGGTCAGCCACGAACCGGTCATGGAGGTGATGTGCAGGCCGTCGCCGGTATCGTTGTTATAGTTGTCGAGATCGAGGCGGGCCGTGCGCCCGTACATTTCCACCGCTTTGGCCTCCATGCCGAGTTCGGCGGCCAGAATGGCGTGGACAGACGGGGAAAGCGAACTTTCGTGCACGGTCAGCGGTTCGTAGAATTCGAAATTGCGCCGTTTTTCATCAAGGCTGAAACGGTCGCCGAAGAAATAAATGCCCTGCAAAACATCGGCCTGTTTGATAAACGGCGAACGCAGGATTTTATCCCACGACCATTTTTGGTTGAGCGGCAAATCTTCGGGTTTCAGGTCGGCCGCAGGGCGGATGTCTTTGTCGAGGAAGCCATCGTGCTGTACGAAAACGGCCAGCTCTTCATCGTAGGGGTAATACATATTGGCGATAATGTCCTGCCATTTGGCGGCTTCTGCGGCGGTAACGTTCAAGTCGGGGCGCGGGTGTTTTTCCAGCGCTTTGAGAGTGTAGTCGAGTACCCAAACCGCCAAGGTGTTGGTGTACCAGTTGTTGTTGATGTTGTTTTCGTATTCGTTGGGGCCGGTAACGCCGTGTATCATGTATTTGCCGTTGCGTTTTGAATAATGCACCCGGTCTGCCCAAAAACGCGACACTTCCACCAACACTTCCAAACCTTCTTTAGCAAGGTAGCTTTCGTCTCCGGTGTAGTTGGTGTAGTTGTAGATGGCGTAGGGGATGGCGCCGTTGCGGTGGATTTCTTCAAAAGTGATTTCCCATTCGTTGTGGCATTCGATGCCGGTAAAGGTAACCATGGGATACAGTGCGCCGGCCAAGTCTTGTTCGCGGGCATTGTGCTGCGCCTGAGGCAGTTGGTTGTGGCGGTATTTGAGCAGGTTGCGGGTAACTTCCGGCTCGGCCAGCGATAAATAGAGCGGTACGGCGTAGGCTTCGGTGTCCCAATAGGTGGCACCGCCGTATTTCTCGCCGGTAAAGCCTTTGGGGCCGATGTTCAGGCGCGCGTCTTCACCGTAATAGGTGGAGAATAATTGGAACAGGTTGAAACGGATGCCTTGCTGCGCCTCATCGCTGCCCTCGATAACCACATCGGCGATTTCCCAGCGGTGCAGCCAGCCTTGCTCGTGTGCTTTGAGCAAATCTTCGAACGGAGTGTTGCGGATTTGTGCGGTCAATTTGTCTGCGGCGGCTTCTGCTTCGGCCAGGCCGGCATAATCCCGGCTGGTGGTGACGATTACGCGTTTTTCCAGAGTTTTCACGCCGGTGCCGACTTCCGCTTCAAAGGTGTTGCCCACTTCCCAATCGGTTTTCAGACGGCCTGTTTCGTTAAAGTTGCCGGCAAACGATTGCTGTGCGTTCACGATAAACTGAGGCACGCCGAACGGGTTGGCAACGGTTTGCGCGGCGAGATGCGCGCCGCCGGTTTCTGCCGCGTGGTTGAGCACCTGCCAGAATTGCTCTTCATAGTTGGCGTCTTCATTGCGGACATCGGCATCAATCAGGGCTTGGATTTTCACCTGATGGCTGCCGCCGTCTGCAGAAACTGCTTCCCATTTGATGAATGCCAGCTCTTTTTGCGCCACCGACAAGAATTTGGTAACGGTAAATTTCACGCCGGACACGGTAAACGTGCGGCACAGCACGCCCGTCTGCATATCGAGGCACACAGAAAAATCCCGAACATCGTTTGCTGCCAAATCAACTTCCTGCCCGTCAACAAAAATTCTGGCTTTGAAAAAATTGACGGCGTTGATGGCTTTGCCGAAATATTTCGGATAGCCGTTTTTCCACCAGCCGACACGGGTTTTGTCGGGAAACCATACGCCGGCGATGTAGGTGCCCAAGTGGCTGTCGGCGGAATAACTTTCTTCAAAATTGCCGCGCACGCCCATATAGCCGTTGCCGAGGCTGGTCAGGCTTTCCTGCAGGCGTTTGTGTTCTTTTTCTAAGCGCGAAGACTGGATTTTCCAAGTGTGCACGTCCATGATTCGGGTGTACATAGCGGTTTCCTTTGTTCAATGGGTTTCGATTTGGTAAACAATGGTGGTTTGTTTGGTTTCGCCGCCGCGCATACGGATTTCTCCGAATTCGGGGCGGTGCAGGCTGTTTGGCAGCGTTTGGGCTTCGGTGGCCAAGGTATCGTAAATGCCCTGTTTGTGTTTGGCCGGATCGGCCGGGCAGGCGGTAAACAGCACCAGGCCGTTGCGGTCGCTGAAAATTTTGATGCGGCAGCCATCGGCCGTGTCTAAAACGGCGGCCGGCCGGTTTAGGTTGGGCTCGACCTGATAAATATCGTCAAATCCCTGCCGGGGCGTGTTTGCCCGCAGTTGCGCAACGGCTTCGTCAAGTTGGCGGCCGTCTGAAAAATCAAACAGCGCGTTTTCGGGGTAGGGCGGGTAGGCGGGTAATTTTTCGCTGTCGGCGGGAATGTGCCGGCCTGCCGGTATGTTCAAACGGCCGTTTCCCAAACCTTCGGCAAGCTGCCAGTAGATATGGACGGTGGGGTCGAAAACCGTATCACCTTCCGCCTCGGCATGGTAATGCACTTCCAAACGGTTATCATCGGTGAGGCGGTAGCGGATAGTCAGGTTGAGGTTGTTCGGATAGCCGTCTGTTGCCTCCCGCAGCACGGTAGAGAGCGCCAGCTCCTGCGGGTCGGCGGCACTTGCTTCCAATATTTGCGACCCTAGGCCGTTGGCGCCGCCGTGCAGGGCGTGTCTGCCTTCGTTGGCCGGTACCCGGTAAACCTGCCCGTTGATTTCGAAAGATGCGTTTTGAATGCGTCCGGCCACCCGCCCGATTTGCTTGTTAATCTGAAAGGGGTTGCAAACATAGCTTTCGGCATTATCCAGCGACACTACCAGTTGGCGGCGCACGCCGTTTTGCCATATCGAAAATTCCTGAATAATCCCGCCCAGAGTCAAAATGGCGGCCTGCGTGCCCCGGGCGTTGCGCAGCACATATTTGTAAACCTCGCGGCCGCCGGCACGGCCGAAAAAAACAGGTGCGGCAGTCATGGCGGCTTCCTAGACTCTGTGCGTTTCTTTAATCAGAAATACCGACAACGCCCCGGCCAGCAACATTGCGCCCGCCACCAGAAACATATTCGCCTGATGGCCGCCCAGCATGGGGAACAAAGCGAAGCTCAGCAGGGAGGCAACAATCTGCGGCAGGCAGATTGAGCCGTTGAACAGCCCCAGATAGGTGCCCATGTGTTTGCCCGACAAGGCATTGGTAACAATAGTCAGCGGGTAGGTGAGGATGCCTGCCCAAGCGATGCCGACCAAAATGTACGACAAAACCAGTGCATATTGATTCGTTACCGCAAACACCGAGAAAAAGCCGGCAGCGCCCAGTGCCAGGCAGAGCGAATAAGCCGGTTTGTGGTATGGGTTGGGCACTTTGGCCAAAACGTAGGAACACACTACCGCAGCGACAGACTGAACCGCCGCCAAAACGCCGTACCAGTTGCCCGCCTCCTGATAACCCAAAGAAGAAGCATCGGTGGTCTGCCACACATTTTCGGCAATTGCGCCTGCGGAATAAGTCCACATATATTGGAAAGCAAACCAGCAGAAAAACTGCACCAGCGACACCGTCCAAAACGCTTTAGGTGCCTCTTTCAGCAGTTGCACCCAGCTCACTTTCCCATGATTGGCCTGCGGGTCGATGCCGTGGTAGCGCGCATAGGTTTCAGGGTCGTATTCTTTTACTTTGAATACCGTTAATGCACTGGTTACCACCAGCAGCACCGCGCCCACATAAAACGACACCACCACCGTTTGCGGCACCACGCCTTTGGGCGCCGTATTGGCCAAGCCCCAAAAGGCAAACAAAAAAGGCAGGATGGCCGCCACAATCGCACCGGTATTGGATAAAAAGCTCTGAATACCGTAGGCATAGCTTTTCTGCTTGTCGTTAACCATGTCGCCGACCATCATTTTAAACGGCTGCATCGCCATATTTGACGAAACGTCCAACAAAGCAATCATCAGCGCACCGAACAGCAGCGCCGTCAAAGAAGCGTAACCGAAGCCGAAACTGCCTGAATTGGGCATCAAAATCATCACGATAACGGCAATCAAGGTGCCGTAAATCAAATAAGGCAGGCGGCGGCCGCCCAGTTTAGGGTTCCATGTGCGGTCGGAGTAATAGCCCACAATGGGCTGCACCACCATGCCCGCCAGCGGGGGCAATAAAAAAAACCAGCCCAAATCGTGCGGGTCTGCACCGAGTGTTTGAAAGATGCGGCTCATTTGCGAGCTTTGCAGGGTAAAGGCCGTCTGAACGCCCAAAAAACCGAAGCTGAGCATCCAAATCATGCTTTTGGAGAGATCGGGCAGCCCTTGTTTGGAAGACGGGGTTTGATGTTCCGCCATATTGGTTCTCCTGGGTAAAATAAGTAATTTTCCAACAAAAATAATAGTAGTATTTCTACGGATAAATCTTGACTCATATCAATATGTTGCCGCGGCTTGCTACACCGCTTTTGCTGCCAAACAATAATGTTTGTTTGATATTCTAAAGTTGTTGTGGATTATTTGGGTTTCGTGTAAAGAAATGTGCAGTAATGTATGAAGAAAGTAAATTACAAATAGAAAAATTTTGGCGGTTAGGCAATCGTTAAATTTCAAAAATATTTGAAACCGCGGCCGTCTGAAAAATAGTAGCCGGCTATTCCCGACAGATTCACTCAACTACCCGCGCTAAATCTGCTAGAATATGTGCCGGTTAAAAAAACAGATTATCCAAAAAGGCACACAAAACATGGCACTTCTGCAAATCGCCGAACCCGGAATGTCGGCTGCGCCGCACCGGCACCGTTTGGCCGCAGGCATCGATTTGGGCACCACCAACAGCCTGGTTGCCACCGTAAAAAGCGGCAGCGCCGCCTGCATTGCCGACAAACAAGGCCGGGTTTCCCTGCCTTCGGTGGTGCGTTATTGCGAAGAAGCGCGCACCGAAACCGGTCACGATGCGCTCAAAGCCCAGAAAACCGACCCGCTCAACACCATTTCATCGGCCAAGCGTTTAATCGGCCGCACGCCGGCCGATCTCAGCGGGGGCAGCCACTATCTGCCGTACCGTTTCGGCAGCAACGGGCGCATTATCGAGATGCAGACCCGCCAAGGCGCAAAAACACCGATAGACGTTTCCGCCGAAATTCTGCGCACCCTCAAAACACGCGCCGAAAACGCACTCGGCGGCCAACTTACCGGCGCAGTGATTACCGTGCCTGCCTATTTTGATGATGCCCAACGTCAAGCCACCAAAGATGCCGCGCGGCTGGCAGGTTTGAATGTTTTGCGCCTGCTGAACGAGCCGACTGCCGCCGCCATCGCCTACGGTTTGGACAATGCCTCCGAAGGTATGTTTGTGGTGTACGATCTCGGCGGCGGCACATTTGACGTATCCGTGCTGCAATTATCGAAGGGATTGTTTGCAGTGAAAGCCACCGGCGGCAACAGCGCGCTGGGCGGCGATGATTTCGACCAGCGCCTGTTCTGCCACCTGCTCGAACAAAACCAACTTTCGCAGCTCAACGAGCAGGACAGCCAATTGCTGTTAAGCCTTGCCCGCGCCGCCAAAGAAGCGTTAACCGCAAGCAACAGCACCACCATCCGCACCACGCTTTCAGACGGCCGCGAAATAGAGCATACCGTTACCCGCCAAGAATTCCAAAATCTCACCCAACACCTGGTGGCTAAAACCATAGAGCCGGTGAAGCAGGCGTTGAAAGATGCCGGTGCAGCCAAATCCGACATCAAAGGCGTAATTATGGTAGGCGGCGCCACCCGTATGCCACATGTCCAGCAGGCCGTTGCCACCTTTTTCGGACAGACACCGCTCAATAATCTCAACCCGGACGAAGTGGTGGCACTGGGCGCGGCCATGCAGGCCGATGTGCTGGCAGGCAACAAAAGCAACGGCCAATGGCTGCTGCTCGATGTAACCCCGTTGTCGCTGGGGTTGGAAACCTACGGCGGGCTGGCAGAAAAAATCATCCCGCGCAACAGCACCCTGCCCACCGCCCGCGCACAGGATTTCACTACCTTTAAAGACGGACAAACCGCCATGACCATTCACGTGGTGCAGGGCGAGCGCGAGCTGGTGGCCGACTGCCGCAGTCTCGCCAAATTTACCCTGCGCGGCATTCCGCCGATGGTGGCGGGTGCCGCGCGCATCCGCGTTACCTTCCAGGTGGATACAGACGGCCTGCTTTCGGTGTCTGCCCGCGAACAGTCCACCGGCGTGCAGGCGCAAATCGAAGTGAAGCCTTCTTACGGGCTGGACGATGAAACCATCACCCGCATGCTGAAAGAAAGCATGGCCAACGCTTCGGACGATATGGCCGCCCGCGCCCGTGCCGAAGCCGTGGTGGAGGCCGAAGGCTTGGCTGCCGCCGTGAAAGCCGCGCTCGAACTTGACGGCGATCTGCTCGACAAAAACAGCCTGCAAACCGTTCAGACGGCCGTTGCCGAATTGGAAAACCAAATGCGCTCCGGCAGCGCCGAAACCATCCGCGCCGCCGTATCCGCGCTCGGTCAGGCAACCGATGATTTTGCCGCCAAACGCATGAACCGCAACATCCAACGGGCGTTGGCGGGCAAAAACGTGGAAGAACTCTGACTGTTTCAGACGGCCTTGCAAGCCTGTCAATTTAAATTTTAAATTGCCGGTGCAGCCAAATCGCCCGGCCGTCTGAAAACACCACTTTACCCGATTGAAATCAAAAACATTATTATCAGAAAGAAACGACACACCATGCCGAAAGTAACCATACTCCCCCATGCCGAACTCTGCCCCGAAGGCAAAACCATAGAAAACGCGCCGCAGGGGCAAACCATCTGCGACCTGCTGCTTGCCAACGACATCGAAATCGACCACGCCTGTGAAAAGTCCTGTGCCTGCACCACCTGCCATGTGATTGTGCGCAAAGGCTTCGGCAGTTTGGAAGAACCCGGCGAAATCGAAGAAGACCTGCTCGACCAAGCATGGGGCTTGGAAGCCGAGTCGCGCCTGAGCTGCCAGGCCAAAGTAGCAGGTGAAGATTTGGTGGTGGAAATTCCGAAATACACCATCAACCACGCCCGCGAACACCATTAACCGCCGGGGCTTTCAGCCGCAGAGCCGTGACAGCCGGCCGAAACAAACAGAAACACAAGTTTGGTTATCTGATTGCTTTCCGAAAACGGTTAAGATATATCGCGAACCCACTTTATTTTCACCACAAGGCAGCAAACCGCCTGCCGCACAGGCAGCATGGAACCGGTTCTATGGCTGTTTCAGTTGCTTAATAATTAAGGCTCTAGGCTAGCAGCTTTATGTAAATTTACTTTAAAAAGCCCCCAAAGTTGGTGACCCAGTTCATCAGAGTTTCGGTTCCATCGCCATTCGCATTCCCTCAGGTGCAAATCAAAGTTTTTGGTTACGCCATTGAATTTGGCGGGCCTTTGTTTGGTAAAACTCCGGAAGCTTTCAATACCATTGATGCGCCCGGTACCATCTGCAAACTCATTTTGTCCGTGATTAACGCGCAAATGTTTAGAGTAGCCCGCATCGACCAGGCCGCTGTAACCGCGCCGGCTATCAGAATAAAAACACTCTCCAGAGAGACCTTTCCCAATATAACAGCTTGAAGTGTTTGCTTTTTACAATCAGGAACGATTTCGGTATAAACCCTGCCGTCTCTTTCGAAAATACCAAAGACGGGTTGTTTAAGCGTTCCTCTGCCACGCTTTGACTTGCCATGGAAACCGCGCTACAAATAGCTTTCATCAACCTCCATGCTGCCGTATAACAGGTCTTTTTGCTCGCTTTGGCAGCGGTATATTTCGTGTCTGAAAATGCGATACCGGTGGTTGATGGTATTGCGGTTGAAGCCTGCCGGCAAAGCGGTTTTGAGGCTTCTATACCGACACAAAAATGCTTGATAATTTTTTTGAGCCGATGGTCACTTAACTTGGTGTTATATTTCATTTTTCCAGGCTAACAGAGCTATTTTGCTAGTCTAGAGCCTAAATAATTACAAAACTGCCCTTTAGGTTAGGCACAACTAAAGCTGTAACAGAAATAAAGAGGGTTTGCTGTAGCTTGGACACCGTTTTCAGCAAGCAAGGAATAACACTATCCAATCCACCCAAGCCCCGGTCATTGCCGCATCAGCACAAGCCTTCGACACCGCCGTGCGGACAAAATATCGGGAAGAAAACGGGTATTACTCCCGTAAAACACCCTTTAGGCGGAGGAGGGGTAATCCACAGATTCAACCCAAACACGCGTTTTTTTAATGGGTACTAACACTATCATTTTTCAAGACGGCTAAGACCGATATATTATTAATATGTAAGAGTTAAGTCCGAGAATAATGTAAATGTTTTTAGATGCTGTATGGGTTTTGCACAAGCTTCAATTTTTTTAGCTATACTTGTTCAGTATGTTCGTTATAGTGAGTTCGCCTTAGTAAGCTGCAAATAGTATAAATGGCGTAACAACATCGTAACGGAAATGAAATATGTTACATTATAATATCTTTCAGCCGGTAAACCAGCTTAAACTGTTGCGGTATTTCGGCAGCAGTGCGGTGTTGTGGGGGTTGGCGAGAAAGCTGTTTAAAACGGCTTCGAAATGGGGCAGGTCGGTTTGATATTGCGGCCATTTAAGAAAGCGGGCGGCGTAGTAGTGGGCGATAAGCTCGGCTTGCTGCTCCATGTTTAAATCGGCGATGCTGCGGATGCTTGCGGGGGAGGGGTAGGCGTAGCAGCAGCGTTGGCGGTAGCCGCCTTTAACGGCCAGCATCAGGCCGCCCAGCCAGGTGCGGTAGCCGTGTTGGTATTGCCAAACGTGGGTCAGTTCGTGTATCAGCCACACGGTGTAATGCGTGCCTGTGCAGGTGAAGTCGTCGGGGCAGTTTTGGCGGGGAAAATAAATGTGACCGTTGGGGGCAACGGCTACATTGAGATCGGGCAGCAGCGGTATGCCGCGGTAGATTTTGATGCGGCCGTAGTCGATGCCGTCTGAAAAAACCAGCTGCGCTGCCTTGGTTTCTTGAGCGTTCAGCCGCCGCCAGCGTTCAGCCACGGCGGGCTTTCCGTTTCTGCCACAATCTGGCAGTGCGCAGCCGCCAGATTGTGAGTACGGCAAGATAGCCTGCTACGGCCAGCACTGAGCCTAAAATGGGTACGCCCACCAGCAGCGGTTTGCCTGCGCCAATCAGCCAAGCCCATGATTCGGTAAGAAAGTTTCCGCTCCTCCAGGCGGGAAATTCCAGGGTTGCCGCTGCTTTTACGCCCAGTAGGGCGCTGCCGATTTTGTAGGCAGTGTAGTAAAGCGGCATATAAGTAATGGGGTTGGTGTAGAGGGTGGTGAACACGGCAACGGGTAGGTTTGTGCGCAGAAAATAGGCGGCAATCAGGGCGGTGAGCATTTGGGTGGGGCCGGGCATCAGGCCGCAAAACATACCTACGGCAACGGATAGGGCGGCTTGGCGGCGGTTGAGTGTCCAGAAATAGGGTTTGTCGAACAGCGGGGCAAAGGGTTTGCTCCAGCGTGAGGCGAAAATTTGTTCGCGGTCGGGCAGCCTGCTGCGCCAAGATGTGTGTTTGGTATCGGTCATGCGGGTAGAAATCGGGGGTAATCCGGCAGTTTCAAGGGATATAAGTGATGTGGCGGAGCTTGCTTTGGTGCCGGATGCTGCGGCTCGGGCTTGGCCTTGGCAGCACGGGCGGCCGGCAAAATTTTGTTTTTATGTTTGTTTCTAGGGTGAATCCACTTTATTCTCCGGCGCAAGCGGCAGGCCTTAGGTGGTGCGGGCATTGCTAAACCGGGTTTGTGGCCGCTTCAGCATTTTCAAAATCGGTATCTTTGAGCAGGAGCGCAGCAAGCACGCCGCAGCGTAAACAGAGCGGTTGGCTGCTCCGTTGTGAAACCAAACGGCACCGGCCTGTGTTGCTGTGTGGTTTGCACCACCGGTATCTGCATATTTTCTCTGTCGTTGTTCCGTTATGATTGTTAAACGGACAGGCTGTATGCGCAATCTAGGTAAAGGCCGTCTGAAAACATCGTGGCCGTTCCGCCGTGGGCGGTGTTTCAATATGCTTTCAGACGGCCTGCAGGTGCAGCCAGTCGGGGGTTTATTCCGATTCGCCGTTTTTCTCTTTTTGGGGTGCCGGTTTTTTGGCGGCCAGCCCCAGCGATTTTTGCCATTGGGCGGGATGTTTCACCAATTCGAGTGCTTTTTTCAATTGCTCGTCTTTGGCCGGGTTGGGAATGCGACGGGAAGAGCGGTCTTCGTCTTTTTCTTTTTTGCTCTTGGTTTTAGGCTCTTCTTTCGCGGTTTCAGACGGCACATATTCGCCGCCGTTTACTTCTGCGCCGCCCAAGGGGTTGCCGATGTGGCCGGCCAAATCGGCTTCGCGGCTTTCAAACAGGCGGTCTTTGTCTTTCACTTCCACATCGGGCACGATGCCTTGCGCCTGAATCGAGCGGTCTTTAGGGGTATAGTAGAGTGCGGTGGTCAGCTTGACGGCGCTGCCGTTGGAGAGCGGCAGTACGGTTTGCACCGAGCCTTTGCCGAAACTCTGCGTGCCCACCACCACCGCGCGGCGGTGGTCTTGCAGCGCGCCCGCTACAATTTCCGAAGCCGAAGCCGAGCCGGAATTAATCAGCACTGTAACGGGGATGGTTTTCATCTCGGCGGGCAGGCCGGAGAGCGGGTCTTTGCCGGAAGAGAGAATGTAGTCTTCAGGCACTGCTTTCAATACCATGCCGCCTTTGCCGTTGCGGCCTTTGGTGCTCACCACGGTGGCGTTGGCGGGCAGGAAGGCGGCAGACACGCCCACCGCGCCGTTAAGCAGGCCGCCGGGGTCATCGCGCAAATCGAGCACCAGGCCTTTGAGCGGGCCTTTGTTTTGTTTGGCCAAGGCTTGGGCAGACTCGTTGAGCGCGGGCACGGTGCGCTCCTGAAATTGGCTGATGCGGATATAGCCGTAGCCCGGCTCGAGCAGGTGGTGGCGCACGCTTTTCACTTTGATGACGGCGCGGGTGATTTTCACGGTGATGGGTTTGGCGGCATCTTTGCGCGAAAGGGTGAGCGTGATGTCGGTTCCGGGTTTGCCGCGCATTTTTTTCACGGCTTCGTTGACCGTCATGCCGCGGGTGGATACGCCGTTGATTTTCACGATAAAGTCGCCGCTTTTCACGCCGGCGCGCTCGGCAGGTGTGTCTTCAATCGGGGCAATCACTTTCACAAAGCCGTCTTCCGCGCCCACTTCCATACCCAAGCCGCCGAATTCGCCGCGGGTGCTTTCTTTCAGGTCGGCATAATCTTTTTTGGTCATGTATTCCGAGTGGGGGTCGAGGCCGGATACCATGCCTTTCATGGCGCCTTCAATCAGGGCATCGTCTGATTTGTCTTGATAATAATTGGCTTTAATCTGGCCGTACACTTCGGCCATGGTGCGGATGGACTGCACCGGCAGGGCTTCGTTTTTCTTTTCGCCGGCCGCATGGCTCTGCACGCTCAGGCTTAACGCCACGCCGCTGAATGCGCCCAGTGTGTATAGGGCGATTTTTTTTAAAGTGGAATTAGACATTGCCAAACTTTCTCTTTCTTCTGAGCCGCAGGCTTTCAGACGGCCTGCTTGGATAACTGTGGAACTTTATGTGATTTATCGTTTGCGGGCAACTGTATAGGGGTAAAAAAATGCTAAATAAGGCCTGATTTGCAACGGCGGTGCAGCACAAGGCGGGCAGGCCGTCTGAATATTACCCGGCCGTCTGAAAAAAATTTTCAGACGGCTCAGGCTGCCAATCAAATTCTGATGATGGGCTTTCAGGCAGCTGTGGCGTTATTTTCAGACGGCTGTTGTGAAACCGTTTGCTTTTAAATCTTTAAAGTCTGTTTCCGGCGGGTTTGAAGCGGGGGTGCGGGTGCTGCACTGGGCCGGCGGTTTTGACGGGGGTGGGAGGGGATACAGGCCGTCTGAAAGATGTTTTAAAGCCGATTAAGGCTGTTTGAAAACAGCAGCCGTTTGAACGGGCTGTACAGATGCGCTGTTTCAGACGGCCTAGAAAACGGAGGGTTGCAGGTTTGAAGGGAGAGCGGCAATCCGCAGCGGGTTTCAAGCGCATCAGGCCGTCTGAAAAAAAGTAGGGGAAGATAGGGAGCAGCCTGCGGCCGCTTCAACTGCATCAGGCTGTCTAGGAAAACGTGGCACAGCCTGCTACTGCGGGTTTTGGCGCAGCCAAAATCCAAGTTGGTTGGATTCTTTCAGACGGCCTCTGTTTCCGGTATTCAAGTCGGTTCGGTATTTTCAGACGGCTTGGAAAACGGAGGTTTGCAGGTTTGAAGGGAGAGCGGCAATCCGCAGCGGGTTTCAAGCGCATCAGGGCCGTCTGAAAAAAGGTAGGGGAAGATGGGGCGCAGCCTGCGGCCGCTTCAACTGCATCAGGCCGTCTGAAAAGCATCTTGCGGATTTTCAGACGGCCGGCAGCGGGTTTGCAAGCGCGGCGGGGCTTTCGGAGTCAAACCGAACAGCCGGGCCGTCTGAACGTTATCCTGAAACGATTGCGCCGGATTTTCAAACGGCCTGTGTTTCCCATTCGGGTTCAGGTTGGTCTGATATTTTCAGACAGCCAGTGTTTCCCATTCAGGTTGGTTTGATATTTTCAGACGGCCTCTGCTTCCCGTACAGACCTGCCGATATTTCAGACGGCGGGCGGAAATTAGGCAGGTTTGAATGTGGGGCGGCAGCCTGATGCGGATTTTGGCCGTATCAGGCTGTTTGGGAAAGGGTTGAAAAATCGTTGGGAGAGGGGAGACGGCCTTGCGGGTTTTGCGGCGTAAGGCCGTCTGAAAAAGCGGTTAAGAGAAAATGGGGCGCAGCCGTGAGGGCGGGTTTCAGCGCAGCCATGAGAGCGGGTTCATCGGCTGGCGGCGGTAGCGGATTTCGAGATACAGCCCCTGCTCTCCGGTGGGCAGGCTGCCGCTGGTGCCGATGGTGCTGCCGGCGCCCACGCTGCCGCCGCTGCCCACCGATACGCTGCTTAAGCCTGAATATACGCTCACATAGCCGTCGCCGTGGTCGAGCACCACCATGTTGCCGTAGCCGCTCAGGGCACCGGCATAGGCAACGGTGCCGCCGGCGATGCTGCGCACGGGGGCATTGCCGGTTGCGAAAAACACGCCTTTCCAGGTGCCGCCGCCGGGGCGGGCCTGGCCGAAGCGGCCGCTGATGCTGCCGCCCACGGGGCGGATAAGGCTGCCCTGCATGCGGCTGAAGCTGTTTTTATATTCGGTGGTTTGGTCGGGAGCCTGCAGGGCGCGGTCTTCGGCGGTGAGGGTAGAGCGCGGGGCCTGCGGTTTTGGGGTGGGTGTTTTGGCGGGTTTGCTTTCTTGGGTTGGGGCAGGTTTGCCTTTGATTTTGGCTTGTTCTTTTTCGGTGCGTGCTTTTTCGGCGGCGGCCAGCCGCGCTTGGGCGGCTTTTTTGCGGGCTTCGGCTTCTTGGCGGCGTTTTGCGGCGTTGCGTTTGGCGATGTCGGCCAACAGGGCGTTGAGACGCTGCTCGTTTTCGCGCAGGGCGGAGATATGCCGGATTTGGCTGTTGATCTGCTCGGAAAGCCGGCGGCTTTCGGCTTGGGCGGCGGTGTCGGCGCGGTCGAGTTTGTTGATGGCTGCCTGCCGTTGGGCTTTGATTTTGTTCAGACGTGCCAGCCCGGCATCGATGGCGGCTTCTTGTTTTTCCAGCCCGGCCTGCCGGTGCGCCAAATCGTTCATGACTTTTTGGTTGGCTTCGTTGATGTAGCGGCTGTATTGCAGGTAGCGTGCTTTCTGCCCCGGCTCGGCGTTTTTCAGAAACAGTGCCACTGCATTGGGGTGGCGGTTTTTATATTGGCCGGCAAGCAGGCGTGCCACTTGGGCTTTGATGCCGGCCACTTCGGTTTTCAGACGGCCCAGCTCGTTTTGCAGCTTTTGCAGTTTTGCCCAGGCGTTGCGCTGCTGTTTGTTGATGGCTGCGAGCTCCTGTTGCGCTCTGGTCAGCGCGGCTTGGGTGCGCTCAAGCGCGGCGCGGGCGTTTTGTTGCGCACTCTGCTTGCGTTTGAGATCGGCTTGGGCATCGCTGATGGCGCGGCGGATTTCCTGCAAACCGCTGCCGGCTTGGGCGGCATCGGCAGGCACGGGCTCGGGGGCGGCAAAGACGGCGGAACAGCAGAGCAGGAGGGCGGGCAACAGCGGTTTGATCGGCATGGCGGCGGGGCGCAGGGTGATGAAAAACCGATTATAACGTATAGGCAGGCCGCCTGAAAATCGGGCGGGAGGCGGTGTTTTAACGGCAGGCCGGGCTCCGGGCGGTTATGTACGCCCGCTTTATCGGCGTTACGGTATTGCCGGCCTTATCCCGAAGGGGATGGTTTTGCCGGCTGCCAAAGCCGCAATAGGATAGGTTCCGTATTGTTTTGCCGCCCGGTGCTGAAAATAAAGCAGATTCGCTATGTGATTCACTGTGTGGCTTGCTGAAAAGATATGGTTTGGGCGCGGCCATATCGGGCGGCTCTTGTTGGGGGGCGGCAAAGACCGATAAAATAACAGTTTTTTGCGCCGGTTGCGGCCGTCTGAAACGGTGGAAATATTTGGCGTGCAGGATGTCGGTATGGAAATTCCAATGGTGTGTAGGTTTTGTTTTGGCAGGTTTGTGTCGGGATTTTTCAGCGTTGCCGAATGCCGCAAGGCGCGGCAAAGCCCTGTGGTTTTGAGTGTGCCTGAATCGGCGGCCATGGTTTAGGCGGCGGGAGAAAGCGGCTGTCGGGCCGGATAACCGGTTTTCCAAGATTGAATGGTTTTGCAGCGCAGGTGTCTGCAGGAGCCGGTTGGTGTGTGAAACCGGTTGTTCAGACGGCCCGGTAAACTGCGGTGGAGGTGTTGATGCTTTATTTGATTGCCAGTATTTTTTGCAGCGTTGCCGTGTCGGTGCTGCTCAAACTCGCCCGCTCGCGGAAAATAGATATCGCTCAGGCGGTGGCGGTGAACTATATCGTTGCCGTTGTGTTGTGTATGCAGTTGCTGAAGCCTGATTTGAGTGCGTGGAAGGCTTATCTGCCGACATGGTGGCTGTTTGCCGCATTGGGCGTTTTGCTGCCTTCTGTGTTTGTGGTGATGGGAAAGGCGGTGGAACAGGCGGGGATTGTGCGGGCCGATGCGGCGCAGCGGCTGTCGCTGTTTCTGCCGGTTTTGGCTTCGTTTACGCTGTTTGGCGAGCAGCTTTCAACAGGCCGTCTGATCGGTTTGGCGTTGGCGTTTACGGCGTTGTTCTGCCTACTTTGGAAGCCCGATGGCGGTAAAAAACAGGGGTTTGCGGCCAATGCGGGCTGGCTGCTGGGCGTTTGGGCGGGCTACGGCGTGATCGATATTCTGTTTAAACAGGTGGCCAAAAGCGGCACGGCTTTTGCCGGCAACCTGCTGGTGGCGTTTTGCCTGGCAGGGGTGTTGATGTTTGGCTGGCTGTTTTCCAGGCCGGCCAAATGGTCGGCGGCGGGCATACTCGGCGGGATGGTGCTGGGCTGTTTGAATTTTGCCAATATTTTCACCTATGTGCGCGCGCACCAAGTGATGGGCAGCAACCCTACGCTGGTGTTTGCGGGCATGAATATCGGCGTGATTGTGCTCGGCACGCTGGTGGGGGCTTTGGCGTTTAAAGAAAAAATCAGCGCCGTCAACGCGGCGGGGATTGTGGTGGCGGTGTGCGCCATCGGCTGCCTGTTTTATTGGAATATTTTGGCAGGCTGGCTGGGCATGTGAATGACCGGTTATCGGCACGGCTGTTTTGGTTCAGGCCGTTTGAAATTATTTTTTGCTGAAAATGTCATGTGATATTCGAGCCGGGTCAGATGTGCTCTGTCGGCCGAGCGGGTGTGTATATTTTCGATACAGGGCGCAGCAACGCAGCGGGCAGGCTCCCTACCGCAGGCAAGGTGCGCCGGTGCTGTATGGTTTTCAAAAGGCTGGCCGTAAAGGCTTTCAGACGGCCGCAAGGCAGGCGTTTCTGCCCTGCCTTGCGGTTGGCGGAACCGGTTTGACAGGGCGTTTAGCCGTTGTTGCTCTGCGCGGGGGCTTCGGGAGATGGCGGCACGGTTTCGGCAGTTTGCTGCGCTTCGGCGGCAGCTTGGCGTTCGACGCGGGCGGCAAGCGCCTGCTGCACGGCGGGGTGCTGTTGGGCGATTGACTGCTCTTCGGGGCTGACTTCGCCTTTGAAGCGGTTGTTCAGATCAAAGCGTTTGCCGCCGCGGGCGAGTGCCTTGAGATAACGCGGGCGGCGGCAGTGGTTGGCCAGCACGCGCGCAATCAGGGCGGGGTCAAACTGGGGCAGCCCGGCAATCAAATCCTGGTCGATGCCGAGAGCCAGCGGTTTGAAGCGTTTGAACACATCGTATTTATTGTAGATATGTTCGGCAATCATGTCGGTTTGTTTCTTTTTGCTCATGGTTTGCACTGCGGATTTCAGTGCTGCGCCCAAAGCGGTTTCCTTCGTCATGTTGGTGTTCCTGAAACTGATGGTCTGATTGGGTAAAGTCTGCATATTTTAGTATAAAGCCGGTGTTTTGGCTAAGGCTTTGTCGATAATGTTTTGAACTTGGGCGCATGGTGCGGTTGGCCGCGGCAGCTATGCCGTTGATGGTTTGGCCTGCCGCTGCGGGTGTGCGGTGTCTCTCGGAATTTTGCTGATATGGCGGGCGTTATTCTGCCGCCGCGCTCGATGAAATTTGTGTATGGCCGTGCCGGCGGCGGTGGGCGGATTTGCGGGCGAGATGGTAGGCAATCAGAATCACATAGGGCGTTTCCGACTCTTTTGGGGCGGCACCGCCGCAGCACCTTTCCGAAATGACCCTGAGATGAAAAATTGTTTGATGATATTCAAAGGCCGTCTGAAAACCTTTTCAGACGGCCTTTGTTGCGCAGGCGGCAATTTGAGGGCGTTATCGCCGTATGCCGCCTGCCGAGGCAGCAAACACAGCCGCTGTTGGATCAGATTTGCCCAAAGGCGCAGCGGCGGAGCTGATTATCCGCCTTTGATTTTTTGCCTAAATCTTCAAATTTCTGCTTCAGGCTGTTTTTCAGCTCTTCTGCCTTTTCTTTGCGCTCGGCTTTGCGGCGTTGCTGCAGCTCCTCGCGCGCTTGGCGTTGCAGCTCTGCTTCGACTTCGGCAGCGGTCAACACTTCTTGTTGGACGCTTTCTGCGCTCCAGCGTAAAACATGGGTGTCGAAGCGGCCGAAGAAAGCATCGGCAGGCACTTCGCTTGCTTCTTGGGCCAGCACAATCACGGCCGCATCGCCATTGATCATTTTTTGCGACACACTTTCCATCAGCGTAGCTTCTGCGAGCGAAACGGTTGCGCCCGTGCTGCTGCCGATGACGGCACCGGTTGCGCCGCCCAGCAGCATGCCCACGGGGCCGCCCAACACGCCGATTAATGCGCCCAGCAGGCCGCCTGTAACTGCGCCTTCATCGGCATTTTCGGCAAAATCGGTGCTGTCGGCCACAGTAATCACGCCGTTTTCTTTTTTCACCAATACGGCTTGTGCAATCAAAGAATCATGGGTTTGGCGGTAGGCCTTCAATTCGCTGAAGGCTTGGTAGGCTTCGCTGGGGACGTTGAATAAGCCGACAATAATGTTTTGCTGCATATTTTTACTCCTTCGGGGGGAGGGGGCGGTAATGCTCTGGCGGTGAATTACCGCGATACATACACACCGCGATATTTAAAGATAGACTGCTGATATTAAAAAGTTTCGGCAAGGCAGGGTGTTTTACATATTTTCATGATTCGGTAAGCTGCTGTTAATGCAGTCGGCAAACAGCATACAAGCGGCGGTAAGGTGCTGCAAACCGGAGGGCAAAGGATAAAGGCCGTCTGAAAACACGGCCGGATGACGGCGGTTGGTGTTTTTCAGACGGCCCGGAAGTTTTTAGGGGGCTGTGTTCAGCGGTGTTCGATATCGGGTGTGCTTACACGCACACCGGCGTTTTGGGCGCGGTGGCGCAGAGCATGGTCGATTAACACCAAAGCCAGCATGGCCTCGGCAATCGGTGCGGCGCGCAGCCCCACACAGGGATCGTGGCGGCCGTGGGTGGCGATTTGGACGCTGTTGCCATCGATGTCGATGCTTTCGCGGGGGGTGGCGATGCTGCTGGTGGGTTTGACGGCAAAGTTGGCGGTGATGGTTTGGCCGGTGGAAATGCCGCCCAACACCCCGCCGGCGTGGTTGGATTTGAAGCCTTGCGGGGTAAGCTCATCGCCGTGGAAACTGCCGCGCTGGGCAACTACATCGAAGCCGTCGCCGATTTCCACGCCTTTTACGGCATTGATGCCCATCAGGGCATGGGCGATGTCGGCATCGAGGCGGCCGAACACGGGTTCGCCCAAGCCCACAGGCACGTTGCGCGCTTCGATGTGCAGTTTGGCACCCACCGAATCAAGCGATTTGCGCACGCTGTCGATATAGTTTTCGAGCCGGCCGATTTGCGATTGGTTGGCGGCAAAAAACGGGTTTTGCGCGATAAACTGCTCGCCCTCGAATGCGATTTCCACTTCGCCGACTTGTGTTACCCAGCACACGATTTCGGTGCCGAATGTTTCGCTCAACCATTTCTTGGCCACGGCGCCGGCAGCCACGCGGGCGGCGGTTTCGCGGGCGGAAGAGCGGCCGCCGCCGCGGTAGTCGCGCAGGCCGTATTTGTGCCAATAGGTGTAATCGGCGTGGCCGGGGCGGAACCGGCGGGCGATATTGCCGTAGTCTTTGCTGCGCTGGTCGGTGTTGCGGATCAGCAGCGCGATGGGGGTGCCGGTGGTGCGGCCTTCAAACACGCCCGATAGAATTTCCACTTCATCGGCCTCGCGCCGCTGGGTAACGTGGCGGCTGGTGCCGGGTTTGCGGCGGTCGAGGTCGGCTTGGATGTTTTGTTTGGTTAAGGCCAGCCCGGGCGGGCAGCCGTCAATGATGCAGCCCAGCGCGGGGCCGTGGCTTTCGCCGAAAGTGGTTACGGTAAAGAGTTGTCCGAAAGTGTTTCCTGCCATAGTGTTGTGCTTTGGGAAAGGGTTGGAAAACGGACGGCCAGTTTAGCATATGTGGGGTACTGTTAGTTTTTGCACTTGAATCACACTCACCAAAAAAAGGCTGAAATCCAATAAACACGCGGATTTCGGCGTTTTTTTGTATCTAAAAAAATTTACGCCAGCTTTTGCAAAAAAATGAGCAAAAACGCGCATTTTTTTGAGCAAAAGCTGGCGGGGAATTATCAAATTTAAAACGGTTTTAAGACATTTTTAAAACTGCTCTGAATTAAGCGATGGTACGGCCAAGCCACTCTACCTTGCCGATAATACGGATGTCGGCATCTACATCATTAAGGTCAATCTCAAACGGGTCATAGCTGGTGTTGGAGGATTTGACCAACAGACGTTTGTTGGGCAGGCGTTGTGTTTGCTTGACGAACAGGTCAGATCCTATCTGTATCACATACAGGCCGTCTGACGGCTCGGTTCGGGCATGGTTTACCAGTATCAGGTCGCCGTGATTTAGGACTCCTTCCATGCTGTTGCCTTTTACCGTAATTACGCTGAAATCTTCCGTATTGCTGGAAAGTATCTGATTTATATAATCTTTTCTGAATGCTATACAGTAGTCGTAACTCTCGCTATCTACATATGCACCGTGGCCTGCGGCGGCGGCGATGTTGTAGCGTGGCACGAAGACGAACTCGGATAGGTCGACCGGGTTGCTCATTATATCGGTAATGCCGTCCGAACTTAGAACTAAACTTAGAACAAATGGATTAGTTCCAAGTTCGGAAATTTTATTTTAAACCAATAAATTAGAAAAATTCTAAAAAAAAACAAAACTTCTAACTTGGAACTGGAAATAATCGAACAGTTCCAAGTTGACTGTTATTTTTTACGTTTTTTGCTAGCAACGGCAGAGTAGGTTTTTTGCAAATCGTCATCACTAAGTGCTGTAAGACTAGTAACTGAAAAATTCTTTATCAGATAGTCCGATAGCCAATCTTCAAGGTTAAATTGTTTGATATTAAGCTTGATATATGCGTACCTCTTTTTACGCCAATCAGGGTCTTTCTTCCTTGATGTAGCAGTATTCCCTAAGCGACCCAGCCATTTCCGTAAATATGTTTCGGCCTTTTCGTAATTTTCTAGGGGAATTAAGTTGTATTTAGGAACTTTACAGTAAGCATTCAGGCTAGACCAAACGGCTCTAAATGTTTTGGGATTGGTCTTTGTGATTTGTTCAGACTCCACAATTTGCTTTACTAATGCTTGTAATTTTGCCGCCTGCTCGTTTGTAATATGCTCGATACCCGGTTTCACTTCTGCTATGGTTTTGGTTACATGCTGTTGCGTATTTACTTGGTTTACAACAGAACCTGAAGAAGCAATAACAGCATTGCTGACATTACCATTTATCTGATTTTCTATGGTTGTTTTCGCTATATTCTCTTCAATCTTTCTATCAACTTCTTCTGAGACTCTATTCAGATTTTCAGAGTGAATACCTGTAAATATGAATTGGATGTCAACTCCTAATTGAACCGCTGCCAGTAAAAAATCGGCAGGGATATTCACTTGCCCGCTTTCGTACAAACGCAGACTTTCCGCACTGCAACCAGCCTGCTCTGCAAAATTCTTTCTTGAATAACCTAATCTACTTCTCTCTTCAACTAAATTTAAAGCTAAATCAATACGTTCCATAGTTTTCACCAAAATATTAACCAAAGATACTTGCTATACCAAATATCTTTGGTATATGATTCATTCAACAGGTAAGGCAAGCAAGTAAGCCAGCAATGTAAGTGAAGTATTTTAACACAGGAGGGAATATGCAACCGAATGAAATTTATCAATCTTTAGAAAATCATAACGTGTCGGCAAGGATGATTGCTTCTGCTCTAGGCGTTACTAATCAGTCTGTTTCTGAAGTAATCAGAAATGGAAAAGGAAGCCGCCGGATAGCGGAATCAGTGGCGAAAGTCATTCAAAAAGACTTAGAAGAAGTTTTCCCCTACTACGCGATAAAAGACAATCGGTCCGAAAGAATTTCAAAACTCAAGGAGGTTTTGCAGTTATGAGCTACATAAGCCTGAAAGAATTAGAAAACTTAAAAATACAAGGTATTCCGAGTACTGTTAGAGGATTGTCAAAACTTGCTAAAAAGTCCAATTGGGACTTTAGAGAAAGAGCCGGTCGCGGAGGTGGTTTTGAATACCTAATCGACAGTTTACCCCCCGAAATCCGAACCGCCATCCAACAGAAAAAAGCCGACGAGCTGCTGGCGGAAAGCGAAAAACTGGCCGAAACGCTACCTGTGCAGGCGGCGAAACTGCCGGGCAAACGCCAAAACACGCAGCTTGGATTGCCGATTGACGAAGTGGTTGGCGGCTTAACGGAAAAACAGCGGCAATGTGCTCATGCGCGGATATCGATTGTGGCGGAGGTGCTGAAAATGCACCGCGTGGGCGGCTTGAAAATAAGCCATGCGCAGGCTTATGTGCTGGAACAGTTGGAACAAGGCAGATTGCCCAAGCATTTGATGGATCTGCTGCCCTTGGCCAATGCGCGCAGCGGTGGCGAAGCGAAGCTCTCCATGCGCTCTTTAAAAGAATGGACTTTGGCCTACCGCGAGGCGGCCACGCCGAACGAGCGGCTGATGGCTCTGGCTCCGAAGGCGACGCGCCGGATTGTGCCGCTGTCGGAATACCGTTGGTTGCCGCATTTTATCCGCTTTCACAATGTGCCGAGCGCGCCGAAATTGGCACACAGCTATGGGTTGTTTGCGGATTGGTGGGAAAAGCATATGCCGATTAATGAAATGCCAACTGAGAGCCAAGTGCGACGTGTTTGGGAGAAACTGCCGATGATTATGCAGGAACGGGGCCGCAGAACCGGCGCGGCATATAAGGCGTTGATGCCTTATGTGAAGCGTGATTGGGGGGCGTTGAAGCCGAACGATGTTTGGATCGGCGACGGCCAC
Organism: Neisseria musculi; assembly: GCF_014297595.2. Taxonomy (NCBI): domain Bacteria; kingdom Pseudomonadati; phylum Pseudomonadota; class Betaproteobacteria; order Neisseriales; family Neisseriaceae; genus Neisseria; species Neisseria musculi. The sequence goes on along the minus strand of NZ_CP060414.2, from coordinate 1,172,566 downwards.
AGCTTTAAGGCGAAGGTGGCACACCCTGTACACGGTAGGCCGTTTAAGCCGGAAGTGACGGTGATTTTGGACGGTTGCACGCGGATGGTGATGGGGTTTTCGGTCAGTTTGGCGGAGAGCTGCGTGGCGGTGTGTGATGCGCTGCGGATTGGGGTCAAGCATTTTGGCGTGCCGCTGATGTATTACTCGGATAACGGCGGCGGCCAAACGGCCAAGACCATCGATCACGAGATTACGGGTATCGCTGCGCGGCTGAGTATCCATCATGAGACGGGTTTGCCGGGCAATCCGCAGGGGCGCGGCATCATTGAACGCTGGTGGAAAGACAATTTAATCCGCATTGCCCGAAATTACGACACGTTTACCGGCGAAGGGATGGACAGCAGCACGAAAAACCTGACCTACCGCAAACTGGAAAGCGCGTTTAACGCGCTGGAACAGGGCAAAGAGCTGACGGCTGAACAGCAGAAATGGGCGGCTAAGCTGCCGAGCTGGAAACAGTTTATCGCTGATGTGATGGCCTGTATCGACGATTACAACAACCGCCCCCACAGCGAGCTGCCGAAAATGGCAGACGGGTCGCACTATACGCCGAAACAATACCGTGATGCACGCATGATTTCAGACGGCCTGACCCCTGACTTTTTGGCGGCGGAAGAGGAAGAAACGCTGTTCAGACCGCAGGAAATCCGTAAGGTGCAGCGCGGCTGGCTGGATTTGTTTAACAACCAATATTTTAGCGTGGATTTGGCCGAGTACCACAAAGACGAAGTGCGTGTAGCTTATGACTTGGACGATGCTCAGAGTGTGTTGGTGTATGACATGGCCGGTAAGTTTTTATGTAAGGCTAAACTCGACGGCAACAAACGCCCTGCAATGCCGGTGGCGCGACGCGACCAACTGGCGGAAAACCGCCGCAAAGGTAAGGTCAAACGCGCGGAAAACGTAATCAGGTTGGCCAATGCGGAAGCGAATCCGGCACTTGAGCAGGCGGCAACGTGGGACGAGCTGGGCAGTATGGGTATGAAGCCGGACGTTATCGAAGCGGAATATGCGGTATTGCCGAAAACGGGAACCGATGATTTTGTTTTGTTTGAAGCAGACAAATAGGAGTAAAAAAATGGATTTTTATGAATTAGAACAAGACGGTATCGTGATTAAAGACATCCGTAAGGCCAAAAAACGCAAAACATGGCCGTGGATTATCGGGGCTTGCGCTGCGGTGGTTGCTGCAACGGCGTGGGTGGTGTGGGACTGGATGGAAAACGGCTATATTTTTTAAAAAACTTAAGGAAAACAACATGAAAAACCAAATCAACACAGCATTACAACAACGTCTTGCCGATTTTAAAGCCAAATCAGGGCTGAATCAGACCCAATTGGCGCGCGGTATCGGCTGCGCTCCGGCGGCGGTAAGTATGTACCTGAGCGGTACTTATGCGGACAAAGGCGGCAATTACGAGACCATCGAGCCGAAAATCGAAGCATATTTGGAAGTGCAGGAAAGCAAAGCCAAAGCGCGAAGAGCTGCATATTGAGTTTGTGGCCACGCGCACCACGCGCCGGATTGCGGAAGTGATGCGTGATGCGCACGAAGGCGGCGAAGTGGCGGTGATTTACGGTCAGGCCGGTTTGGGCAAAACCCAAGCAGTCAAACACTACTGCGAACAAAATCCGGCAGCGGTGCTGATTGAAGCCAATCCGAGCTTTACCGCGCTGGTGCTGATGCGCAAACTGGCGACGGCGTGCAAGCTGATGAGTACGGGCAGCCTGAATGATTTGTTTGAAGCGGTGGCCGACCGTTTGCGCGATTCGGGCCGTCTTATTGTAGTCGATGAAGCAGAAAACTTGCCATTACGCGCCTTGGAAATCCTGCGCCGCCTGCACGACGAAACGGGTTGCGGCTTGGTGTTGAGCGGTATGCCGAAACTGGTGACGAATCTGCGCGGCAAGCATGGCGAGCTGGTGCAGCTTTACAGCCGTGTGAGTGTAGTCCTGCCGCTGGGCGACAGTCTGCCCGATGAAGAATTGGCCGAAATCGCCAAATCCGCCCTGCCGCAAGCCGATGAAGAAACGCTGTCGGAAATCGTGAAACAGGCCAACGGCAACACGCGCCGGATGAGTAAACTGATGCGCGGCGCGGTGCGCACGGCGAACAAAAACGGCATCCAATTGCAGGCCGGGATTGTGAAAAAGTACAGCTCGCTGATTATCCGATAGGCCTAAGCCCTTGACACGGCTATATATTTTTTACCCAATGAATTTTATAAATCATTGATTCGGAAGGAAAATAAAAAATGATTGCATATTTGAAGCACATGATGGCCGGGATGCTGACCGCGACGGTTATGCTGTTGGCAGGAGTCTTGCTGCACTCATGTACCGAAGAAGCCTGGGCAGAGACACCCGATTTACAGCGCGCGGCGGAAATGGCGGCGCAGGCGGAAGTGATGAAGGTGGAAGCGCAATACGACAGCATGAGCGCGGACAGCAAGATGGAGGGCATTGTGTATGAATAAACAGGCCAAACGACCGACACGCAAGGTGCGTGAGCTGGCATTGAAACAGGCGGTGACGGACATCAAACGCCGCTTTGGGGATAAGGCGATACAGAAAGGATGGCGCAAATGAGCTTTTATAGACGCAATCAGGATTGGCAAGCCTACGGCCAACACCGCCGCCGCGCGTGGACAAGACAGGCGCGGAAAAAGCAGGAAACGGCGGAAGAATATCAGGCGCGGATGATGCGGGAAACGGAAGAGTTGCTGAAGAAGGAGCGGAAAAAATGATGTGGATTGCAATAGGACTGGCGGTATTGATTGGTCTTGGCGTGTTGCTGGAGCTGGTGGCGCGTATTGCTTTGATACGGATGATCGGCGACGGCTACGACGACAATTAAAACGGCAAGCTGTTGATACGGCTATATATTTTTTGTCTTGTGAAAATTGCAAGATATTGACTTAAAAGGATTATTAAAAATGAATGCGAAAGACCTTATCGAATGGTTCGAAGACCGCGGCGAGATGGTAATCAGTAAAAGCGACGGCGGTAATTTTGTGGTAGTTGCAAGAAAACCAGACGGCATGATGAAGTCGGCGGAAGCGGCGACGTTGGAAAGAGCGATTGCATTGTGGGAGGAATCATGAATGCCAAAGTATTAGACCCCTGTTGTGGAAGCCGGATGATGTGGTTTGACAAAGCCAATAAGTCGGCAGTTTTTGGTGATAAGCGGCGGGAAACCCATCTTCTGAAAGACCGAAAATACCTACGAAAGCTGGAAATCTCCCCTGATGCGGTTATGGATTTTACCAATCTACCTTTCCCTGACAACACGTTTCTGGTGGTGGTTTTTGACCCACCACATTTGGAAAAAGCAGGCGAAAAATCTTGGCTCGCAAAGAAATACGGCGTGTTGGGCAATGACTGGCGCGAGGATTTACGCAAAGGATTTGCCGAGTGTTTCCGAGTGTTACGGCCCGAAGGTATGCTGATTTTTAAATGGAACGAAAACCAAATCCCTGTGAAAGATATTTTGGCTCTGACAGATGTGGAGCCGCTTATCGGACACGTCAGCATGAAGCATAAGCAAAACCAAACGCAGACGCATTGGATAACGTTTTTTAAGGAGGAAATGTGATGGCCAAAAAAATCGAATTTGTTATGACTTGTCCGGGGTTGTGTGATGAGTGCGATAGCCGTGTTTTGTTTGCATACTCTGCCCCCGATGATTGGGACAGTATGACCGACAAAGAAAAAAACGAATGGGCGGTAGAAACATTTTTCGGCGAATTTGATTGGTATTGGGGCGAGGTCGAATCATGAACACCCGTTGCCCCAACTGCGGCGCGGTACACAGCTTGGACAGTTTAATCAGCGATGCCGAGGCTGCCGAAGTGCTGAAAATGCTGCTCGAGCTGGATGCCGACATTGGCAAGGCGGCAATACGGTATATCGGGCTGTTCCGCCCCGAGAAGAGCCAGCTCTCTTGGGGACGCACCGCCAAACTGCTCAAAGAGCTGCTGCCGCAGATTCAGACGGCCACTATCGAGCGAGACGGCACGGCCTATGCCGCACCGATAGACGCATGGCTCTATGCCCTGCATGAAGTCTTGGCGGCACGCGAAGCAGGTCGTCTGAAAACACCGCTCAAATCGCACGGTTATCTGTATGAAATCCTTGTAGGGTGGGCTTGCCAGCCCACCGCAGCAGGGAATCAGATAAGCAAACCGACCCACCGAGACGCACCGCCCGCCAAACCCAGCCAAACCCTAACCGCAGCCACCGAGCTGCAAGGATTGAAAAGATGAAAGAACTACCTACCCAACTACACAACACGATGATTGACGGCCTGACTATGCTGCTGGCACTGCGCCTGACCGGGTCGCCTGCCGCCGATACCGTGGCCGCCACCGCCAAAGCATGGAGTCGTGTGTTGGCACACGGGCGCGAGTGGGACGAAGAACGCGATTTAAAACGCTTTCAGACGGCCTTTATGGTGCTGGCGGCAGAAACCAACCGCTGGCCAAGCCCGCGCGACTTTTTGGACGTGCTGCCACCGCCGCCCGCACCGCCGATGATTGAGTACCGCTACAACCCGACGGCAGTGGAAAAAGCCAAAGGCAAATCCGCGTTAAAACAGATTTCAGACGGCATTAAAGCGGTATTGAACGGCAAAATCATCGAGCCGGGAAAGCCCGAAACCTTTGCCGAACAGATTTTGAGAAACCGCGCGAAAGTCGAAGAGCTGGCCAAGCGCGAACGTGAAAAAGGAAATTGACATGTTGCAGGATTTTGAAAAAGCACTCCTTGCCGAATTTTTGCGAACCTACATGACGGAATTTGCAGAGATTGCCCAAAAACACGGCTTGCCGGGGAATACCGTTGCCCACGAAATTTTAAAACGCCTTGAAAAGGAAAGAAATCATGTCTGATAAACGCCATAAACACCTTACGAAGGAGCAGCTGGAAAATTACCAGCAATATCAAAAAAAAGATTTTTTGAATGGATAGGATTAGGTCAAATGATTGAAGCAAAAGAATACCGCCTGTTGGCCGATTTTGCAGACGAAAACTGGAGCGTGTTTTGCAACTATGCCGAAGAATGCGGCTTTAGTGAGAGCGAAGCAGACGAGTTAGTCAATAAACTGGAGAAAAAATCAAATGAATGAATACGTTATCAAAATCCGAGAAACGGAAAACGACGGAATCAAAGTCGAAATCCCCGACTTTCACGCCGCCCCCGAATCAAGCAATGCAGAATTGGCAGCCTTTATGGTCGGTTGGATGCTGATGAGTATGGAGCTTAACGCAAATGCCGATGCAGCCGATTTTAAACAAGCGGTAATCAACAAAATCAAAGTAATTAAAGCGGTCTGCGACAGACCATATGTAAACTAGGAGCAAGTAAAAATGGCTAAAACCACCCGAATCAAACAGCCCGCCATCGAAGCGGCGCAAGACAAAGCAGAAGTAACCGCGTTTATCCGCAAAATCGGCGATTTGCAGCGCGAAGTGAAACGCCTCGAAACCGAAGCCGGCGACAAGAAAGCCGAAATCGAAGAAGCCTATGCCGCCAAAGCCGCGCCGCTGTGTGCCGAAATCATGAGCCTGACCGAGCGCGTGGCCGCCTACTGCGAAGCGCATAAAGACGAGCTGACCGAAAACGGCAAAACCAAAACCGTGGACTTTGTTACCGGCCTGATTAAATGGCGTATCCGCCCGCCGTCGGTCAAAGTAACCGGCGTCGCCGCCGTGTTGGCGTGGCTCTCCGAAAAATCCGCCTTTGCCGAATTTGTGCGCACCAAACAAGAAATCGACAAAGACGCGATTTTGAACCAGAAAGAGCGTTTTGCAGACGGCCAAGTGCCGGGGATTAAGATTGTGAGCGGTATGGAGGATTTTGTCATCGAGCCGACGGAACAGGCTCTTTGAAATTAGTGCGCCCTATGTTTAACATAGGGCGGCCTGAAGGATATTGCCAATGGTTAAAGGCCGTCTGAAACTTGGGTTTCAGACGGCCTTTTTGCGTGTTTTTTTGGGGGAAATGCTTGACCTTTAGCGTATATACGATTATAATTCATTTCATCGGTGCAGCAAGGCCGATACGGGAAAAGCCCCACCGAAGCGGGGCTCTACTGGGAGAAGAAAATGAAGCTCACCCTTCAAATTCTCATCTTGGTTATCCTGTTAACGGTAAGCGGTAACGCTTACTAGGGCTAACCAGCTAGGCGGCCGGCACGCCGCCTAGTCCCAATCTTAAAATAGAACGTGCTGAAAATCAAGGAGTATGCCTATGGTTGATGAAAAATTGGCCGAAACCCGAAAAAAATATGAGAAAAAACGAATGCTTAAGCACGTTTCTTTTAATACAGAAACAGAGCATGATTTGCTGGAGTTTGCAAATAAAATTGATTTTTCTCAATGGGTTAAGGAGATAATTAGAGAAAGGCTAAAAAAATAGGTTGCAAATAAACGTATATACGTTATAATTCATTCCACAGTAACCCTGTAATGAAATTGCCGCCAAGTTGGAGCTTGGCGGCAATAGTGGAAAAGCAACGTTGGAGCGTTCTTTTCCGTGTCATCTACTCTCATAAATGAAAGGACATTCTATCATGAATGCACCCATCCAACAATTCAACCCGTCCCAAATTGCCATTATCGACCACAACGGCGGTAAATGGCTGACCGCCGAACAGCTCGGTTTGGCTTTGGGCTTCTCCGACAAACGCGCCCGCGACGGCGTGAACAATCTCTACAACCGCCATCTTGATGAATTTCAAGAGAAAGATTCAACCACCATCAAATTGATGGCGGTTGATGGTAAGATGCGCGAAACCCGCATATTCTCCCATTCCGGCTGCAACCTGCTGAGCTTCTTCGCCAACACGCCCAACGCCAAAGCCTTCCGTGCATGGGCAAAGGAAAAGCTGGCCGAGCCGGACGGTTTTATCGCCGTTGACCGCGAAACACTGCAATTCAATATGGCGCGTGCCGGTCTGTTGGAACAAGCCTATCTGAAAGCCAACCCCGAGATGGCCAGACTTGCCCGTTATCACAATATGGGTTTGAACTGGGACGAGAAAGCCCGCCTGATGGGCAGCAGCAAAGACGCTTTGCGCCATCACCTGAAAGAACTCGACCGCTTGGGCATTGTCGCCTACAACCCCGACCCGAAATTCGCCCGCGCGGGCAGACTGGGCAGCAAGGCGCGGCAGGAAAAACGGGCGTTTCTGCAACAGCAACAGTCTTTGAGCTTGGAGGGTTAAGCCATGAATACCGAACAACTGGAACTTAAACGCAACAGCATTGCACACGGCTTGGCATTTTTAGGCACGGCTCTCTTGCAAATCGGCGAACTGAAATCAGAAGAGTCCGAACAACTGGGCTGCCTGCTGCTCTGCCTGTCAGAATACGCGCAATCGCTGGAAGAATGATTTAGATGATTTAAAGGCCGTCTGAAACCTTGATTTATCGGGGTTTCAGACGGCCTTTTTGCGTGTTTTTTAGGGGAAATGCTTGACTATTATGTCTATACACAATATAATTCGTTTCATGGATTAGGAAATAAGAAACCCGCCGTTGGAGGCGGCGGGAATCGAAAAAGAAAGGAGGTGATGAATGTGGTTAAAATCCTAATCTTAGTGATTTTGTTGGTAATCTCGGCAAAAGCTTACTAATGTAAATCACTTGCAGTAAAAAGGGGCGGCAGAACACCGCTGCCCCTTCCTCCAAACTTTCTCAAACTATACCGCCAACCGTTTTAAAAATCAAGGAGTACCTATGGTTGATGAAAAGCTGGCCGAATATCGAAAACGGGCAGCGGCCAAGCGGACAATCAAAAACGTATCCTTCAACAATGAAACCGAAAAAGATTTGCTCGAATATGCAAATAAAATCGATTTTTCCCAATGGGTTAAGGATAAAATCCGCGAAGCTGTAAAAAAATAGCAAGGTTGGGCCGGAACCCGGCAAAGTCTTTAAACCCAAGAATAAAGGCCGTCTGAAAACAGTATCAACGCTGTTTCAGACGGCCTTTTTGATTCCACAAAACACAACAAAAATGTTTAATTTTATTGACAACACAACAAATTTGTTGTATTATATCTTTACTGTATAAGAAAGGAGGTTGAGTGAAATACAGCGAGTTCCGAAAATGGCTGCTCTCTCAGGGTGTAGAGTTTACCACGCAGAAACGCGGCAGCCACCAACTCATCAGATTAGGTAATAAAACATCGGTTTTCCCGAACCACGGCAGTAAAGAAATCGGTACGGGATTGGTTTTGAAAATCAAAAAAGACTTAGGTCTCAAATAACAAGGCAAGCCCGAAAGGGCTTGTTAATCATCAAATCCATCATTCACAAAAGGTAATGACATGTTGGCTTATCGCTATATTTTGACCCCCGACGACAACGGCACGCTGTTGGTAACGTTTCCCGATATTCCCGAGGCGGTGGCAGTGGGCGAAGACGAAGAATCAGCCAAAATCGAAGCTGTTGACGGCCTGATTTGTGCTTTGGAAGGCTATTTTGAAGACCGCCGTGAAATTCCGCTGCCGTCTGAAAACGATGGTTCTCAAACAGTAGAACTGCCTGCGCTGGAAACGGCAAAGGTGCTGCTGCTGAATGAAATGTTGCGCCAAAACGTGAAAAAAGCGGAAATGGCACGCCGCTTGGATGTACATATGCCGCAGATTGACCGCCTGCTTGATTTGCGCCACAATACGAAAATCGATTTTTTGGAAAAAGCAGCCGGAAAACTCGGCAAGCGTTTGAATATCAGCTTTTCTTAAACCTCAACTTTCTTATACAGTAATCGGAGCCGTCTGTTTCAGACGGCTTTTTTGCATTCCAACCTTTCACAAAAAAACAGCCACTTAAATCAATATATAGTAGATTTTTCGGTAAAAATAACATAAAATACACAACATATTGTGTTTTAAGGATTTGACCGTGAACGATGTGCAAAAGCTGCGCCGCAGCCTGATTGCCAAAATCAAGATTGCGCAAAAGGAGCTTGATATGGCCGACGATGCTTACCGCGCCATGCTGGAGCGGGTAACGGGAAAGGATTCTTGCGCAAAAATGGGCGTGAAGGATTTGGAAAAAGTGGCGGAAGAGATGACGCGTATGGGCTTTGTGCCGCTTGCGAAAAGCCACGGCGCGCGCCCGCGCCGCCGCAGCTCGGCCGACCCGATGATGCGCAAAATCGAAGCCTTGCTGGCATCGATGACACTGCACTGGAATTATGCGCATGCTTTGGCCAAGCGCATGTATGGGGTGGCGCGGGTGGAATGGCTTACCGACGAGCATATGCGCGGCGTGATTGCGGCGTTGACAAAAAAACAGCAAAAACTAAAAGGGGAAGGCAATGGAGCTTAAGAAGGTGCGACACCTGCTGCCCGAAACCATGCAGGATATTGTCGAGGTTATCGGATTACAGGCCGCCGAACAGCTGGTAAAAGCCATCGGCGGCGCGCGGTTTAAGTTTGGCAAGGGCAAAGAAGATACGCCGCGCCTGCATATGCTGTTTTCGGCGATTGGCGAGGCGAAAACATACGAGCTGTTGCGCGTGTATGGAGGCGAGGAGCTGTATGTGCCGCGCTGCGAAAACGCTCTGCGCGAGCTGCGCAACGAGCGGTTTAGAAACGAATTTTTAAATCTGACCGAAGTCGAGGGAAAAAGCGGCCTGATGGCGATGACGGAACTGTGCCCGAAATACGGCATTTCCGAGCGCACGGGCTACACGATTATGCGCTCGGGATGCGAGCCGGTATCGCAGCAAAATACCCTGTTTTAACGCTGTTTTATTCTCCTCTTTCATCCGCCTTCGGGCGGATTTTTTTTGCCTAATCCGCTTGTTTCAGACGGCCTTAAGGGCTTGAAAGGCATACCGTGCGGGTATGTGCGTAAAGGCGGATAGCATAAAGGCTCGCAAAAATGGGTTTAAAAACCGCTTAAAACGATTATGAAAGGGCTTTTATGAGCAAAATTATTGTGTTGACCGCAGGCCACAGCAACACCGACCCGGGCGCGGTCAACGGCAGCGACCGCGAGGCGGATTTGGCGCAGGATATGCGCAATATCACGGCATCTATTTTGCGTAACGACTACGGCTTGACGGTGCGCACCGATGGCGAGGGCAAGGGCAATTTGCCTTTATCCAAGGCCTTGACTTTGATTCGCGGCTCGGCGGTGGCGATTGAGTTTCATTGCAACGCGGCGGCGAATAAAACGGCTACGGGCATTGAAGCCTTGAGCACAGCGAAAAACAAACGCTGGTGTCAGCTATTGAGCCAAGCGGTGGCAGAAGCAACCGGCTGGAAGATGCGCGGCGACAAAGGCTATAAGCCGGATAACGCCGGCCAGCACAGCCGCTTGGCCTACGCGCAACACGGCGGCATTGTGTTTGAGCCTTTTTTTATCTCAAACGATGCGGATTTGGCCTTGTTCAAACAACGTAAATGGTTGATTTGCCGCGCCGTCGCCAATGCGATTGCGAAGGAGCTGGGCTGATGTTTGGCAAGATTAAGCAATATGCGCTGGCGGCGTTGGCATGGGCATTGGGTAAAAAGCCGTCTGAAAGCGATGTAAAAGCCTTACAGGTATTGGATACGCCGAGTTATTTGCGCCACACTGGCAAAGGCCGAAATAAGCAGCCGCACCGCTTTTCGAGCGTGGCCGCGGCCAAGCGTGCGGCGCGTAAACGTAAAAACAAGGGTTAAAAAATGGATGTGCAAACGATATTGATTTGTGTGCTGTCATCTCTCGTGATGGGTTGGTTTTTTGCTGCTGTCGTATTTGCGATGTTGTGTAAAAACATCTTGAAAAGAATTGACCGCACCGGCCATTTTGAAATCGGCAATCGTCTGTTTGAGGTGCGCGAAGTGTTTAAAACCCGTTATCCCTTATAAGGCCGTTTGAAATGGGACTGTTAGACATCATCAAAAACCCCGCAACAGGCAAGGTATCGCACTCAAAACTGTGGGCAAACGTGGCGTGTGCTGCGGCGACGTATAAGTTTGTCGTCGCGCCCGATGCGCCGTCTGAAATCTGGGCGATTTACTTGGGCATCGTCGGCGGCTATGCCGTCGCCCGTTCGTTTGTGTCGGTCAAACGGCAGGAGGCTGAAAATGCTGCAAGTCAAACTGATTAAATACGGCGTGGCGGCTTTGGCCGCAGCCGCATTGCTGGGCGGCGTGTGGTACGGCGGTTTTCAGACGGCCTTTAAGCGTCAACAGGCGGTGATTGAGCAAATCAAGGCCGAAGCCGCCGAAGGCCGTCTGAAAGCCGAACAAGCCTATGCTGCCGAACTCGAAAAAGCCTTGGCCGAACAGAAAAAATGGCAGGACTTTGCCCAATCGGAAAGCGCGAAGCTGGCGCAAGCCAACCGCGAACTCGACCGCCGCGCGGCGGCCATTGAGAAAGAAATCCATCATGTTATCGAAAAAGACAAAAGCGCAAACGGCGGCCGTTGTGTTGACGGCCTGGGTGCTGACAGCCTGCGTCTCTACCGCCAAGCCCTCGGCTACGCCGATTAAGACGGCCGAAAAGCCGGTGATGCCGCCCGTGCCTGCCGCGCTGCTGGACACGCCGTTACGACCTGAGCCGCCTGAATCGGGCAAACCCGAAGCCCTGCTGCGCCATGCGGTCAAGTTTGGCGCGTATGTGCAAAAGCTGGAAGTGCAAAACCAAGGCTGGCGCGATTGGGCGAACCATCAACTTAAAGTTGACAGTTCGGAGGTGGCACCATGACCACCTACCGCGAATTGGTGCAGCGCGTCTTGGCCTGCCGTCATGCCGATACCGAGCTGGGTTTAGGCCGCGCGCGCGAGCAGGAGGGATTTGTGCTGAACGTGTCGCGCTTGCTGGATAAGGGCGGCTTTACCTACCGCGCCCGCATGGACAGCCAATTCCGTGTGACCTTTTGCGTGGAGTGGGACGACTGCGATTTTGACGTGCAGCGCCGCGCCGTGTGGCAAACCATCGCCGCCGTTTATGAGGTGTATCCGTGGCGTGATGGCATCGAGGTGGCCAGTATCCGACCGGACGGCTACGCCTGCTACATTGTGCTTGGAGATGTGCCGCAATGACCACCATTGATTTTGAGTTTGCCTTTAAAACCCTGTGGGGCTTGGCTACGGCGGCGGGTTGGTTTTGGGTTAACGGCATTTCAGGCCGTCTGAAAGAAGCCGACCGCCGCGCCGACGAGCTGCGCGAACAACTGCACCGCGTGGAAATCAACTACCGCACCAAAGCCGAGGCCGTCGCCGACCTGAAAACAGTTTCAGACGGCCTTGCCCGTTTGGAAACCAAGCTCGACAAACTCAACGACAAGCTCGACCGCAAGGCCGACAAATAGAGAACACACCATGGAAAACCGAGACCCGATTCTATCGGCTTTGGCGCGCATCGAAGCCAAGACCGACCAAACCCTGCAAAACCAACAGGCCATGAAAGCCGAAATCGCCGAAATCCACAAGGACACCAAGCGCACCGCCGCCGTGGTGGGCGGCGTGTCCGGTGCGGTGGGCGGCAGCATTGTGTCGTTGGGCTGGCAGCTGATTAAAGCCAAGATGGGGTTGTGATATGGCGCATCCGCAGGAAAAACGCGAACGCTTGCGCCAGCTTTATGTTTCCGGCGCGCAAACGCTGGAAACGGCGGCTTTGATGTGCGAAATCCCGCAAGCCACCGCGCGCGCATGGAAACGTGCCGACAAGGAAAAAGGCGACGATTGGGACAAACTGCGCGCCGCCTATACGCTGGCAGGCGGCGGCATCGAAGATTTGAGCCGCGCGATGTTGGCAGGATTCATGGTGCAGTACAACAGCACCATGACCATGCTGCAGGATTCAAGCGTGGAAGACTTAACGCCGTCGGAGCGCGCTAAGCTGCTGGCCAGTCTGGCCGATGCGTTTACGAAAACCGTCGCCGCCAACGCGCGCGTGATGCCTGAGACATCTAAGCTGGCAACGGCGTTGGAGTTAATCGAAATGCTGATGGTATTCGTTCAAGAAAAACACACTAAGCATTTGGGCGCATTTGTGGAAGTTTTGGAACCGTTTGGTGCAGAAGTTGAAAAGAAATTTGGATAGGCCGTCTGAAAAATGAACCCGATTGACTGGTGTAAAAGTCAAATCGAAAAAGCCGCCGCCGCTGCGGATTATGCCGCGTGGCAGGATTATCAGGCTCTACTGAAACTTTGGGAAAACCGCGCATGAAAACAAAAGAATTTCTGAAATCGCTGGCGAGCTTGGCGGCGAACCTGCGCCAAGTCATCGAAGCCGAAGTGGAAGGCTTCGACGCTTCGCCGAAAGCGGTGGCCGCGCGCCGTGCCAAGGTGCTCGACCCTGTGGGCGGCTATGAGTATTTCGTGAATACTTATTTCCCACACTATGTGCGGTCGGCCAGTAAATCACAACTGCACGAATACCTGTTTACCCGCCTGCCCGAAGTGCTGCAAGACGCGCAAGGCCGCCATGAAGCGATTGCCGCGCCGCGCGGCGAAGCCAAATCGACGCTGGTGACGCAGCTGTTTACTTTGTATTGCATTATTACCGCGCAAAAGCATTATTGCGTGATCGTGATGGATAGCATCGACCAAGCCTACCCGATGCTTGAGGCCATCAAGGCGGAGCTGGAGTTTAACCCCCGCCTAAAAACCGACTTTACCGAAGCCTGCAGCCAAGGCCGCGTGTGGCAGGCCGGTGCGATTGTGACGGCCAATGATATTAAAGTGCAAGTGGCCGGTAGCGGCAAAAAGCTGCGCGGTTTGCGCCACGGCCCTTACCGCCCCGACCTGACCGTGCTGGATGATATTGAAAACGACGAACAAGTGAGAAATCCCGAGCAGCGCGACAAGCTCAATGCGTGGCTGACCAAAACCGTGCTGCCTTTGGGCGGTGTCGGCCAAAAATACGATGTGGTGTATATCGGCACGATCCTACATTACGACAGTGTGCTCAACCGCACGTTGGATAACCCGTTTTGGCGCAGCATCAAGTTTAAGGCGATGTTGAGCTGGCCCGACCGCATGGACTTGTGGGACGAGTGGGAAGCCATCCTGCGCAACAACGGTAAAGCCGGTGCGGCAATGGCCGATGCGTTTTATCAGGCCAACCAAACGGAAATGGATGCCGGTGCGGTAACGAGCTGGGCGGCGCGCAGGGTGGTCGATCTGATGAAAATCCGCGCCCGCGACGGCCATGCCACGTTTGACTCGGAGTATCAAAACGACCCGGTCAGCGGCGATGCGGCACCGTTTGCGTCTGCACTCAAATACTGGACGGAGTTGCCGGGCGATTTAATTTACTTCGGCGCACTCGACCCGTCGTTGGGCAAGGCCGGTGCAAGCCGCGACCCGAGTGCGATTATTGTCGGCGGCTACCACCGCGGCACCGGCAAGCTCTATATCGTGGAGGCGCAAATCAAAAAACGCCTGCCCGATCTGATTATCGAGGATGTGATCCGCCTGCACCAAAAATACCGCTGCAAGATGTGGTTTATCGAGACGGTGCAGTTTCAGGAATTTTTGAAAGATGAGCTGGTTAAGCGCAGCGCGGCGCGTGGTGTGCCTGTGCCGGCGCGTGCGGTGAAGCCGATTACCGACAAGCTGCTGCGCATTGAGACCTTACAGCCGCACATGGCCAACGGGCTGATTTTGCTGCATGCGGGGCAAGCCACGCTTGAGCAGCAATTTAGGCATTTTCCGCTGGCCGACCATGACGACGGCCCCGATGCGGTGCAGATGCTGTGGGCGGGCGCGTTGGCCAACTCCGCGCCGATTGAGTGGCAAAGCACCGCCGACGGCGATTTTGACGATGACGACATCAAAAGCAAATGGGCTAGATAATGGCAAAAAAAGACAAAAATCAAAAAGTGCAAAAGCCTGTTGATGGCTTGCAAACCGACTTGGCGCAAATCACCGCCGCAGGGCGGGTGATTGCCGACCATCCGTCTAACTTTATTACGCCGGCCAAAATGCGCGGGTTGTTTGAGGATGCTGAAACGGGCGACATTACCGCGCAGCACGAGCTGTTTGCCGACATTGAGGAGCGCGACAGCGACATCGGCGCCAATATGGGCACGCGCAAGCGCGCGCTGCTTACTTTGGATTGGCGCGTAACCCCGCCGCGCAACGCCACCCCCAAAGAAGAGGCGCAGGCGCAGGCTGCGTTTGAGTTGGTGGACGGGTTGGCGCAGTTTGAGGATTTGGTTATCGACCTGATGGACGCCGTGGGCCACGGGTTTGCCGCGCTCGAAATAGGCTGGACGCTTTCAGACGGCCTGTATTATCCGACTGCATTTACCCACCGCCCGCAAAGCTGGTTTAAGTGGAATAAAAACGACCAACTGCTCATCAAAACACCAAACAACCCGATGGGCGATCCGCTGTGGCCGTTGGGCTGGGTGGTGCACAGCCATAAATCGCGCAGCGTGCAGCAGGCGCGTAACGGCTTATTCCGCACGCTGGCATGGCTGTATATGTTTAAGCATTATGCCGTGCATGACTTTGCCGAGTTTTTGGAGCTATACGGTATGCCGATCCGTATCGGTAAATACGGCGCAGGGGCGACGGAAAATGAAAAACGCACGCTGCTGAGGGCGGTGGCGGAAATCGGCCACAACGCCGCCGGCATTATGCCGGAGGGAATGGAAATCGAACTGCACCAAGCGGCATCGGGCACCACCGCCACCAGCAACCCGTTTTTGCAGATGGCCGACTGGTGCGAAAAATCGGCGGCGCGCCTGATTTTGGGGCAGACGCTTACCAGCGGGGCGGACGGCAAAAGCAGCACCAATGCGCTGGGCACCGTGCACAACGAGGTACGGCGCGATTTGCTGGTGTCCGACGCCAAGCAGGTGGCGCAAACCATCACGCGTCAGATTATCCTGCCCTGGCTGCAAATCAACTACCCCAACACCGACCCCGCGCGTGCACCTAAGTTTGAGTTTGATACCCGCGAATCTGAGGACATCAAAATCTTTGCCGACGCGATACCCAAACTGGTTGATGTGGGCGTGCAAATCCCCGAGAGCTGGGTGCGTGATAAGCTGGTTATTCCCGAGCCTGCCGAGGGCGAGCGGGTGCTGGCGCGCCCTGGGGAAACCAATCCCGTTAATCAGGCTGCTTTGGCGGCGTTGTCCGCCCGCCTGCCTGCCGCGGCTGCGGTTGGTAAAGAGCAACGGGCGCTAGATGCCGCCATCGACGAGGCGCTGGAGGTACCGGACTTTAATGCGCAACTCAACCCGATTATCAAACAGGCGGTGGCGGCATTGGCGGCGTGCGAAAGCTACGAGGAGGCCGACGCGGCGCTGACGGCGCTCTATCCGCAGCTCGACAACTGCACCTTGCAAGGCTATATGCAAAATGCTTTGTTTTTGAGTGATTTATTGGGGCAGGCCAATGCCGAAAATTAACTTTGCCCTCGGCTTGCCGCCGGAAAAAGCGATTGAGTGGCTGAAAACCAAGCAGGTCACGGCGGAAAATTACCGCAATCTGACCGATTCGGAAATTGCCAAGGTATACACCATTGCGCGCATGACCGACTTGGATATGCTCAATGACATTAAGCAAAGCATGGTTAAAGCGGTTTCAGACGGCCAATCGTATGCCGATTGGCACAAAGACATTTTGCAGCACCTGCAAAACAAGGGCTGGCTGCACCCCAACGGACACAACGGCCACGACATCATCGACCCTAAAACGGGCGAGGTGTTCGGTGCGCCGCGACGCTTGGATACTATCTACCGCACCAATATGCAGTCGGCTTATAGCGCCGGGCAGTATCAGGGTTATATGGATAATATCGACAACCGGCCTTATTGGATGTATGACGCGGTGGGCGACCACCGCACCCGCCCCGCCCACTCTGCTATGGACGGGTTGGTGTACCGCTATGACGACCCGTTTTGGACAACGTTTTATCCGCCCAACGGATATAACTGCCGCTGCTCGGTGATTGCGCTGAGTGAGCGCGATATGAGGCGTGAAGGTAAAGTGTTGAGCCAATCGGGTGAACATAATTTGGTGGAAACCCATAAGGTTTACAACAAAAAAGGCGACAGCTACCCGACGATTGCCTTTAAAGCACCCGATGGCAGCCTGCACACCACCGACCGTGGTTTCGGCTACAACGCCGGCCGCATGAATTACCGGCCGAATTTAGACCAATACGACCGTGGTCTCGCGCATGAATTTGCCAAAGCGGAAATGAATGGTGCGGAATTTAAAGCGGTGTTTAAACAGCTTTCAGAAGAGTTTTACGAAGTGAAAGGCCGTCTGAAAATTGATGGCAAACTGAGTAATTCAGAGAAAATCGACATCCGCAACAAGCTGTCACGGCAGGTGAAATTTGCAGCAGGTGTGTTAAGTAAGCAAGTACAACAGCAGACAGGTTTGAAACGGGCAACGGTGTGGTTGTCGGACGATACGCTGGTTAAGCAGGTGGATAGTCGAGAGGGACAAGGTTTTACCGTTGAGAAATATGCCTTGTTACCAGAGTTGATAGCAAACCCTATTTATTTATACGCCGACAACAGCAGAGGGAAAAACAGTTATGAGCTGGTTGGAGAAATGGATGGGAGACTTTATTTAATCGCCTTTAAATATCTTGAGAGTAAGCAGGAGATATTTTTAGATTCTTTCAGGGATATGAAAACTGAAGAATTTAAGAAAAAGCTGAAGAAAAAAGGAAACTAGGCAGGGCTCCCCACACCTGCACACGCTCTCGCACACGCTCTCGCACACCCTTTCGGGTAGGCCGCGATAGGGAGATTCATCGCTTTTCTAGTTTCCTTGGAGATGATTATAGCATGATTGAAGTCCAAATCGACAACCTGTTTGTGGTGCAAAACCAACTCGAACGCTTGGGCAGTGGCGTGGAAAACCGCTATCTGCTTATGCGCCGCTTATCGGAAACCATGCACAAAGGCGTGCGTGATAATTTCCGCGCGGGCGGCCGGCCGAAATGGTTGGGGCTGAAATACCGCAACGGCAAGCCGCTGAATGATACCGGTGCGCTGCGCAACAGCTTCAGCACCTTTTCCGACAACGATACCGCGCTGGTCGGCACCAATCTGGTTTATGCTGCGATTCACAATTTCGGCGGCATGGCGGGACGTGGCCGCAAGGTGCGCATTCCGCAGCGTGAATTTTTGGTTTTGAGCAACGACGACAAGCAGGCTTTAATGGATGATGTGCAGGATTATTTCGCCAATCTTATCGGCTGATTTTCAGACGGCCTTAAAAACGCGCTTTTTAGCGCGTTTTTTATGGCTGTAAGGCAAACCCCCATCGGAAGATTTAAACGCAATTCTAGGCGAATTTAAAAAGGCTCTGAAACGGATTTGATTATATCAGATAGATGTCGGTGGCGGGTTTGAAGCGTGTCCGCTCTTTATGGTGTGAAAAAAGCCGGAAAATGGCAACATCGAAAGGATTGCAATATGCCTAAAGACAAATTAACCCTTGCCGCATGCAGTTTTGAGGTGGCCCCGAAAGACGGCCGCATCCAACTTTTGCCCTACGGCGAGTTTCGGGCGGTTGACGGCCGCCCGTTTGACGCCCCCGCGTGGTATCTCACAGAGGAAAACGGCCGTGATTTGGTCGAGCTGGCCAATGCATCGCGCAACCAGCTGGTGGTCGACTATGAGCACCAGACCCTGCACAAGGAAAAAAACGGCCAGCCCGCGCCCGCCGCAGGCTGGATGAGATGTCTGGATTTTACGCCCAAGGGTTTGTTTGCCGACGTGGAGTGGACGGATAAGGCGGCAGCAGCCATCGCCGCCAAAGAATACCGTTATATCTCGGCGGTGTTTGGCTACGACACCAAAGGCTATGTGCGCAAAATCTACCATGCCGCGCTGACCAATTACCCGGCACTCGACGGCATGGATGAGGTGTTGGCGGCAGCGTCGGCACAGTTTTTTAAATCCCAAACGGAGCAAAACCCGATGAAAGAGTTGTTGCAACAACTGTTCGGCCTGCCGCAGGCGACCGAAGAAGAGCTGACTGCGGCGCTGACCGCGCTGTTGCAGGCCAAGCCGCAAAACGTTGCCTTGTCGGCCGACATCTATAAAGAGTTGGCCGAAAAGGACGGCAAAATCGCCGCCCTTTCCGCCTGCCCACAAGGCAAACCCGATCCTACGCAATACGCCCCCGTTGAGCTGGTGCAGCAGCTGCAAAGCCAGCTTGCCGCGCTGACCGCCGAGCGTGCCGCCGATAAGGGCGCCGAGCTGATTACCGCCGCGCTGGCCGCAGGCAAACTGCTGCCCGCGCAGAAAGAGTGGGCGGAGAGCGTGCTCAAACAAGACGGCGGCTTTGCGTTTTTAAGCGGCTATATCGACAACGCGCAGCCGGTGGCCGCACTGGCCGGCACGCAGACAGGCGGCCTGCCCGCCGGCGAAAACATCGCCGCGCTGACCGCCGAAGAGGCGGCCGCCGCCAAAATGCTCGGCATGAGCCATGCCGAGTTTGCCAAAATCAAAACCGAAAAGGACGATAAATAATGGATAAATCAGCCATTTTAACCGCCATCACGGCAGCTTTCCGCAAAGAATTCCAAACCGGTTTGGAATCTGTAAAGCCGTCTTACACCGCCATTGCCATGACCGTGCCGTCGACCACCGCCATCAACACTTATGCGTGGCTCGGCAAGTTTCCGAAAATGCGCGAATGGGTGGGCCAACGCCAAATCGAAAAAATGGCAAAAGAGGCCATGAGCCTGGCCAATAAAAAGTTTGAGGCCACCGTAGGCGTGGAGCGCACCGACATCGAAGACGATCAGGTTGGCATGTACCGCCCGATGATGGCTGCGATGGGCGAATCCGCCGCCGCGCTGCCCGATGATTTGGTGTGGAGCCTGTTGAAACAAGGCAAAACCACCACCTGCTACGACGGCCAATACTTTTTTGACACCGACCACCCCGTAAACAGCAAAACCGACGGCACCGGCAGCAACACGCCCACCGTCAACATTACCACCGGCACCGATGAGGGCGTGCCCAGCTGGTATGTTATTGATGACACCAAAACGCTGAAGCCGCTGGTGTTCCAGAGCCGCACAGAACCCGAATTTGAGGCCAAGTTTGACCCGGCCAAATCGGACAAAGTATTTATGGAAGACGTTTACCTTTACGGCTCGCGCCGCCGCTGCGCCGCCGGCTTTGGTTTGTGGCAACTCGCCCACCTGGCCGAAAAAACCGCGCTGACCAAAGCCAACTTGGAAAAAATCATCGTCAAGATGCAGCGCATCGAGGCAAACGGCGGCTACAAGCTCGACGTCAAACCCAGCCTGCTGGTGGTGCCGCCCGAGCTGGAGGGCATCGCACGCGAGCTGTTGGAAGCCGACAAAATCGACGGCACCACCAACACCTTTAAGGGCCGACTGAAACTGCACGTGTCGGTGCATCTGTAACCTTTAACGGTTTTCAGACGGCCTTAAAAGCAGATTAAAGGCCGTCTGAAAACGGGAGACCAATATGGCAAAAAACACCAAATCCACCGAAGCCCAAACACCCGCGCCGGGCAGCAAGCCCGAAGAGCAGACGCCCGCGCATGAGCAGGCGGCGGATGTGCAGGCCGAATTGGCCGCCGCCCGCGCCGAAATCGACGAACTGACCGCCAAGCTGGCCGCAACCGAAAACGAAAAAGAAGCCTTGGCGCGCGAATTGCACGCGCTGCGCGGCCAAACGGGCAAAGCCGATAAAAAGGCCGACAGCCGCGAGGCGCTGCTGGTGCGCGCAGCCAAAGGCAAGGAGCTGTGGCGCGGCGGTGTGTTGTTTAACGACCAATGGCAAACCGTAAAACGCGCTGAAGTGGGCGAAACCGCTTGGGCGCGCATCACCGACGAGCCGGCACTTGAGCGCAAAGAGGCAGAGTAATGGCTTATGCAACCGTCGGCGATATGGTGGCGAGGTTTGGCGATTTGGAGGTAATCCAAATCACCGACCGCAACCAAGACGGCGAGATTGACGACGATGTGGCGCGGGTGGCCTTGGAGGACGCAACGGCGGAAATCGACGCCTATCTCGGCCGTTTCAGCCGACCTTTTGCCGATACGCCGCCGATTTTGGTGCGGTTGTGCTGCGACATCGCCCGTTACCGCCTTACTGCCGCCTCGGGCGTGCTGATAACCGAAGAAATCAGAAACCGCTACAAAATCGACGTGCTCGACTTGTTGCGCGCCATTGCCAAAGGCGATGTGCAGTTGGGAGTGGACGGCACGGGCGGCGAAATCGCGGCGGCGGATAACGGCGTTATTTTTGCCAATGCCAAAAACAAGGTGTTTGGACGTGATAACTGATATTGAGCAGGCGATTACAGGCCGTCTGAAAAACGGTTTGGGGCGCATGGTGCGCACCGTTAAGAGCTACAACGGCGAGGCCGACGATTTGGCCGGGCAAATCCACACCCTGCCCGCGGTTTGGGTAACGTATGGCGGAAGCAAAATCGAAACGGTAGGCTCGCCGGCGGGTTTGAGGGGCGCGCGTTATCAGGACACCGCCGAGTTTGTGGTAATGGCCGCCACCCGCAACCTGCGCAGCGAGGCGGCGCAACGGCAGGGCGGCATCGACGCCCGCGAAATCGGCAGCAACGATTTAATCCGCGCCATCCGCCGCCTGCTGGACGGCCAGCGGCTGGGGTTTGCCGACAGCCGCGGGTTGGTTCCCAAAGCGGTGCGTGCGATTGCCAATCATGTTTTGGTGCAGCAGGCTGCGGTGGGCATATATGCAATCGAGTACAGCATCTGCTTTAGCGGCGTCGGGTTGGAGAACGGCCGCTACCCGGAGCATACCGACGACCCGGCCAGCCCCGATTATATTTTTGCCAAATACCAGGGCAGCCTATCCGAGCCGTGGCCTGATTTGCAGGGCATTACCGGCAAGATTTACGACCCCGCAACCGGCGCGGAGGTGGGCGCCGATATCAACCTTAAAAAGGATTAATCATGGACAAAATCAAAGTAGTGGCCGCCGACGGCCTGCGTGTGCCCAAAGAGGGCCGTGCGCACGACTATATCGGCCAAGAGCCTGTGAGCGTGCCCGACACGCTGTATTACCGCCGCCTGCTGGCCGACGGCGACCTGCTGGCAGCCGTTGACCCTGAACCCGCCACCAAGAAAGGCAGCAAGTAATGAAAGTGGATTTTGACACCATTCCCGGCAGCATCCGCGTGCCCGGGCGATACATCGAATTTAACACCAAAACCGCGGTTAGCGGCCTGCCGCAAAACCCGCAGAAAATGGTGCTGATTGCGCTGATGACGGCGGCGGGCAGCCAAACGCCCAATGTGCCGGTTAACCTGTTTAGCGATGTGCAGGCGGCCGATTTGTTCGGCGCCGGCTCGTGGGCGCATTTGTGCGTGCGCCAAGCGTTTACCAATAACCAATATTTGGATTTGACCGTAATCGGCGTGGCCGATGCCGCCGACGGCGCGCAGGCCGCTACTGCCGGCGTTACCGTTTCCGGCCTGCCGGCCACAGCCGGCACCGCCACCGTGGTGTTGGGCGGCGTGGCTTATGCCACATCGGTTAATGCCGATGATACCCCCGACACCGTGGCCGGCCGTTTACGTACCCTGCTGGGCACGGCGGACAGCCCGGCGGCGGCAGGTTCGGCGGCGGCGGTAAGCCTGACGGCCAAATGCAAGGGCGAGATCGGCAACGAGCTGGCATTGAGCGCGTCAACCACGGCCACGGGCTTAAAAGTGAGCGTTACCCCGTTTTCCGGCGGCGAGGGCAACGCCGATATTTCCGCCGCGCTCAACGCGGTGGCGGGCAAACGCTACCACATCGTGTGCAGCGCGTTTGGCGACGATGCCAACGCCAAGCGCCTGAGCGCCCATCTGACCGCAGTATCCAATGCCATCGAAAAACGCGGCGCCATCGGCGTTATCGGCCAGCGCGGCACATTGGCAGCCGCCACTACGTTTGCAGGCAAACTCAACGACGGCCGCATCAGCGTGCCGTGGTATAAGCGCGCCGTTGAGGGCAGCGCCATTATTGCCGCAGGTTATGCGGCGGTGTTGGCATTCGAGGAAGACCCGGCCAAGCCCCTGAACACGCTTGAGGTTAAGGGCTTGGGCATCACATCGGATGCCGATTGGCCGGTTTACGCCGAGCTTAACAACGCCCTTTACAACGGCATCACCCCGCTGACCGTGGTTAACAACAAGGTGCAGATTCTGCGTGCGGTGTCCACATACACCAAAAACGCCACCGGCACCGACGACCCCGCCCTGCTCGACATTACCACCATCCGCACGCTGGATTATGTGCGCGATGCGGTAGACCAGCGTGTTGCCCTGCGCTTCCCGCGCGAAAAACTGCACGAACGCACGCCGAAAAAAGTGCGCTCGGAAATCCTCGACGTGCTGCTCAAACTGGAAGAAGCCGAAATCATCGAGAGCGTGATGGCCAATGCGCATCTCTTGATTGTGGAGCGCGACCCCAACGACCCCAACCGCCTGAATGTGGTTATCCCGGTAGATGTGGTTAACGGCCTGCACGTGTTTGCCGCCCGCATCGACCTGTATCTTTAAACCCGTTTCAGACGGCCTTAAAACACCTTTAAAGGCCGTCTGAAAACCCAAAAAAGGAAAGCAAAATGAGCGACGCAACCTATGTCGGCGCGGTGATTATGGAGGTTAACGGCCAAGACGTTGAGATTGTGAGCATCAAGCCGCAAACCACCACAGGCCGCAAACCCGTTAAAACCATGAACCGCCAAGGGCGCGTGAAAGGCTATGCCGATGGCGTAACCGAACACAAACTGAGCGTTACCGCCGCCATCCCCATCGACGGCACAGAAATTGATTGGGATAACATCACCAAAGCCAAGATTACCATCTACCCCATCAACAAAGAGGAGCGCCGTACATCGTATATCGACTGCTTTACCGTCGAGACCAGCGAGCAGTATGAGGTTGATAACGAAGCGCGCATCGACATCGAGATGGTGGCGCTGCACAAAATCACGGAGTAACGCGGCATGAAATACGATTTTGATTTGGCATGGGGGCTGCCCGTGCCTGGCACGGATAAGGTGGCCAAGCGCGCCGCCCTGCGCCCGCTTACCATCGGCGGCGAGTTGCGCGCGCAAGCCGCCATCGAAGAGATAGGCGGAGCCGAAGCGCAAACCGAAAACGGCAAAACCGCCGCGCTGATGGCCGAAACAATGGCCTATTGGGCCGAGCAGCTCACTGTTGACGGCATCGCCCCCGAGCAGCTTACCGCCGCCTACCTGCTGGAAAACCTCACCGGCGAGGACTACGGCATTATTTTGGCCGCGCAGGATGCACTGCGGGTAAAATACACCGCCGCTGGGGCAGCCCCCACGGGCACCGCAGCGGCCGCCTGGACAAAACGGGCCGCGGAAGCTACCGCAACAGCCACCGAAACTACCGCCAATCCGTGATTCTGATGGCCAAGGCGGGCATATCCGCCGAGGCCGTCGCCAATATGTGCCACGCCGAGCTGACGGCATGGTTTGACGATATTTTGGCAAGCCTGGGCATTAAAAAGCCGAGTGATGACGGAGTGATTATCTCAAGGCGGCTGCCCAAGCCATAAACCGGTATAGCACAAGGCCGTCTGAAAACAGTTTCAATGTTGTTTCAGACGGCCTTTTTTTGCCTTTTCGCGGCTCCCCCGGCAAGATTAGGGCTTGAAGCCCCTTAAATATCCTTGCGATCAGCCTTTAAGCCATAATTAACCGTGAGTTAATGTGAGTTTAAAGGCTGTTTTTTATGGCAAACGGTTTGATGAAATTGGTGTTGTCGCTTACGGGGCGCGATGACGGTGCGCGCCGCCTGCTTGCCGAAACCGAGCGGCAGTTAAAGCGCACGGCGTTATCCAAAGCTCAATTGGCGCGGGCAAACAAACCTTATGAGGTTGCGGGAATCCGCTCCGAAAAAGCAATACAGCGCGAAATCCGCGCAACGGAAGCCGCTTATAACCGCCTGCGACGTAGTGGCTTGGCATCGCAAAACGATTTGGCACGGGCGGCGCGGGCGACCAAACAACGTGTGGCGGAGCTTAATGCCGAGTTGGGCAAAGGTTCGCGGCTGCAAAAGGCTTTTGCAGTCGGGGCGGCCGGCATGGCTGCCGGAACGGCCGCTTTTGCTGTGCTCAAGCCTGCGATGGACGATAAAAAACAGCTTAATGCCAACATCAACCAAGTGGCGCGACAAGCATTTATCGAGGACGACAGCAAGTCGGCGCAATGGATTGCAACCGAGGGGGCAAAACAGGTTAAAGAGCTGGCGTTGGAGCTGATTAAACAAAATGGCGGTAATGCGGATTCCGCGTTGGGCATGATTAGTGCCATGATGACAAACGGCATGAGCTTTAAAGAGGTGCAGGCAGACGCGCAAACATCTTATGCGGCCATGATGGCAGCCAGCGAAAACGGGCAATACAACCCCGACGACACCGCAAAACTAATGAAAGTGCTTAAAGATGCGGGTTTTAACGGCAAAGACTTGGGCTTGGCATTTGAAAAGGCTTTGCAGTCGGGATTGGACGGCAATTTTGAGATTGCCGACATGGTGCGCGAGCTGCCCGCGCTGCTGCCGCAGGCGCAGGCCGCCGGCCTGAACGGCATGCAGGGGTTTGAGTATTTGCTGGCGCTGCTTCAGTCGGCGGCAAACAAATCGGGCACAACCAGCGAGGCGGCTACCAACGTTGGCAATATCCTTAACAAAACATTGTCGGCAGATACGGTTAAACGCTTGTCCAAACTTGACAATCCGGCAGCCCCCGGAAAAGGCATCGATTGGGAGGGCTCGGTTTTGAGAGGCAAGGCCAACGGCGAAAATGCCATACAGGTGTTAAGCCGCTTGGTGGACCAGATGCTGGCAAAAGACAAAGAGTATGCCGGATATAAAGCCAAAGCCGAGCAGGGCGACAAAACCGCCGCCGAACAAATGAATATGATGCACGGGTTTGTGTTGTCTAAAGTGATGCCTGACTTGCAGGCAAAGCAAGGCTTGTTTGCCGCCTCGGATTTGGAGCAAATCAACAAATACCTGCAATCGCTGGCGGGCGTTACATACGATAACGGCAAAGTGGCGCGCCTCAATGAGGCAAGGATGATGACCGATGCAGCCAAGCAGGAGCGGGATAAATCAATTGCCATGATGACCGAGAGCCTCACCGAGCCGCTGATAAGTTTCCAAACCGGCTTGATGGGGATTTCGGCCGAGTTTCCGAATGCTGCGTTGGCGGCCAAAGCGTTAACCGCTGCGGCAACGGCTGCTGCGGGCGCATTGGGGTTGGTGGCAATGGCAAACGGCAAGGGGTTGGGGGATTTTTTACCGGGCAAAAACGGCGGCGGTGCACCCAAAGGCGGGGCGGGCGGCCGATGGTTTGGCAAAATCGGCAAACTTTTTAATGCCAAAACAAGTTTTGGTTTGGGTTTGCTGTTGCGTTCAGAAAGCCTGAACGCGGGCGAAGACGAGCGCATGGCAAAGATGCGCGAGGCTTGGCGAGCCAACAAGCCCTATCTTCCCGTGCAGCCGCCGCCGCGGTTGCGGGCGGAGCCGCTGGCCCCGCTTAAGCCGGCCGAGCCGCTCAAGCCAGCCGAGCCGCTTGCGCCCGTTATTACCCAGCAAACCGCAGCCTATCAGGCCGCGATTGCGGAGCAAACCGCGCAATACCATGCGGCGCTGGCCGCCGATACCGCAGCCGTTACCGGCAGCCTTAACGCCATCAACGGCACGCTGGGCGGGCTTAATCAAACCATCCAAAACAATATTGCCGTAACGCTCGACGGGCGTGTGATTGCCAACGAGGTGTCGCGGCATCAGGTGTTGATGTTTGGCAGAGGGGCAGGCCAATGAGCGCGTGGCATACCGTTTTGCAGGATGCGTCTTATAAGGGCGTGGGGTTTGACATTGAGTCTGTCGACGAGAGCAACGGCAAAGCGTTGGCCGAGCACGCCCGCGCCTTTGTGCAGGGCGTTGACCTTGAGGATATGGGCACCACGGGCAGGCAGGTGCAGATTCGGGCGGTTTTTTGGGGCAAAGGCTATGCAGGCCGTCTGAAAAAGCTGCTTGATGCGCTGGAGGAGCCGGGCGCGGGGGTGTTGGTACACCCTGTTTGGGGGCGGATGCAAAACATGATTGCGGCATCGTGGAGCTACCGCCACGAGGCCGACAATGTGGATTACGCGGCAGTCGACATCACGTTCCGTGAGGCCGCCGAAGCGCAGGAAATTTTTGTTTTTGAAAACAGTTTTTTAGTTGAGATGGAAGCCCTGATTGCCGAAATCGACGCCTACAAAGAGGCGGCATTTGGCTTTATCGACACGCTGCTGGCGGTTGATGCGGGCGTGTCCGACTTGTGGGGCAGCGCGCTGGGCATTTGGAGCGCCGGCGCGGGCGTGTTCGGGGCGGTGCGGCGGCTGTTTGATTTTAATGAGGTAGGCTGGCCGTGGAGCGGCTCTTACAGCGCAGATACCTTTAGGCAGAGCTTGGGTGCCAATCTAGGCACGATGGCGGATATGGTTTCAGACGGCCTGAAAAACGAGGCGGCCCTATCGGCAAACATTGATACCGCGCAGGGCGGTTTGGCGGCGCGGCAGCTGTTTGACGAGGTGTCGGCCAAAGCGGCCGAGTGCGCGGCCTTGGGCGGAGATTTGCTGAGCGGCAAAGGCGGTGTAACCCAACTGCAAAAAATCACTGCCAACCAAATGCGGCCGATTGACGCGGCCTTGCGCGCATCGGTGTGTTTGGGGCTGGTGGCGGTGGCGGTTGACTTGGTGGAGACGCGCGGCGGCGAGATGAGCGCGGCCGAGCTGATGCACGTTAACCGCCAAATCCGTGCGCGGATACAGGCGGAAATCGACCTGATGCGCGCCATACAGGCCGATGCCACCGCTGCGGGCAGTTTGAGCGCCGATGCGCTATACAGCAGCGCCCACACCGCCGGCGAGGCATTGCGCAGGCTGGCCGCGCGGTTTAACCGCCTGATTGTGGCGGAAATAAACCAAAAGCCGCCACTGGTGGTGCGGATTGCCCAGTTTGACTGCACCGTGCACCAGCTGGCGCACGAGTTTTACGGCGACCTTGGCCGCGCCGACGAGCTGGTCAAACTCAACCCCCATATCAAACACCCCGCATTTATCGCGCGGGGCGAACTGGTAAACAGCTATGCAAAATAATTCCTACGGCCACACCACCGCCGTGCGTATCGGCGGCAAAGAGCACCGCGATTGGGAGAGCTACGATATAGACAGCGATTTTTTGATACCGGCCGACGGTTTCGATTTTGCCATCGGCCTGCCCTACGGCGCGGCGGAAATCCCCGATTTGTCGGGGGAGACGTGCGAGGTGGTAATAGACGGCCAAACGGTGATGACGGGCATTGTCGACAGCCAGCATCACGATAAGCGCAAGGGTTCGCGCTCGCTGCGGCTTAGCGGGCGCGACTATGCCGGGTTGTTGGTGGATTGCTCTGCCGTGCAGCTCAATGTTAAGGGCATGACCGTGTTGGACGCAGCTAAAAAACTGGTGGCGCCATGGCCGCAAATCAAAAATATCCGGCTCAAGGCCGAGAGTAACCCGGTGCTCGATAAAATCGACATCGAGCCGGGCGAGAGCGTGTGGCAGGCGTTAACGCATATTGCCAATTCGGTGGGGCTGCATCCGTGGATGGAGCCGGACGGCACGCTGGTTGTGGGCGGGGCGGATTATGCCAGCCCGCCCGTGGCCACCTTGTGTTGGAGCCGCAGCGACAAACGGCGCAACACCGAAAGCGTGGTGCTGGAGTGGTCGGTAGATAACCGCTACTCGGAGGTGGTGTTTCTGGCGCAATCGCACGCAAAAAGCGGCGACAGCGCCAAACACGATCTCAAATGGGTTTACAAAGACCCGACCATGACGCTTCACAAACCCAAAACGGTGGTGGTGTCCGACGCCGACAATTTGGCCGCGCTGCAAAAGCAGGCCAAAAAGCAGCTGGCCGATTGGCGGCTGGAGGGGTTTACCCTAACGGTTACGGTAGGCGGCCATGCCACGCGCGACGGTGTGTTGTGGCAGCCCGGCCAGCGGGTGCATGTGATTGATGACGAGCACGGCATCGATGCGGTGTTTTACTTGATGGGGCGGCGGTTTATGCTCTCCCGCGGCAGCGGCACGCAAACAGAGCTGCGGTTCAAAGAGGACGGGGTTTGGACGCCCGATGCCTACCCCAAAAAATCGGAGCAGGCGCGCAAGCGTAAGGGCAGCAAAAAAGGCGTAACCAACCGTAAAAAAGCAGGCAAAAAACAAAAAACGGAAACCAACAAAACGGCGGTATTTGAATGAGTTTGGCAAAAATGGCGAAGCGGGCGGCGCAAACGGCCCGAAACATCGGCGATACCGTGCGGGCGGCGTTCCGCGGCAAAATCACACTGGTTGTGTCGGACGGGCTGATACAGCGTGTGCAGTTGGGCGGCTTGGCCGACGAAACCCTGCAAGACCTCGAACACTTGCAGGAATACGGCTTTGCCAGCAACCCGCCGGCAGGCTCGGAAGCGGTGGTTATCCCGCTGGGTGGTGCAACGTCGCACGGTGTGATTGTGTGCACGCAGCACGGCCGATACCGCATTAAAAACCTCAGCCCGGGCGAAACGGCCATTTTTAACCACGAAGGGGCAAAAATCGTGATTAAGAGCGGCAAGGTTATCGAGGCCGATTGCGATGTTTTTAAGGTTAACTGCAAAAGCTACAAAATCACGGCCAGCGAAGCAGCCAACTTTGAAACGCCCATGCTGGAGACCAGCGCGGTGTTGACCGCACAAGGCCAAATCAACGGCAACGGCGGCATGGCCGTGCAGGGCGGCAATGGCGCGACATTTAGCGGCAACGTAACTCAAACGGGCGGCAGTTTTGAAACAGACGGCGATGTGGCGGCATCGGGCGTTTCGTTGGCCAACCACCCGCACACCGGCGACAGCGGCGGGCAGACATCGCCGCCGATACCGGGATAACAGCAGGCAGCCTTCGGGCTGCTTTTTTTGCGCCGCAGGCTTGAAAGGCGTTTGCTCTGACAGGCCGTCTGAAAAAGGCAAAATCACGATATGGATAAAGAGCTTGATACCGCCACCGGCGACTACACCGGCAAAACCGTCAGCACCCTTAAAAATGCGGTGTACATCCGGTTGATGACGCCGCTTGGCAGCTGGTGGGCAGATAAAACGGTCGGCTCACAGCTGCATCTGTTGCAGCGCGAGAAAGACCTTGAGCGGGTGGGTTTGCTGGCGGAGCAATACGCCGCCGAGGCATTGCAGCCCATTGTCGACAGCGGGCGCGCACAACGGATTACCGTCAGTGCCGAGCAGCCGCACAACGGCTGGCTGTATTTGGCTATCCGCGTCGATACCGCCGAGGGCGGGTTTGACTACCGCCACAAGGTACCCGTTATTTAACCCGTTTAAAGAGGCTTTAAAGCGTGTTTACGATTCCGACGTTTGAGGAGATCCGCGATTCGGTTTTGCGCGACACACAGTCGCTCGACCCGACGGCAGACATCAGCCCCGACGGCGACCACTACGTGCACGCCAGCCGCCTGGCCAGCGTGGCCGCTGGGCAGTATGCGCATCAGGCGTGGATTACCCGGCAGATTTTCCCCGACACGGCCGATAGCGACTATTTGGAGCGGCACGCCAACCTGCGCGGCCTTCGCCGCCGCAATGCCACCAAAGCGGCAGGATATGCCGTTATCACAGGCGCGTTGGCAGGTGCGGTTGTTTCAGACGGCCTGCTGATTAAGCGCGGCGATTATCTTTACCGCACCCTTGAGCGCGTGGCGGCAGACGGCAGCGCGCCGGTTAGGGTTGCCGTGGCCGCGGAATCTGCCGGCACCGCAACCCACGCCAAAAATGCAGCGGCTCAGTTGATGGCGGCACCAGCGGGCGTGCCGTCTGAGTGCGTGATTACCGTTGAGGGCGGCACCGACACCGAGAGCGATGCATCGCTGCTTGCCCGTTTGCTGGAGCGCATCCGCCGACCAGCCGCAGGCGGCAACAAGTATGACTTTAAAAATTGGGCGTTGGAGGTGGACGGCGTAACGGGGGCATACGTTTACCCGCTGCGGCGCGGGCTGGGTACGGTTGACGTGGTTATCACCAGCTCGGGCGGCCTGCCGAGCGATGAGACCATCAAAAAATGCCAAGACTATATCGACGAGGTGCGCCCCGTTACCGCCAAAAATGTGCTGGTCATGGCACCGAACGCCGTTAACGTCGATGTGGCCGCATCGGTGTTTATCCCGGGCGTATCCGATGTGCAGCCGGTGGTTGAGCGGGCGTTGGCCGAGTTTTTCGGCAAATTCGAGCCGGGCGACGATTTGGTGGTATCTCAAATCGAAGCGGTTATCAGCAATGTGCCGGGTGTGGCTGACCGCATTTTGACGGCACCGCGCGCAAATATGCTGGCCGCAAACGATGACGACGTTAACTGGTATCGGCTGGGCACCGTAACCATCACGGGCATGGGTTAATCATGGGCTACAAAAACACGCTGCTTGCCCTGCTGCCGCCTGTATCTTATGCCCGTAATGCCGACGGCCAGCGCAATCAGGCAACCATCGACGGCAATGCGCTTGATGCCGCCGCCGACCATGCCGCCGCCGCGGAAAACGCCGTTACCCCCGAATACGCCGGCGAGCTGATCGACAACTGGGAGCGCGTACTCGGCATCGACAACTCCGATAAACCCGAGCCTTACCGCATCAGCGCCGTAATCGCAAAAATCAACGCCACCGGCGGTTTGAGCATCCCTTATTTTTTAAGTTTGGCAAAGGGTGCGGGCTACGACATCCACATCACTGAGGAGGATTGTTTTCGGGCGGGCACAAGCTGCGCGGGCGACAACCTCAACGATGAGGAGAGCCAATGGCGCTGGTGCGTCGACATCGCCGACGGCAACGCCACAGCCTACATTTTCCGCGCCGGCGAAGCCCGCGCCGGCGACCGACTAACCGTTTACACAGACCCCATCATCGAGACGATGTTTGAGGAGCTTAAGCCGGCATGGACTTATTGCCGTTTTGAATACGCCGAGGAGCTATAAGATGGATTTAATCCAAACCCCCGATAATCAGTTTGTTGACGGCACCCGCCGCGTGCCGGGCACTCCCGTGCCGGCATGGTGGCTCAATCAGTTGCAGGGCGAGTTGTTTAGCATTTTAAAAGCCGCCGGAATTGAGCCGGATAAGGCGGATCATAGCCAGGTTTTGAGTGCCATCAAAACCTTGGCCGAATCTGCCTCGCAAGTATCCAGCATTGATGCGTTGCGCCAATACAGCGGTTCGGGTTATGTTAATGTCAACGGATACTATGATACCGCACCGGGTATCGGCGGCGGCCTGTTTGTGGCCGACAAAGCCGACAAAACCACCGCCGACAACGGCGGCACGGTGATTGTGGCCGCCGACGGAATGCGCTGGAAAAGGCAGTCTGAAACCGTGTCGGCGGCTGATTTTGGCATTTTGGGCGACGGCAGCGACGAAACTCAAAAGGTTCAGACGGCCTTAAACGTATGCGCGGGCGAGCGCAAGCCGCTTGGTTTCACGGCCGGCAAAAACTACGGCATCAGCCAAATCAGTATCCCGCAGTTTTCGCAGCTTTCCGCGGCCGGAGCAGTGTTTAAAAAACTGGCCGCATCCGAACAACCGTGTATCAACATCAACAGCGATGTGTCTGTCGATGTGCTGGCGGTCAACTCGCCCGGCAGCGCGGCAGATCGCGGCGTGCGTGTGTTGGGCAGCAACGTTGAGATCGGAAAAATCGAGCTTAAATCAGATGCCAAGGGGTCAAACTACGGTGTGCACTTGCAGTCGTCGATCGGTATCCCGCTTAAAAATATCAAAATCGGCGCCGCGGATATTACCAACTACGACGCAGCCCTGATGCTGTTCGGGGTTGAGGGCGGGCGCGTCGATAATATAAAAATTAAGTGTTACCGCACCGGAGTTTATCTGCGCGACGTGGGCAACTACGATTTTAACCGCGCCCACCTGTCCGAAAAATCGCCCAACGCGGAGGGTGCACCCGGCCAAAACGGCCTGCTGGTTGAGAGCATTGGCGGCGACTACACCACTCATGATTTGACTTTTGCAAATTGGTTGATTGAGGACGCAGCGGAGCACGGCTACCGCTTCGGCGGCCAGCTCGGTATCCGCGACGTGTCGTTTGTGGCCTGCGTGTCCAAGATGTCGGGCAACCACGGCGGCACGTCGAGCGGCGGCTGCGGCTTTAAGGTGCTTGGCGCTACCAGCGTGGCCCGCCACCGCCACAAAAACTTTAAACTCACCGCCTGCCACGTCGAAGACGTCAACATGACCGGCGGCGGCATCGGCAATTTTGCGGGCTACATGTTTTCGGTTGTAGACGGCGTTACCATGACCGGCTGCACGCTCGGCAAAAAGCGCAACGCGCAATACTCGTGCTGGGATGCGGTGTCGCTGGAATCGGTAACCAACATCTCGCTTAACGGCAACGTGATGAGCGATTTCCAGCGGCAGGGCATCCGCGTCGTGTCTGCCGTTTATGACCGGTTCCCCGGCTGGGACGGCCTGCTCGACGGCCTGTTTGTGCAGGGCGGCAGCTACCAAAACAGCCACAACCAAAACGCCCCGGTGGTATTTTTTGACACCAATGCCGCGCCCGAAGCAACCGGCGCGGGCACCGTGAAAAACGTGGTTTTCACGGGGGTCAACATGCGCGGCGGCATGGCGGCAATCCGCACCGCAGACGCCATTACCTACGATAACCTGTACTTTGATTTTGACTATGACAACGGCTTAAGCAGCGGTGCAACCCCCGTTATACCGGGCAAGGGCGACGCCTACTACAACGCCCGTATCCCGTGGATCGGTTACTCGCCGACGGCCAAAAACGGCTCGACAATTATCGACAAACTGACCGGGACAGTGCGCGTGCGCCGCAATAATACTTGGGTTACTGTTTAAGGATTTTGTTATGTATCTGATTTTCAACACATACGGCCATTGCGAAATGGCCGCCCATGAAGCCCCCGCCCTTTCGGGCGACCAATATTGCCTGGAAGCGGATTTTGACGATGCCCGCCCGTTTGCCTGGTCAAACGGTGAGACGGTATGGTTTAGCGACACCCCGCCGCCCGGCCACCTGCACCAATTACACAACGGCAAGTGGGTGTTGCCGGATGATGCGGCCGCGCAGCAACTCAGGGCAGCCAAATCCGCCAAGCTGCAACAGCTCAACGCCGCCGCCCAAGACTATATCGACGCGGCCGCCGAAACCGACAAGCTGCCCGCGTTTGAGGTGCAGACGTGGCCGCTGCAGGCTGTTGAGGTCAAAGTATGGGCGGCAGACAACGCCGCGCCCACGCCCGTTTTAGACGGCATCGCCGCCGCACGCGGCGTGCCGGTTGAGCAGCTTAGGGCCGCCGCGCTGCGCAAAACGCTGGCCTATGAGGCACTCACCGCCAGCATCGCCGGGCAGCGGCAGGCGCTGCAAGCCAAGATTGAGGCGGCCAAGACGACCGCCGCGCTGGATAAGATTGTGATTGCGTTTACTGCGCCGGAGGCCATCTGAATGGCTAAGGCTTATCTTGCCCTTTACAAGGGCAAAGCAGACATCAAGCGCCCGCGCGACATAATCAAACGCATAGCCGATGCCGCCGTGCGGCGGGCTACCAAAAGCCGGTACAGCCATTGCGAGATTGCGGTACAGGATAACCAGCGCGCAGGGGTTTTTTCTTGCTATTCCAGTTCTGCCCGCGACGGCGGCGTGCGCAAAAAAGTAATGGCATTGCCACCGGAGCGATGGGATTTAATCGAGCTGCCGCCGGAGGCGGCCGAAAAGGCAGCACGGTTTTACCGCATAACAGATGGCTGCCGATACGACTTTTTCGGCGTGTTGGCCTTTGTGTTGCCGTTTATCAAACAAGGCCCGGGCAGCTGGTTTTGCAGCGAATGGTGCGCCCGCGCGTTGGACTACCCGCGGCCGTGCAGACACAGCCCTGAATCCTTGTATGCTACAGTATCGACAAGGCCGTCTGAAAAGAAAGGAGGGATTTAAAATTTGATTTGAGAGGCGGCGACGCAACGAATAACCTAGCAAGCACCCGTTGCGCCAGTCAGAAATGCATTGACTTCAAGGCCGCCGCTTACCGGCCTGTTACGGCAGATAAGCGGCGGTATTTTATAACAAACGGAGTAAATGCGATATGGGATACCGCGAATTGCGTTGCAAAATCTGCCATAAATTGCTGGCAAAAGGTTGCGGTAAAATAGAAATAAAATGCCGCCATTGCAAAACCATCAACACATTCAATTGATTATTTCACAGAGTGCCGAGAGCGCCGTATTTTCAAACCGGAGCATCCCAGAATGCCGCACGAAAGGAAAATATGGATGCAAAAGCACCATCAAAACCCACAGTCGGTAGCCTGTTTGCCGGCATCGGCGGCTTCGATCTCGGATTCGAGCAGGCAGGATTTACAACCGCATGGCAAGTCGAAATTGCCGACGTGCCCCGCGCCGTACTCGCCGACCGCTTCCCGCACCGGCCTGTTCTTCGACGCACTCAACATCGTCAAAACACTTCAGCCCCGCTGGCTGGTGCTTGAAAACGTCACGGGGTTGCTCAATAGCAACAATGGCCAAGACTTTCAGACA
Source organism: Neisseria musculi (assembly GCF_014297595.2). NCBI lineage: Bacteria > Pseudomonadati > Pseudomonadota > Betaproteobacteria > Neisseriales > Neisseriaceae > Neisseria > Neisseria musculi. The sequence goes on along the minus strand of NZ_CP060414.2, from coordinate 1,136,917 downwards.
GTTATCCAGTCCCTTGCCGAATGCGGGTATGTGGGATACTGGAGAGTGCTCGATGCTCGCTATTTCGGAGTCCCCACAAAACGCCGCCGCGTATTCCTGGTCGCTGGATTGGGAGAGTGGCCGCCAATTGGGTTTATGGCTGACGCCGGACCAGCTGACCGATTGGCTGGCAAGGCGGCAGCGGGCAGCGCCTGGGCGGACGCACACCCAACTTTACTTGCAGGTTTCCCCGGCGGGACAAATATCGACATCTCAGGTTCCAACATCTGCATTGTTGCCGACGGACGGGGTGCGATGGTTGAGCGGCAGCGAACGGTTGCAGATAATGGGCTTCGCAAAGGACTGGATGCGGCCAACTTTGCAGAGGCTAGGGCTGCCGGAAACGCCGTTGTACCGCAAGTCGCCCGCTGGATTGCAGAAAAACTCATTACCACATTCTGACTAACCGATAAGGCAGAGCGCCGCGAGCGCCTGCTGTTATGACCAAACACCACACCAAAGCCCCCTTGCCATTTTTCGGGCAAAAACGCAACTTTATCAAAGCCTTTAAAGACGCATTAGACAACATCCCTGCCGACGGCGCGGGCTGGACAATCGTTGACGCATTCGGCGGCAGCGGCCTGCTCTCGCACGTTGCCAAGCACACCAAACCCGCCGCCCGTGTCATCTATAACGACTTCGACGGCTACGCCGAGCGTTTGCGCCATATCCCCGATACCAACCGCCTGCGGCAGACACTCGCCGTCGTGCTGGCCGATTACCCCCGCGACAGGCATTTGGACAAGCCGACTAAAGCCCGAGTTGTCGCTGCCATTCAGGATTTCAACGGCTACAAAGACCTGCACTGCCTACGTTCGTGGCTGCTGTTCAGCAGCAATCAGGCCGGCACCATGGCCGAGCTTCTTAATAAGCATATGTACAACTGCATCCGCCGCACCGATTACCCCGATGCGGACGGCTATTTAAAAGGACTAGAGATTGTTTCCCAACCGTTCCAAACCCTGCTGCCGCAGTATGTTGACGAGCCTAAAACCCTGCTTGTGCTTGACCCACCGTATGTTTCGACATTGCAGGGTATGTATGCCAACAAGCACTACTTCGGCATGGTGCAGTTTCTTCAACTTATGTACATGGTTCGCCCGCCTTTCGTGTTCTTCAGCAGTACACGCAGCGAGTTTATGGATTATTTGGGTTTCTTAAAACAACACCGACCGCAGGAGTGGGCAGTGTTTGATGGCATCGCTTCGGTTAGCTTGATTGCGGGCGTGGCCAAGGGGCTGGGGTATGAGGATAATATGGTTTTTAAATTTTAAAGCGACTTTTAGATAGTTTGTGCAAAAGCTATCATTTCCTTTTACCTTCAATTCGTGCAAAAGCTAGCGTTTTTCTGTGCAAAAGATGTCGCCGCTTTATACATAAAGGCCGTCTGAAAGGCTTGGAGAGTTTGCCTGCAATGGGCGGGGTATGGCATAGAGTGTCGATATACGGCACTACATTGGGTTGCTGAAACCGGAGCGGTCAAACGTTAAACAAAAAAACCGGCCGGGTCGCGGCAGAATGTGCCGGTTAAGGCTTTCAAGATGTTTGCAGCTTGCGGAATTGTGGTGCGGACGGCAGGTATGATTGGATTTTTCTGATTGAAGCGGGGCAAAATATAATGATTGAAGAAGCAGCGGGCAAGCGGGCAATGCAATTTTATGGCTTTGTTTCAATGATTTTTATCATATATAAGTGTTTTTAATTTGGGCAGGATTTTGTTTTTGATTGGATATCTTTGGCATCAACCCAGCCCGCAGTGTGTTTGTTAAGACATTTTCCTTTCATGTTCTGATTCTGGCAGATTTTTCCTGTATAGGAAATGTGCAGCCATTTGCCATTGCCGTATTCGCTTATACCGTTGTTGTTTTTGGTAACAGACACAAGACTGCATTTTTGTATAAATCCGGCGAAATTGCCGGATTTTCTTGATGCGCGTTTATATAGTGCGGTGTTTTTTACAATCACCAACTGATTGGGTTGGTTGCCGGCATGATATAGATGGTTTTCAGACGGCCATAAGAAATAACAGATTATGGTTATAAAAAAGGCGGTTGTTATGGCTGCAAGTGCAAACCGAAGCTGTTTGTTTTGCGAGGTTAAGGTTGCATAACGGCTTTGCCATGTCTGAATATCTCTGTCTAAACATAAACGGTGTTCTTGAAGTTGTTGATTGTTGTGTAAGGCTGAAGACAACGCTGATTTTGTATGTTCGAGCCGGTTTTCTAATTGCTTGTTTTCCGAAAGCATCTTTTCTGTGTATTCTTGTTTGTGTTTTGTCTCGTTTCGTAAATCGGCTATTGTGTCGATTTCATGTGTGCAGACGATATATTTTCGCCCGACCAACTCAAAAAAACATCTGGCTGTGGCCTGGACATCGTAAAAAGCATTATGCCAGTTTGAAAAACCGCCAAACAAATATTGGTGGAGCTCCATCAGTGAAGGGTGTTTAAACCCTTCCCGCCCGTCTGGAAAGGTTAGTTCACATAGGCTTGTGGTGTTTTTCATCAGACAGAATTGTTTGAATGTTGAAAAATTTATTTCGTCCTGCCCTGTCCGTAACAGTTCTTTATTGATTAAACCAATATCATGTGAAATATTAAATGCAATCAAGCATATTTCATCAGCAGGGTAACGTGCTAAATCTTGTTGGAAAAGGCTGATAACTTCAAGAATAGGCCTGCCTTGTTTACAGGCATCATCATGAGAAAAGCCGCGTCTGTTTTGATGATCGGCGGGTAGTCGGTAGCCGTTGGGTTGGATAATGTGGTTTTGAATATATTCAAGATTGCCATCATGGCGGTAAACTGCCCACGAAAATTGGCAGATTCGAAATTCAGTTGGGTTTTCTTCAGAGTTTGGTTTAGCCTTATCAAACTTTACAGCAGGGCTTTCAACATCGAATACAATATATTTATAAGGATGCTCAATTCGGCTTTTGCACTTGGGGCAGGTTGGTGAGGCATAAAATATTTCAATATATCGAATAGAATGTGAACATTTCGGCTTTGTGCATTGGCAGAGCGTTTCACGGCTTTCCCAAATAATATGGCCGAGTTTGCCGTATCGGGTTAAATAAGGTTGGCTGTGGTTCATGTTTTTAACAGGTGCTGTGATGTGGCTTAATGACATACAAGATTGATGTTTGGTTCCCCAAATCTTATAGTAGCTTATTTAAAGCAAGAATAAGCAAAGGCCGCCTGAAAACTTCAGACGGCTTTTTGCACTATATCGAAGCCGCTGGGGTAGAATGCTGTTTTTTGACGGGAGCCAATAATGTTGCAGCCGCATCATGCCGCTGTATTCGATTTGCCGTTTTTCCAATTGGCGCAAATCAAGCGTTATTGTCCGGAGCGTTTGGACGGGATTAAAGCGGCGCACCGCTCGGCGTGGCTGGTGTGGCGGCACACGGTGGAGAATGTTGCGGCGCAGTTGGGCGCGGAATTTGCTCCGCCGCATATCGAGCGCTGGTGCAACGGCTGGCAGGTGCGGGCGCATTTTTTTGCCTATTTCAAATACACGCGTTATCAGGATTCGGCGGTGATTTTTTCGCTGCTGCTCAACCGCCGCCGTTTGGGCGTGTGCCTGGATTGGCACAGCTACCGTGCGGCGCAGTCGGCCGTGTCGCTGGAGCAATACCGGCAATGGCCGCAGGCATTGGCGGGTGGGGATTTTGACGGCTTTGATATGTGGCGCGACAGCGATGGCGAATATGCCGATTATCCGACTGCGGCGGTACAGCGTGCGGGTGGTTTGGATTTGGCACTGGGTGATTTTTTCTGCATCGGCAGCCATATCGAACGCGGCGTTATCGGCCAAACCGACAGCGCGGCTTGGCTGGCGGCGCAAATCCGCGCCCTGCAGCCTTTATATGAAACCTGCTTCACGGGGAGTTGAGGCAGCATGCAGGGTAGGGCAGGCACCTGTTTAAATCGTGGCAAGGGGGGGGGCGGCACTTTTTGCAGTGGCAGCCATGCGGCTTTCGGTATGCGGTAAACGGTTGCTGTGCCGATAACGGGCGGGCGGGGCAGTGTTCTGCCTGAGGCACTGGCTCCCCGGCAGTTTGGCCGCTGTGCGGAGCTTCGCGGATTGATGCGGCATACTGTAAAAAACGCCGGTGTTTCTACACAGGCCGTCTGAAAACAGGGCGGTTGAACATTTCGGCGCAAGGCGGCAGAGTGGTGCAGATAAGAAACCGATTCTTCCGCCGCTTGGGCGGCCTGCAAACCTGCTCTCTATTGAACACCAGCAGAATAAAGTCAGCACACAAGTACGGCAATGCCGCAGCGGAAATAAAAAAACACAGCCATGCCGCAGCGGGAGTAAAAGCGAAAAGGGCGCAACCTTTGCAAAATTCATTTAGGCCGTCTGAAAAACCGCCCTGTTGTTTTTCAGACGGCCTTCTGCTGCCGCCGATCTGTTCTAAAAATCATCACGGCCTTGGCTGTCATGCTGTGTCTATACCTCCTGCGATCTGCCGTTCGTGTAGTTGTTTCGGTGGAGGGTTGGATACAGAAGTCAAGCCTGCTTCAGCGATCTGAACTGCCTGCTCCGCTAAAACCTACGCAGGCCGAAGGCACTAGGGATATTGTGGGCTCATTCCGTTGCCGCTTGGCGGCTTGAAAAAACCGTTCTCTTTAAATTAAAAGCACGGCAACGCCGCAGCGGAAATAAAAACACGTTAGGCCGTCTGAAAAACCGCCACGTTGTTTTTCAGACGGCCTTCTGCTGCCGCCGATCTGTTCTAGAAATCATCACGGCGTTGGCTGTCATGCGGTGTCTGCACCGCCTGCGGCCTGCCGTCCGCGTGCCGGTTTCGGTGGAGGGTTGGATACAGAAGTCAAGCCTGCTCCAGCGATTTTATTGCCTGCTCCACCTGCTCGGGCGCGAGTTTGTTGAGGCAGTCGGTATGCCCCAGCGGGCACTCGCGTTTGAAGCAGGGCGAGCAGTCTAAATTCAGGCTTACGATGGCGGCACGATTGCTCAACGGCGGTGTGTGGACTGGGCTGGAAGAGCCGTACACCGCCGCCAGCCTGCAGCCCACGGCGGCGGCCAGGTGCATCAGGCCGCTGTCGTTGCAGACTGCGGTTTCGGCGCAGGCCAATAAATCGATGGCTTCTGCCAAATCGGTTTTGCCGCACAAATTGATGCAGAGGCCGTCTGAAAGCGTGTTGATTTCTTCGGCAATATCGAAATCTTTTTGCGAGCCGAACAGCCAGATCTGCCGGCCGGCGCGGGCATGGCGGCGGGCGAGTTCGGCAAAATGGCGGGCGGGCCAGCGTTTGGCGGGGCCGTATTCTGCGCCCGGGCAGAAAGCCGAAACGGGTTGGCGGGTGTTCAAGCCGTGTTTGGCCAGCGCGGCCGCTTTGCGCTCTGCATCGATTTTAAACAGCGGATTGCCCGGACTGCCGTTGAATGCGGCCTGCGTGGAATGCGCCAGCGCGGTATAGCGGTCTGCCATCAGCGGCAGCGCGGCCTTATCGAGTTTGCGGATGTCGTTGAGCAGCAGGTAGCGCGATTCGCCCACATAGCCCGTGCGCTGTTTGATGCCGCTGGCAGCCGCAATAAGGGCGGATTTGAGCGAACCGGGCAGCACGATAATCCGGTCGTAACCACGCCGCCCCAGCTGCCGCCCCGTTTGCCAGCGTTTTTTCAGCGCCAGCGCGCCGTGGCCGAACGGGTTTTCGATGATTTCGCTGACTTCGGGCATGCGCTCGAACACGGCCATCGACCATTTGGGGGCAAACACATCGATGGCGGCGCCCGGGTGCAGCTCGTGCAGGCGGCGGCAGAGCGGCTGCGTCATCACGCAGTCGCCTATCCAACTGGGGGAAATAATCAGGATTTTTTTCGACATGGCGGCGGGTGTGGCTCGGTATATTTTTGATACGCTGCATATTGTATAGCGAATCGGGCCGATTTTGGATACGGGGCGGCAGGCGGCGCGGTGTGTATGGCGAAGCTGCTTTATTTTTGGCGGCAGGCGGCGCAGAAACGGTTCTGTTTGCCGCTTTGCCGGCGGGCAGAAGCGCTCTTTTCGGGCTGGGGCGGCAATGAAGCGGATTGGGCCTGCCGCAGCGCGAACCCTGCCTTTGCCTTATATCAAAGGCCGTCTGAAAAAGCCTGTCCGCCGCCGCCGGCGGTTTTATAATGGGCGGCGTAATGAAATTTCACAGAGAATATGCGCCATGAAACCATATATTTTAGACCCACAGGCCTTAATCGGCGGCGTGATTGCCGAAGACAACGACCAACAGCTCGTGCAGCTTTCCCTGCAGCGCGGCAACGAAATCCCCGTTTACGAAACCGATGCCATCATACTGTTAATCGTGCTCAACGGCAGCGCGCAAATCACCACCGAAAAAGAAACGCTTAACACCGCCGGGCTTCAGGTGGTGCGCTTGGAGCCGAACGAAGCCCACAGCATCCGCGCATTGGAAGACCGCACCAATATTTTGGTGGTGAAACAGCTCACACACGAATTGGTGTTCAGCAAAAAACTGCGTTTCGGCAGCTGCTGTTTATAACGGAAACAGGCCGTCTGAAAACTTTCAGACGGCCTGAGCCTATCAATATAAACATAAACATAAACATTCAAATTTCCACCCGCTGTTTGCTTTCTGCGCTTTGGTAAGCCTTTTCCAGCAAATCTAAAACCTGCACCGCCTGCTGCGGTTTCACCGCCAATTCGGCACCATTGGCCAACACATTGTAAAGGTTGCGGTAAAACGCGCCGTAATCGCCGCGCTCGCCTTCAAAACGTTGGCGGATAACGGCGCCTTCGGCGGTTTTCGTGTGCAGAATGCCCCATTCGGCTTCCGGTTCGCGGTTCCAATCACCTTCGGGCACCGCGCCCGCAGCCAGCAGAGCTTCCTGATTGTCGGCGTTTTGTTTCACATAAGAGCCGCGTTTGCCGTGCAAAGCCATAAACGGCAGCGGCTCGCGCATGTATTTTCCCGCCGTGAGCGAAACTTTTTTGCCGTCCGGGTAATAATAAAGCAGCATCTGAAAATTATCATCGCTCACCGCGCCCTCGTGCTGGCGGCGCACATCGGCATAGATTTCCTGCGGCAGGCCGAACAGATCCACCGCCATGTCGGCCAGGTGCGAGCCTAAATCGTACACCAAACCTACGTCTGCCCCGCCGGTTTCTTTCCAGCTTTTCGGGCTCAAGCCTTCGGCGTAACGCTCGAAACGGATTTCGCAATCGACAATATCGCCCAGCAGGCCGTCTGAAAGCAGCCGTTTGGCGGTGAGGAGCGCGGCGTCCCAGCGGCGGTTTTGATACACCGTCAGCACCACGCCCTGTTTTTGCGCCAGATCCGCCAGCCGGCGCGCTTGGGCTGCGGTGGCGCACAGCGGTTTTTCCACCACCACATGCTTGCCCGCCAGCAGGGCTTGTTGGGCAAACTCAAAATGCGTTTGGTTGGGCGTGGTAATCACGATTAAATCGGTATCGTCTGCCAGCAGCCCGCTGAAACTGCGCACGATTTCTGCATCAGGCAGGATTTGCTGCGCCGGGCTGCCCGAACGCTGCAACACGCGCACCACTTTGAAACGCCCGTCTGCCTGCCAAAACGGCAGATGGAACACTTTGGCGGAAAGGCCGAAACCGGCCAGGCCGATTTTGATGGTTTGGGTCATGCCAAGCTCCTGTTTGATTGTCGGGTGTCAGCCCTAAGCCTACCGCTTTTGCAGGCCGTCTGAAAGAGAAATATGGCGGATTACAAAAACTGAATACCGCAACCGGCCTGTTTCAGCCCCAAAAAATGATGTTGCCGGCTGCCAAAGCGGCGGCAGAACCGGCGCAGCATGATTTGTACGGCCTGCGCCCTGCCGCCTTGCTTTCATTTAAATCGAACCGGCTATCGGCTATAATGGCGGCGGTTTGGAATATTCGGCCGTCTGAAACATTGTTCAGGCGGCATCATCGATTAAAGGATCACCGCATGAGAAAACCCCAACGGGGCTATGCCCGCCAAGACCGCGTGAAAGAGCAGATTATGCGCGAGCTGGCCGAACTGGTGCGCAAAGGCCTCAAAGACCCGCGCGCCGGTTTCATCACCATCAACGATGTGGAAGTTACCCGCGACTACAGCCACGCCACCGTTTATTACACCGTGCTTGACGACACCGCCCGCGAAATCACCGAAGAAGCGCTCGAACACGCCAAAGGCTACCTGCGCAGCGAATTGAGCAAACGCATCAAGCTGTTCCGCACGCCCGAGCTGCATTTCAAATACGATGAATCGCTGGCGCGCGGCATGAGCATCTCTCACCTGATTGATCAGGTGGCGGCAGAAAAACCGGTGGAAGACTAAACCGGGCGCAACTGCCCGACACAACCGCTGCCGAACATAACCGCCCGCAGGCTGCAACTGCCTCCCCAGGCCGTCTGAAACACCGGCCTTTCTCTTTGGATACCCACCGAAACCCCGTATGCACAAACCGACCAAACGCCCCGTAAACGGCGTGCTGCTGCTCGACAAACCGCAAGGGCTCTCGAGCAACGCCGCCCTGCAGAAAGCCCGCCGCCTCTACCGCGCCGAAAAAGCGGGGCACACCGGCGTGCTCGACCCGCTTGCCACCGGCCTCTTGCCCGTGTGTTTCGGCGAAGCCGCCAAATTCGCCCAATATCTGCTCGATGCCGACAAAGCCTACACCGCCACGCTGAAGCTCGGCGAAGCCACCACCACGGGTGATGCCGAAGGCGCAGTGATCGCCGCCGCGCCCGCAAATATCAGCCCGGCCGCTTTTCAGACGGCCTGCCGCGCATTAACGGGCAAAATCCGCCAAGTGCCGCCGATGTTTTCGGCATTGAAACACGAAGGCAGGCCGCTCTACGAATACGCCCGCAAAGGCATCACCATCGAGCGCAAAGCACGCGGCATCGAAATTTATTCGATCAATATCCGCTCGTTTTCCCCGCCCGCCGCCGTGATTGACGTGCGTTGCAGCAAAGGCACCTATATCCGCACCCTCGGCGAAGACATCGCCAAACACACCGGCACCTTCGCCCACCTCACCGCCCTGCGCCGCACCGAAACCGCAGGTTTCACCACCGCCGAAAGCCACACCCTTGAAACCCTCGAAGCCTTAAGCGAAGCCGAACGCGATGCGCTGCTGCTGCCCTGTGATGCGCTGGTTCGGCACCTGCCTGCAACCGTGATCGGCAGCCGCGCCGCCGATATGCTGCAAACAGGCCGCCGCCCCGATGCCGAGGACAGGCCGGAGGGCGGCCCGCTGCGCATATACCGCGAAAACGGCACCTTCATCGGCCTGGCCGAAATACGCCAGGGCCGTCTGAAAGCCGTGCGCCTGATGAACACAGCAAAATGCGGCTGAATCTGCAAGCAGCCGGGCGCAAATAAATCAAGCAATCCGATTCTTTCTACGGTTCTTTTTTAACCGCTGTGGTGTTCAAACGGCCGGCCGCTGCCTGCTGCCGGGCAGGGTGTTTTCCGCAAGCAGACGGATTGCCCTGCGGCAGGGAAGAAAGCGTTAGAGATAAAGACAAGGCCGTCTGAAAAGCGTGTGCAGGTTTTTCAGACGGCCTTTGCGGTGTTATTTCCGTTACAGCGTTGCCGCGTTTTTTTGTTCCTTTCTTATTCGAAGAGAACGGTTTTGCAGGCTGCCAAAGCGGCAGCAGAGTCGGGGCTGTGCCTGCCTGTATGGCTTTACCCTTGCTGCTCTCTGCATTACTTTTCACGGGTAGGCGGTGTCAGGCCGTCTGAAACATAACGGAACGGTTTTTCAGACGGCCTTTGCGGTGTTGTTTCCGTTACAGCGTTGCCGCGCTTTTTTTGTTCTTTTTTGTTCGAAGAGAACGGTTTTGCAGGCCGCCCAAGCGGCAGCAGATCCGGAGCTGTATTGTCGGCCTGCCTTCCTTTGCCGTTTTGCGCCGGTTCCGGCGGTAGGGCATCGTTGGCATAAGGCCGTCTGAAACCTAACGGGGTGGCTTTTCAGACGGCCTGCGCTTCAAGCCTTCGCGCCCGCCCGTTTGTTCAAAGCCCATTGGCCGGCGTTGAGCAGAAACAGAACCGCAAACGAAATCATCAGCATAAACAGCGCCACCGCCGATGCGCCCTGCACATCAAACTGCCCGAGCTTGCCGGTGATCACCAGCGGCAGAATTTCGGAAACCATCGGGATATTGCCCGCGATAAAAATCACCGAACCGTATTCGCCGGTGGCTCGGGCAAACATCATGCCGGTGCCGGTGAGCAGGGAGGGGGTGATTTCGGGCAGCAGCACGCGGCGGAACACGGTGAGACGGCCGGCACCCGGCGTGGCGGCGGCTTCTTCGTATCCGGCCGGCAATTCTTCGAGCACCGGCTGCACCGCGCGCACGATAAACGGCAGGCTCACCACCACCAGCGCAATCCAGATGCCGGCAGGGGTGAATGCGATGCTGATACCCCACGGCGCAAACAGACGGCCTATCCAACCCTGCGGCGCATAGAGCGTGGCCAGCGCGATGCCGGTTACGGCGGTGGGGGCAGCGCAAACGGCAGATCCACCAGCGCGTTGGCCAGATTTCTGCCCGGAAACTCATAACGCACCAACACCCAAGCTACCAGCGTGCCGAACACGATATTGGTGAGCATGGCATAAAACGACATCTTCAAACTCAGCCACACCGCCGCCAAAACATTAGGCTCGGAAATGGTCTGCCAAAACGCCGTCCAGCCGATTTCGCCCGCTTTCACTGCCATCATCGCAAACGGCAGCACAACCAAAAGCGACAGACACAACACAGTTAAGCCGAGGCTGAGTTTGAAGCCGGGTAACACGCAGGGGGGGGGTGAGCAGCATAATCGGATGGCGCACAAGCGCAAATCATCAGGGATATGCCGCCACTTTACCGAGGCCGTCTGAAAAAGGGAAAGAATGGTTGGTTTTAATAAAAGATGATTTCGTTATAACGGTTTGCAGCCGTTGCACCAGCAGGCGGCACCATGTTTTCAGACGGCCGCTTGGTTTATAATGGCGGCCTTTTCCGTTTTGGATACCGCCATGACAACGAACAACCCGCCGACCCGGTCCGAATTTAAACGCGGTGTGAAAGACTGCCTGCCGGTGATTATCGGCATGCTGCCGTTTGCATTGATTTTAGGCGTGCAGGGCGGGCAGAAAGGCATGAGCCCGCTGGAAATGTCGATGATGGCCGGGCTGAACTTTGCCGGCGGCTCCGAATTTGCCGCCGTGGGTTTGTGGGGCAGCCCGCTGCCGGCGCTGCTGATTATCACCGTAACCCTGATGATTAACAGCCGCCATATCCTGATGGGGGCGGCACTTGCGCCTTATCTGAAAGGGCTGCCTTTGAAAAAAGCCCTGCCCGCGCTGTTTTTTATGGCCGATGAAAGCTGGGCGATGAGCTTGGCCGACATCCACAGGCGCAAAAAGCTCGGTCTCGGCCTGCCGCTGTTTAGCCTGCCTTATTATATGGGTGTGAGCTTAACGCTTTATGCGGTGTGGGTGGTGTTCACCGGTTTGGGTGCGGCTGTCGGCCCGGGGTTGGGCAATGTGGAGGCTTGGGGATTCGGCATGGCTTTCCCCGCCGTGTTTCTGGTGCTGCTGCGCGGTTTGTGGAAAGGTTTTGCCGCCGCGCGCCCGTGGCTGGTGAGCTTGGTGGCGGCTGCGGCGGTATATCTCGCTGCCGATGGGGCGTGGTATGTGCCTGCCGGTGCGGCGGCGGGACTGCTGGCCGCTTATTTTGGGGGAGACAAAGCATGATTTCGTGGGCTTCGTTCCTCACCATTACGGGTATGCTGGCGGTAACCTATTCTACGCGGCTGATCGGTTTTTCCGCCCTGCGCAACCGCACACCGGGCAGGCGGGCGGCGGCGGTGATGGAAGCCGCGCCGGGCTGTGTGCTGGTTGCCGTGATTGCACCGCATTTCGTATCCGACAAACCGCATGAATTGGTTGCGCTCGCCATCACGCTGTTTGCTGCCGCCCGCTGGGGCATGCTGCCCACGGTGCTGGTGGCGGTGGTTTCATCGGGGGTGTTGGGTTATTTGATGAAATAAGTTTGAGAAATAGAAGCCGTGTCAATTATCGGGCCGTCTGAAAAGCCGCAAATCTTTTCAGACGGCCTGAAGTTTTGCAAAACATGTCTTCATGCCGTTTGAAATGCTCAAACGCCGTCATTCACGCGCAGGGGAATCTAGGTTGAAATATTGCAAGTGTTGATGAACCAACATTTGGGTGGAGGCCGTTTGGACTGGGGTAGCGCGGCGGGCTTGCGCAGCCAATGGCGGCAGACAAACTTTTTCTGATGCTTTTGATTTTTGCAGAGCCCCGGCCTTTTATAAACAAGCGTTTGTTTGATAAAACGTTTATGCCGTGTGCAGCAGGTCCCAACCAAACTTGCCGATTAACACGCACAACAGCACCATAAACCCATAGCGCAGCAAGCGGCTGCCGCCGCGTATCGCCAGATGCGTGCCCGCCAGCCCGCCGCACAGGTTGGCGGCCGCCAGCGGCAGCGCCCATGCCCAAACAATGTGGCCGTTGGGGATAAAAAACGCGAGTGCGGCCAGATTAGTGGTGAAGTTAATCACTTTGGCCGAAGCGGTGGCGGTGAGAAAGTCGTAAGCGAAAAAACGCACAAACACAAAAGCCAGCAGGCTGCCGGTGCCCGGGCCGAACAGGCCGTCATAAAAACCGATCAGGGCGCCGAAAAACAACCCCCATGCGGTTTCTTTGCGGCTCAGTTGCGCGGTGCGGGCAACCTGCCCCAAATCTTTTTTAAAAAACGTGTAAACAAACATCGCCGCCATAATCACCAGCATTGCCGGTTTGATATGGTGGACAGGCAGATAGGCTACCAGCCGCGCGCCGCCGTAAGAAGCCAGAAACGCCAGCACGGCGGCGGGCAGCAGCATGTTCCACGGCACGCGGATTTTGCGCACAAATTGAACCGAGGCGGTGAAGGTGCCGCTGAATGAAGCAAATTTGTTGATACCCATCACCGAGGTAACCGGCACGCTGTTGGGCAGGGCGTTAAAGAGGGCGGGAATCTGCAACAAACCGCCGCCGCCCACCGCAGCATCCATCAGCCCGGCCAGAAAGCCGATGGCAAGAAGTGCAATAAGGTGAAGATCCATGATGTTTTCAGTTTTTCAGTATTGCCGCTGTGGCGTGCTGCACCGCAGGAAAGCGGCGGTTTCTGGCGGCGCGGGCCGGCGGGAATATGGCAGAATGTTCAAAACAACGATGCGGTTGCGTTAAAGGCAGAAGGCCGTCTGAACATTTTCAGACGGCCTTGAGGGTTATTTGTTGCGGTTGGTCAGGGAAGGATGATGTTTGCCCGCCCGTTCGATAACCCGCTGCTGTAGAGCCGGCCCGCCGCTCGGGGTGCCGTCTTCGCAGAACGCGCGGAACAGCGGGCCGCGTATGGGGTCGGCACCGCTGAGAATCGAGCCTATGTTTTTCCAGCTGCCTTTACTCGGGGCAATCCAGCGTTGGTTGACCGGATCGCCGTAGCCGAATACTTTATAAGCCGAGCGTTTGTTCTCGCCGCCGAAAGAAGAGGACGCGCAGTAAATGCCTTCGGCGGTGAGGTTGTCGTGCCCCTGCTTCGACTGCACGTTTAAAACATAACGCACCGTGCCGTCCGGCGCGCGGCTGATGCTCTCGAGCAGGATTTTCGGCCGCTTGTCGAAAGCGTTGCCGGCATCAATATCAAACCAGCCGCCGTTTTTTGTGTCGGGAAAGGCAGGCAGGGCGACATCGGCTTCTTTAAATTCCCGCGCCGATTTTTCGGCTTCGCTTTCCTGGTAGCGGGTGTTTTCGAAGGTGTCTTTATCGCTGTGCGGGGCAGCAGAAACCTGCAGGGCGGCTGCGGCCAGCGCAAGCATCAGAATCGGGCGCATAAAAGCTCTCCGTGAGTTGGAAACAGCGGTCATTGTAAGGCGGCGGGCAGGCGGGCGCAACGGCGCACGGCGGCGGGCATTTGTTACACAGCCCGGCATAGGTTTGCCGGTTGCAGAGGCTGCGGTAAAACGTAAAACGTAGGGAACCACATGGTCTGCCGTACTGTCTTTGCCCGGCTGCGTTGTGTTCCATATGGTTTTACGGTTTGCAAAGGCCGTCTGAAAGCGGCATGCAGGGCATCTCTGAGGCAGGGCGGGTTTTTCAGACGGCTGCGGCGGCTCGGTATCGAACATTGCGGATACGCCAATGCAGGCGCGTTTTATGCTAAAATGGCGCGAATTTTCTATAGAAACCGCTATCCCGTTATGACCGACGCCACCATCCGCAACGACCATCATTTCGCCAAAGAAACCCTCCCCGTCAGCCTTGAAGAAGAAATGCGCCGCAGCTATCTCGATTACGCCATGAGCGTGATTGTGGGGCGCGCGCTGCCCGATGTGCGCGACGGCCTGAAACCCGTGCACCGCCGCGTGCTGTATGCCATGCACGAATTGAAAAACAATTGGAACAGTGCATATAAAAAATCTGCCCGCATTGTCGGCGACGTTATCGGTAAATACCACCCGCACGGCGATTCGGCGGTGTACGACACCATCGTGCGCATGGCGCAGGATTTTTCGATGCGCTATGTGTTGGTAGACGGCCAGGGCAACTTCGGCTCTGTCGATGGCGATGGCGCGGCGGCCATGCGCTACACCGAAATCCGCATGGCAAAAATCGCCCACGAAATGCTGGCCGACATCGAAGAGGAAACCGTTAATTTCGGCCCCAACTACGATGGCAGCGAAAGTGAACCGCTGGTGCTGCCCACCCGTTTTCCCGCTTTGCTGGTAAACGGCTCCTCGGGTATCGCCGTGGGCATGGCCACCAATATTCCGCCGCACAACCTGCCCGACACCATCGATGCCTGCCTGAAATTGCTGGCCGACCCGCAAACCGGTATAGACGAATTAATCGATATCATCAAAGCCCCCGATTTCCCCACCGGTGCCACCATCTACGGCTTGGGCGGGGTGCGCGAGGGTTATAAAACCGGCCGCGGCCGCGTGGTGATGCGCGGTAAAACCCATATCGAGCCTATCGGCAAAAACGGCGAGCGTGAAGCCATTATCATCGATGAAATCCCCTATCAGGTAAACAAAGCCAAGCTGGTGGAAAAAATCGGCGAGCTGGTGCGCGACAAAGTGTTAGAAGGCATTTCCGATCTGCGCGATGAATCCGACAAATCGGGTATGCGCGTGGTGATCGAACTGAAGCGCAACGAAAATGCCGAAGTGGTTTTAAACCAACTGTATAAATTAACCCAACTGCAAGACAGTTTCGGCATCAATATGGTGGCTTTGGTAGACGGCCAGCCGCGCCTTCTTAATCTGAAACAGATTTTGAGCGAATTTCTGCGCCACCGCCGCGAAGTCGTTACCCGCCGCACCCTGTTCCGCCTGAAAAAGGCGCGCCACGAAGGCCATATCGCCGAAGGCAAGGCGGTGGCCTTGTCGAATATTGATGAGATGATTCAGCTTATCAAAGAATCCGCCGATGCCCCCGAAGCCAAAGAAAAACTGCTCTCGCGCCCGTGGCAGTCGGGTTTGGTGGGCGAAATGCTGGCGCGCACCGATTTGGATATGCAGATGGCGCGCCCCGAAGGCCTGCCAGCAGGTTTGGGTTTGCAGGCGGGCGGCTATTTTCTCAGCGACATTCAGGCCGATGCTATTTTGCGCATGAGCCTGCGCAACCTCACCGGCCTCGATCAAGACACCATCGTGGCCGACTACAAAACCATCATGGGGCAGATTATTGATTTTCTGGATATTTTGGCCAAGCCCGAGCGCATCACCGCCATCATTGGTGAAGAACTGGAAGAAATCAAAACCAACTTCGGCGATGGGCGCCGCAGTGAAATCAACCCGTTTGGCGGCGATATTGCCGATGAAGATTTGATTCCGCCGCGAGAAATGGTGGTAACGCTCACCCACGGCGGCTACATCAAAACCCAGCCCACCACCGATTATCAGGCGCAGCGGCGCGGCGGGCGCGGCAAACAGGCTGCCGCCACCAAAGACGAAGACTTTATCGAAACCCTGTTTGTCGCCAACACCCATGATTATCTGATGTGCTTTACCAACTTCGGCAAGTGTCACTGGATTAAGGTGTACAAACTGCCCGAAGGCGGGCGTAACAGCCGAGGCCGCCCGATTAACAACGTGATTCAGCTTGACGAAGGCGAAAAGGTCAGCGCCATTATGGCCGTGCGCGAGTTCCCCGAAGACGAATACGTTTTCTTCGCCACCGCGCAGGGTATGGTGAAAAAAGTGCAGCTTTCCGCGTTTAAAAACGTGCGCACGCAAGGCATCAAGGCCATTGCCCTCAAAGACGGCGATTCGCTGGTGGGGGTGGCGAAAACCTCCGGCACCAGCGATATTATGCTGTTTTCCAATCTCGGCAAAGCCATCCGCTTTAACGAATATTACGAACGCAGCGGCGAAGCCGATGATTTGGAAAACGAAGATTCAGACGGCCTTGATATGGAAGCCGAAACCGAACACGATGAAACGGACGGTGCCGATGCGCCCGTATTGAAAGGCAACGGCGTACGCCCGTCCGGTCGGGGCAGCGGCGGTTTGCGCGGTATGCGCCTGCCTGAAGGCGGCCGCATCGTCAGCCTGCTGGTTTCCCCGCCCGACCATACCGAACAGCAGGTGCTCACCGCCACGCAAAACGGCTACGGCAAACGCACGCCGATTGCAGACTACAGCCGCAAAGGCAAAGGCGGGCAGGGTATCATCGCCATCGACACCGGCGAGCGCAACGGAGAATTGGTAGCCGCCACGCTGGTAAACGAAAGCGATGATTTGATGCTGATTACCAGCGGCGGCGTGTTAATCCGCACCAAAGTGGCGCAAATCCGCGAAACCGGCCGTGCTGCCCAAGGCGTGCGCCTGATCAATCTCGATGAGGGAGAAATGCTGGTGAGCCTCGAGCGGATTGCCGAGCCGGAAGAAGACGAAATGCTTGAAGAAGGCGGCGGAGAACACGGCGAAAGCGCCGAAGCCGAATCTGCCGGGGACATTGCCGGTGATGACAGGCGGGGATAACCGTTTAAACACCAGCCGTGATTGAGGCCGTCTGAACATAGGTTTTCAGACGGCCTTTCCGATGGTTGTGCCAACCCACTTTAAAATAACGGCAGCGTCAGTCCGCCTGCTTAAAGAAAGCAGTTTGGTAAGCCGCCCCAACAGCAACGGAACCGGTTGTGTATGGCACTGTCTGCCGGAGTTGCCTTAAACCCGCATTAAACCGAATCATCGTGAAACCCTTTCATTTCGACTATGGCATTGTTGCACTTTAGCCTAAAGAGAAAGATACCATCGGCCGCCCAAGCGGCAACAGAGCCGGCTTTATACTGTCTGCCATTGTCTGCGGCTTGTTGCCTTATATCAAAAATAAAGCCGATTCATGGTAGCAGGGTTTCGCGGGCTTGGCTCTCAGGGTGCAGGTTGGCGGTGATGCGGTTGCGCAGCCAGCGGGCGGCGGGGGCGATCTCGCCGGAGAGCATACCGGTTTCGCCGGTTTCGGAATCTTTCAATACATCGGCGGCGGCACCATGCAGCCACACGCCGCCGCAAATGGCTTGTTCGGGGCTGATGCTTTGCGCCAGCAGGCTGCCGATGATGCCGCTCAACACATCGCCGCTGCCTGCCGCCGCCAGGCCGGGGTTACCGCTGCGGTTGGTGTGGAGCAAGCTGCCGTTTGGGGCGCATATCGATGTGTGGCGGCCTTTGAGCACGGTGTAAGCGTTAAACCGGCGGCTGATGCACTCGGCTGCCTGTCCGCGGTCTGCCTGCACATCAGCGGTAGATATGCCCAGCAGGCGGGCGGCTTCTGCGGGGTGGGGCGTGAGAATAACATTGCCGCGCCTGCCTGCCTGTGCCGCTGCTTCCGGGTGGCGCGCCAGCAGAGTAAGGGCATCGGCATCCAGCAGCAGCGGTTCGTTTCCACAACGCTGCAATTGAGTGCGCAGCAAGGATGCGGCTTCGCTACACAACCCCAAGCCGCAGCCGAACACCCAGGCACTGATGTCGTCGCGCTGCTGTAACACAGGCGCGGTGGCGAGCATAATTTCGGGGCGTTCGGGAACAACAGGCAGGGGCAGGGTGTTTTGGTTGAAGCCCGCCCACACTTTGCCGCAGCCGCTGTAGATGGCGGCTGTGGCGGCCAAAATCACGGCACCGCTCATGCCCGCCGCGCCGCCGACAACCGCCAGCGTGCCGTGTGTGCCTTTGTGGCTGTCGGCCGCGCGCGGCGTGAAAAGCTGCGGAAACTGCAAAGCGGCCTCCAACTGGGCGGCAAAACGTTTACTTTGGTAAGGGCTTGAAAACATCATGATTCTTGCGTGCAAATCCATTACAATCATAAAAAATTTCAGACGACAGGCTCTTTGCCGGCAGGCCGTCTGAAAACGGCACAAACCATCATATAAGAACGAAAGCAGATTATGAAGCAAAAACTGAAAGTTTGGGATTTGCCCACGCGGATTTTCCATTGGACGCTGGCGGCCGCCACCGCCTTTATGTGGTACAGCGCCGAAACGGGCGGCAACCTTTTGACATGGCATTTGCGGGTGGGGCTGTTGATATTGGCGCTGGTTGTGTTCCGCATCTGCTGGGGGCTGTGGGGCAGCGACACAGCACGCTTTGCCAACTTTGTGCGCGGGCCGGGGCAGATTGCACGCTATCTCAAAGGCGGAATCAGCGAAAACGAACAACCCGGCCACAACCCGTTGGGCGCGCTGATGGTGTTGGCCCTGCTGGCGGCGGTGCTGTTTCAGGTGGCAACGGGTTTGTTTGCCAACGATGAAAACACATTCACCAACAGCGGCTATCTCAACGGCTGGGCAGGCGACGGCTTGGGCAGCACGCTGCGCACCGTGCACGTTACCTTTTTCAATGCGTTATTGGGCTTAATCTGCATACACGTTGCCACCATTTTTATTTATAAATTTCTAAAAAAGCATGATCTGATCAAACCCATGATCACCGGCTATAAATTTATCGAAGGCAAGCTGCCTGCATTAGCATTTGCCGGCAGCGGCAAACTGGCAACGGCTTTGGCTGTTGCGGCTGCCGTTGCGGCGGCGGTGTGGTTTGCCGGCACTGCCGGTTAGAGCCGGAGTGTAGAGGTATTGGAAAGAATGTAAAAATGCCCCTTTTCATGGGGCGCAATATAAGGCCGTCTGAAAGTTTTTGAAATTAAGTGCTTTCAGATGGCCTTGGTGCTTCCAATCAAGCGTTCCGATTTCAGACGGCTTTGATGCTTTCAGCCGGTGCTCCTTGTTTCAGACAGCCTTGCACTCGGGCAGGCATCTGTTTTTTCAGACGGCTTGCCGCTTTCATTCTGTCTGTGTTTGACGCTGTTCGGGCAGCTTTCCCGTTTTCAGACGGCCTTTGCACTGCTTGGGCGGCATCAGCCTGGTAGCATGTGCGTAGGGAAGCGCTATGGCGTGTCCGTTTGACTGCCGCTGCGGCATTGCGGTGCCTCCGTCCCAAAAGAAGGGCTTGACCGCCGCCCGTGAGGCAACTGATGCGGCTCGGTGCGCCATGCCGCCTGCCGCCGAAAACAAATGTCTTCACCATACCAATATATCCGCAATCAGGAGATGAAAAATGAACAAAAAAAGCGCGTTGCTATTGGCTTTGGCGGCGGGCTTGTCCGCCCAAGCCGCGCCGGTTTTCAATGCCTTTGAGCTGGGCGTGCAAAGCGGCCGAACCGCGCAATACGATGCGGTGGGCGAAAACAATATCCGCACTTCAATCCAAACCGAAAAAGGCACGCTGGCGATGTATTCGGTGAAGCAGAAAGCCGATCCGGATATGGCGTATATGTTTGAAATTTATGCCGATGAAGCGGCGTATCAGACACACGCCCAATCGCCGCAATACCGCGCCTTTCTCGCTGCCTCCCCGAAAATCCTCACCGACCACAAACAGCGCATTGCCTTACCCCCCGTTTTTCTGGGCGACAAGAAAATCAGGCCGTCTGAAACAAGCCGCATCAATCTGGAGAGGGTGGAAGTGAAACCGCAACACAGCCGGGCATTCGCCCGCGCCGTTACCGCTGAAATGGTGCAATCGTTGAAAGCGGAAAAGGGCGTGCTGGCGATGTATGCCGCAACGGAGCAGGATAATCCCAACAAATGGCTGTTTTTTGAAATCTACGCCGATGATGCCGCCTACGAAACGCACCGCCAAACGCCCCATTTTCAACATTATCTGAAGCAGACCGCAGCCATGATTGCCGACAGGCAGACCATCGACATCACCCCCGCCTATCTGGGCAATCAGGGCGGGCTGCTTTTTCATGCACCCGAGCCGTAACCGTGGCGGGCGGGAGCCGATATTCCGCCGCATGGTTTGCCGCCCGTATGACGCGTCCGTGTCTGCACAAACCGAAAACACTGCACGGGCGGAGCGGCAACAGCGCACGCCAAACGGCGCATCAGCAGGCGCCGGGGCGGAGTGCCGCATTATCCCGTGCAGAACACCCGTCAAACCGAAGGGCTTTCGGCTTAAATGATTGATAAGAAGGAGCATTAATATGCAGAAATTACCGAAAACCGCACTGGGCACCTGGTCGTGGGGCACAAGTTTTGCCGGCGGCGATGCTGTGTTCGGCAACAACTTAACCGAAGCGCAGATAAAAGAAGTGTTCGACACCGCCATGCTGGAAGGGCTGAACCTGTGGGACACCGCCGCCGTGTACGGCATGGGCAGCTCTGAAACCGAGCTGGGCAAACTGGTGCGCAAATATCCGCAAGGCAGCGTGCTGTTATCGACCAAATTCACCCCGCAAACCGCCGATGAATCCGCTGCCGACCCCGTGGCTGCCATGCTCGAAGGCAGCCTGCAACGCCTGGGCGCAGATGCTGTCGATATTTACTGGATTCACAACGCCCATGACGTAGAACGTTGGACGCCGATGCTGGTTCCGCTGCTGCAAAGCGGCAAAGTGAAAGCCGTGGGCGTTTCCAACCACAATCTTGCGCAAATCAAGCGGGCGAATGAAATTTTGGGCGGCGCGGGCTTCAAGGTCGAAGCCGTGCAGAACCACTACAGCCTGCTTTACCGCGAATCCGAAAAGGCGGGCATTCTCGATTACTGCAAAGCAAACGGCATCACCTTTTTTGCCTATATGGTGTTGGAGCAGGGCGCGTTAAGCGGAAAATACAATCCGCAAAACCCCTTGCCGCAAGGCAGCCAACGCGCCGAAACCTACAACAAAATGCTGCCGCAGCTGCAAAAACTCACCGATGCGATGGCCGAAATCGGCGCGGCGCAAAATGCGGGCGCAGCACAGGTGGCCGTGGCTTGGGCGGTTGCCAAAGGCACGCTGCCCATTATCGGCGCCACCAAAACCCGCCACGTAACCGATGCCGCCAAAGCCGCGCGATTGGTGCTTTCGGCCGATGACATTGCCCGGCTGGAAAAGCTGGCAGACGAAACCGGCGCGGACACACGCGGCGAGTGGGAAAACCCGATGGCCTGAGCCGTGCAGCGGTTGGGAAGAGCAGGTTTGGCACCTTTGGTTTCCGTTAGCACATTGCGGCTTGGTTTGCCGTTATCCGGAGCGGTCGGAAATCATAAACTGCATCAAGGCAGCGGAGTGCATAACCGATGCAGACCATTCGACATCTAATTGATATCAACCACCCCATTTGTCAGGAAAAACAATGAAACTACAAAACAAAGTCGCCTTAATACCGGCGGAGGCTCCGGCATAGGCCGGCATCGCCGGCTATTTTGCACAAAACGGTGCGCATGTGGTGATTGTCGGCCGCAGCGAACACACCTTGCAGGAAAGCGCAGGCCGCCACGCCAATATCGGCTACATTGTCGGCGATGTGTCAAACTCGGCAGACATAGCCCGCATTCTTGCCGATATTCAAGCGAAGTTCGGCAGGCTGGATATTGTGGTGAACAATGCCGGCATCGCACCTGTTACCCCATTGAAAATATCCGTCTCGAAGATTTCGACCGCACATTCGACTTAAACGTCCGCGCCGTGATAGACGTAACATCGCAAGCGCTTCCGCTGCTTAAAGCAAGCCGTGGCAATGTGGTGAACATCACATCTGGCCTGGTCGATAACCCGATGCCGGCAAACTCTGTCTATACCGCCAGCAAAGCAGCGGTTTTAAGCCCGGCCCGCACTTGGGCGAAAGAACCCGCCCCGTTGGGGATACGCGTAAACAGCGTTGCCGCAGGCGCAACCAAAACCCCGCTTTACGACAAATTGGGCTTAAGTGCGCAAGAGGCCAAAGATTATGAGGCAGCCGTTGAGCAAACTGTGCCCCCGGGGCGTTTTGCCGAGCCTGATGAAATTGCACCGGTTGTGGGGTTTGTTGCCTCGGAAGAGGCCGCTTACGTTACCGGCTCGCATTATGGCGTAGACGGGGGATTCGGCATTTAATCTGCCCGAGCATCGGCGGCAAAAAGCCCGCCGCAACGCGGTTGAGCCGTCTGAAAAGGTTTGAACATTTTCAGACGGCTTCGGGCAAAAGGCGTAAAGGCCGTCTGAAAAAACAATGAGGGCATTTCAAAAAACAGCCGATGGAGCCTTTTGACCGCACCGGCAACCCTGCACCAAACCAATCCGCCGAAGAAAACAGGCCGCGCCTTAACAGCCGAGCCGCAGTTTTCAGACGGCATCGGGCAAAATATGCAAAGGCCGTCTGAAAGTGTTTTCAGACGGCCTGTTGTTTTGCCGGCAGGCAGCAGGGTTTACAGCCGCACTTTTTCTATGCCGCCGTTAATGGCTTTGGCGACAAATTCATTCTGCCAGTTATCGCCGAGAATATGCTTGGCCATTTCCACCACGATATAGTCGGCCGGCAGTTGGTTGTCGTCGCGGTAACGGCTCAGCCCCTGCAGGCAGGCGGGGCAGGAGGTAAGCATTTTCACCGGCTCTCCCTGCGGCAGTTGCGCCAGGTTTTTTTCGATTTCTTCCTGCTTGCGGAATTTTACCTGGGTGGCGATGTCGGGGCGTTTCACGGCAAACATGCCGCTCTCGCCGCAGCAGCGGTCGCTCAAAACTACTTTTTTGCCCATCAGCCCGCTTGCTGTTTGGGCGGCGTTCATGGTTTTGATCGGGCTGTGGCAGGGATCGTGGTAGAGATACTGCCGGCCGGATATACCGTTGAGTTTGATGCCTTTTTCGAGCAGAAATTCATGGATATCGATAATGCGGCAGCCGGGGAAGATGTCTTCGAAGCGGTATTGCTCGAGCTGGTCGTAGCAGGTGCCGCAGCTGACGATTACGGTTTTGATGTCGAGATAGTTCAAGGTGTTGGCCAAACGGTGGAACAATACGCGGTTTTCGGTGGTCATCTGTTGGGCTTTGGCTTGATCGCCGCCTGCATCTTGCGGATAGCCGCAGCAGAGATAGCCGGGCGGCAGCACGGTTTGCACGCCGGCGTGCCACAGCATCGCTTGGGCAGCCAGCCCCACTTGGCTGAACAGCCGCTCGGAGCCGCAGCCGGGAAAGTAGAACACGGCTTCGGCATCTTCGCCGGTTTGCGGGTTGCGGATAATCGGCACGGTTTTGGCATCTTCGATGCCCAGCAGCGCGCGGGCGGTTTTAATCGGCACGTTGCGCGGCAGCGGGCGGTTGATAAAGTGCACAATCTGCTCTTTTAGCGGGGTTTTGCCGGTGGTGGCTTTGGGGGCGGTTTTCTGCCTGCCTGCGCCGATGCGGAATTTTTTACCCCAGCGGTAGCCCGCGTTTTGCAGGGCAAAGCCGGCTTCGACCACGCTTTTGCGCAAAATGTGGATGGTGCGCGGGTCGGTGGCGTTGAGAAAGGCCATGCCTGCGGCCACGGCGGGGTTGGATTGGCGTTTGCCGGATTTGCGCAGGTAATTGCGCACGGCTACGGTAACATCGCCGAAATCGATATTGACCGGGCAGGGTTTGGCGCAGCGGTGGCAGACGGTGCAGTGGTCGCCCACATCGCCCAATTCGTCAAAATGCCTGACCGACACGCCTCTGCGGGTTTGTTCTTCATATAAGAATGCTTCGGTGAGCAGGCCGGCGGCGAGAATTTTGTTGCGCGGGCTGTAGAGCAGGTTGGCGCGCGGAACATGGGTGCTGCACACGGGCTTGCATTTGCCGCAGCGCAAACAGTCTTTCACCGCCTCGGCAATCCCGCCCAGGTCGGACTGCTCCATAATCAGCGATTCTGCGCCCAGCAAGGCAAACGAGGGGGTGTAGGCGTTGCGCAGATCGGATCCTTTCATCAGCTTGCGGCGGTTGAAGCGGCCTTGCGGATCGATTTTGGCTTTGTAATCCCAAAAGGGCTGCATTTCTTCATCGGTGAGAAATTCGAGCTTGGTGATGCCGATGCCGTGCTCGCCGGAAATCACGCCGCCCAGGCTGCGGGCAATGGCCATGATGCGCTCCACGGCTTGATGGGCCGTCTGAAGCATTTCATAGTCGTCTGAATTCACGGGGATATTGGTGTGCACATTGCCGTCGCCTGCGTGCATATGCAGCGCAACAAACACGCGCGAGCGCACCACTTTGGTGTGGATTCTTGCCAGCCCCTGCATGATTTTGGTGTCGGTTTGGCCGCTGAAGATTTCAGAGAGGGGCTTCATCACATCGGCTTTAACCGACACGCGCAAGCGGAAATCGCGAAAGGCAATGAAACTGCTTTCGCTGTCGTTTGCTTCGGCTGCGGCATGCACGGCGGCTCCGTAGCGTTGTTTGTAGTCGGCCAGCGGTGCATCGAGATTGGCCAGCAGCCACTGCCAGCGTTGCTGCACGGCCGCAACGTGTGCGAGCGCATGGTCGGCGCGCCCGCCCAGCAACTCGCTTTTGGGCAGGCCGGTGCCCATCTGTTCCACCGGCAGGCTGCCGCGCAGATACTGAATCAGGGCTTCACACAGGGCGAGTTTGTTTTTAATCGACAATTCGATATTGATGCGTTCGATGCCGTCTGAATACTCGCCCAGCCGCTCCAGCGGAATCACCACGTCTTCGTTGATTTTGAAGGCGTTGGTATGTTTGGCAATGGCGGCGGTGCGGCTGCGGTCGAGCCAGAAAGTTTTGCGCGCTTCGGGGGTAACGGCAATAAAGCCTTCGCCATTGCGCGCCTGCGCGAGTTTCACGATGTGCTCGGCCGCTCCGCTTAAGGCTGCTTCGTCATTACTGACGATGTCGGCAATCAGCACCATTTTCGGGCGGCCTTTACCCGCTGCTTTGGCGGCGTAGCCGACCGCGCGCACATAACGCCAGTCGAGATGCTCCAAACCGGCCAGTTTGACGCTGCCGTGGCCGAGCAGGTAGTCGCGGATTTCCACGATGGAAGGCGTGGCGTTGGCAACGGTGCCGAAAAATTCCAAACAGACGGTGCGGATATGCCCGGGCATGGTGTGCAGCACGAAAGCGCAGCCGGTGATGATGCCGTCTGTGCCTTCTTTCTGCACGCCGGGCAGGCCGCTTAAGAATTTGTCGGTAACGTCTTTGCCCAGGCCGGTTTTGCGGAACCGGCAGCCGGGGATTTCCAAACGCTCGGTTTTGGCAATACTAAGGCCGTCTGAAGCGAGCGTGTGTATGTTGAACACGGCGGTGTCTTCATCGTGGATTTTGCCGAAGTTGTGGCGAACCCGCTCGATTTTCAGCCATTCGCCCTGCGGATTGACCATTTTCCACCAGGCAAGATTGTCCAGCGCGGTGCCCCACAATACCGCTTTTTTGCCGCCGGCGTTCATGGCCACGTTGCCGCCCACGCAGGAGGCATCGGCCGAGGTGGGGTCGACCGCAAACACGAGCCCGGCAGCGGCGGCGGCTTCTTCCACCCGCCGCGTAACCACGCCGGCGCCGCAGCAGATAACCGGATGGGTGCCCTCCAAACCGGGCAGTTCCACATATTGCACGCCGTTGTGCCGGTCGAGCTTTTCGGTGTTGATGACCGCGCTCATGGCATCGAGCGGCACTGCGCCGCCGGTGTAACCGGTGCCGCCGCCGCGCGGGATGATGGTTAGATCCAACTCAATCAGGGCGCGCACCAGCGGCGCGATTTCGCTTTCGCTGTCGGGGTTAACCACCACAAACGGGTATTCCACACGCCAGTCGGTGGCATCGGTAACGTGGCTCACGCGGGCGAGGCCGTCAAACATGATGTTGTGCCTGCGGGTGATTTTGCCCAAACGCGCCAGAATCTGCCTGCGTTTGCGGCGGGTGGCTTCAAAGCTTTCGTCAAACCGCCTAACCGCTGCCTCGGCCGAAAGCAGCAGTTCGGCCACTTGGCTGTTGTTGTCGCGCCGCTTGCGGATTTCGCCCAGGCGGTGGTGCATTTCCTGCACCAGTGCGGCCAGGCGGGCGGGGTGTTCGATTAAATCATCGATGAGATAAGGATTGCGCTCCACCGCCCAAATGTCGCCCAGCACTTCAAACAGCATACGCGCCGACCGCCCCGTTTTGCGCCGGCTGCGCAATGCCTGCAATACGTTCCAAGCATTTTCGCCCAACAGGCGGATAATGATTTCTCGGTCGGAATAAGATGTGTAGTTATAGGGGATTTCGCGGATGCGCGGTTGGGCGGCGGTCATGGTGTGCGGTTCCGATAGGGTTGTGTGGGCAGGTTTTTATTTTTCAGACGGCCTTCAATCCGGATTAAGCCGTCTGAAAGCATCACATCAGGAAAATCAATTTAATGTAGTTTATGCCTTTTTTCAATGGAAAAATATGGGCATACAATATGCAGGCCGTTCATGCAGGCAAAGGGTTTGCCGGCAAAGCTGCCGCTTTGGCCGGAAACAGGCGCAATTAACGCTTGGTATGCGCGCGCAAAGCAGATATAATGCCTACCTTACGGCGGGTCTCCCCGCATGGTAATTCGGAACAACGGGTCAGGGGCGGAAGCCAGCAGCCCACTCTGATGCGCCAGTGCCGGGGGTCGGGCTCGCCGCCCTGATTTGAAAAACACCGATGGCCGGCTCATCGGTGTTTTTGTTTCGCTGCTTGCAGGAATATGCTGTTTCCCGTTGTTCAGACGGCTGTTGTTCAGACGGCTGTTGTTCAGACGGCCTTCAAGCCTTTTTCCCTTTATCAAAAAATTTGCCGGAAAACCCGTATGTCGGTAAACCATTATGAAAATTTCCCTGTCGGCTCGATAGTGCTGCCGCGCCGTTTGCGCAAGCCCACCCACGCCGTTTACGCCTTTGCCCGCACCGCCGATGATATTGCCGATGAGGGCGCCGCAACTGATGCGGAACGCTTGCAGGCCTTGGCCGGTTTGCGCGGAGAGCTCGATAGAATAGCCCGGGGTGAAGTGCCGCAAACCAAACTGATGCAGCGTTTGCAGGCCGAAGCGCTGCAACCGTTCGGCCTGCCCCTGCAGCCGTTTTACGACCTGCTTTGCGCATTCGGGCAGGATGTGCAGCAAAAGCGTTACCAGCATTTCGGCGGGCTGGTAGATTATTGCCGCCGTTCGGCCAACCCGGTGGGGCGCATCATGCTGCATCTCTACGGCGAACACGATGCCTTGAGCCTTGCGCAGAGTGACGGCATCTGCACCGCGTTGCAATTGATTAATTTTTGGCAGGATGTGGCCGTAGATTGGCAGAAAGGGCGCGTGTATATCCCGCAGAGCGATTTGCAGAAATTCGGTGTGAGCGAGGCGCAGATTGCCGAGGGCAGGGCAGATTCTGCTTTTCAGCGGCTGATGGCCTATGAATGCGGGCGCGCCCATAAAATGCTCAAAGCCGGCTCGCCTCTGGCCCAAACGCTCAAAGGCCGCATGGGGTTGGAGTTGCGCATGATTGTTTTGGGCGCGCAGCAGATTCTGCACAAGCTCGAAGCCGGCCGCTACGATGTGTTCAACCACCGCCCCGTGCTGGAGGCAAAAGATTGGTGGGTGGTGGTGAAGCGGGCGGTGTTGAAGAAATAATCGAAGGAGGCGCAAGGTGGTTGCCTTTACAATCCGTTCAAGCCGTCTGAAATGTTTAACCGCTGTTATTCCCGTTTAGGCCGTCTGAAACACTCAATCACCGCCATTACCGTTCAGGCCGTCTGAAATGTTCAACCGCTGTTATTTCGGTACGGGCGGTAATCCGGGCGGATTTTACCGGTTGTTGCCATCCGGTAGCTGCCGGCTGCGGCAGCCAACCCGCTATTGATGGTGGGTGCGTTCATTTTCGGTGAAAAGCAGCAAGCCGCAAACATAGGGATAATGCGGAACTGGTTCTGTTGCTGCTTTGGCGGCTGACACAACCGCCGTCTTGAGCCAAGGTGCAGCAATGCGGCAGCAGGGCCGGCGGGTTTGCGGCAATATTAGGGTTTCCGCTCCGGTACGGGCGGCGTTGGGATGTGGCACGCGATATAGTTTTGAATTGTGCGGAGGGAGCGCAGCGGACCGGCGAAGCTGATGACGATAGCAGATACTTTCAGACGGCCTGAATGAATGTAGTAAAGATCTCAGGCCGTCTGAAAGTATCTGCCCGCCGCCGTGGGTTTGGCATGGTGTTTGTGATTCTGAGGCAGGGGCATTATCTGCCCGGTGCGGTTTGGGTCAGCCAGCCTAGCTTTTTCAGCAGGAAAAGGTTTTCGGGGGCATAGCTGCTGCTGTAATGGCGGGCGAATTTTTCGCGGTAGGGAAATTTTTCGCGCGCTTCGCCGAAAGCGGTCATGGTGCGCTCGTATTGCTCGAGGCCGTCTGAAAGGGTTTGCTCTTCGGGATAGCGGTTTTCGGCGTAAACGGTGTTTTCGGGCAGGCGCGGTTTGAGCGGCATTTCGGTGTCGGGTGTGCCGATGCAGAGTCCGAAAACGGGAAAGGTGTGCGGGGGCAGCCCCAATAATGCAACCAGCTCGGCGGCGGTGCTGCGGATGCCGCCGGTGTAGCAGGTGGCGTAGCCCAGGCTTTCGGCGGCCGTTGCGGCGTTTTGGGCGGCCAGCGCGGTGTCGGTAACGGCGGTTATCAGGCTGTCGGGATCGCCGGCGGCACTGAACGTGCCGTGATAGGCGCGGCTGCACAAACCGGCACGGTGCAGGTCGGCCACAAAAACCAGATAGGTGCTGCATGTGCCGATTTGCGGGTTGGCCGGTTGCAGGGCGGTAATCTGCGCGCGCAATTCGGGCGCGGTGATGTTGATGATGGTGTAGTGTTGGCCGTTCATCCACGAAGGGGCCCGGCGGGCGCAGTCGATGATGGTTTGCAGGTGTTCGGACGGCATGGTGAGGCCGGCTTTGAAACGGCGGCAGGTGCGGTGCCCGAGCAGGGTGTCAACGGTAGGATTCATGGCGGTTTCCTGTGTGGGGGAGTGGGGGATTGTATGCGCGGCTGCCGGGAAAATCTACTATGGCGGGGTTGCGGCAGGGCGGGGTGCAATCGGAGAATGGGCTGGATTAGCAAGGCTGCTTTGTTATAGAATGTAATGGAACTCAGGTAAGCAAGAAATTGCTTGTTTTTTTAATTGGTATGTTAAGAGGAAAACGAAATGTTCCCGGAATATCGCGATTTGATTTCTAAATTAAAACAAGAAGATGCCCACTTCGCCCGCTTGTTTGACGAGCATAACGCGCTGGACGACAAAATCACCGGTCTGACCAACAACCCCGTTACCGAAGGTTTGCAGGAAATCGAAGAGTTGAAAAAGCAGAAGCTGCATCTGAAAGACCAGCTGTATGCGATTTTGTTGAAAGCCGATAAAGCCGGAAAATAAACCATTATCGATCGGAGCCGTCTGAAAAACCAAACCGACTCCGAGTTTCGGATAAGTTTATCGTCAGGCGGATAAAGCAGGTCGGATTCTGTATGGGCAGGGTTCGGCCTGTTTCATTTCGTATTGGCTTTGTTGCGGTTGGAATAGCAAAGCAACGGAATGGGTTCTGTGCCGCTTTGCCCGGTGCCGAAAATAAGGCGGATTCACTATAGGGGGCTGCGTTTATTTGGGGATATGGTGTTTGATCCGCCCATGCGCGCAGATACACGATACACCCGGCATTACGGCAGCTTCTTGGTTTGTGCTGCCGGGGCGGCAATAAACGGTTTCGGTTTGGAGGGCATTGGAGGGTGTTTGAATCTGATTATGAAAAACTGCCCCAGCCGGCGAAATGGCCGGGGCGGTTTTATGTTTTCAGACGGCCTTGTATCTAGGCCTTATTTCGAACGGTGTTGAATTCGGGCATCAGGCGCGCTTGCGGAATTCGCCGGTGCGGGTGTCGATTTCCACTTTGTCGCCGTTTTCAACGTAGGCCATCACTTGGATTTCGGTGCCGCCGACCAAACGGGCGGTTTTCATCACTTTGCCCGAGGTGTCGCCTTTAACGGCAGGCTCCGTGTATTCTACTTCGCGTACGATGATGGTGGGCAGCTCCACGGAAATCGGATTGCCTTCGTAGAAGGTTACCTCGCACACGTCTTCCATGCCGTCCACAATGAATTTCAGCGCATCGCCGATGTTTTCGGCTTCCACTTCGTATTGGTTGAACTCTTCGTCCATAAAAACATACATGGGGTCGGCAAAATAGCTGTATGTGCAGTTTTTGCGCGCCAACACGACAACATCGAATTTGTCGTCAGCTTTATAGATGGTTTCGGTGGCGGCGCCGGTGAGCAGGTTTTTCAGCTTCATGCTCACTTTGGCCGAAGAGCGGCCGCCTTTGATATATTCGGTTTTTTGCACCACCATCGGGTCGTTGCCGACCATAAATACGTTGCCGGCACGCAGTTCTTGTGCGGTTTTCATCATGTTTCCAATCAATATCGGGTGAAAATAAAACGCACTATTTTAGCGGCGTTGCTTGAATTTGGCTAGTTTTTCTATGGCACTGGGCTGTGAAAACAGGTGTTTTTGCCAATCCGACACGCTTTTGCGCCAGTTTGCGTGGCGGCTTTGCAGGGTCTGCCAGGCAGCCAGGCGTTGTGCGGCGGTGAGCACGGTGGCGCCGTTGAGTTCGTCCGACAATATTCGGTGGGCGTTGCGGACGGCCGCGGGGTAGCAGGCATAGGTTTGGTTCCAAAAGGCGTGCAGTTTTTCGATATGCGTTGCTTCTTCTTGCGGATAGATGTGCCAGAAAAAGGGTTTGGCGGCAAATTGGGCGCGCACAAAGCTGTCTTCCCCGCGCACAATCAGGCCGTCTGAAAGATGCAGCAGGCGGTCGAAATCGTGTTGCGGCACGAAAGGAATGCGGATTAGGGTTACGCAGGCCGTCTGAAACATGTCGCCCGCCTGTTGCAGGGCATGGTGCGGAATGGCGGCGGAGGTTTTGAGACTGTCGGCAATCTGCCCGCCGGAGAGCAGCAGGGTGATGGGTTGGCCGCTTTGCCGCCACATCTCCAGCCATTGGGCCCAAACGGGGCTTTCGTAGCCGAACAGCAGCCATTCGGGGGCAGTTTTTTCGGGCAGCAGCAGGCGGGCGCGCCATTGGGCGGTGTTGAAACGGCTGCGTTCGGTGTAATCCTGTTCGCGCAGCAGGCCGCCGCTTTTTTCGCTGAAGCCCATAAACCAGAAATATTTTTGCAGGCCGTTTGGTTGCGGAGAGGGTAGGGCGTGCAGACGTTCGTTGCTGGTTTCAGCACTCAGGTATTCCCAATTCAGCCACAGCGGCCGGTTGGCGGCTATTGCGGCGATGGCATTCGGCGGCAGGTTGCAGGCGAAGGTTTCGATAACGGTGTCGGGCGGCGGGGCGGATTCCAAGCCTGCTGCGCGGTCGGAATTCCACAGGCGGATATGGATATTTTGATACACGCAGGGCGGGGCGGGCAAATCGGGGCAGAGCACGCGCAGGGCTTGGGGGTTGTCTGTCCATAAATGCACCTGCCGGCCGAGTTCGCGGTTGAGCATCTGCGCGAGCCGCCACGATACGCCGATGTCGCCGAAATTGTCGATAACGGTGCAGAAAAGCCAGCAAACCGGCGGGGATTCGGTTGGGGTTTGCGGCGCAAGGTGCGGCCGGCTGCGGTGTTCGGAGGGCATCATCGGTTTCCATATATTCGGAGTGCGGGATTATCGCTTCGGGGCGGATTGTCAAGAAAAATATTTTCTTTATCCACATTAATAGTTACCGCATTGACAAGCGTGCCGATTAATGGGCCTGACACCGGTTGGATATGTTTATCTATTTGATAAATAATATATTTTTATTCAGGCTTAATTTTTGTGCAACCCTGTGCGGGGCTTGATTCTGCGGGAAAAACACGGCGATTCTACAAACTTTCCACACAGTTATCCACAGCTTTTGTGAGTAAGATTTAAAGGCTTGATTTGGATTGGGTTTATATTTTCGTCATGTGGAAAGGCCGTCTGAAAACGGAAGCTTCGTTTTGTTTTCAGACGGCCGATGGTTTTAAAAAAACCGCGTTTATTTTATTTGGCGCAGATAGTGCAGCAACAGCGGCACGGGGCGGCCGGTGGCGCCTTTTTCTTTGCCCGATTTCCATGCGGTGCCGGCGATATCGAGATGCGCCCACGGGTAGTTTTCGGTGAAGTAAGATAAAAATGTGCCTGCCGTGATGGTGCCTGCGCCCGGGCTGCCGATGTTGGGCAGATCGGCAAAATTGGATTTGAGCTGCTCTTTATAGGAATCGAAAAGCGGCAACTGCCAGGCTTGATCGCCGCTTTCGCGCGAGGCGGCCAGCAGGCTGTCGGCCAGCTCTTGATTGTTGGCCATCAGGCCGCTGACCTCGTGGCCCAGCGCAACGATGCAGGCGCCGGTGAGGGTGGCAACGTCAATCACGGCTTTGGGTTTGAGCTGCTCTGCGTAGGTTAAGGCATCGCACAGAATCAGACGGCCTTCCGCATCGGTGTTGAGCACTTCGATGGTGAGGCCTTTCATGCTCTTTACAATATCGCCCGGCTTGTTGGCGTGGCCGGAGGGCATGTTTTCGCAAGTGGGGATAAGCGCGGTCAGATTGACGGGCAGCTTGAGTTTGACGGCGGCGCAGAAGGTGCCGATAACGCCGGCCGCGCCGCACATATCGTATTTCATTTCGTCCATATTCAGGCCGGGTTTGAGCGAAATGCCGCCCGAGTCGAATGTGATGCCTTTGCCTACCAGCACCACAGGCGCCGCTTTTTTATCTGCCGCACCGAAATAGGAAAGTTCGATGAAATAGGGTTTCTGTTTGCTGCCTTTGGCCACCGACCAAAAAGCCCCCATATGTTTTTTGATATAGCTTTTATCGAACACTTTCACCGTGGCACCGAGCTTTTCGGCCTGTTTTTTTGCTGTTTCGGCGAGATATTCGGGCGTACATTCGTTGGGCGCGGCATTGCCGAGGTCTTTGCACAGCGACATGCCGTAAACCAGGGCATCGGCTGTTTTAAGCGCATCTTTTACGGCCCGGCCGTGTTCGGGGCTGAAAAATACCGCTTCGGCCAGCCGGGCGGGTTGGGATTCTTTTTTGTAGCGCTCGAAGCGGTAAACCGCATTACCGAATGCGGTTGCGAACACTTCGGCAACCAAGGCGGCAGCTTCTTGGTTGAACGGGGCGAGGCAGATGTTTACCGATTCCTGCTTTTGCGCCCATGCGGCAGCTTCGGCGGCGGCCTTGGCTGCGGTTTCGCGCCCGGTATCCGGCAGGCACACCACCGCAACGGCTTTCAGACGGCCGTGTTCGGAAATTTTGGTTTCGGCGAAAGTTTGGCCTTTTTCTAAAGAGCCGCAGAGCAGGGCGGCGGTTTCGTTATCGCTGTTTTCGCTGCAGGGGCAGGCTTTTTCGCAGATATAAAGCAGGGCGCCGGCGGTGTCCGGCTGCAATTTTTCGGCTTTTGTGCTAAATTTCACGCTGACTCTCCTAGATGAGTGGTTATCCCTAAAGAATTTTTTCAGACGGCCCTGCCGATATCGACAGGCCGTCTGAAACATATCGGCCTGATTGTACTCCATCACTGGCATACCCGAAACCTCAGGAGGAACCTTAATCCGGCCATCTCTGCCATCCAAAGCGGCTATTTATGATTTATCAACGAAACTTTATCAAAGAACTCTCTTTCACCGCTGTGGGCATTTTTGTGGTGTTGCTGGCGGTGCTGGTGTCCACGCAGGCCGTCAACCTGCTGGGGCGTGCCGCAGACGGCCGCGTGGCGGTTGATGCAGTGGCCGCGCTGGTGGGCTTTTGGGTTGTCGGCATGACACCGCTCTTGCTGGTGCTCACCGCCTATATCAGCACGCTCACTGTGCTGACCCGTTATTGGCGCGACAGCGAAATGTCGGTTTGGCTCTCGTGCGGGCTGGCGCTGAGGCAGTGGATACGACCTGTGTTGCAGTTTGCCGTGCCGTTTGCCCTGCTGATTGCGGTGATGCAGCTTTTCGTGATGCCGTGGGCAGAGCTGCGCAGCCGCGAATACGCCGAAATCTTAAAACAGAAACAGGAGCTTTCATTGGTGGAGGCGGGCGAGTTCCGCACGCTGGGCAAGCGCAACGGGCGCGTGTATTTCGTGGAAACTTTCGACACCGGCCCGGGCATTATGAAAAACTTGTTTTTGCGCGAAACAGACGATAAAGGCAACGACAACATCGTTTTCGCCAAAGAAGGCACGTTTTCGCTGCAAGACAACAAGCGTACGCTCGAGTTGAGCAACGGCTACCGTTACAGCGGCACACCCGGCCGGGCCGATTACAGCCAAGTGTCGTTCGAGCATTTGAGCCTGATTATCAGCACGGTGCCGAAAATCGTTGATCCGGTTTCACACCGCCGCACTATTCCCACCGGGCAGCTTTTCGGCAGCAGCAATCCGCAATACAAGGCCGAGTTGATGTGGCGGCTGTCGCTGCCTGTGAGCGTATTGCTTCTGAGCATACTGGCCGTGCCGCTTTCTTATTTCAACCCGCGCACGGGGCACACTTATAATATCCTCATTGCCATCGGCATGTATTTGGTTTACCAAAACGGCCTTACCTTTTTGCGCAATGCGGTGGAAGGCGGCAAACTCAATTTCTGGCTCGGTATGCTGCCTATGCACATACTCATTGCCGCCGTTGCCGTTATCCTGCTGCGTGTGCGCAGTATGCCCGCACAGCCTTTTTGGCGCGCTGTAAAACTCAGCTTGAAAGGCGGTGCCAAATGAAGCTGATTACCCGCTACCTTATCCGCCAACTCAGCGTGATGACGGTTTACGCACTGCTGGCCTTTCTGGCACTTTACAGCTTTTTCGACATCATCAATGAAGCAGGCGATTTGGGCAAAGGCAGTTATAACGGCAGTAAAATGATGCAGTATGTGTTGATGCAGATGCCTGCCCACGCTTACGACCTGATGCCGCTGGCAGTATTGATAGGCGGGTTGGTTGCCTTGAGCCAGCTCGCTTCCGGCAGTGAAATCACGGTGATGAAAACCAGCGGCATGAGCACTCAAAAGCTGATTACCGTTTTGTTGCGCTTCGGCCTGATATTTGCCGTTGCCACCGCGGCTTTGGGCGAATGGCTCGCACCATCACTGAGCCAGCGTGCCGAAAACATGAAAGCCACCACCATCAGCGGCCGCATCAGCACAGGCGCGCAGGGTTTGTGGCTGAAAGAACAAAACAACATCATCAACGTGCGCGAAATGCTGCCCGACCACACCTTGCTGGGCGTGAAAGTGTGGCGGCACAATGAAGCCTTCCAACTGGCTGAAGCGGTGGAAGCAGAATCCGCCACACTCAATCCAAACAACAGCTGGCAGCTGCAAAACGTGCGCCGCAGCCTGCTTGACGGTGAAGCAGTGCGCACCGAAACACATGCCGAACAAAACTGGCCGCTCAAGCTGCAACGCGGCCTGCTGGAAGTGTTACTGGTAAAGCCGGAACAGATGTCGGTGTCGGAGCTCACCACCTATATAGGCCATCTGAAAAACAACCGGCAGCAGACCAAGCTCTACGAAATCGCTTGGTGGCGCAAACTGATGTATCCTGTTGCCGCACTGGTGATGGCTTTGGTGGCGCTGGCGTTTACCCCGCAACACACCCGCCGCGGCAATATGGGGCTGAAGCTGTTTGGCGGTATCTGTTTGGGGCTGGCGTTTCACTTCACCGGCCGGTTGTTCGGCTTTACCGGGCAGCTTTACGGCTTTCCGCCGCTAATCGCCGCTGCGCTGCCGACCGCGCTGTTTGCCGTTTTGGGCGTGTATCTGATACGCAGGCAGGAAAAACGCTGAATCCGGTCTGAGAGAAACACAAGCCGTCTGAAAAAGTAATTTTTTTTATATTTCATCAGCTTGTTGAAAAGTGGTTTATCAAGCTGAAAAAACGCTTGCGCAAGTTTGGGGATTTTGGTTTAATCACATCTTCGCAATGCGAAAGGGTGATTAGCTCAGTTGGTAGAGCGTCTGCCTTACAAGCAGAATGTCGGCGGTTCGACTCCGTCATCACCCACCAAGTTTCTTATACGGAGTGGTAGTTCAGTTGGTTAGAATACCGGCCTGTCACGCCGGGGGTCGCGGGTTCGAGCCCCGTCCACTCCGCCAAACCCTTTTCAAAAAAGCAAAGAAAAAAGCACCGGCTTGAAGCGGTGCTTTTTTCTTTATCTGTTTTTTTGCAATCTGTTTTCAGACGGCTTGAGCACCGGAAAACCCCGGCCTGTTTACACCCTCTGTGTGAAGGTTTGTTTGGGAAACCGCCGTGAAGACCTGTTTCGGGGGCTTAGAGATTGATCAACGATGCCCAAAGCCCCAAAGCCCAAAGCCCAAAGCAAGGTGAAACAGTGTTGCTTGGTGTTGCAAAGTTAAAGCAAATCTACACTTTTCAAGAATAAGGAAAAGATTTCCGGTCATTCCGTTACATTTGCGTAAGATATGTTTTGTCTGACCCCAAAAAATTCCAATGCTGTGATTAATATAATATGCTTTTGTCGGCCGGCAAACCGCTGTGGTTTATCCGGTAAGGGTGGAATCTGCCGGTGTCCCTATTGGGCTGAATACCCAAAATATCGGCAGCCACGTGCGGCGGCTTCGGGTACAAAATATTCAAGCAGTTTTCTTGAGAGGCTCTTGCTGAATCTATAAAGTGCTATCCCCATTTTGACAGCCTGTCGAGACTGCCTATCTATGTCAGCCCCAAAATAAAAGCGGTGCAGTATAAAAAGTGCAAACCATCTGGACTTTCCGGTAATCTGACTTTTTTTTCAATATCCAAGCCGTTTGAAACTCAAGTCATCTGAAACTCAAGCCGTCTGAAACTCAGGCCGTCTGAAACTCAGGCCGTCTGAAACTCAGGCCGTCTGAAACTCAGGCCGTCTGAAATTTAGGCTGTTGGAACGGCATTTATAGTAGATATCAAGGCATTTTGCGGCACCATGCCCAAGTGCCCTGTTCTATGCCCAGCTCGAACAGGTTGAGCCTTCCCACCGCCACCCTCACCAAGCGCAGGCAGGGATAACCCGCTTTGGCCGTCATCCGCCGCACTTGGCGGTTTCTGCCTTCGCTGACGGTGATTTCCAACCAAAAATCAGCAACGGTTTTGCGTTCCCGAATAGGCGGGTTGCGCGGCCACAAACACTCCGGCTCTTGCGGCGGCAAAACCCTCACTTTTGCCGGGCGGGTGATAAAGCCGCCCAAGTCCATGCCTGTGCGCAGTGTATCGAGCCGCGCTTCATCGGGGCTGCCTTCCACTTGCACCCAATAGGTTTTTTCTTTGCCGTGTTTGGGGTCGGCAATCTGCGCCTGAAGGCGGCCGTTGTCGGTGAGCAGCAGCAGGCCCTCGCTGTCGGCGTCCAGCCGCCCTGCGGGGTAGAAACCCGGTATATCGATATAATTTTTGAGGCTTTTGTGTTTTTCGTGCGCGGAAAACTGGCAGATAACGCCGTAAGGTTTGTTGAAAACAATCAGTTTTTTCATGAATGCCGCCGTTTATTGAGGCTGGATTGGTTGACGATGGAAAGCTGCTGCCGGCAGGGTGTTGGTTTTGCTGTGGGTGCAGCTCTTGGCCTGTGCCGTATTTTATAGTGGATTGGTCCACTTTTGATACGGGCAGCCGGCCGGCAGTGCAAGACAGTGACGAAAGGCGCGGTGCGGCAATGCCGTCTGAACTGTTGTAACGCCGGGTAAACTATAACGCTGGGTAAAACGGTGCGGATTTCTGCGGATGAAGCCGCGGTTGTCTGTCTTTTGCAAGCGTGGCAAATGCTGCCGGCAGCGGCATACAAAAAATATTCAGGCCGTCTGAAAACTGCTTTCAGACG
The DNA here is from genome assembly GCF_014297595.2 of Neisseria musculi. Lineage (NCBI taxonomy): Bacteria > Pseudomonadati > Pseudomonadota > Betaproteobacteria > Neisseriales > Neisseriaceae > Neisseria > Neisseria musculi. The sequence continues at coordinate 1,098,790 of NZ_CP060414.2, read as the reverse complement.
GCCTGAGCCTTCGGTTATCAGCCGGCTAAGCCGTTAGACCCCCATTTGGGGGATAAGTGGCAAGCCGCAGACAGTATATTGAAGATATTATGGTATTTTAAAATAATTGGCCGCGCGCGCCGTTATCGGGCTTTGCGCCTGCCTGTTTTCTTCCTTATCCTGCCGCCGCCGGTCAAGTATGGCAGCCGCAGGCCGATTTTGCCTGCCTACTGGCACCGGCGGCAAAAATCAAGCATAATCTCAAAGCGTTTGCGCAGTTTCACGCCACGCCTGCCGCGCTTTTGCAGCGGGCTTGTTAAACTGCAAAGAAAAACACCCGTAAACAGGAGACACCATGAGCTATATCAAAGTACCCGCAGAGGGTCGGAAAATCGTGCCCGGACAAGCCATTCCCAACAACCCGATTATCCCCTTTATCGAAGGCGACGGCATCGGCGTGGATATTACCCCCGTAATGATTAACGTGATTGATGCGGCCGTAGCCAAGGCTTATGGTGGCGAGAAAAAAATCCACTGGATGGAGGTTTATGCCGGCGAAAAAGCCACCCGCGTTTACGGCGACAATGTTTGGCTGCCCGAAGAAACGCTGGAGGCGCTGAAAGAATATTCGGTATCCATCAAAGGCCCGATGACCACGCCCGTAGGCGGCGGTATCCGCTCGCTGAACGTGGCGTTGCGCCAAGAGTTGGATTTATACCAATGCGTGCGCCCTGTGCGCTATTTCAACGGCGTGCCTTCTCCGCTGAAGGATCCGAGCAAAACCGATATGGTGATTTTCCGTGAAAACACCGAAGATATTTATGCCGGTATCGAATGGGAAGCCGAGAGCGAAGCCGCCCAAAAAGTGATTGCTTTCCTGCAGAACGAAATGGGCGTGAAGAAAATCCGCTTTCCCGCCACCTCCGGCATCGGCATCAAGCCTGTGTCGAAAGAAGGCACCGCGCGCTTGGTGCGCGCCGCCATCCAATACGCCATCGACAACGACCGCGACAGCGTAACTTTGGTGCACAAAGGCAACATCATGAAGTTTACCGAGGGCGGCTTCCGAGATTGGGGCTACGAATTGGCCAAAAAAGAATTCGGTGCCGAACCGATAGACGGCGGCCCGTGGTGTGCATTCAAAAACCCGAAAACCGGCAAAGAAATCATTGTTAAAGATGCCATTGCCGATGCTTTCCTGCAACAAATCGTTTTACGCCCCGCTGAATACGATGTGATTGCCACGCTGAATCTCAACGGCGACTATATATCTGATGCGCTGGCTGCGCAGGTGGGCGGCATCGGCATCGCACCGGGAGCGAATATTTCCGACCAATACGCCGTATTCGAAGCCACCCACGGCACCGCGCCGAAATATGCCGGCCAAGACAAAGTCAACCCCGGCTCGCTGATTCTGTCTGCCGAGATGATGTTGCGCCACCTGGGCTGGAAAGAGGCCGCAGATTTGGTTATCGAATCCATGGAAAAAGCCATCGGCGACAAACAGGTTACTTACGACTTTGCCCGTCTGATGGAGGGTGCCAACGAAGTATCCTGCTCTGCTTTCGGCAAAGCCATGATTGAACGTATGTAACCAGGCCGTCTGAAAAGGCTGCCTGAAGGCCGTGCAGTATGTGCTGCACGGCCTTTTCAGACGGCTGCAGCAAGAACCACCGATATTTCGAAAAACAGATTAAACATTATCTGTATACCGCCCGGCGCAAAATCCCTATGGTGATGGTGAATCGGCTTATCTCCACTAGGGCATGCTGTGCCTTAGTTGAAAGAGAGCGGTTTTGCAAATCGTTGAAGCGGCAACAGAGCCGGTTGTGCAGTGTTTTCGGTTTGCTGCATTAAAGTGGATTGGCTACAGTGATCGTTTGGCAACCACACTCCGCTACCACCGCTCTGCATCAAGCCTATACATAGGTTACGGCCGGTATAAAACAGCAATACAGCGGCAATATAGTGAGTGTGGGGCCGGCTTTTCCCAATCATGGGCAAGCCCGAATGAGCAGCCCAACCGATTAAGGTGAATTTAAATGGAATTCATAAACTTAATGTTCATACAGCCCAAAAACCACTAACTTTCTTGACACCTTAAACAGACTTGTTTATAGTTCACGCTTCTTTACGGAGTAGTGGCTGAGAGGCTGAAGGCACACCCCTGCTAAGGGTGCATCTGGGCTAAAACCTGGATCGAGGGTTCGAATCCCTCCTACTCCGCCATAAATATTCATTCAAAGCCGGTGTTCAATCACCGGCTTTTTTTGTATTGACAAAAGTGGTTTTATTCAAAACGTCTTCAGCGATGAATCTGCGCATTACCGGCTGCGGGGGGGGGGGGGGCGAAGAGAAGCAACATCAATCAGGGCCGGGAAGGGCGGTAGGTAGGCGTGTAACGGCCGTATAAATGGGATAACAGGCCGTCTGAAAGGCCAGTATTGCACATAGGCCGGCTGCGGTTTCAGAGAAACACCGTTTCGCGCCGGTTTTTTATGAAGGCAGTAATGGCGGGTTTACACCGGTAGGAGTTAATGTGAATATGGGTTAAATTTGGTTTATTGTTTTAATGGTATTAATTTATTTCTACCTATTGATGATAATTATTGTAATTTTCAGAGTGGAAAGTTAAGTAAAGGTAAAGAAATGTTATGATTTTGTGGTATGATGAGCACTCGGTTTTTACAACAACGATAAGCCGCTGCTTGCAGCAGGCACGGCGGTTCACAATCATACGGAGGTTTTTATGTCGGTTTTCTTTCTGCAAATCATTATTCTGATAGGCTGTGCATCGCTGGTTACTTTGGCTGCGCTGTGGTTGGCCGAGCGGGATTCTTTTTAACTAAATCTTTTTAACTAAAACTGTCAATGTTGCGGGAGGCCGTCTGAACAATCTGTTTCAGACGGCCTTTAGTGTTGCAGGCGTTCAAAGAAAAAACACAGCGGCTGTGATGCAGGCGGTTTGCAGCCGCTGCCGCAGCTCTACTTCATTTTCAGTACAAAACAGCAGGGTGCAGAATGCACAGACGGCAGCCCGATCTCAGAGATGGTCAAGGAACCGGCAGATTCACGATAATATCAAGCCATACCGTAAAAAAAACACGATTGGCCAAGCAGTCAGCCAACTTGGCTCCGCTGCGTCTTTGCTGCGTTTTAGCCAAAAAACGACTTTGCAGGCCGCCGGCGTGCAAACAGAATCAGCCGGCATTGTTCTATTTGTTTTACCTGCTTTGTTGGAAACCGTTGATCCATAACCCGGGTTTCAGGCCGTCTGAACAGACTTGCGGGGGCAGGGCTGAGGCGTTTTAAAAGACAACCCGTCAAGCCGGTTTGTGTTTTATAATTCAGCCGTTTGAAACATTCAATAACTGTTGTTCTCCGGCAGGTGTGGATTGCACCTTACAGCCGTCAGGTTTTTTATTGCAGCAACTTACGAAAGCCAGACAAGGTTTCCTACGTGCTGATGGCGGGTAGGCGCTGGGCGGTATTTTATAAATTTTGCAACAGTTTCGGCCCGAGGGTTTGTATCACAAGCAGCACTGCGGCCTGAAGCGGCGGTGCCCGGCAAAGGCTGCGGCTGGTTTCTTGATTTGATTTTTAACGGTATTTTATGTCTTATACCATTACTCTTGCCCCTGATAATGCTGCTTTTACCGCAGAAGCGGGGGAGCCGGTTTTAAACGCCGCCAAGCGGCAGGGTTTGAATCTGCCGCATTCCTGCCAAAGCGGTATTTGCGGGCAGTGCAAAGCTGAGCTTGTCGGCGGCGAAGTGGCACAGGGCGCGCATGCGGAGTTGGCGTTGAGCGCCGAAGAGGCGGCGCAAGGTAAGATTTTGATGTGTTGTGCGGTGCCGCAAAGTGATATTGTGTTGAAGGTGCCGGGCTATAATGGTGCGGCCATGCCGCCGGTGAAAACTTTTCCTGCCCGGGTGGCTTCGGTGGTTTACCAGCATGATGTTGCTGTGTTGACGCTGGCTTTGCCCAAAGCGCCGCCGTTTACATTTTTAGCCGGGCAATATATTGATATTTTGCTGAAAAACGGCCAGGTGCGCAGCTATTCGATTGCCAACAGCCCGGCTCAGGCCGAAGCTTTGGAGCTGCATATCCGCAGGCGCGCGGGCGGTTTGTTTTCAGAGATGCTGTTTAGCGAAAATGCCTTGATTCAAGAAAAGGTAATTCTGCGTGTACGCGGCCCGTTGGGTACGTTTACCTTGCAAGAAAGCGGCAAACCTGCAATTCTGATGGCCACGGGCACAGGATTCGCACCGATTTGCAGTATTTTACGGCAGATGGCGGAAAACGGTGATACGCGCACCGTGCATCTTTATTGGGGCGCGCGGCATGAGGTTGATTTATATTGTTTGCAGCAGGCGGCGGATTTGGTTTCACGGCTGCCCGATGCCCGTTTCACGCCGGTGCTTTCCCGCCAAAACGATAATTGGCAGGGGGCACAAGGGTATATCCAAGCTCATGTTGCGGCGGATTATCCCGATTTGTCGGGACACGAAGTGTATGCCTGCGGCTCGCCCGGTATGATTGAGGCGGCGCGGCAACAACTTGTAGAACAATGCGGCCTGCCCGTTGATGCATTTTTTTCGGATGCGTTTTCGCCTGCAGTTTAGGGCAGTTCTTGGTTTTTGACAGACTGTTTATTGTTTGGCCCATGCCGGCAGAATGCTCGGCATACGGCAAAGTTTGCTAGAATGCAGTGTTTTATTTTGAAATGTTTTGTTGAAAAGCGGCAGAGGCCGTCTGAAAACAGTTATTTAGGAGCATAATATGTCAGACAAACTGATTTTGGTATTAAACTGCGGCAGTTCTTCTTTGAAAGGCGCGGTGTTGGATAACGACAGCGGCGGGGTATTGCTCAGTTGCCTGGCAGAAAAACTGAACCTTCCCGATGCGTATATCACGTTTAAAGCCAACGGCGAAAAGCGCAAGGTAGATTTAGCACGCAATCCCGACCATACCGGAGCGGTGGAAGCACTGATGGAAGAATTGAAAGCCCACGGGCTCGACAGCCGTATTGCAGCGGTCGGCCACCGCGTGGTCAGCGGCGGCGAGCTTTACAGCGAATCTATTGTAATTACGCCGGAAGTGGTGGACGGCATTGAAAAATGTATCCCCCTCGCGCCGTTGCACAATCCTGCCAACCTGCTGGGCATCCGCGCTGCACAAAATATTTTCAAAGGCCTGCCGAATGTGGCCGTGTTCGACACCGCTTTCCACCAAAGTATTCCCGAACACGCCTACACTTATGCCGTGCCGCGCGAGCTTTACCGCAAATACGGCCTGCGCCGCTACGGCTTTCACGGCACCAGCTACCGCTTTGTTGCCGATGAAACCGCCCGCTTTTTGGGCAAAGACAAAAACAGTCTGCGCATGGTTATCGCCCACCTGGGTAACGGCGCATCGATTGCCGCAGTTGCCAACGGCGGATGCCAAGATACCAGCATGGGGCTGACACCGCTGGAAGGCTTGGTAATGGGCACCCGAAGCGGCGATGTCGATCCGAGCATCTTCTCGTTTTTGGCCGAAAACGCCAACATGAGCATCACACAAGTTACCGATATGCTCAACAAAAAATCAGGCCTGCTGGGCATTTCGGAATTATCCAACGACTGCCGTACCGTTGAAGAAGAAGCGGGCAAAGGCCACGAAGGTGCCAAATTGGCATTGGAAGTGTTTACCTACCGTTTGGCCAAATACGTTGCCGCTATGGCGGTAGCCGCCGGCGGCTTGGACGTTTTGGTGTTTACCGGCGGCATCGGCGAAAATTCCAACTTGGTCCGCAGCAAGGTGTTGGACTATTTGGGCTTTTTAGGCTTGGTCGAAGACAAGCAAGCCAACGAAAACGCCCGTTTCGGCAATGCCGGCGTGATTACCGCTGCCGACAGCAAAGCGTTGGCGGTGGTGATTCCCACCAACGAAGAATTGATGATCGCCCACGATACTGCCGGTTTGAGCGGCCTGTGATAAAACGGCGGTTGCCTATATGGGAAAGCCCTGCATAAAGCAGGGTTTTTTATTGTGCTGCATCTATCAGAATCCGGCAGCCCGCCAAACAGCCGTGAGCCTTTGCAAAATACTTTAAGCCGTCTGAAAGGCTTTTATACCGTTATTTACGCAGAGGCCGGAATGCCGGATAAAAATATTGAAATATCGATTAAGCAAATACCGGGAAATTGAATGCCCGGATCCTCGCCCGGGCAGGGAACAGCGGGCTTGCAGGGTTGGCATGGCCGTATGAACAGATTGATTTGAAAAATATTTTCAGACGGCCTGGCATTCGGGTAATATAAAACGGCGGTACGGTGTTTTCCCGGCTCGGCTTAAAGAGCGTCATTTTGCCGGCTGCTGAAGCAGCAACAGAATCGCCATCGTGACGCCGTGTTGTTTTGGAGTTCTTTGTCTTGCCCGTTTCGTGTCGGCTTGCTGTATGGTTTGAAATGCACACAGCCGCCGTTGTTTTCGGTCAAGACGGTATTCGGCAAAATGTTATGGTTGTTCTGTTTCGTCAAACAGGCCGTCTGAAAGCGTTTCTGCGCCGTTTTCTGTTGCGCCGCCGTCTTTCACATAGATTTCGATTTCGGCGAAGTTTTCAGGCTGCACAATGCGGACCAAGCCTTCTTTGGCCAACTCAAGCAGGGCGATAAAGTTCACCACCACATACACCACTCCCTGCTCGGGTTGGAACAGCTCCGAAAAACGGCAGAAACCCCGGGTGTTGAGGCGGCGCAGAATGGCCGACATCTGCGCGCGCACGGATACCGCATCCTGCACCACCGCATGGCTTTTGGTGTGTTTGGCGCGGGAAAGTATGCCCAGCCACGCTTCGGTAAGGTCGGCGGTGTGCACATCGGGCAGTTTGGCTGCAACGGCGATTTCCAGCGGCAGATAGGCCCAGGCGAAATCGCGGCCGGCGCGGGGCAGGGCATCGAGGCCGGCCGCGGCCAGCTTCATCTGCTCGTAGGCCAGCAGGCGGCGCACCAGTTCGGCGCGCGGGTCGGCCTCCTCACTCTCTTCGGTGTTTTCGGGCTGCGGCAGCAGCAGGCGTGATTTGATTTCGATTAACACCGCCGCCATCAATAAATATTCGGCGGCTAAATCAAATTGATAGGCCTCCATTTGGGCGATATAGTGCAGATACTGCTCGGTGATTTTAATCATCGGAATATCCAGCACATCAATATTCTGCTTGCGGATTAAATAAAGCAGTAAATCCAGAGGCCCCTGAAAGCTGTGCAGCACCACTTTGAGGGCATCGGGCGGAATAAACAAATCCTGCGGAATATCGGTAACGGGCTGGCCGAAAACCCAAGCCACGGTTTTTTCAGACGGCCTTGGCAGGCTTTCGCCGGCTGCCGTCATTTCCCTGCCCCTATGTGTCCGACAGCGGCTTGCGCGCAATAAAGGCCGAATGGTGCGGTAACGAGCATACTCGCGCCGTAGCCGGCACACGACAAGCCTTGCGGAGCATTGGAGCCGTCTGAAAAAAGGCCGTCTGAAAGATTATCGGTTAAACACGCCTGAGCCGTTTGCGGCGGAGTTATGCCCTCGGTGGAAAACACGCACGGCACGCGCATTTTTCCGCCGCCGCGCGGGAAGCCGTAGCGTTTGCGGAGGGTGTAGCGCAGATTGGACAGCAGCGGGTCGTGGGTGGCACTGCTCAAATCGCCGGTGCGGATTAAAGCCGGGTTTTTGCGGCCGCCGGCGCCGCCGCTCACCACAAACGGCCGGCCGTGTTGCACGAAATAAGCCGCCATTGCCGCTTTCACGCGCACTTGGTCGATGGCATCGATAACGAAATCGAAAGGCCGTCTGAAAATCTCATGCAGGTTTTCTTCGGTAACGAAGTCTTCGATTTCGGTTACGCGGCAGGCAGGGTTGATTTGCAGAATGCGTTCGTGCAGCGCCGTTACCTTGGCCTTGCCGAATTCGGCCGTGAGCGCGGGCAGTTGGCGGTTGACGTTGGATTCGGCCAGGTTGTCCAAATCCACCAGCGTTAAGGCACCGATACCGCTGCGCGCGAGTGCCTCCACCGCCCACGAGCCGACACCGCCTACGCCCACCACACACACATGAGCGGCAGCAAAACGCTGTAGGGCGGCTTGGCCGTAAAGGCGGGCGATACCGCCGAAGCGGCGGGAAAAAACGGAAGCGGTGTCTTGCATGATTCTGCCTTGTGGTAAGTCAAGCACAATAAAAAAAACGCTGCTAAAACGGCGCAACGGTATTATACTTGAACGGAGCCGGCAGAGTTGGATTGAGTCCGGAGGTTCGACACTTCAAATAAGGAGAAGAAGATGTATAAGCATTTGGTTGTTGCCGTTGACGGCAGTGCGACTTCCCTCAACGCTTTGAAGCATGCCGCCGATTTGGCAAGTTTCGGCAGCGCGCGGCTGACTTTGGTGCACGTTGCCAATCCTGCCGAATATATGGCGTTGGCACCCGAATTTTTACAGCATGAAAGCTACGAAGCCGCCGCTGTGGCGCAGGGTAACGAAGTGCTGGATTTTGCTGAAAACAGCGCTAAAGAGCAGGGCGCAGCGAATGTGGTGAAGCATCTGTTGGTGGCCAACAAAGGTGCGCGGGAAATGGCGCAGGAGTTGGTGGATTATGCTGATGCGCAAGGTGCCGACCTGTTGGTGTTGGGCACCCACGGCCGCAGCGGTCTGATGCACCTGCTGATGGGGAGTTTTGCCGAAACCGTGATGCGCCAAAGCCATCTGCCGCTGTTGATTATCCGCAGCACGGAAGATGAATCGGAATAAAGCCGTTGGAGCCAGCCGGGCTGAAAAGCAGGGATCCGCCGTTTGCAACAGCGGCGGGTTCTGGTTTTTATGTTTTACATATTTAATATTTAATACTTTCAGACGGCCGGCCGCTTGGCTGAACGACCATCGGGGCCTGACGGATTGGCAGGAGTATACGGTGGTAGTTTGTTTGGGAAACCGCAGTTACTGGATGCCGCTGGTTGTATCCGGCTCCCGATAACATTCCTTTAGGCCGGTACAGCCTATGGTAATGTAATAAGGATAAGTAATAAGGAGTTTTGTGGTTTCACCGAAAATAGATACCGCAATACTGTGGAAAGTGTTAAGAACAAACTGCAAAGCGCAACAGCTTTTTACCGCAAGCTGCCCGCTGCCGCTATTTGGCAGAAAACCATTTTGGCATTTCAAGCCTTGGTGGGCATGATAACGTGTGATGTAGGAAGAGCGGCTTTCATTCGCGGCAATCCAAATTTAGATTGTTGCGGCACAACCGGAAAGATAGCGGCCAAACTACCTGTTCTTGCGTTGTTCTTGCAAAATATTGTATTTTTATTAATCTTGCAAAATATTGTATTTTTATTAATAAGTTATTTAAGTTTAAACTTCTTTTATCTACTTTCAACAATCCCGTGAGGTTTTACATGAAACAGCTTAAATCGTTTCTGCTGTGGGGCGCTGTGATATTGGTTGGCTTGGCTGCCTTTACCACATTGGCCTTGAGCCGCGGTGAGCAGGTTAATGCAGTATGGATGGTGGTTGCCGCCATATCCGTTTATTGCATCGCCTACCGCTTTTACAGCCTTTATATTGCCAAAAATGTAGCGCAACTTGATGCCAATCGGCTTACGCCTGCCGAGCGGCATAACGATGGATTGGACTATGTGCCTACCCACAAAGGTGTTTTGTTCGGCCACCACTTTGCCGCGATTGCCGGTGCAGGCCCGTTGGTCGGCCCCGTACTCGCCGCGCAAATGGGTTATCTGCCTGGTACGCTATGGATTATCTTCGGCGTGGTGTTTGCCGGTGCCGTCCAAGATATGATGGTGCTGTTTGTGTCGATGCGCCGAGACGGCAAATCTTTGGGCGACATTGTCAAGCAGGAGTTGGGCACGGTAGCCGGTGTGATTGCCTCTGTCGGCATTTTGATGATTATGGTCATTATCATGGCCGTGTTGGCACTGATTGTAGTAAAAGCATTGGTACACAGCCCCTGGGGCACCTTTACCATCGCCGCCACTATTCCGATTGCGCTGTTTATGGGCATCTATACCCGCTATATCCGTCCTGGAAAAATCGGCGAAATTTCCATAGTCGGCTTTATTCTGCTGATGTGCGCAATTGTGTTTGGCGAGGATGTGGCGCAAAGCTCCTATGCCTATATTTTTGATTTGGACGGCATCCAGCTTGCTTGGGCAATTATGATTTACGGCTTTGTGGCTGCTGTGTTGCCTGTTTGGCTGCTGCTGACCCCGCGAGATTATCTCTCTACCTTCCTGAAAATCGGCACCATCATTGCGCTGGCAATCGGTATTGTGATTGTCGGCCCCGCACTTCAGATGCCTGCGGTAACCAAATTTATCGATGGAACCGGTCCCGTGTTTTCAGGAGACTTGTTCCCTTTCCTGTTTATTACCATTGCCTGTGGTGCCGTTTCGGGCTTCCATGCGCTGATTTCGTCAGGCACCACCCCAAAAATGGTTGAAAACGAAACCCATGTGCGCATGATTGGCTACGGCGGTATGCTGATGGAGAGCTTTGTAGCGATTATGGCATTGGCTGCTGCCGCTTCGCTTGACCCCGGCGTGTATTTCGCTATGAACAGCCCGGCCGCACTAATCGGCACAGATGCGGCCAATGCTGCCCAAGTTATCACCAACCAGCTGGGCTTCCCCATCGAAGAAACTGCTTTGCTGCAAATGGCAAAAGATGTGGGTGAACACACCATTCTTTCCCGTGCAGGCGGTGCTCCCACTTTGGCAGTCGGCATGGCCAACATTATGAGCCAGCTGATTTCAGGCCCCGGCATGATGGCTTTCTGGTATCACTTTGCTTTGCTGTTTGAAGCCCTGTTTATCCTAACAGCAGTTGATGCCGGCACGCGTGTGGCACGTTTTATGATTCAGGATCTGGGCGGCATCTTCATTAAACCTTTCGGCAACACCGACAGCCTGCCTGCTAATCTGATTGCCACCGTAATGGCCGTAGCATTGTGGGGTTATTTTCTTTACACCGGGGTAACCGACCCATTGGGCGGCATTAATTCTTTATGGCCGCTTTTTGGTATAGGTAACCAAATGCTGGCCGGTGTGGCACTAATTATGGTAAGTGTCGTGTTGGTGAAAATGAAACGCGAACGCTATGTGTGGGTATCATTGGTGCCAGCGCTGCTGTTGCTGTTCGTAACCTGCTACGCCAGCCTGCAAAAACTGTTTCACAGCGATCCGAAAATCGGCTTTTTGGCGCACGCCGCCAAATTTAATGATGCTGCGGCACATGGTAAAGTATTGGCCCCGGCCAAAGATCTTGCCCAAATGAGCCGCATTGCTTTTAATGATTATGTTAATTCCGGCCTTACCATAATTTTTCTTTCTGTGGTCGTAATCGTGGCAGTTTACGGATTGCGGGTTGCAATGAAAGCGCGCAAAGTAGCTTGGGCTACCGCTAAAGAAGTTCCTCCCGTTTACCGCAATGAGGTTCCGCAAAATGAGCTTTAACCTACTGCAGCGTATAAAAAATACTTGGAAAACTACCCGTCTTGCTATCGGCCTGATAGTTGGTATACCGGATTATCAAAACTATGTGACTCGGCAACGTAAGCATAATCCCAATGCACCTGTAATGACCGAGTTGCAGTTTCGGGACTATTGTAGCAAGCGTCGCAGCGGCTCTTCAGGAGGGCGTTGTTGCTAATATGGTTTCCAATTTGAAAACACCCTGATACTTGTTTTGTATAGGGTGTTTTTCAGACGGCTTTGCAATAGATACTGATTAAATGTCTTATAATTTATTCACGGGGTTTGGGAAGCACTCCCCAATATATTGCATCGGTACTTAGCTTGTGAACATTGGTGGCAGATATTTTGAGGTGGTATCATGGAATTTTTCGGTACCAAGTGCGGCTTGGTGCGGGCGGTAAAATCATCGCTCCCTTCATCCTAAAATGCAAAGGTAAGTTTATATAGGAACTGTTTCGGATGCATCCAAACCTACATTGTAGAAGGCCATCCGAGGTCATATTGCGGTTAAAAACGTAGTTTATACTGAAGATATCCAAAATGGGTCGGTATAGCTTTGCAAAATATTATTTAGGAGTAACTATGGCAATAATAAGTTTGCCTGTAGTACACAGTATATCAACGGTACCGAATCTTTTTGGGCTATGCTGAGCATGCTGTTGAAGATGCTGGGATGAAGATGCTGAGAGGAATCCTTTAAAATTAATTTTGATTCTTAGACTCCCGATTCGATTTACTGGTGTTTAAGGTAAAAAAATAACGTAAAAAATATTGACACTTTCCAAATCATCGCTATAATTGACTCTATTTCCCCGATAGCTCAGTCGGTAGAGCAACGGACTGTTAATCCGCAGGTCCCTGGTTCGAGCCCAGGTTGGGGAGCCAAATATCCATACTCTAACCACATTTGGTTCAGGGCATTTTTCTTTAATAATTAACTGCGGTAGTGGATCATGATTCCATCATCGCACACGTTGATTTGATCAATAAAATGCTGTAGCATTGTCCAAATTTTTTCAGATGACTTCGATTTCATAATTACACCCTTCAGCACATTCACGTTGCTCTTCAGGTCAACATCACTATATTGGTGTATATTCAGGTCCTCTGTCGATGCTTTCCAGTTTTTCAATCAGCAAAGTTTCACGGTCAGTGTAAGATTTTGCACAGGCGAGTATCTCCTCCATATTTGGGGCATTCGCTTTCGTAATCAAATCGTCGGCCAATTCCGACAAAACAAAGTCGAGCCGTCGGCCTCACACGACAGCGTTACAGGGTCAAGGCGCTTGATAACGGGCCGCACCGTCAAACCCGCGCCCAGCAGGGTAGCGCCGTGAAACAGGCCGGCTTCGTTGTCCTGCCAGTTATCGTGATATTCGGCGCTCAAATAGGTAAAGCCGCGCTCTTTCACCGCCTTCAAACCGAAATCCGTCCATTCCACCAGCCCGAGCAGGCGGTTGCCTTCAACCGACAGCTTCAGGATTTTCGCCGCCGAGCCGTCGCCCGGATTGTGGTTCACGTCTAAAAACACATCCTGCCCAACCACGCCGTCTTCAAAATTCTTCACCATGCTCAACAGCATGGGCGCGGTAATCTCAAAGCGGCCGTAGCGCGGGTCAGTAAAGCTGCCCACGCGCGTAATCGTTACCCACGACGTTTTCTTGCCCGATTGCGGCAAGGTCGCGGGAGCGGAGCACACGCGCAGCGGCTCGGTGCGGGTGGATTCGGAAAGTTTGATAATGCGTGGAAAAGAAAACATGGCCTTATCCGTATTCAAGATAAGGCCAAGATTAAGCGGGATTAAAGATGTAAAACAGTATGATTTTAGGCAAGAAAAAAGGCCGTCTGAAACCATTTTCCTGTGTTCGGGCAAATGGTTTCAGACGGCCTGATATTGTCGGAAAAGCGAAGTTAAGGATTAAAAAAAATCAGGCGGCATCTGCAAACTCTTCTCCGGCGGCTTTCTGCAACACTTTTTCACACATATTCAACCGTAGTGAAAAGGATTTCAGAAACTGCACCAGCGTTTCTATTTCGATTTTTTCAGAGTTGGTACAGGAAAGCAGGGTAAGCATACCGTCGAAAGCCTGCCGTGTGCCGTAAAGCTCGTCTATCGCGTCGTGGATATTCGGGCGGGTATTCAGGCTTAATTTTCTTGATTTGTTCATGATGGTTCCTTTTGAATTTAATACTCACGCTTCCAAACGTGAGGCGGGGCGCAGAAGGCAGGTTGGAAGACCGGCAAAAGGAACCGGTAGGCGCGAAGCCTCCTGCCTTCGCGCCCCATAGGTTGCGAAGTGTTACAGACGTAAAAATACCGCTAGGCATTCAAGATGCTCGGCAGCGGCGCGTCTGCCTCTTGAACGGGCTTCCAAACCCGTATTGCTGATTGAAGCAATGCAGCTATTTAACAACAAGGTTATCTAAAAGTCAAATAGCATCGCCATTTTTTAGCATAAATTAAAGCAAATCAGTAAAATAAAACCGTCTATTTACTTACATATAAAAAGGATAACCTATGAAAAAATATCTTGTATTGTTAGTGGCGGTAGCGGTGGCTGCTTGTAGCCAATCCGATACACAAACACCACAGGAGGAAATCCTCAAACAGGAAAAGCAATCTACAATTCCCGATCATTTTTACTCATTACAAGATGGTCAAGAATATGGATACGAATCCGCAATCAGCCAAGATCAGGCAAACGCAGGTCAAGCGGCCAGTAATATTATTATGATCCGATTCGCCGGTGAAAAAGACGGTAAATACCAAATCTATGGGAAAGAAAACCAAGTGTATTCGGTATTTGAATGTGATAAAAACTGCCAATTCATAAAAAGTATGGTTTTTGTTGACAACCAACTTATCAGAAAAGAAATGCTGAAAGGTGGCAACGATAGTGTGGCATCATTTGCTTTTATGGATGCGATTAATGGAAAGCTTGAGAAATCCGTAGAAGAATCAAAAGGAAAAAAATATCACATTTGGTTTACAGAAAAAGGCAAACAACGCACAGAAATTAAATAAGCCTAAAAAACAGGCCGTCTGAAATTTCAGACGGCCTTTAAGTTTGACAAACCACGCAGCTGGCACTATATTGAAAACGTAGCAAGCAGGCTGTGAAACACGGTGATAATCTGGGGGCCGTAGCCATTGCGAGCACGTGCCGGTGATTCCCAGCCCGGCCGCAGTCTGTTTTCTTGCTATAAAGAACCGTATTCGTTTTTGAATACGGTTTCTTTTTTCAGCGCCCGCTTCACCGCCTTCATGTCTGAAACGTGCAGTGAAGTCAAATATACTTCGCTGCCGTCGCGGGTTGTTTTCAACACCGCCTTCATCACCCTTTCATCTTCTTGAAAAAACATCACCGAGCTTTCGTTACTGCGCGCCACCACCTGGGCATTATCAATCAGATGCTGCAAATTCAGATAGTGTTTCATAAAAACAGGCTGCCCGGCATGGTGGGCAAACTGTTTGATTAAAGTTTCGTCAGACAAAAACACATACCCGGCCTGAGTGTTCAGCCATGATTTCTGCTCCGAAGACAGGCCGGCGGCAACCCACCGCTTTTTCTGGCCAAGCTCGCGCCGTAACCTGTCCGTGTCGGCGCCACGGGCTTTCAACACATCAACATGATGCTTTAAAGATTGATAGGATTTGGGGAAAGAATCCTCATAAACAGATGGGTATTGGGTTTTCGCAGATGATTCAGCCTTGTCTTTCCCAGAACCACCGGCCTCATCATCAAACACCGCCACCACATAACTAAACGTGTTCGGGTGCGCCGGCCACGGGCAGCTTTCGCGGTTTGGATACACGCCCGCACCCAGCCCGTATAAATCCGACGATGCGTGGGTGTCGCAGATGTCGGGCTTCGGGTGGCGTGGCGATAGCATAAAGCGCACGCCGCGCACGCCTTCGGTTTCAAACGCCATGCCCATATAGGCTTCTCCGTGCGCCCGTATCAGTTCGGTGCGGAAGAGACGCTCCGCCTGATACACCACGCCGCCGCCCGTGGTCGGGTCGGGGCTGCCCGTCATAATATCGCGCAGGCTTTGCCGCAGCGCGCCGGCGCGGCTGGCATCGTAGGCTTTGGCGATATGCGGCGGCACATCGGCGCCGCTGCCCAAACTGCCCATCACGGCGTGAAAAGCATCGTCGCCGTTGCCAACCGCCGCTTTCAGATGCTCGGCCACCGTATCGGCGGCATGGCGGCTCAAGCGCCAAAGCCTGTCTGAAAGTTGCAGGCCGTCTGAATGCACGAAGTTTTTCACGAACGACACCGCGGCATCTTTCGCCCGTTCGCGCCGGGAAAAGGTCAGCGTGTCGCCGAACGGCATTCCCGCCATCACCGCCAGCGTGTTCAGGTCGTTTTCCAGCCGCGCATCGCGCAGGGTATTCAAACGACGCAACACCGCCGCCGTTGCCTGTAACAGCGCGTGCAGTTCCAGCGGCTCTATCCGCCGCCCGTCGCTGCCGCGTATCTGCGCGGCCATATCGTCGGCGGCCTTGCGGTACATCTCTGCGATGTCGTCGGTGGTTTCGTTCACATAGGCGTCGCGCTGGGCAACGGCGGCCAGCGTGGCCTTGCGGATTTTTTCGGCCTTGCTCATCGGTTACTCACACTGGTTGCGCTCTCGCCTTTAGGCGCGTTGCCGGGCGTGATGCTCACTTTCTGACCGGTCTGCGGGTAGGGGTCGTAACGCTTCGCATCGTCGGTACGGCGTTTTTCCACGTCGCCGGCGTTGTAACCCATTTCTTCCCAGATCATCGATTGCGGCATACCCAATGCTTGCAGTTTCAGCGCGCGGTCGGTGGTTTGGCTCAAGGTTTCGGTGCGGCGCTCGGCGAAGGTAATATGGAAAGTCTGCCCGTCGGGGTTGATGCCCTGAAGCAGCAGATGCAGGCGGAAGCCCTGCGTATAAGCCCATGCCAACACGTCCTGCAACTGGTCGACTTCGTCGTAGTAGTCGCGCTTCAGGTCTTCGAGGATATCCCGCGCCATGCCGTCGGTGTAGCCCATCAAACCTTTGGGCAACGGGCTTCCCGCAAAAAAACTGTCGAGCAGATAAACCACGTCGCCGATTTCGCCCATCGTTGCATCGCCCTGAACGGCTGCGACACCGCCTTTTTTATTCAGATAAAAATCAGTGGTAATCAGGTCTTTATTGGCTTCGGTTGCTTCGCGGTATTGCTCCATCTCTTCACGGGTGGCGTTTTCCAGCACATGAGCCAGCCGCATCGGGCTGCGGTGGTGGCGGCGGATAACCAAATCCGTATCGGTCATGCGGAGTTTCCGCCAAATTTCCCTGCTCGCATCCATAAAAGGCCGCCCGAAACAAGATAAATCATCGTAGTTGTCGGGGTCGAGCCGCGCCAGCGTCATCTGCCAAAGCGCAAACGTCGCAATATCTTTGCCGCTGCGGTAATCGTGTTGGGCATAGGCCGTCTGAACATCTCTAAACTGGCCATTCGGCAAAACATTCGGGCGTATGGTTTCAGACGGCATACGCACCGCACGCGCCACCTGCTGCGCGTCGTTCAACACCCACTGGATTGGCAGGTTGCCTTCCATCACCAGCCCGCGTGCGTCCGATTTCAGTTTCTGCGCATTGTTCAGCTCAAGCCGCTGCTCAAACGCCTGCCACTCTTTCTTAATTCGCTCATTTTCTGTGGCTTGGAGCAGCACCAGGCCGCCGCGCGTAACATCGCGCGCCACGCGATTGTGTATGCGCTTCACACGGCCGTCTTCTTTGTCCATGCGGCGGATGTCGGCCACAACGGCGCGGTGGTGGTAGTCTATGCCTTGCCACGAATATTCGATATGCGTCGCACGTTCCGGCGTGGTTCGCATACCGATTTCGTATTCAGACGGCCTCTCTTCAACCGCCGTTTCCTTCCGGCGGAACAGCCAGCTCATCATTCCCATTTAGTTTCCTTACCGATACAACATCACGCCAGCCGTCTATCAGGCCGACCTTATACAATTCGCGGATAACGCTGTCGTCGCCGAATGCTTCGATCCATTGCTGCTTCATTTCCGCCGCCCGGGCGCGCTCTGCTTCGCTCAAAGGTTTTGTCATCACCGTATCCCCAGCAAATCCGCCTGAGATACCGCCCGCGTCTGAATGACCGACGGCACATAAGTATCCGCACCCGCCGTCAGCAGCGCCATAATCGCCGCGCAGGCCGCATCAAACATATCGTCGCCGATTTTCGGGTTTGCCATCTTGTAAGAGTTATAAGCCGAGCCTTTCGCCGGCTCCACCTTAATGTTTCCGAGCTGGCGGATAAAGGCAGCGAAATCGGAGCTTTCTGCCTGCACCAAATCCAGCACGCTCGGCCCCCAGCTCGTGTTGGCGTCGTTTTTCGTTTTCAGCGCGTCCGAACCGTCGTCAACATACGGAATCGCAGCCTGATTATTGTGGAACGCCTGCCGCAACAGGCTGGCCATATTGTGTTTCACCATGCCTTCAAAGCGGATGGGCGCGAACGGCCAATGCTGCCACGTCGATGCCGTGGATTGGCCGTCGCCTATGGTTCGGCGGTCGATGTCGGTTAAACCGCGCGCAAAAAGCTGGTCGTTCAGGCCGGTGAGCATACCCAAACCGTAGGCGTCGCCCATTGCGTAATCCGGCATAAAATATTGCCAAAATCCGAGCAAATCCCGCTGAACCACCGCATCGTCCGTACCGGCAGGCCACGTTTTCACAAACGGGAAAGTAGCGAAAATCCCAATCTGCTCGCAAACCACGAGCGCAGACTTGGAAGCATGGGCAGATTCGCCGTGCCCCGAATGGTCGTAGCCGAAACTCAACAGCCCGCGCTTCTTATACCGCCCGCCCGGCATCGGGCAGGCGGCCTGAATGCCCGACTGCAAACCCACTGCCATCGCGCGGCGGATATATTTTTCCCAAATCCAGTTCTGCGCGGCCACGTTCATGCACAAAAACTGGCGCAGATACTCGGCTTCAGGCAACTGGGATTTCATCTCGTCGATAAATGCCTGGTTCAAAATGCCCAGTTCCATGCCGAGATACACATCAACCGGCGGCAAGATGTGGTAGCCGCCCGTATTAATCAGTTCAGACAGCACGTCCGCGCCCTTGTAAACGCCGGTAATGCGTATCTGCGGGTCGAACTTCACGCCTGAATCAACACCCAAGCGCCGCGCCGAACCCAGCATCGGCAAAAACCGTGAAAACAGGCGGTCTGAAGGCATATCATCGATTTCTTCCAGCGAGCCGATGCTCAAACCGTCGCCGTCGATCTGGCTCATAATCCCGTAGCAGACGGCCTTGCTGCCGTTTTCAAACTGGTAGCGCAGGTCGGCCATTTGGCGTCGGCCGTTTTTATGCGCGATGTAGCCCGTCAGAATCGGCGAGCGTCGTATCGCATCCAAGTGATACATCAGATTCGTTTGGCTCTGCTGCAAACGCGGCGCCACAATCCCTTCTTCTTGGAAAGGGTTGGTTGCCAAATATTCGAGACAGTACATCTCTTTGACTGCTGTTTTGCCCGTCCGACTGAAACCCATTGAGATAAATATATAGACTCTGTGAGATAAATGGGATGAGGCGGGCTGGAATGGGTTTTGGTGGGATTGGATTTGTGAAATAGCATTTCATAGAGTGCAAAGAAAATAAACGGGCAGATTTTGCCCGTTTTTGCTTTTTTAGAGACCTGCTCTGAGTGATTCGATGGCGATGTCGATGAGTTTTTTCTCGGCTCCGTTTTGTAGTTGGCCGCTGCCGTTGATGGGGAGGTATGGTCTGGCCGGGATGGTGACTTTTCTGCCGCGTCCGGCTTGGCCGCCGAGGTGGTGGATGGCCGCGTATTTTTTGTTGCTGCCGATTTGGGCGAAATCGTTACCGACTTTGGTGGAGATGCTGGCGGCGAGTTGGCCGGTCAGTTGCAGGGTTTTGCCTCCATTGGCCGCGCGTTTGCTTTGTTTCCACTTTTCGCCGCCCCAGCTTTCGTTTTCAAAGTTGTCTTCCGTCAGGCTGACCATTTCGGTGGCGATGGCGCGCATCATGGGGCGAGTGTTGGTGGCGTTTTTGAGCAGCTGGCCGAGACCGTGTTCCAATCGGCTTGCGTCTAAGCTGATTTCAAGCATTTTTTACCCTTTCAAAAGTTCCAAAACCCAAGCCAGTTCCGCCGCTGACAATGCGGCTTTGAATTTGGCGTTGCCCATCATGGTTTTGAGTGCAACGCGGGCGATGTCGGGATGTATTGCCTGTGCTTTTTGCACCGCCACCGCCGCCATGCGCGAGAGCATGGCTTTGCCTTGGTTGGCGTTGAAGCCTGCGCTCGGTGCGACGAATTTACCGTCAATCCGCAGGCCGGTGCGTTGGGCGTAACGGGTTTCGCCGGTGTATTCATTTGTTCCGATGTCGACAGTTTGGGTTTCCAACATGGGGCTGGGCAACACTTTGCCTTCTCCTGCTGTACGCGATAAGGGGCGCACGCGGCAGCGGCAGCGGAAATCCAGCGGCGGATACATGGTATTCCACACCGGGTCGGTGGCGGCATAGACGCGGCCGTGCATTTTTCGGTGACTGTCGCGGGTGCGGCTGTCGTTGATGGCGACATATTGCCAATACGGATGGGTATCCAGCGAATCCATCATCTCGGTATAGCGGCCTGCCATGTAGGCCGACTGCATATTGGTCAGATAAATGGTTTTCAGGCGGTGCGGCGTGCCGAGCGTGGCCGTCTGAATGTCGCCGGTGTCGGGATTGGTTGCTTGGGAGCGTCCCCACCAGCCCTTGCTTTGCAACACCGGCGTGAGTGTTTTTTGGAACTGCTCCAGCGTTTGGCCGGTCTCGGCGGCGTTGACAACGGCGCGATAAATATCATTGGCCACGTCCATGCCTGCGGTTTTGGCCATGGTGAACGCGGTGGCGTGCGCATCATCCAGCATATCCTGCCAGTCCCAAGATACGTCCACGCCTTTTTGCTTCAGATATGCGACCGCCGCTTCGGGCTGCATACCGAATACGGCTTTGATGTCTTCGGGATTCATGCCAATTCTCCGCGCGCTTCAATGCGACCGACCAAATCGGATAGGAAAATCACGCGCGCCAGCTCGTTTTGCAAGGCGGTGTCATCCATATTCGGGAACTGCTCGGCCAAACGGTCGAGAATATTGTCTTCGGTTTCGCCGCGCTGCAAGTCCTGAACCAATAAGGCAGTCAGGTCGCGGCCTTGTTGGTTCAGACGGCCTGCATTGGGCGCGAGTGTGTCTAAAATCAAGCCTGCATCGGTTTCTGCGCCGTCCCAACCTTCGGCAAAATCAGCGGCGGTCGGGGTGATGGCATCTTCTTCAACAATATCGCCGTCTTCCAAGCCATAGGTGCGCTTCCAGTATTGGGAAGTGAATTTCACCCCTGCGCCGGACAACATATTGTCGCGCTCCGCACGCTCTTTCGTGCCTGCTTCTTCATTCTCAAACAGTTCGAATTTTGGGCAAACTACATCGCCGAAATTCAGCGACACCACCCATTCAATCAGCTCATTAAACGCCGCTTCGACAATACGGCGGTCGCTGTCGCGGATGTCATCGGCGATTTCCAAGCCTGCGCTGGCACTGGCATGGTTGGTTTCTTTATCGGTGGTTTGGTCTTGGCCGAGCAAGGCGATGTTGATGCCGGATTTACACTCTTTCAGCAGCTTGTCGAAGGCATCTACCGATGATGATTTGCCGCTGGCTTCGTGGATTTCGACGCTGGAATCATTCGGAATCGTGCCGACTGAATTGCTGATTAAGGCTTCCAACGCGTCAAGCAGCTTTTCGGTGTCGCTGTGGGTGTTGGAGCGCGGCTCTTTGCCAATCAACCATGGTGCGCCGTATTTTTCGGTGAAACTTACCCAGAATTTCAGGCCGCCGCGCTTGAAAGTGACCAGCCAAAACACCAAGCCCAAATCACCCAAACCGTAGGGATTAAGATAGTCGTCTTCATGGCGCGGACACAGGAATTTATAAGGCGGCAGCGGCTCTTGGCTCAAGCCGTTTTCGGTGAAAATCAATTCTCGGTCATCATTGAAAGCAAACCACTCTTGCGGCTTGGCCACGATTTCAGACGGCAGCCATTGACTGCCTTTCTGCCAGATAATTTCAATCGGTTGATAACCGAAAAAAGCGGCATTCATGATGTCTTTGCAAAATTTATACACATCAACATCAGCAACCAGCCAATTTTCGACAAAATTCAATACCCGCTCATCGACTTCATCGCCACTTAATTTCCAGTCTAGGCGGGCAACGGCGGCTTTTCGGCGGCGCACGAAGCTGCCGACCAGCTCATCGCGCAACAATTCGCGGTAAACCGAGATTTGTTTGCCCATCTTGCGCAAAATCGGGTCAGGATTGGGCAGCCAGCCGCCGAATCCGCTTAAAAACTGGCGGGAAACAGCGATATGGCCGGTCAAATCTTCAGGCTTGAAAGTGATGTTTTGACCGTTTAATTTGAGTTTGAGATGCGGTTTTTTCATGGGATTCTCTTTCAGACGGCCTTAAAAGCCATGCGTGGTTTTGCTGATGCGGCGTACACGGCGGCTGGCAACACGCACCGGCCCGGCATTGAGTTCACGGCTGGCGTAATGCGCCAAAACCAAAGCAATCGCCGCGTCGCCGTGGCGTTTTCTGCCGTCTTGCCCTTTGGTTCGCGTGTCGGGAATGCGCGGCACACCTTTGACCAATTCGAACGCACGCAGGTCGGCCAAGATGTCTTCATCGCGCGGCAGGCCGTCGAGTGTGCCGTCTTCCAGTGCGGCCTTGAATGGTGCGGTATGGCTGCGGTACCAGTTTTCAGACAGCATCACGGCCTCCACCACTTCCGCGCCGAACGCGTCGCGCATGGCTTCGGCCAGAGATTGGCCGTTACCTCGTGCGTCCAAGGCTGCGCCGCGCAGGTTGGGCAGATTGGCCAACAAATGCTGCATAATCTGTTCCTGCTGGGCAAACGGCATATTGCCGAGTTCCAAGATAAACGGCGGTTTCAAAATCAGGTCTTTGCTTTGCAAGAGAGGCACGATCACGGTGCGGTCGCCGCTGCGGGCGAAGTCTTCACCCACGAAGGACACACGGGTTTTGTCCAAACCGTCGAGCAGCGGTTGCAAGGTATCGGCAATCCAGTCTGCCACTTCACGGGCGCGGCGCAGTTCAGGCAACAGGCCGAAATCGTCGGTCTGGTCGTAGCGGATAACCGGCGCGTATGGGGTCATGCGGCTTTCAATCAGCGCACGGTTCAGCCATTTGCCGCCGCCGTTTTTCGGGATGCAGTCCAACTCTTCGGACGCATCTTCGCCGTAAAAATCGCGGATTTCTTTACACCACGCCGCTTCGCCGGCCGGCGTCCACTCATGCCCCAAGCGCAGGCAGATGCGTTGGTACAGGCCGTCTGAAACCGCTTCGTCAAACGGGATGCGGTGGACGGAATATGGTTTTTTTCCTGCGCGCACATCGTTAATCAGCTCGTTAAACGGGTTGTCCACGCCGTCATGGGTGGAAATGATGTGAACCTGCCCGCCCCACATCAGCAGAGCCATTGCCGCTTTGAGCAACTCGCCGAGTTGCTCGTGGAATGCCGCCTCGTCGATAATGACGCGGCCCTGTTTACCGCGAAGGTTGGACGGACGGCTGGACAAAGCGGTAATGCGCCAGCCCGAAGCAAAGCGGATGACAAAAGCCAACACGGATTTTTTTTCGTCGCCTTCAATAAACACTTCTTCAGTTTCTTCGATTTCGCCGGCGGCCAAACCGTAAAACTTCGCCCAGTTGGCGCATTCTTTAATAAACTCCAAGGCCATATCTTTGTTGTAACCGATATACCAAGCATTCATGCCTTTGGTACTGGCGGCCAGCAAGGCGGTATCCGCCGCTTCGCCCCACGACAAACCGATACGGCGCGATTTCTCGCAAACTTTCACCGGCGCATTATCGGCGCACCAACGCTGCTGGTATGGCAATAAAGCCATAGGCGTGCGGCCTAAGGCTTCGATGGTTTCGGCGATGATGTTTCGCCCGCTCATGAGGCAATACCCAAAATCTGTTTGCGGATGGCTTCGGCAGCTTCATCGGACAAGCCGCCTTTTTTGGCCTTCTTGGCCACATCTTCGGCCGCCGCCACTTTGGCCTTAACTTTGGCCTGATATTCTTTCAGGCGCGTGCTGGCGGAAATCAGACCACTGATTTTTTTCGCACCTTCGGCCATTACGTCGAAACGGTCGAGCGCACCCAATTCTTCGTTGTCCATTTCGCCGATTTGCACCAGCGCATCGAACAGTTCGGTTTGCAGCATGGCCATCAACGCTTCGCTGCGGGTGTCGCCTTCATCGGCTGCGCCTTCGGCAATCAGGCGTGCCGCTTCGGTGCTGGATTTGATGGCGGCAAAGCGGCGTTGTACTTTTTGGCCGTAGCGGTGCGCCGCCGAGCGGCTGATTTCGTAGCCCTGCGCCTGCAGCCATTCGGCAATGGCTTGATAATCCGAAAAGCCGTTTTCAACGAGCTTGCGTTCAAATTCGTGTCGGACGGCTTCGGGTAGTTTTTCGATTGTGCTGCGTTGCGCCATGCCTAGCTCCACACTTTTTCAGGACGGGCAATACCGGCACGGCATTCGACCGTATATTCCGCTATGTCTACGCCCAAGCTGGTCAAATCGGCAAACCACAGGCCGTGCGGCGATTTGTTGAGTTCCACCAGCTTGCGGTCGGCCAGATAGTCGAGCTGCTGGCGCAGTTCCAAGGCGGTGGTTTGCGGGTAAATTGCGTTCATGATGTCCAACAAAAACACTTCGCTCGTGGTATGCGGACGGGCTTTGTTCAAGGTGTTCAGGATATTCCAGCGCATTCCTTCGCGGCGTTGTTTGGCCATCAATTCTTGGCTGATCATTTTTGCTGACGCTCCATTTTGTAGATTTCGGTGAGCTTGTCGACCACGTTGTCGAGCTTGGCTTCCAATACCACCTGATTGCGGATGTAGTCTTCGCGCAAAACATAGGTCATCGGCAGGCTGGCACTAAATTCGCCCAGCTGCTTTTCCATGATTTCCACTTTGCCCTGCAAGCGTTCCTACTGTTTTTGGCGTTCGTCCTGCTGGGCTTGGAATTGAGCCAACAGCATTTTGCCGAAGCCCCAGCACACGCCGAGAAAGGAAAGCAGAAAGCCGACCAGCTGCCAGAATTCAATGCTGATAAAGGTTTTGTTGTCCATTTTTAAGGGAATCCGTGTTCAAAGTATGCTTGGCACAGCACGCAGCGCGTACAGCCGGGCACGGCTTTTCGGCGCGCTTCGGGAATCGGCCCGCCGCAGTCGTCGCATTCGTAGTTGCTTTCGCCTTGGTATTCAGACGGCCTGCCTGCTTTATAAAGGGCTTCGGCCAAGAACAAGGCTTCGTTTTCTGACGCTTTGTCGATAATGTCGGTCATTGTTGCTGTTTTTCCCGTTGATACCATGCCTGCCAGCCTGATACCTGCGCTTCGAGCTTTTGGCAGTATGCCCCGTAGGCTGCGGCATGGTTTAACAGTTGTTGGGGTGAGCCGCCGCTCAGACGCTCGGGGCGTTCGTGAACGAGCAGCAGCTCAGAAGACACCGGCGGCAGCACGGGCTGCTCGACCACTTTAATCGGCGTAGCCGAAGGCTCGGTTGTAGATGCGCAGGCTGTCAGCACCGATACCAGTAAAGCCGTTGCCGTCGTTTTTAACCGCATTGGGGATTTGCTCCTGTAGTTTGGCCGTTTGAATATCCAATTGGCGGTTGGCTGCCGCCAGTTTGGCGCTTTGGTCTTGCGCGAAATCGAACCACTTTTGTTTTTCGGCGGCCGCTTCGGCCAGTTTTTCGCTGTATCGGATTTCCGCCGACAAGGCTGCGGCCTGATAAGTGCCGATGATTTCGGCCTTTTCTTTTTCAGCCGCTTGCATGGCGGTGCGGTGGCCGTCGATGCGGCCGGCAAAGTAGACGGCCAGCACGGCGGCAATAAACAAAACCGTGGAAACGGCGGTGCGGGTAAGCGGATTAATCGGCATGATCGGCCCCTTTGTTGATTTGGGCGACCTGAGGCACGGCGGCAATACCGCGCTTGATTAAGGCATAGCCGCCGACCATGCCGCCGTATGCCCACAACAGCCACTCGGGCGCGTCGGGCTGGAGGGCGAATTTATAGGTCATCGCGCAGGCGGCAACGTTGGCCCAAAATTTAGTGTGGCTGATTTGGCCGGTGGCGGGGTTGGTAAACAGGCCGCCTATCCATTTGATGAATTTCATTTTAAACACCCAGCATAACTTTCAGAGCATCTTTGCTCGGGATGAAAATCACACCTATTAATGCAATACACATCATGGTGTCAGTGCAATCCCACTTTCTCTGTACTAAGATTAGAAAGTTATTTTTAAAAAAACATTCTAAAAATACACGCAATTAAATAAAGCAACAGATAGCCGTTACAAATACCATCAATCGCGTAAAGAATATCAATGAGCCAAAGTTTCATTTTTTTGCTTTCCGGTGCTTTTTCGCCCGGCGGGCGACAGCCACTCCCGATTTGTCGATTCTGCCCCGCGGGACGATCACAGACAGCTTGTCTGCAACCATAAATCTGGCCGGCACTTGAACATACGGTTTTGATGCAACGGTAGCCGATAAGGCCAAAGCGATGAGTGATTTCTTCATTTCAGACGGCCTTTAAGCTTCGTTACTCGAAAAGCCACCGGCCATCTGAATACGCGGCAATTTGTAGCGGCTGTCGAGCGGGCGGCTGGCTTTACCTTTTTCAGACGGCCATACATAGGCGGTAACGCGGCTACGGGGAAACTTGGCAATGCTGACTTTATTGCCCTGATTGCCGCCTAAAACCATCAGGTTGCCCTGCACATCTTGCCCGACCACAAAACCGACATGGCCGCCGCCTTTGCGCTCGAAAACCACGATACAGCCGTAAGCAGGATGTTGCAGGCGCGTGCCCGCATCCGCCCATGCCTTGGCACGATACCAATGCTGCGGCAGGCCGCGCCCGGCAACACGGCAGCAATGGGCGACAAACGTGCCGCACCACGGCGTTTCGTCGTCTTTCCACCAGGCATTCAGGGTGTTCAGCCAGTTGATGATTTTGGGGTTGTGCTGCTTGCCCGGAATCTCTGCCAGCCCGATATGGCGGCGGGCTTCGGCTATCCACGGCAGTTCGGTTTGATGATTGATAGACATGAAAAAATCCCTGTAACGGTTGGTTTCGTTACAGGGATTTTGAAGGAGTTTATGCTTTTGGGCTTTTAAACGGGTTTAAAAAATCAATTCGGATATTTGGGTTTCTTTTTATCCATGAGTTTTTGAAACTCTTCTTTCCGGCTTTTAATTAGGTTTCCGGGTAAAAATACAGAGTAAAAAATGGACATGCAGGCTAAGAATAAATATCCCCGCTCTAGCCAAAAAATTATTTGTCCATTTTTATATTCTTCTTTATGAGCCAACAATATAACAAGAAAAACACAAACCAATACTGCCAGATAAGTGTAAAAGAGCATGGAATGTTTGATATATCTTTGTTCTTGTACGCCTTCACGAATTTGAATTTGCCGCCAATTCGCATCTTCATCAAACCGCATATCACTAAACAGCGTCATAATCGCAATCAGAAAACCGGCCAAGATTGCAAATACGTTGATAATTAAATCAACTGCTTTCTCGTTTCCATGAACAAAAGGCTGCCCTTTCCACGCCAAGAATGCCGATATACAGGCAATCAGCACAAAACGTAAAAAGGGCAGGTATTTTTTCATTGTTCAGTCAAATTATCAGATTTAAGTTCGTTGAAGAACTCCAGCAGCGCATAACTTGTTTCTAAATAACTTAGGCCGTTAGTCTGCTCGAATTTAGGCAACAATACACTTTTTGAGAGTTTCACATTTGCAGGTTTAATTACTTCACCGTTTTGGGTAATAATCTCGAAGCTGTCGCCACCGTCATCATCCACTACTTCTTGAGCATATCGTTGCATGAGCTCTTGTGCTTCAACAGCTGCTCTACGGTTACCCTTTAATTTCAAAAATACACCAGCCTGAATATCTTCTTGTTGTGCTAACTCATGCTGGGTTGGTTCCACAATCATAGTCCGTAACACAGTTGCCAAAAATGACGGCTTTTTAGTTTGTTCAACCGATAATTGATAGGCACTTGCATTCATACTGATGTATTTTACACCATGTTCCTGAATCATCCGTAACTTATCGCAATTTGCCACCGGCCGCAATTCCATATCCAACAGGGGGATGGAATCATCATCAGTACGTGCTTCTTTTGACAATGCCTTAAAATATAAAGAAATATTCTCCGAACGGATACCATTTCCGCAAAAAATCACATGATGTTTGTCGATATGCAGAAATGCTTCTTTACTTAAAAAAGAAAAACCTTCGGGCGGAGGCTGGCTCCCACCATCATCATTGATAGAAAGGATACGGTTACGCATGGTTCGCATATGTTCGTTTTCCATGCCTTTACCGATATGCAACCAGATGCCATCAACCAAATCGCCTGAAGAATCCAAAATATTCAGATTACGGTGTTGGATTTGAGTTTGCTCACCATAAGCAATGATTTGCGTATGCAATGCCAATTTCTGCAGCACCCGTCTCAGGATTCCCTCCAAATCAATCAGATTTCCGTCTTGTACAGCCCGCAAATATTGTAAATTCTTTCTTACCTTCTTAGACATTGTTTTTCTACCTTTGGGTTTAGCTCTCTATTGGTTCAATTAAGGTCTTTGGAAATCTGCACCACCTGTCCGATGACCTGAATATCGGGGTGGTCATTTTTAATGCACTTTAAAATGCACGGCCGCTTCAAATTGCGTAATATCCGTTTCAGAACACCAGCGCAGCCAGAGAATGCCGGAGTGTCCTAATGCCGTCTGAAAATTTCAGACGGCATTTCTTTATTCTTTGCATATGACATTAAGTATTTTGGTATTCAATTCCCGAATCAGATAATCCCGATGCTCTGCAACCGTATTCAGATTTTCTCGGTTGGACAAAAACTCAGCCTGTCGGTGAAATTCATTATCGAATAAATGCGGCTGCCTTTTTGCGGTTCGGATAACTGTTGCAGACGGAACGGCAGTTAAGTCCAAATCAAAAATCAGTTTGGATTGTTTGGTTGGCGGCAGTTGCAGGCAGATTTCGAGCAGAATATCCAAAAAAGCCTGCTCTTGTGCCTGCTGTTTCAAAGCCAGGTTTTCCAGCTTGCCGTTTAATGTGGAAACTTCCGCCAGCAGTTTATCGGTTTCCATGGCGCTCCCCTTGTCTGTTAAATATCACGCGGTTTTGTCCGCGGCTGAAACTTGATGATCTTTGGCGGCTTTTTTCTCTGCGCCGCGTGCTGCACTCAAAATGACGGCACGCCCCAAATCACTAGCTTGGCGATAGCACACCAGCAATTCATTTTCTTCTTTGCTTATTCCTAAATTTTCAGACGGCATAGGCATCTCGGCAGCAAATAAACTGCTTACATCTATCCCCATGTTTAAAAAAGAGAGCAATACGTCTCCACTAGGCATGAATACGCCACGCTCATATTTTCCCCATGTTTCACGCTCAATTCCCGCTTTTTCAGCAGCTTGCGCTTGAGTTAAGCCTAAAAACTTTCTTTTTTCTTTCAAACGATTACCGAAAAGAGACTTGGAAATCACAAAATAATCCTTGCAAAGGAGATTTTAAAATCTCATAATTCACGTATTAGGAATGCACTAGTAAATATCTAGTGCATAAATAGTTCACTATTTTATCACAGTAGAAAGGGGCTATCTATGGCTATAACTGTTGAAAAATTAAAAGAAAATTTTGCCAAAAACGGCCAAACACTGGCGCAGTGGGCAAGAGACAACGGCTTTAAGCCGCGCGATGTTTATCTGGTGGTCGGCGGCCAGCGTAAAGGCAACTACGGCAAAGGCCACGAAATCGCCTCCAAGCTCGGCTTGAAATAAGGAGCAGATGATGAGCAGCAAAGGACAACGGCTGTTAAGCGTATTTAAATCGCTGGAAGCGCACCCGATTATCGGGGTCAGTAATAAAGAGATTTCAGACGGCCTCGGTATTTCGCCGGTGCATGTGAGCCGGGATTTGGAAGACCTGATAGCGGCGGGATTGGTGGTAAGGCTGGATAACGGCAATTTTTCATACAGCGTGAAAACCTTACAGATAGCCGAAAGATATAGACGTCAACACGAAATGATGTCGGCAAAACTGGAAGAGTTGAGCCAGCGTGTAAACCGAATTTGAAATTACCCGACGTCGGGTAATTTGGAGATAAAAAAATGAGCGAAATCGAAGTAATGGATGCAGTAAATACAGATAAAAATGCCGCGATGCACAGCATGATGGTTATGGAGCAATGGGGAAACGGCGAAACCTACAACGAAGACCGATGGATTGAGCGCGGCCGTCAAGCTGTCCGTCAGACACTTGAAGGCATGTTTGAATTGGGGCGTGCCCTAATTGTGTTGAAAGAACACACGCCCCATGGCCGTTTTTTGGAAATCTCTGAAAATGAGTTTGGGATTAAGCGTTCGGAGGCCGGTCGCTTAATGTCTGCCACCCGCCGCTTTGCTACGCCTCAAATGCAGAAGGCGCAAGCCAGACTGATGGATTTGGGTAAATCAAAACTGCTGGAACTGCTGGTAGAAGAAGATGTAACCCTGATCGAGCTGGCCGACGGCGGCGATATCAACGGCCATACGCTCGACGATGTAGACCGTATGACGGTTAAGGAGCTGCGGCTGGCGCTGCGCGAGAGCCGCGAAACGGCGGCGGCCAAAGACAAGGTCATTGCCGACAAAAACAAAAAGGTGGACGAGCTGGCCGAGAAGCTGGCTAAGAAAGGCACGAAAGAGCCGAAGCCGCAGGATGTGGCCAGCGAGCTGACCATGCGTTTGAGCACCACCGAAATCGGCGTGCGCTCGGATATCAGCAGACTGCGCGACCTGTTTGAGCAATTGACCGCACACGGCGAGGCGCACGGGTTTGACCACCGGCCGCAGATGGTGGGCTGCATCAATCAGATTATCCGCGATGCGGAATCGCTGCGCGAGCAGTTTGCGCTGCCGGAAGAAGCACCCACCGACAGTGTGCTGGAATGGCTGCAAGGCGTGGCGGACGGAGAATAAGCATGAATGCGGCAATGACGGAGCGGCTGGCCGAAATCGCCCGCGAAGCCGAACAGCGCGGGCACGGCGGCAAGACGGCCTATCTGAAAGAGCAGGCGCAGGCGTTGGGGATTAGCTTGGCTACCCTGCACCGAAAACTGGAAGCGGTGGTGTTGAAGCCGAGCCGCAAGCGCCGCGCCGATGCGGGCAAATCGGCCTTGAGCCATGAAGAGGCGCAGACCATCAGCACGCTGGTGATGGAAACCATGCGCAAAAACGGCAAGCGGCTCACAACGGTGGGCGCGGCGGTGGAGATTTTGCGCGCCAACGGCGAAATCAATGCCTGCCGGGTGGACGAGGAAACCGGCGAAATAACTAAGCTCTCCGACAGCACCATCGTGCGGGCACTGCGCAAATACAGGCTGCATCCCGACCAGCTTCTGCAGCCCGAGCCGGTAACGCGGCTGAAGTCGGAACACCCCAACCAGTGGTGGCAAATCGACCCGAGCTTGTGCGTTCTTTACTACCTGCCGCGCAACGGCAAGGATACGGGCTTGCGGGTGGCGGGTTATGAAGAGTTTTACAAAAACAAGCCCGGCAACCTGAAAAAAATCGAGCTCGACCGGGTGTGGCGTTATACCGGCACCGACCATACCAGCGGCACCATCTGCGTGCGCTACTACTTCGGGGGCGAGACATCAGCGAACCTGTGCGACTTTTTTATCTACATGATGCAGGCCAAAGCCGAAACGGCCAAAGACCCGATACGGGGCGTGCCGAAGAATGTGATGCTCGACCCGGGCAGCGCCAATACCTCGGCGGCGTTTAAAAACCTCTGTAAGGCGCTGGATGTGCATGTGCAGATTAACAAGCCGGGTAATCCGCGCGCCAAGGGGCAGGTGGAAAAGGCCAACGACGTCGTCGAAACGGCCTTTGAGAGCAGCCTGAAACTGGTGGAAGTACACAGCATTGACGAGCTTAACGGTTTGGCCGAGCGCTGGATGCGCTATTACAACGGCACCAAAACCCACAGCCGCCACGGAGTGACGCGCTATCAGGCGTGGAACAAAATCAAACCCGAGCAGTTAATCCTGCCGCCGCCTGCCGAATACTGCCGCGAGCTGGCGGTGAGCGCA
The DNA here is from genome assembly GCF_014297595.2 of Neisseria musculi. Taxonomy (NCBI): domain Bacteria; kingdom Pseudomonadati; phylum Pseudomonadota; class Betaproteobacteria; order Neisseriales; family Neisseriaceae; genus Neisseria; species Neisseria musculi. The sequence goes on along the minus strand of NZ_CP060414.2, from coordinate 1,067,033 downwards.
CCGAAAGAAGCGAAGGTGTCGCCCGAATTGGAAATCCGCTTCGGCGGCCGCGTGTATAGTGTGAAAAACATCCCGGGCGTGATGGTGGGGCAGAAGCTCTTGGTGGCGAAAAACCCTTGGGACGAAACCGGCGCGCGCATTGCCACATGGGATGCGCAAGGCAACGAAATCTGGCAGACGGTAACGGCTATCGAGTTTGACGGATTCGGCTTCCGCGAAGGCGCGGCGCTGATGGGGGTGGAATACAAACCCGCCGCCGATACGCCGGCGCAGCAGGCCAGAAAAGAGCAGGAAAAACTGGCAATGGGCGCGGACACATTGGCCGAAGCCGAGGCCAAGCGCAAGGCGAAGGTGGTACCGTTCGGCGGGCGCATCGACCCCTACAAGCATCAGGAAGACACGCTGGCGGCGCGCAATACGCTCTATATCGAGCGGCAGGGGTCGCAGATGGATTACAACCGTATGGAAGTGGCCGAGCAGGTGTTGAGCAAGGTGGAAGTGGCCAAGCTGCTGAAACCGCGTATCGAAGCCGCAGGTGGTGATTGGAAGCAGGCAGTCGCCTTAATCACCAAACAATATCCGGACGGCGTGGCCGCCAGTCAATTGGAAGCGGTATTTAACCAACTGAAAACGGCAGGCCGTCTGAAATTACACAAAACCGGTTAAACCAAATGCGACGACGTCGTCGCATTTGGAAGGAGAACGAAATGAAAGAAACCATTGAAATCGAACGTGAAGAATACGAGAAGCTCGTCAAAGTTGCCACAGAAGCCGGTACGTTATCCAGACGGTTCCTACCCAAGGTTAACTATGGCGACAGCTTCTTGGATGCCGATGCCATCGCAGCGTTAAACGAATTTCATCAAGCCATTCGGGATTATGAACGATGAAGCAGGATTTTCAGAAAATCGGCAAATCCTACGCAACCGCCGCTGCCGAAATCGGCTGCAGCAAGCCCATGCTGGTGGCGGTGGTCAACCACGGGAAATGGCCGAAAAAAGGCGCAGATCAAGCTGCGCGAGAAGTTGAAACAGTATTTTGAAACGAATGGTGCGGATATTCCCGCTGGCCTGAGAAACGAGCCGGAAGCCGCACCTGCCCACCCTAATGAAAGCGAGGACAAAGAGATGTTATTACGAAAGGCAACCTTAACACAAGCCGCCCGCCGCCATTTCGGCCTGCCGCGCGACCCGTTTAATGACGAAATCAACAGCGCCGATGATGTGTATCTGACGCCAGATGTGCGTTATGTGCGCGAGGCGATGTTTCAGACGGCCTGCCACGGCGGTTTTGTAGCGGTGGTCGGCGAAAGCGGCGCGGGCAAATCCACCCTGCGCGAAGACCTGCAAGAGCGCATCAACCGCGACGGCAAACAGATCGTGATGGTTGAGCCGTATGTGTTGGCGATGGAAGACAACGACCAAAAGGGCAAAACCCTGAAGGCGGTGCATATCGCCGAGGCGATTTTGGCGGCGGTGGCCCCGAATGTGTCGCCCAAGCGCAGCCCAGAAGCGCGGTTTGCCCAAATCCACCGCGCCCTGGCCGAAAGCGCCAAAGCAGGCAACAAGCATGTGTTGGTAATCGAGGAGGCTCACAGCCTGCCCATCCCCACCCTGAAACACTTGAAACGGTTTTTTGAGCTGAAGCACGGTTTCGAGCGCTTGCTGGGCATTGTGTTAATCGGCCAAACCGAGCTGGCACAGAAACTCAGCGAAAACAACCCGAACGTACGCGAAGTGGTGCAGCGATGCGAAGTGGTAACGCTGTTGCCGCTGACCGACGGCAAGCTGGCGGGCTACCTGAAACACAAGTTTGAGCGCGCCGGCGGCGATATCGCCAAAGTGATGGATGAGAGCGCCATCGATGCGGTGGCCGAGCGCCTGACGGTAAAGAGCCGCACGGCCAAAGGCACGGCGGAACACAGCCTGCTCTACCCGCTGGCCGTCAACAATTTAGTAAGCGCGGCCATGAGCCAAGCGGCCGAGCTGGGGTTTGATGTGGTTGATGCCGATGTGGTTAAGGGGGTGTGAGATGAAAGAACAATACGGCAGCCCGATATCGAAAGAGATGGTGCAACTGATGGTTACCAGTGTGCACGGAATGATCCAGGGCGAAGATGTGACCTATATGTGTGGATCAGCGATGGACGGCACGTTGATTGTGGTCGATGGCCGCACAGGTTTGGGTTATGCATTTGACCACCATGATTTGTTGCGGCTGGCAAAAGAAAACGATTGGGCGGAGCAAACCGAACCGAAATACGGCAAATTAATTGAGAGCGGCGCATTGTTTTTGCGTAAAGAAATCGCCACCGGCAGCATGGGCGGCAAAGAATACCTCATGCAAACAACTGCCACGGGAAACCCGATTATCGAAAGCAAAGCCACCGGCAAGCGGTTTATGCTGGATTGGCAGGATATTTTGAACTTAGCCATCGCGGGCGGTGTTGACGAATCAGACGAAGAAAGCGGGGAATAAAAATGGCGGATTTAATCGAAAAAACAGTTTTCGGGCTGGCAATCGCACTGGTGCTCGGCTGCCAAAGCAAGGCAGACGACCAGCCTTACAGCCCGCCGCCCGCCCAGTATGCGGCTGAATACCGGGGCAGCGACGACACCGCCGCTCTGATGGCCGCCAAGCAGCGCGAAGCCGACGATGCGGTGCGCGAGATGCTTAAAGCCTACGAGCAGGAAGACTTCGAGTGGGTGCGCGGCGATGCGGAGGCATACAGATGACATATATATCAGACCTGCTGGCAAGCCATTACCCGTGTTCCGCCGAATTTATCGCCGATGTGCTGCGTTGGCCGTTGGCGGAAGTGAAGGCGGAGCTGGCGAAGATGGAGCGGCGCGGCGAGATTGAAAGCAGCGTATCGGTAACGTATCGGTTGAGCGAGGAAGGGGAAAAGAAATGCGCGTAGAACGGGATTACAGCAACATCAAGGCCAAAGTTTGGCGCGAACGGGCAGGCTATCTCTGCTGCGAGCTGAACAGCACCAGCGGGCAGTTTATTCTGCTGATGGTATCGGCGGATAAAGCCGACACCGAAGCCGATGTGGTTCAGACGGCCTTGAGATGCCTGAGCAGTAATGATTTGGCATCAGCTAAGCAGGAGGCGGCGTGAAATGAAAGTTAAATGCCCAAGTTGCGGAGCCAGCCTAAGCCTTGATGTGCTGATTGCCCACGACGAAGCCCGCACCGCGCTGGTGGCGTTATCGGGCATATCCGACGAGCTGGTGCGCGGCTGTTTGAAATACCTGACCCTGTTTAGGCCGTCTGAAAAAGATTTGACCTTTGCCCGCGTGGCCAAGCTGGTAGGCGAGATTGCCCCGATGATTCGGGCCGCTGAAATCAGCCGCAACCGCCAAACTTACCCCGCCCCGCGCGAGGCTTGGATTTGGGCGTTTAACCGCTGCCTCGAGGCCCGCGATGCGGGCAAGCTGAAGCCGCCGCTGACCAGCCACGGCTACCTGCTCGAAAACATCACGTTTTGGTCGCCGGAGAAAATGGCGGTAACGGCAGGGGCGGCTGTTCGGGCGGCGCCGGCGGCAGAAACCAAACTCAGAAAAGGCGTAGGAAAGTTAATGGAGTGGACAAATGAACAAGGAGAAGGAGGTTAGTTGGCTGAAAAAGGAAATCGGTGCGGGCTTTATGCTGCTTTCGGCCTTAAATCTGAAAGGCCGACCGGCGGCGGACGACTTAAAGGCGGTCGCACAAATATGGCACGGCCTGCTGCTCAGGCATGATTGGCGGCCGGAGTGTGATGCCGAAAGAATCGGGGCGGCGTTTCAGAATATCGCGGCCACATCAACTGAATGGCCGAACCCGGCGGATCTGGTCAAGTATATGCCGGAGCGAACGGTCAAGATGGTGCCGAAACTGGATGAGAAGCATCAGCCTACCGAATACGGCAGAACCATGCTGAAACAGATTGCAGGCCGTCTGAAAGACGCTCCGGTGATGAACCGGGATTGGATACACGGCCCCCGCCACCGCACGCCGGAAGAATGCAAACGTATTTATTACGCCGAAAGGCAGAAAGGTAAGAAATGAAAGAATATCAAATTGTTATCACGGAGACCGAAAGTGGAAAACTGCAAATAAAAATACCCTTGGTATCAGTTACCCCTGAATCAAGCATTTCCGAATTTGTCGCCTGCTTATTGGCTCAAATTGCGGAAAATATAGAAGAAGATGAAAACGCAGACCCGAAAGGGATTAAGCAGCGTATTTATCAGCAAATATCCGTTAACGCATTAACTTAAAAAAGGAAATCAAAAAATGACTGATTTAAGCCAATATCGTCAAGATGCCAAAGGCAACTTTGTGCCGCTGGCCAATATTCGCGAAATCGACCTGATGCGCGATGAGCTGGTGATGGAAATCGCCGAAAAGGCGGCGCAGGTGCAGGAGCATATCAGCGGCTTCAAACAGCAGGCGATGGACGATATTGCCGCATTCGTACAGCTTTCCGCAGACCGCTACGATGTAAAAGTGGGCGGCAAAAAAGGCAACATCAGCCTGCACAGCTTCGACGGCGCGTACCGCGTGCAACTGGCGATGCAGGACACTTTGGTGTTCGATGAGGGTTTGATTGCGGCCAAAGCCTTAATCGACGAGTGTATCAACGAGTGGACGGAAGGCAGCCGAACCGAGCTGAAAACGCTGATTAACGCGGCGTTTCAGGTGGACAAAGAAGGCAATATCTCCACCGCCCGCGTGCTCGGCCTGCGCCGTTTGGAAATTAAAGACGACAAATGGCTGCGCGCAATGGCGGCATTGAGCGACAGCCTGCAAGTGCATATCAGCAAGCCGTTTGTGCGGGTGTACCGCCGCGACGATGCGGGCGAGTATCAGTTGCTGAATTTGGATATTGCAAAGGTGTGAAAAATGGAACAATTTGTGTATGACATTAATGATGCAAAAAGTTTTGATTATGTGCAAAACGTCAGAGTCAGGATTCAGATGTGGGAATATTCCAAAGAATATTCGACATCGGTCGGCGGCAATGTTCCCGGCTTCGGAATCTTCGAATGTGCAATAGGAAATATTGTTGATGAAATTATCAGAGACGAGGTAATCGTTTCGTTGCACAACGCGGCCGGAGAGCGTTTATTGGTGGATTTAAACGAAGAAGGAAAACCGGAAGAAGCATTTATGCAAATGGTTGTTGCGGTTGAAATTACCGGTATTGAAAGAAAACATGCGAAGGAGTGAGGATGAAAGAATATACATTCAGCTACCGCTTCGGCGGCAAATGGTGGAGCATCAATATTTCGGCAGACCATCCCGATCAGGCCAAAGCCAAATTAAGGGCGGCGGCTGGGGCGGTTTATGACGGAGAAGTCGCAGCCCGGCTGCATATACCGGTAAAGGCTTCATGGTTGGCACGCTTGGCGGAGTCTTTGAAGCAATGGCGAAAATAATCATTAACCCGCGCGGTACGGTTTGCCGCTTTTGAAAACTTTAGGAGTGATACCATGAATAAATCTGAATTTGTTGCAGAATTGGCCAAGAAATGGCTTTGGGACAAGAAGCAGGCGGAAATGGCCTTGGACGGCGTGACGGATATTATTAAAGACACGCTGGCCAAGGGCAACGACATCACGCTGGTCGGCTTCGGCACCTTTACCGTAGCCGAAAAAGCCGAACGCCAAGGCCGCAACCCGAAAACGGGCGAGGCGATTACGATACCCGCCGCCAAAGTGCCGAAATTCAAACCGGGCAAAGCATTGAAAGATGCGCTAAACGGTTAGGCTGCAACAACACGGCAGGCCGTCTGAAACTTTTCAGACGGCCTGTTTTATTTGCACGGCGTATAACGCTTGTGTATTATAGCAAATAAGATATTGAATTTAATATAAAAAATGAAACAACGTTTCACTGTGTGAAACAAGGGGCGGTTATGAAAGAGACACAGGCGCAGAAAAAAGCCTGCCTGATTAAGCTCATCCACGTGGGCAAAAGCCGGTTGATGATGAGCGACAACGATTACCGCACGCTGCTGGCCAATGCTTCGGGCGGCAAAACGAGCAGCAAGGCGTTGTCGGTTGCCGAATTGGAGCAGGTGCTGAGAGCGATGAAGGCACAGGGGTTTGTGGTGGCGACTAAGGCACAGCGCAAGCAGGGTAAGCCCGATATTGCCGTGCGCGACCACGGCAGGCAGACGGCCAAAATCCGCGCGCTGTGGCTGGAACTGCACAGGCTGGGTGCGGTGCGCAGCCCGTCCGAGCTGGGCCTTGCACGGTTTGTCAAGCGCATGACGGGCGTGGATTACCACGGCTGGTTGGACACGGACAACGCCTCGAAAGTGATCGAGCATCTGAAGCAATGGGTGCTGCGCGTGGGAGGAGTACTGCAATGACGGACAACAGAACGGCGGAACTGATTGCCGATATGGAAGACCAAATGGCGGCCTGCCTGGTTTCGGTTGCCGATATCGGCAGGCGGGAGGCTGTGGCTGCGGCCAAGCAGGTGTCGGCGCATTTGAGCAGGCATTGGGGCGGGCAGCTGTTGTATTTCCCCAAAAACCACTTCGGCAGGCTCTCGGAGCGCGATGCCGAGATTTGGCGCAAATTCGACGGGCGCAACCATGCCGCGCTGGCGATGGAATACGGTTTGACCATGCAGCAGATTTACAAAATCGTGCGCGAAGCGGCGCAGCACCACCGCGCCAAAACCCAGGCTGACTTGTTTGCCTAGCGTAAAAAAACCGGAAACGGCGGGATCCGCTCCCGCCGTTTTTCTTTTGAGCGCAAACACCGCTTCTGACCGATGCCTGACCGACCCAGGATTGCGTTTCGCGTTCCGGCCGGGGGTTTGCCTGCCCCGAAGCGGAAACGCGCTTAAAACGCGTTTTTGGGGCGGTTTACTTTTACTGATTAAAGCCTGCTAAAAGTTTTCGCCTTCCGGAGGGTTCAAACTGAAAAAACTGCCGCTGTGGCAGGGTTATTCAGGAGATGAAACATGACGGTTTTAACGCAAGAGATGAAAGTGGTGTATGCAGGCATTATCCAAAAGTTTTATGATGGCGCACTGCGGGCCGCGCCCGAAGACATCACGCCGGAGGCAGCAGATATTGTGGATCAAATGCTCAATGCGGTAAAAGAGTGTTCCAAAGCCTATTTGGCTGCCGATGCCGTGTTTTCTGTTTTTTACGGTAAAACACCCCTGACGGGTGAGTGGATTTGGACAAAGCTGGGTAAAGATGCTTTAGGAATGGTTGGTAAGTGGCGGGATGTGCTGTATAACAACCGCCGTTACCGCTCATGTGTGGTTGCTGTGGCATTGCGTTGGCGTTCGCCTTTGCAAATCGTCCTGCTCGGGATTTAATCGGAAAACTCATGCTGGATAAAATACTGAATTTTTTATTTGGGTTATTAACTGTAAATTGGCCTATATATAATCGGAAATGGTTGCACATTCTGAGCTGTATGCTGATTACGGTATTTTGGCTGCGGGTAGATGCCAAGCTGATTCCCACCTTGCTGTTCCATCATTGGTGGCTGGGTTTGATTATGCTGGGCATGTTTGTTTACAGCTGCCTTTTAATCCGGCTTCACTTTTTGTTTGCCGTATTGCCGGTATTGATGGCACTCAAAACCTTATCGGCTTTATTTGTCTGACCGCCCCCGCCCTTCGGGGCGGTTTCTTACGGCCGCCCGCCTGCAATTATTAAAGCGCATTAAAAGCCTTTCAGACGGCCTCAAGCGACAATCCCTGCAACAGCAAATGCGGGGATTTTTTTATGGCGCACGAGATTTTCCGGGCGGGTACGCACACCGACAACAACGGCAACAGGGTAACCATCACGGCTGCAGAGCTTGCCGAAGCGGCGGCGGGTTACGACCCCAAGCTGCACGAAGCACCGCTGGTGGTCGGCCATCCCAAAACCGATGCGCCCGCCTACGGCTGGGTGGGCGGCCTGACCGTTTCAGACGGCGTGCTGTGTGCCGACTTTGCCCAAGTGGACGATGACTTCGCCGGCCTGGTTAAGGCGGGGCGCTACAAAAAAGTGTCGGCCAGCTTCTACCCGCCCGACAGCCCGAGCAACCCGAAGCCCGGCGCGTGGTATCTGCGCCATGTCGGCTTTTTGGGCGCACAGCCGCCGGCGGTGAAGGGCTTGGCCGCTGTGGGCTTTGCCGAAGACGATGTGTATGTAGAGTTTTCGGAACACGCCCACCGCCGCGCGGTATCGATTTTCCGCCGCCTGCGCGATTGGCTGATCGAACAGTACGACACGGCCACCGCCGATAAAGTCGTTGCCGATTGGGAAATCCGCGACATCGAAGAATCGGCAGACTGGAAGTCCGCACCACCAACCCCGGCTTTTGCCGAATCTGCAACCCCAACCGACCCCGAAACCCATGAAAACAAGGAGACCCCTATGTCGCCCGAAGAACAACTGGCAGCCGAAAAAGCCGCCCGTGAACAAGCCGAAGCCAAGGCCGCTGCTGCGGAAGCGGAGCTGAAACGCCTGAAAGACGAACAAGACCGCGACCTGCGCGAAGGCAAGCATGAGCAGAATGCCGAATTTGCCGAAGCCTTGGTGAAAGAAGGCCGCCTGAAACCGGCTGACAAAGAGCTGGTGGTGCAGGTGTTGGATTTTGCCGACTACCCTGAGCAAACCAGCGTGGAGTTCGGCGAAGGCAGCACCATCGGCGAAGCGTTGCGCCAATTCTTGCGCGGCCTGCCCGAAGTATTGCCCAGCGGCCATTATGCCAAAGGTGCTGCACCGGCAGCCACCGGCGGCCTGTCTGCCGATTTTGCCGAAGCGTCCAATCCTGATGCGCTGAGCCATCACGAACGCGCGGTGGCGTTGGCAGCCAAGGAAGGCATCCCCTACGAAGAAGCGGCACGCCGCACCGCCGTTTAACCCAAAAGCGACGATATCGTCGCATTTAAAAAGGAAGAAACATGAGCGTTCATTTGCGTAAATTGCGTGGACAACTCGACCCCGTTTTAACCAATCTGGCGGTCGGCTACAAAAATGCCGAGTTTATCGCTGAAAAGATTTTCCCGCAGGTGTTGACCGATTCCGAAGGCGTGCAAGTGCCGGTGTTCGGCAAAGGCTCGTTTGTCGAATATGACACCAAACGTGCCGTCGGTGCAGCGTCTAACGTAATTACTTTGGATTCGCCGAACTATCTGCCGGTGGTGCTGGAAGAACACGATTTGGCGGCGGGTGTGGACTACCGCGAGCAAGCGGAATCGCTCTTTAACGAGCAAGCCAAAGCGACACGCCGCGCTACCAAGGGTGTGCAGCTGCGCCAAGAAATCGAAACGGCTGCTTTGCTGCAGGCGAAATCGGCCTATCAATCCGGCCATACCAAGGATTTGACGGCGACCAAGCAATGGTCGGCGGATGATTCGAACCCGTTGGCCGATATTGAAACCGCGCGTGAAACCGTGCGTGCCGCTTGCGGCGTGCGCCCGGGCGTGTTGGTGGTGGGTGCCAGCGTGTTGTCGGCTCTGAAACGCCATCCTGAATTGATTGGCGCGTTGGGTGCCAATGAGCGCAAAACCCTGTTGAGCGTTGAGCAGCTGAAAAACCTGCTTGAACTTGAAGACATCATCGTCGGCGAAGCGGTGTCTACTCCGGCTGCCGGTAAATCCACGAAAGATGTATGGGGTAAGTTTGCCAGCCTGATCGTGCGCCCGCATTTGGTTGCAGACGGCAATGACGAGGGCGAGCCGTCATTCGGCTACACCTTCCGCCGTCGCGGCATGCCGCTGGTCGACCGCTATGAAGAAGTTGGCGGCAAGGTGGAATATGCCCGCTATACCGATATCCGCAAGGCGGCAGTCGTGGGCAGTGCGTGTGGTTTCTTGTTTGAAAACGCAGTGGGTTAATCATTAAAGGCCGTCTGAAACGTTCAGACGGCCTGGGAGAAAGATATGAGCGCAAAAATTACACCCGAAGAAATCGAAAGCAAGATTGATAAGGTTGATTATCACCGTGTAGGCGAGACAACCATAATCGTTTGCTCGTTGACCTTGAAATCTGGTTTTGTGGTGATTGGTAAGGCAGCTTGTATAAGCCACGATATTTTCGATGAGCAGGTAGGCTGTGAATTGGCGTTAAAGGACGCAATGAGTCGCCTGTGGGAATTGGAAGCTTATCGTGTGAAAGAAAATGCAGTAATGCAGAAAGCAGAGGTTTAAATGGCTCAAACAAAAAACGTGGTGCTGGTCGCCACCATTACAGCGACAGGCGAGATTGTGAAAGACCGCTTTGTCAATTTTTCAGGCGCACAGGCTAAGGCCGGTGAAGCTGTGTTGGGTGTTGCGCCGTATGACGTGGCCAACGGCGATACGGCGGCGGTTGATGTGGTCGGTATTGCGGTGGTTGAAGCCGGTGGCGAAATTGCAGCCGGTGCTCAAGTCGGTGCCGATGCGCAAGGTTGCGCGGTGACCGGTGCGGCCAAGATTGCCGGTACTGCCCTGACGGCTGCGGCCGGGGCGGGCGAAATTATCCGTGTTTTGTTGAAAGGTTAATCATGAATAAGGTTTATATCGCCAATACGCCCTTGATTTTGGAAGACACCCAAGGCAAGCAATTTCGCGTTGAACTGGGCGAAAAAGTCGAGCTGACACCTGAGCAGTACGAATCCGTGGCCGCTCATGTGACACCGGTGGCCACCACGGCCAAAGAGCCGGAACAGCAGGCGGAAGCCCAAGAGCAAACGGCACCTGAAGCCGACCCGGCTGCCGAGCCTGAATCCAAAACCAAAACGCAACGCAAAACAAAGGCAGACGCGTAATGTATTACATCAACGCCGATAACATGATGAAAGCGATGAGCAAGGTCGAATTGGTGCAGTTGACCAACGATGAGCCGCGTGCGACTGAGCCGGACATGGCGGTGGTGGATGAAGCCATCCGCTATGCCTGCGACTTGGTTGACGGCTACTTGCGTGGCCGCTACCCGCTGCCGCTCAAGTCGGTGCCGACTGTGTTGCCGCCGTTGTGTATCAACATTGCCCGCCACTTCCTGCACTCGCGCCGTATCAATCGTGCAGATTTTCCGAAGACGTTGGAGACGGCTTACAACGCGACTTTGAAAACGTTGGAAGCCATCCGCGACGGCAAAATCCATATCGGCGTTGATACTTTGGACAAACAGGCGCAGCCGGAACCCGGCGCGTATCACACGCGCGGCGGCTCGCGCATTGACATGACGGGATACTGACATGAGTGCCACACGTCCGGTCATTGACTCGGTGGTCGAGCATTTGCAGCAGGCCATCCCGTGGGTCATCGTTGAAGCGTTTCCGGAGCGGCCGTCTGAATATCAGTTTATTCACCCGACCGGCGCGATTTTGGTGGGCTATGGCGGCAGCAAGTTTACCGATTTGGAGCATTTGGGCAGCATTGCCCAGCAGCGCGACATAACCTTGGTGCTGACGATTATCGGCAGCAATCTGCACGGCGATGAAGGTACGCTGGCGATTTTGGATGAAACGCGCTTGGCCATTGTCGGCTTCCGCCCCACAAACTGCCTGCCTTGCCATTTGTTGCAGGAACGCTTTTTAAACGAAGACGTGGGCGCTTGGCAGTATGAATTGACGGTGCAGACCGAAACCCAGCAGGTGCAGGTGTATCAGCCCGAAACCAAACCATTATTTACCCGCACGCGGCCGCGCGAAAGTGGCGACCCGCACGAACAAGATTTGAAACTGAAGGAGGCTCCATAATGGCAGCAGCATTTCATCACGGCACCGAGACCCAGCGTGTCGACGGCGGCAGCAACGCCGTCTATACCGTTGACGGTGCGATTACTGCGATGGTCGGCACCGCGCCTATCGGTGCGGTCAATGAGTTGACCGTTTGCTCGACAATTAAAGACTTTTCCCAATTTTCCGCGCTGACGAATGCCGGTTTTCCCCTGCCGGATGCCGCCAATATTTGGACACGTTATGCGTCCGGTGTGGCGTATGTGGTCAACGTCTGCGACCCGGCCAAGCATAAATCGCAAGTCAGCGATGAGGTATTGACGGTTGATGCCGATACCTTGACGGCCAAGACCAAACATCCTGCATTGCAGAGCGGCTATACCGTTTCAGACGGCGATTCGCCGTTGGCTGAGGGCGAAAACTACACCATCGATATGGTGAGCGGCGAAATCACGTTTACCGCCAAGCCTGTCGCGCCGAAAATCAGCTACACCTACACCGACCCGACCAAAGTCACCGAAGCAGACATCATCGGCGGCTATGTCGCGGCCACGGGCAAGCGCACCGGCTTGGAATTGCTGACTGAAGGCTACAACCGCTACGGTGCAGATGCCAAGATTGTGATTGTGCCGGAGTATGATAAAACGGCCAAAGTTGCTGCCGCTGCGATTACCTTGGCCACCAAGCTGCAAGCCATTGCGTACATTGACGCGCCGACAGGCACGACCTTGAGCAAGGCGTTGGAAGGCCGTGGTGCGTTGGGTACGATTAATTTCCAAACATCAAGCGACCGTGCGGAGCTGTTTTTCCCGCACGTTATCGGCACGCTTGGTGTGGAATCATTGGCGACCCACGCCGCCGGTCTGCGTATGAAAACCGATGTGGAGCAAGGCTATTGGTTCAGCAAGTCAAACCGCGAATTGCTGGGTGTGACCGGCCTTGAAATCGGCCTGACTGCCCGTGCCGATGACCCGCAAAGCGAAACCAACCGCCTGAACGAAAAAGGCATCACCACCGTATTCAATTCATACGGCACCGGCTACCGCTTGTGGGGCAACCGCTTGGCGTGTTTCCCGACTGTTACCCACATCAAGAATTTTGAAGTGGCACAGCGCACCGGCGACTTGATTGACGAATCCATCCGCCGCGTCGAGCTGCAGTACATCGACCGCCCGATTGATGATGCCTTGCTCGACAGCCTGTTGGAGACCATCCGCACTTATTTGTCTACGCTGCCTTCCATCGTCGGCTTCTCGCTGGATTTGGATTACGACTACGACTTGGTCGATGCCTTCAGCAAAGGTCAGGTGCCGATTGTGTACGAATACACGCCGAAGCTGCCTGCTGAACGCATCAGCAATAAGTCGGTGATGACCCGTAAATATTTGGCCAATTTGGTCAGCGGTAATTAAGGAGCCGTAAATGCCTAAATTAAATGCAATCTACAACGCAAACGTCTATATCGACGGTAACAACCTGCTGGGCAAGGCCGCTGAAATCACTGCGCCGGAAATTGAGTTCACCATGGATGAAGTCACCGGTTTGGGGCTCTTCGGTACCATCAAGCTGCCAAGCGGCATGGAAGCCTTGGAAGCGGAAATGACCTGGAACAGTTTCTATCCGGAAGTTGCTGCCCGTAGCCGCAACCCATTTAAATCAGCCCAGCTGATGATTCGCTCGAATCTGCAAACCTTCGATGCGGCCGGTTTGGAAAAAGAAGTGCCAATGGTCACTACTATGACCGGCACCTTCGGCAAGGACGCATTGGGCGGTTTCAAGCCGAAGGAAAAAGCCGAGTTTGCCAGCACCTTCCAGGTCAACGAAGTGCGCCAAGTGGCCGATGGCCGCGAGCTGTTTTACTACAACGCCTTTACCAACACCTTGCGTGTCGATGGTCAGGATGTGTTGTCGCAGATGCGTAAAAACATCGGTGCGTAGGTTTTAAGACGTATTAAAAGCCGTTTCAGGCGGTCTTTGGCAGAATCGCTGTATCTCCCGCAGATACAGCGATTTTTTGTATTTAATTTTCAAAAGGATTGAAGAATGAATGAAGCTCAGAAAATTCAAAGTGAATTAGGTGGCAACCAAGTTGTGGTGTTGCAATATCCGGTCAAATTGGCGACCGGCCAATTACTGGAAAAAGTAACGGTGCGCCGTCCGCGTGTGGGTGATTTGCGTGCGGTCATGCACATCAGTAATGAGGCCGAGCAAGGTTTGCTGCTGGTATCGCGTGTCACCGGTTTGGTGCCGGAAGACTTGGATGAGTTGGATTTGAAAGATTTGGAGGCTATTCAGGCCACCTTTCGCGCCGAAGTCGAAACTGCAAACGCATAAATCTGTTGCCGAAGCCAACCGTGAACTTTTAGCCGCTTGCGCCGATGTGGCTTGGTGGTTTGGTTGGAGCGTGCAGGATGTGTACGACTTGCCGCTTGATGAATTTGAAGAGTGGCAGAAAGAAGCAGCCCGCCAAATTAAGGCGGGCTATCAGAAAGGGGTTTAGCTGCTTTTAGACTGACGCTGTTTGAATATTTCAGCAATCCAGCCGATTATTGTCAGGCCAACGACCGTTAAGGTGATGATTGGATAAAAATTGTAGGCAATAGCGGCAATAGTAGCAAGCAGGCTGAAAAAGGCAAACGCAAGCAGCCAGCGAAACATCGAAATCACGTCATTTAAGTAATCCAATAATTCTTTCATTCCAACCTCCTTTCTTTCGCGAACTATTACAAAGGAATTTACCCGATGTCATCAAATTTGGCAATAGCAATTACTGTCGGTGCGACCGTCGGGGGCGCGATTGCAGGAATCAAGAATCTGCGCTCGGTGGTTGGGATGCTTAAAAATGACTCCATCAGTGCCAGTAAAAAATTGATGGCGTTAGGGTCAGGCACAGCAATTGCTGCCGCCGCTTCGGTGAACAGTATTAAAGCCGTCAGCAATATAGTGATGAGCCTGTCGGAAGAAGCCATTAAATTTGAATCAGCAATGGCTGATGTCAAAAAAGTGGTTGATTTCGAAACACCGCAAGGCTTGGAAAATCTAAAAAAAGACATCTTGGAATTAACCCGCACCATTCCGATGGCCAAAGAAGAATTGGCAGCCATTGCCGCTTCCGGTGGTCAGTTGGGGGTGGCAGAGAAGGATTTGAAATCGTTTACTGTCACGATTGCCAAGATGGGCGTGGCGTTCAACATGTCGGCTGATGAAGCTGGTGACAGCATGGCGAAGTTGGCCAATATCTATAAAATCCCGATTGCAGAAATCGACAAGCTCGGTGACGCGGTGAACCATTTATCCAATAATTTCCCCGCAAAAGCTGGCGATATCGTCAATGCGCTCAGCCGCGTGGGCGGCGTGGCCGTGCAGTTCGGTCTGGCCGAAACTCAGGCGGCGGCGTTGTCGAATGCGTTTATCAGTTTAGGTCGAAGACCTGAGGTGGCCGGTACGGCCATTAACGGCATGCTGACTAAATTGATGACCGCAGAAAAACAGGGGAAAAAATTTCAAGCGGCTTTAGAAGGCATGGGGACGGATGCCAAAACCTTAAAAAAGGCCATTTCTGAAAATGCCGAGCAGGCTTTAGTGGACTTTTTGCATAAGGTTGAGAAGCTGCCAAAAGCAGACCAAATGGGCGCATTGGTTGACTTGTTTGGCTTGGAGTATGCCGATGATGTTGCAGCTCTGGTCGGCGGCTTAGATACCTATAAGCAATCGCTTGAATCGCTGAAAAAGGCCGGTAAAGACGGTAAGGCTGAGTTTTTAGGCAGTATGGAAAAAGAGTTTGCGGCTCGCTCTGCCACTACTGAAAACGGCCTAACGTTGATGAAAAACAGTTGGGCTGAATTTATGACTGTAATCGGCGACCGTTTGTTGCCGATTATTAATCAAGTTTCCTCAGCCTTGGCCGGATTAATCCATTCGGCAACCGACTGGGCTGCCAAAAATCCCGCAATCATAGACATGATTATTGAGTTCGGTGGTGTTTTGGCAGGGTTGGTTGTTGGTGTCACAACATTCACCGCATTGATGGGTATGGCATCAATGGGGTTTGTGATTTTCTCAAAAGGCATGTCCGTCGTTAATACCATGCTTGGCGGCTTTATGAAGGCGGTATCTTTTTTTGGGCGTGGCTTGTTATTTGTAATTCGCTTATTGCCAATGCTCGGCTCTGCGTTCATTAAATTGGGCGCATTCTTGATGGCCAATCCGATTTTCCTCGCCCTTGGCCTGTTGGCCGTTGCCGCTTACATGCTCTACAACAACTGGTCATCAATGGTGGGCGGTGCAAAAGCGTTGTGGCAAAGCTTGGTGACATTTTTCAGCGGGCTTTGGGCGAAAATCACGGCTTTCTTCAGCAGTGGCATCGGTAATATTGCGGCCACTATTCTCAATTTTTCGCCGCTCGGTTTGTTTTATCAGGCTTTTGCCAGTGTGATGAGCTGGTTTGGCGTCACCTTGCCGTCAACCTTTACCGGCTTTGGCCGTATGTTGATTCAGGGGTTGATTAACGGCATTAAATCAGCGGCAGCAGCGGTATATAACACGATTGCGTCTATCGGCAATTCGATTAAGGCTAAATTCCAGGCTGTGATGGATATCCATTCGCCGAGCCGTGAGTTCCGCCGTTTTGGTGGCTTCATTACCCAAGGTTTGGATATTGGTATCCGCCGTACGGCCAACCGGCCAATCGGTACGGTCGGCGCATGGGCAGGCCGTCTGAAAGACAGCTTCGGCAGCCGTATCGGCCAGCTGCGTGCCGATGTGGCCGCGCGGGTATCCGGCCATCGTGCCGATTTCGAGCAAGCGCGACAGGCTGCGGGTGCCGGTGGCGTGACCATCCATTTCAACCCGACCATCAACGCACCGGGCGGCGACCCTGCCCAAATTCAGACGGCCTTGCAAATGGGCTTGCGCGAGTTTGAAACGCTGTTTCACCGCATGATGGCCGACCGTGAACGGAGGGCTTTCTGATGTATGCAATGTTAGGTGATGTGCGCTTTGAGACCTTGCAAAGCTTTGCCAGCCTAGAAGCGCAGCACTCGGCCAAGTTTGCCAAGCACGAAGTGTTAAAAGGCCGACCACGCTTACAGGCGATGGAAAACGACCTGACCACGCTGCGCTTTGGCTTAAAACTGCATTGGATGTTGGGCAATCCCGACACGGCTTATAAGGGTTTGCTGGCGGCTTTGGAAGCGCAGCAGGCGGTGTCGCTGGTTTACGGCTCCGGCCGCTTTGTCGGCTGGTTTGTCATTGAGAGCCTGACCGAGCGCACGCTGATTCAGGATAAACAAGGCCGCACTGCCGCGCGCGAGTTGGATGTAGCGCTGACCGAGTTTGTCGGCGACCCGAACAATCCGCTTCCGACTCCGGCAATTATCAGTGGCAAGCAAAACCCGTTGCTCTCGCTGTTGCCCGAATCGGTACAGGCGCAAGCGGCAGATGTGATGCAGGCGGTTGAAACCGGCGTGAAGATTTATCGTGCGGCAGAAAACGGCATTGAGCAGATGCAAGGCATCATCACGGCGGCTAAAGAGTTGCGCAATGATCCCGCCGGTGCGCTGAATTTAATCGGCGATGCGCTCGGCGTGGGCGGTGATGTATTGGGCAAGCTCAATGGTTTGCCGGAAGTAACGGCCTTGCTGGGTGACTTATCCGGCGCGGCTGAAATGGCCACGCAGCTTGGTGCAGCCGGAAATGCGCTCGGCAGCACGGTGGCGAGTATGCGTGCCGGTTACGAGAGTGGAACTATCGGCGGTTGGCTGGATGCGGCCGGCGACTCAATTACTACGGCATCCGAAGCGGTGGTCAATGGTGCATCGGCCGCTGAAAAGTTGACCGGTTGGCTGGCGACAAGGAGTGATGGATGAGCGCGGTTTTACGCTATATCACCAAAGACGGTGACCGCTGGGATTTAATTGCCCATAAGCACTACGGCAACGCACTGCTGATTGACGGCTTGATTGCGGCCAACCCGCATTTGCCGTTGGCCGAAGAGTTTGTCAACGGCTTGACGGTGTTTGTGCCGGTGCTGGAAAGCAAGCCGAAAAACAGTCAGGCCGATTTGCCGCCTTGGATGCGCTGAAGGGGTTGAGATGGATATTAAGGGTTTCTTGTCCGGCTTGGCCGCTCAAGGCGGTACGGGTGGCACTCATCCGGTAACCAAGCCGGATTTCACGCTGAGCTACGAAAACAAGGATATCACCGGCGACATCGCACCGTATCTGATTTCGTTTGTTTATACAGATTACCTCGAGGGGCAATCTGATGAGCTGCAGGTCGAGTTTGAAGATGTCGACGGTCGCTGGCTGCGTGGTTGGTATCCGGAGCAAGGCGATGCGCTGGCATTGAGTTTGGGCGACCAATTCACCGGGCTGGTAGATTTAGGCAGCTTTGAGATTGCTGAAATTGAATACAACCACCCACCGTCAACAGTAAGCCTGAAGGCGTTGTCGGCAGGCATTACTAAGGCCAGCCGCACTTTAAAAGGCCGAGCGTATGAAAATACCACGCTGGCCGAGATTGTGCGCCAAGTGGCAGGCCGTCTGAAATTGCAGCCTGACGGTCAAGTAAAAGACATCAAAATCAAACGGGTGACCCAGTATCAGGAGCGCGATATTGAGTTTTTGAGCCGGTTGGCCAAAGAGTATGGCCACACCTTTAAGGTTGTCGGGAATAAGCTGGTATTCGCCGACAACGTCACGCTGAAAGAGCGTAAAGCGGTGGTGATATTGAGTCCTGAAGACATGAGCCGAATCCGCCTGCGCGATTTGATTAAAGGTGTGCCGACTCAAGTGGAAATGCGCGGCTACGACCCGAAAACCAAGAAAACAGTGTCGGCCACGCGAAAAACCAAGTCTCTGCGCCCGAAATCCAAACGTGGCCACACCGGCGACACCTTGAAAATCGTGCCAAATAAAGGTGAAAGCCAAACGCAGCTCAATGCCCGCGCTGATGCTGTCTTGGCCGAAGCGCAAGATGACCAATGCGCCGGAAACATCACATTGTTTGGTAATGCGCTGCTGGTGGCCGGTCAAACCGTACGTCTGAAAAACATGGGTAAGTTTTCCGGTAAGTATTTGGTTAAGCAAGCGCGGCATGAGTATCGCAGCAGCAGCGGATACACCACCGAGCTGGAAATTAAGATGATTGAATATATCGATGACGAGGAGCAGCAGGATGCAGCAAACGCATGATTTTGGGGCGACCCTGCAATTCGGCGTGGTATCGGCGGTGGATGAAGCCGGTCACAATCTGCGCGTCAAAATCCCTGCCCTGGAAGACATGGAAACCGACTGGCTGCCGATGACGACACCGGCAGCCGGTGCCAATCAATTTTACAGCCTGCCTGACGAAGGCGAGCAAGTTGTCTGCCTGCTGGACGCGCGTGGCGAAAACGGCTGCGTCATTGGCGCGATTTACAGCACAGCCGATAAACCACCGGCCAGCAGCAAAGACAAATGGGTGCGGCGCTTTAAAAACGGCACGATTATCGAACACGACCGCAAAACGGGCGATGTGTTGGTGCAAACCGAAGGTACCGTTACCATTGATGCGCCGAATACTGAGATTAAAGGTAATGCCACGGTACACGGCCTGTTGACCTACCTGAGCGGTATGAGTGCGGGCAACGGTAACGGCGGCTCCACTGCGCAAATTTCAGGCAATGTTGAAGTTGAAGGAGATGTGGTCATCAACGGCATCAGCTTCCTTGGGCATTTGCACACGGGCGACAGCGGCGGCAAAACCGGCAAACCCGAGTAGTTTTAATCCGCATTAAAAGCCGTTTCAGACGGCCTTAGGCAAAATCCCTGTATCAAAACAATACAGGGATTTTTTTATGCAATTCGATACGCCCATTTCCAAGCACTGGCAGCTTGCTCCCGGTGGTAGCGGTTTGGCGCAGGGCGTGGACGATATCGACTTGTGTATCCACAACATCTTGTCCACCCGCAAAGGCTCAGATGTGACCCGCCCCGATTTCGGCAGCAATCATTTTGACTACATTGACACGCCGGAAGACGTGTTTGTGCCAAATATCGTGCGCGAAGTGGTGTTGGCCATTCAGACCTGGGAAACGCGGGCGGTGGTGGATGGAGTGACGTTTAGCGGCAATGCCCCGCACATCACCATGACCGTGCGCTGGCGCGTGGCTGATGAGGTATCCGGTGAAATCTACGGCACAACGCTGAACTTGGAGCATGCGGCATGGATTTAAGCACTTTAAAGCGTGAAGACGTCAAGGTTGTGGCTGATGATTTGTCGACCATCTTGGCCGAGATTATTGCCAAATATGAACAAGACAGCGGCAAGGCACTGCAACCGGCGCACATTGAGCGTTTGCTGATTAACGTGTACGCCTACCGAGAAGCATTGACTCGGCAGCAAGTAAACGAGGCATATCGCCAGCAGCACGTCCGCTTTGCAACCGGCTTAATGTTGGATTTGTGCGGCGATGATGTCAATACGCCGCGCTTGGAAGCTCAGCCTGCTTTTACCACGCTGCGCTTTTCGTGCGAGGCCAACTTGTCCGCCGAGCAGGTGTTTATCCCTGTCGGCACGCAGGTCGGCGTAGGCGAGCTGATTTTTGAGACAACTACGTCGGCAACTTTGTCGAGCAGCCGCAATACGGTTGACCTACCGGCGCAATGCACTACAACCGGCACGGCCGGAAACGGCTGGGCAATCGGTCAAATCAATACCTTGGCCAAACCGCTGCATGATGAGATTGAGGTTGAGGTCAGCAATATTACTGTCCCCTCAGGCGGTATCATCATTGAGAGCGACGATGCTTATCGCGAGCGGATTTTGCTGGCTTTTGAGGCGTTTTCAGTAGGTGGTCCGAAAAAAGCCTATGAGTATTATGCCCGCCGTGTTTCGCAGGCCATTGCCGGTGTCCATGTCAGCAACGATGTTGATTCTGCCGGTAATCCGATTGGCGGCACGGTGGCCGTTACGCTGCTGGCAACGGACGGGCTTCCCAGCCAAGAATTGATTGACAAGGTATCGGCGGCATTGAGCGATGAGACGGTGCGGCCGCTCTGTGACACTGTGATTGTACGCGCGCCCGAAGTGGTGGAATACAAAATCGATGCCCGCTTGGTATTGTTCAAAGGTGCTGATTCTAAATCAGTTTTAGCTGCTGCCAGCGCAGCTTGGTCGGACTATGAAACTGCCCGCTATGCCAAGCTCGGCAAAGATGTGGTGCCATTGGATATTCAGACGGCCTTAAAGGTCAGCGGCGTGTACAACGTTATTTTATCCAACGAGCATGGCGAATTGCGAGATGGCGATGTCATTGTGATTGCACCTAACCAATGGGCGCGTTGCGTGTCATTTAGCTTATCGGTCGATATGGAGCAGCAAGATGGCTAGGCTCAAATACGCCTTAATCATCGCTCAAGACCCGCGCTTTACACGCTTGGCCAATCTCAGCCTTGGCTATCGCAAGCTTGCTTTAACCAAGCTCATGCCCCGCTTGCTCGAGCAAGTGGATGACAACCACCTTGAGCTGCTGGCGGAGAGCCGCAGCATGGTTGGTTCGGACGGGTACTGGTTAGCCAAAGACAATAAGACACGCCGCCAGCTGATTAAAGATGCCGTGTTTTTACACCGCCGCAAAGGCACACCCTGGGCGGTGCGTGAAATCTGCCACCGTTTGGGCTTTGGTGAAATCAAGCTGATTGAGGGGCTTGGTGGCCAAATCTACAACGGCAGTATTAATCACAAAGGCATTTATATGTACGGCGACCACCGGTTGTGGGCGCATTACTCAATTATTTTCAACCGACCGATTACCAATACGGAAGCCCGTCTGTTGCGGGAAACCCTACCGGCCTTCGCACCTGCCCGCTGTGTATTGGTGCGTTTGGATTATCAAGATACGCCGCTGTATTACAACGGCAAAGTCGATTTTGACGGCGATTACAATTTTGGAGCAGCTTAAAAATGGGAATAATTCAGGAAAATAAAGTTAGTCCGGAGTGGGTTGATAACTTGTATCAAATCGAGATGACAGACCCTGTAACCGGCGGGGCTGACGGTGTGGCTAATAAACAGGCTGTACAACTTGGGGCAAGGACGCAGTGGCTGAAAAAAGAAAACGAAAAAAGAGAGCAGCAAATTAAAAACGTATTAGGCAAAAAAAGTACGCTGACAGATTTTGGCCTTGTTAAGTTGTCGAATGTTCTGGCCGAAGATGATGAATCGACGGCGGCCACTCCTAAAGGTGTTTTGGATTCTATAAATGATGCCAGCGTGAGTGTCGTGAGCATTGCAGCTTTACGTCAATATACAGGTCGGAATAGCTTCGTCAGTGTCAACGGGTATTACGACAACACCCCAGGCGTCGGTGGTGGACTGTTTGTAGCCAATAAAGCCGACACAACCTCTCCCGATAATGGCGGTACGGTAATTGTGAGCGTCGATGGTGTCCGCTGGTACAGGCAGTCTGAAACTGTTTGGGTGGCGGATTTTGGGGTTTTGGGTAATGGCATGGATGAGACTCAAAAGATTCAATCAGCATTGAGTGTATGTGCATTTGAGCGCAAACAGCTCAATTTTTCGGCCGGAAAAAGCTACAACATAACGCAAATAAGTGTGCCTCAGTTTTCGAGGATTGCTGCTATGGGTGCTGTTTTTAAAAAGATTGTTGCCTCGGATCGGCCCTGCGTCACTATTAATAGCGACATATCGATTGATGTTATGGAAGTCAGCTCTCCGGGGAGTGCATCCGATCGCGGGGTGAGGATATTGGGGAGCAATGTAGAAATCGGGAAAATCAAACTTAAAAGTGAGGTTAAAGGATCGAACTATGGTGTGCATCTTCAATCGTCTTTTGGTGTGCCTCTGAGGAATATCAACATTGGTGGGGTCGATATCGTCAATTACGATGCTTCACTATTGGTTTTTGGGGTGGAAGATGGCCGCATATCCAACATCGATATCAAATGCTACAGAACTGGGGTGTACCTGCGCGATGTCGCTAACTATGATTTTTATAATGCAAGGTTGTCTGAAAAATCACCCAACGCAACTGGTGCGCCGGGGCAGAACGGATTGCTCGTGGAGAGTATAGGCGGAGACTACTGGACTCACGATCTGAATTTTTCCAACTGGTTGGTGTCTGACGCCGCCGAACACAGTTATCGTTTTGGTGGGCAACTTGGAATTCGTGACGTATCGTTTGTTTCTTGTGTGTCAAAAATGTCTGGAAATCATGGCGGGAAATCGAGTGGTGGTTGTGGGTTTAAGGTTCTCGGGGCGACCAGTGTGGCTGCGCGGCGACATAAGAATTTTAAATTTACATCTTGTCATGTGGAAGATGTAAATATGGATGGCGGCGGGATAGGAAATTTCTCGGGCTATATGCTCTCGGTCGTTGACGGAGTGACCCTTGAGGGATGTACTGTGGGTAAAAACAGAAACGAACAGTATTCTTGCTGGGATGCAGTCTCAATTGAATCTGCCACTAATATTTCACTCAATGGCAACATAATGAGTGATTTCCAAAGGCAAGGAATTAGGATTGTGGCTTCTACGTATGACCGCTTTCCGGGGTGGGACGGTTTGTTGGATGGTCTATACGTTCAAGGCGGTAGCTATCAAAATCAGCACACCCATAATGCGCCTGTTGTATTTTTTGATGTTAATCCTGCACAAGAAGCAACCGGAGCTGGGGTTGTGAAAAACGTTATCTTCGCAGGTGTAAACTTGCGAGGCGGGATGGCGGCAATCCGCCAGGCCGAAGGAATCACATATGAGAACATCTACTTAGACTTCGATTATGAAAACGGGCTGGTTAGCGGTGCCACCCCGGTAATCCCAGGGAAGGGGGATGCTTATTATAATGCCCGAATTCCTTGGATCGGATATTCTCCGACGGCAAAAAATGGATCAGTCATCATAGATAAACTCACCGATACGGTGAGGGTTCGTAAAAATAACAGTTGGGTTGTTCAGTGAGGATTATTATATGTATTTTGGCTTTAATGAATTTGGGCATTGCGAAATCATCAGGCATGATGCGCCCGTCCTTACTGAAGGCCTGTATTATCTGAAAGCAGATTACGCAGATTCAAATCCATTTGCGTGGTCGGATGGGGCAGAGGTTTGGTTTAGTAATACACCGCCGCCAAGTCACCTGCACCAGCTGCAAAATGGCGAGTGGGTGCTGCCTGATGGCGCGGCCGCACAGCAACTCGCCACCGCCAAAGCCGACAAGCTGCGGCAGCTCAATGTTGCCGCCCAAGCCTGCATCGACGCTGCCGCCGAAACCGACAAACTTCCTCCTTTTGAGGTGCAGACGTGGGCATTGCAGGCTGCGGAGGCCAAAGCGTGGGCGGCAGACAGCACCGTGCTGACACCCGTTTTAGACGGCATTGCGGCTGCGCGCGGTGTACCGGTCGAGCAACTCAAGACCGCCGCGCTGCAGAAAACGCTGGCCTATGAGGCACTCACCGCCCATATCGCGGGGCAACGCCAAGCCCTACAAAGCAAGATTGAGGCTGCCAGCACCCAGGCCGAACTGGATAAAATCAAAATCGAGTTCACACTACCTGATTTTAAAGTCCGTTAAAAGCATTGGGGCTGTCCTAGATAACTAGAACAAATCCTGCTTTACTAATTGTTTTAAAATAGAAATTTGAAATTTTATCTCACTGTTGTTAAAACGCCATTCACACTCTTTCAAATACAGTTCAAAATGCTCTTTGGGAATGCCATTAAACTTGCGTAAATGGCGTTTTGCTTGGTTCCAAAAGTTCTCAATTCCGTTAATGTGATTTTGTCGCTCAGCAAAATGTGTGCTGTGATTGATCCGAAAATGTGAAAATTCGCTCACATCAAGAACGTCATAACTTTTGTAACAATCGGTATAAACAATGCTATCAGGCTTCACTTGCTCGCGGATAATTGGCAATAAAGTCGCAGTTTGTGTATTGGGTACGGCAACGGTGTAAACCTTACCATTACGCTTCAAAAGCCCGAATACAGCCACTTTGCCAGCCGCACCGCGACCACGTTTGCCTTTGCGTTGTCCGCCAAAATAGCTTTCATCAACTTCTACTTCACCATCAAGCATTTCCAGATGCGGGCTGTTGTGATAGATAAGTAAGCGCAAACGGTGGAAGTAATAGGCAGCGGTATTTTTATTGACGCTAACTAATTGCGCCGCTGTGCGAGCGGTAACACCTGCAACAAATAGTTCAATCAGTTTGTTTTGCTTGTACTGACTTAAACGACTTTTTCTCATAGGGATTATTCTAACCTGAAGTTAAATTTCCCTAGTTATCTAGTACAGCCCCAAAGCATTTCTGCCCGGTTCCCCTTAATATCCCTGCATCTTTTGCAGGGATTTTTTTATGAAAGTCGCGTTTTACAAAGGCACGATGCCCGCTTGGCGGGGTTGGATAAGCCGCTTGGTGCGGTTTGTCGACCGCGGGCCGTACAGCCACTGCGAAGTGGTGTTCTCAGACGGCCTGTGCGCCTCTGCCAGCTGGCTTGACGGCGGCGTGCGTTTCAAAAAAATCAACTTCAAGCCCGGCCATTGGGATTTTGTCGATATCTCGGCCGAGGCGGCGGAAGAGGCCCAGGTGCGTAAATGGTTTACCGGGCACACCGGCTGCCGCTATGACCTTCCCGGCAGCTTGGGCGTGGTATTCCGCGTGTTTCCGCAATCGGCCGACCGCTATTTCTGCAGTGAGGCCGCCGCTGCTGCGCTGGGGTTGCCCGAAGCGTGGCGCATCGGCCCTAACTTATTGGCCGCTTTTCTGAAAAATGCACAGGGAAAAGAAAAGATAGTGTATTTAGTGTCAATGCCGTTGGTGTATTCTTTCAGCAACAACCAAGCCATGCCCTGCTTTTGCGGGGCATTTTTCTGTTTGTCATTGTTAATTTATGTTGTTAATTCGTAACGACTTTTATCATATTCCGTTTGGTTCTTCAACAGGTGGAAGGCGATGGTTACCAGCTTTCTCATAATTGCAACAATGATGAGTTTCGGCGGTTTTTTCCCGGCTTTCAGACGGCCGATAAAGGCGGGAAAGGCTTTCATGCGGTAGGCAACCAATGCGGGCATGTATAGGGCTGCCCTTAAGTCGGACTTGCCTACCTTTGAAATCCGTTCTTTGCCGTTTACGCTTGTTCCCGGCTGATGCCGTTTTGGACCCAAACCGAAATAGGCGGCCAGTTGGGCAGCGGTATCAAAGCGTGATGTTATGGTCGAGAGCAAAACGGCGGCGGTGTTTTCGCCTATGCCTGTGATGGTTTTCAGGCGTTGGCGGTTTCTGTGGTAGTCGGGATTGGCTTTGTAAAAGGCTTTGAGTTCTTGGTTGAGTTTTTGCAGCAGGTTGTTTAGGTATTTGATGTTGTCTTTGATAAATTGGCCAATTGTATCTGATGCCGTTTGCAGTTTGACTTGTTCGGCGGCTCGTTGCTTTTTGATGCGGGCTATATAGCGGGTCAGTTCCTGAAGCTGTTTTTGTGCGGATGTGGGACGCTGCCACGGTTCTGGATTCATGGCCTTGCAGTATCGTGCGATGAGTTTTGCGTCTTGTTTGTCGGTTTTGCTTCTTTGCAATACGGCGTTTGCGAAGCCTTTTATTTTTCTTGGGTTGTCCACGCTCATTTTGTAATGGCCGTTGAGATATTCGGCCGGCGGTTCATGGTAGGTTCCCGTTGCTTCGCAGCAGCAGTGCAGGCTTGGGTTGGCGTTATGGCCGTTTAGCATGCTTTCAGCTTGGTGTAACCTGTGGGGCTGTTGCTGAACCGATGTTCATAAAAAAAGCCGTCTGTTATCAGACAGCAGTCTATGCTTGCTTTGCTCACGTCTATTCCCAAGTACATGGTGTTTTACCTTATAAATACGGGCTTTTAATCCCTAGATAGTGTTCAAACTTGCTCATGCGGTAAGCCCCCGCTTCAATCTTTTCTACATGCTTTGGCATCGGCCGTACTTGCGAAGTCGGGGGCTTTGCTTGGTGTTTCGTCAAACGCCAAGCCCTGATATATCCGCCTGAATCTATCAGGGCTTGGAGCTTTTGCTTTATGGGGCGCTGCCCCAAACCCCGCATTCGCCGTGTGGCAGCCCCCGCAGCAGTGGGCGCTGCGGGAGCAGCAGGGAGCGTATCGGGTGGCAGGGCGTCAAGGGGTATCCGTAAAATATTGTAAACGCTTAGGGCGATTACAATATTTTACGGACGCCCGCCCCTTGACTTGTTTAGGCATTTTTCATCAATGAAAAAGCATAGTAAATCAATATACAAGTAAAAAATAAGGGGCTGTACTAGATAACTAGGGAAATTTAACTTCAGGTTAGAATAATCCCTATGAGAAAAAGTCGTTTAAGTCAGTACAAGCAAAACAAACTGATTGAACTATTTGTTGCAGGTGTTACCGCTCGCACAGCGGCGCAATTAGTTAGCGTCAATAAAAATACCGCTGCCTATTACTTCCACCGTTTGCGCTTACTTATCTATCACAACAGCCCGCATCTGGAAATGCTTGATGGTGAAGTAGAAGTTGATGAAAGCTATTTTGGCGGACAACGCAAAGGCAAACGTGGTCGCGGTGCGGCTGGCAAAGTGGCTGTATTCGGGCTTTTGAAGCGTAATGGTAAGGTTTACACCGTTGCCGTACCCAATACACAAACTGCGACTTTATTGCCAATTATCCGCGAGCAAGTGAAGCCTGATAGCATTGTTTATACCGATTGTTACAAAAGTTATGACGTTCTTGATGTGAGCGAATTTTCACATTTTCGGATCAATCACAGCACACATTTTGCTGAGCGACAAAATCACATTAACGGAATTGAGAACTTTTGGAACCAAGCAAAACGCCATTTACGCAAGTTTAATGGCATTCCCAAAGAGCATTTTGAACTGTATTTGAAAGAGTGTGAATGGCGTTTTAACAACAGTGAGATAAAATTTCAAATTTCTATTTTAAAACAATCAGTAAAGCAGGATTTGTTCTAGTTATCTAGGACAGCCCCAAAAATAATATTACATAAACAAACGGCTTTTTAAAATCAAAAAAACCACGCAATCCATATTTAAAGTAAATGTTTGCAACAATTATTCCGACTAAGAACCAAAAAAAACAAGTCATGATTAATTACCTAAACTGTTCACCCGCTTCGACATAACCGTCATACATCAGATTCTGCGGGCTTTTGCCGCCCATTACCAGCACTTGCGGAGGTGCGGGTTCGTTTGCCTTTTCTGCCGTTGGGACGGTGTTTTCTGCCGCCCGTCTGTAAGGATTGTATATGCCGTCTGCAACGTAATCAAGGCATTGCTGTTTCTTCATCTCTTTAATCGGTGTGGCCTGGTCGGTATAACAGGTGCATTTGTTTTGGTTTTTGACGCACGCCACGGGATAGGGCATGGTTTGTACGGCTTTGTTTTGGCCGTTGTAGATGGGAGCCGTCCACGGCTGGCCGTCTATGGCGGGTTTGTAGTCGTCTTCGCTGATATGCGGTTTTTGCGGCGTTTCGGCCTGTTCTTTTGCTGACGGGTACTGCCCTGCCGGAATTGCGGCGGCAGCCGGCGCGGCGGCAGCCGGCGCAGCCGCATCCGCCGCACTTTCCGCAGGGCTTGCCGCCGGTGCGGCAATGTGTTCTTTGGCCGTATGCGTCTGTTTTTTGGTGTAATCATTCCAGCTTGAGTATATATACCATGAAGCGGCAATCATGAACGCCAGTAAAACGGGCGCGATATATACAACGCGGCTTAGCTTGGTTTTGATTTTGGTGTGTTCTTCGGCGCTTTTGTAAACCCCAAATGCTTTTTTGTCGAGCGTATAAACGCTTTTGACGGCACTTGCCACGCTGGCGCGGCTGGTCGGATCGCCGCAACTTTCCCATTCAAACATACGCCGAACGCCCAGATTGCTTTTACTGATATGGCAGTGATGACCAATCAGGCTGCGGACGTTTATATCTATCAGACGGGGGTGTTGGGTCAGCAAAAAAATATCTATGCCTTTATGGCGGTGTGTTTCCAGTTCGGCCACGTAGTCAGGAACTTTGGAGCCGCTGGGGCGCGGCCTGAATACGCGCTGGCATTCATCGATTACGAGTATTGCCCCCGTGGGCGCCCATTTGTGCCAAGTCTGCATGGTTTCGCCTTCGGGAATGGGCAGATTGGGTATGACTTCGTTGTCGACTTCGGAAATGCCGTCCAAATACAGCGGGCGGTTTTTCAGATCTTTGCGGTTCATTAAGTCTGAAATCATTTTCAGGGTTTTGCCGCTGCCCGGTACGCCTGTAATCAAATAGAGCATTTCTGTTTTCCTTAGAATTTATTTTCTTTGAATACCTGCCGACAGCTTCGAAACGGCTTTCAGTGATGCGACAAACGAGAAAGTGCCGAATACCCAGTTGAGGCACACGCCGATACCTGCAATGTAGGCAAGATTTAAAGCATCGGCAGGCACACCCCCGATATGTTCTTGAACTTGTGATAGAAGAAAAGCCTGTATCTCGTTGATGCCGACATAAGAGACAAACGACAAACCCAGCGCGGCAATCACACGGCCTGCAACGTTCATCAAAACGCCTGTAATCAGGTTACCCCACATTTCAAAGCTCCTTAACCGCGCCGTATGCCACAAAGCCGCAGGTAATGATGGTGGCGGTTATCAAAATCGGGCGTATCAAGCGTAAGACATTACAAATATAGGCATAATCAAATTCAAAGCTGCCCAATGCGCCGAACTAAAAGGAAACGTTTTCAGGGCAGACGCCGTCTGTACTGAATACGTCAAGCGGTTTCAATTCCAAATCTATACCGTTTTCGGGTATATCCAAATCTTCGTAATCGGCACTGCCCAAATCCGCGCATTGCGCCGCTTGCGGGTTTCTCTCGCAGAAATCGCGCTGTTGCGGGTTCTGCTGATTGTTCTGTTGGTTCTGCTGGTTTTGCTGATTCCCTGTTTGGTTCGGTACCGTTTGAGACGGGTTGGCGGCATCGGCCACGGCAGGGTTTGACGGATTGGCCGCATCGGGGGTAACGGGAGAGCGTGTCGGGGCTTGACTGCTGTTGGCTTTCAAATCGGGACGCGGAATAATCCTTGTGGTTACGCTGCCGTCATTATTTACCGTAACTTCGGTTTGCTGGGCTTGGTTGCTGCCCATAGGTGTATAAGGTGCGCTTTTCACGGTATTTTTTTGAACGCTTTTTGATGTGGTTGCTTCATCTACCACGCTTTTTCGTATCACTTGTTTGCCCGTACCGTCTGTTTGGGTCGGCGGAGGTGAATCTGTCGGGGCAGTAGGAGCGGTGTTGGCGGCAATGCGGACCAACTGGTTCATCATTTCGCGATGGTTGGTTTGCTGGTTTTCAAACATGCGCCGCAGAATTTGCTCGACTTCACCACCTGAAAGGTTCATATCTTCAGCAGTAGGCGGTGTCGGTTCGGGTGTATTCACACTGACCAAATCTGTATTCACAGCCGCAACACCCGAGCCTTTCAAACTACCCGGCAAATAGGAATCCAAAAACGAAGATTTAATAATTGTTCTGCGGCCTTTACTGTCATATCTCGCAATTGAAGTTGATTGTTTATCAGTATAAGCCCCTAGCCTTTTATATTTGCTTCGAACGGGTTCTACGCCGTAGTCTGTATAGTTCAATACGACTTGGTAAACTTCGTTACCTTTTTTTGCCGCTTCCTTCGCCTGCTCGTGCCTGGCTTTGGCTTCGGCAGCATTTGCGGCAGTGTCGGCGGCTTTTTTTAATGCGGCATTACCAACCGCATTACCAACATCTCCGTTTCTTTCTGCGGTTTTTTGTGCAGAAGCGGCAGCAGCGGCAGCAGAACCCAGCCCCGAAGAAGAAGCCCCGCCGCTAACAGACGGATTGGAGGGGTTGCCCGGTCGGGCAGGTGTGCCTGTTGATGGTGAAGACGGGTTGGCTGTTGACGGTGATGATGGATTCCCTTTGTTGTAGGAAGGGCTTGACGGATTTCCCCCGCCATACATTTCTTTATGGAAATTGTCAGCAGATTCTTGCAACTTTTTAATAGTGTTTGAAACCGAAGACGGATTACCGCCCGTAATATTCGAGCCGGTCGCATTATCGACAACGCCCCAAACAGACCCCAAAACCCCACCACTCAAAGCATCAAGTGTTGTTGCAACTCCGCCAGCAACAGACCGCCCCATATCACCAAAGCGGCCATCTTTATAATCATTAACTGACTGATTACCATATTTTGAAATACCTTCAGCAAGACTATTTCCAACATAACTTGCAATCACAGCAGCATTGGCCGTTTGCGTAATTCTTGACGGCACTTTTACCTTGTTGCCGTATTTATCAGTAACCACCACATTGGTGTTTCGCGTACCTGTTACCGTCTGACCGTTGGTGGTTACGGTCGGTTTTCCCTGCGGGCGGTTCTCTACTTTCAATACCCCCGTTTTGGGGTTGTAGCCCTGATTCAGCAAGGCTTGGCCGCTTGGGAAGCTGGTATCTATCTGTTTGTGGTATGCGGTCGGGGGCGTGGGTACGTCTGCCCATGCGGCCAGCGGGCTTAACGCAGCGTTAAGGCTGAAACAAGTAAGCACAGCGAGCCGCAAAGAGCGGGAAGCAGTCCAAGTGCAAATTCCATTTCGGGTAACATTTCTCATCTTTCTTCAGTTCCGTCATTTCCCATCATTCCGACCGCTTTTACGGCCACCACAACCACAAACAGCACGGCAGCGGCTGTTGACAGCCCTATGCCTATTTCCTTTCCTGCTTGATGGTATTGACCATATTCACATTGAGGGAAAGTCAACTTTACGGGCTGTTCTTTGTAAACCCACGTTTTGCCTTTAAAAACGGGGTGGTGTAACACCCCGTCTTTGTCGATTGTAGGCAAAACTTGGGTCATCACGGCGTTTGTTGCTTCTTCATGCGTTTGATGGCAGATTCGGCCTACCTGATAACCCATGACTGCACCTTAGCCTACAGAGTCTGCACCGCGTTTGCCGATGCGCACGAGCGCAAAGGCAATAGAGATGCCCACTACTACCGCACCAATCGACAAAACACCTGCTTTCAAACCGCCGGTTTCGGTTTTGACGGCACCAAGCAGATCGGCATCATCGGCCAATGCAACGGCTGGCATGGCGGTCATTGTGGCGACTGCCATAGCTTTATACATTTTGTCTTTCAGGTTTTTCATGATTTTTTCCTTTCAAAGTTTAGTAAGTAAAAACAGGTCGGCGGTGTTTAAGGGGTCAATTCAAGGCACACCGCCCAAGCCCTGAATCTTTGTTCAGCTTTCGTCCGAGTAGTACACGTTGTCTTTAAAGGCGCGCGGGAATACGCGCACGGTCAAGAGTTGGTTTTGCTGTAACTGCCGTCATCGTTTTTGCGCTCTCTCACCATCATGCGGTGGTCAAAGGCGGCGGTCATGTAAATGCCTTGAACGGGCGGCTGCGGGGTTGGGGTTTTGTTGCTCATGGCTTTTCCTTTCTTAAGGCCGCTTTCCGATAATTCCGCGGTTCAAAAATGCCCATTTGGGGCTGATGGTTTCACTTAAAACGATGTTGTAATTCTCTTCGGTTATATCGGGTATCACCAATCCCCTGACTTCAACGGCATCTTTTGAGATACGGCCCAACGGCCACAACCCGGTTTTGCAGCTTGCGCCGCCATCGGGCCGAACCGGCAGAGCGGAACGAAAAGTTTGATGTGGCAATCTTCCAAAGGCTTTTTTTGTCAATGGTGGTGCGGATAAGCCTATAGCCCTTGTCTTCGGGAAGACGGCTGTCAATATGCTTGGCAATGTACTTGGCGACATAGCGCGACAAGCCTTTGCTGTTGGTTTTGACCGGCAGCAGTTCGGCGCGGCCGAAACCGTATCTGCCCACGTTTTCTCGTATCAGCTTCCAAAACCGGCGCAATGCGGGGTTGGCACTTTGGTAGCCACGGGCGGCAATCGTGGCAAAGTTCAGCCCACGCCGTATCTTCACGGGTGTTTACGATTAGGTGGAAGTGAATACGGCCTTTCTTGGTGCGCCCATACACGCAGATGCAGTGTTTGAAATGTTTACTCAGAAAGTTTGTGCGCAGACTGTGAAAGCGGCGGCCGGCTTCTTTTACGTCCTGCACGTCATCGGCAAAGGTTAGAGTTAAAAAGCCGACATGGTTTAGGCCAAATGTTTGTATGAATTGGTGTACGTTTAATTCCAACGCGGTTGCAGATTTCTTGTGCGAAGTCGAAAACACATTCAGTTTTGCGCTCTCTTTTGCCGCTTCGCTTTCAAACCTTTCATGAAATTTTGGCAATTGCTTGTTTTTACTGCCTTTCATGCCTGCAGCATGATTCCCGATGCAGTTGTTACTATTAAGACAAGAAAGCGCGCCGCGCTTCGCGCTTTGCGCCGCTACGGCGCATACATCACAGACGCAGCCCAAAACGCCCGAAAAAGCGGACGTTTGGCGGTACTGGCGGCATTCGGGGCAGCAGCGGGTACTCATGGACACACCCCCCGCTTCAATCCAAGATTGGCCGCCTAATTTGCAGGCCGGCAAAGCCAAATCGTGATGGATTTGGCCGGCAAACCCAAAACCATGCGGGCATGGGTTTGCAGGTTCGTTTTTTGTGAGCATGATTTTTCCGGCTTCGATTAGCTGCAGATTCCAACCGCCGCCGAAACGGGCGGGGTTGGGCTTGATTCTGTACGTTCTGTGCGCCATCTCAAGAACCCGCTTTCGCCATCACATGACAGTCAATCAGTTTCTTAACGGTCATACGCCCGAACGTGTCGGCTTCAGACAGGGTTTTGTTCGGCAGGTCAGGGTTTCGGATAGGAAAATTGACGGTTTGCAGACAAACGCAATCGTTATTTGATTCACGGAATACGCGGACGATGTAGGCTTTGGGAAAAATTTCGGGTTCGGGCGTTACGGTGTAGTAAGCTAATGACATTTCAGACCCCTTTGAAAGTCGGTTGTTCGGACTTGTCAAGGGGTAGAATGTAAAAATGCACCCCTTTTCATGGGGTGCAATATATAAGGCCGTCTGAAACAGACGGCCGAACAAAGATATAAAGACGGCGACGTGCCGGTGCGGTAACACCGACACGCCAGCCAAGCAGAATTGGCCTGCGTTAGCTTCAAGGCCGCCACCTCGCGAGGCAGCGGTATTTTATCACTAACGTAAAAGGTACTGCGAAAAATGAAACACCGTTGCAAAAATTGTTTTAAATTGTTGGCTGTTGGCCGTGGCTGCTTTGAAATCAAGTGTCCGCGCTGCAAATTGCTCAATCAGTTTAAAACCCAATAATTCAGACCTGAGTGCCTTTGAGTACCGATACTTACTATATAGGAGTAATCATGACTCAAAAGCCTCTGCCAATTGTTCCATGGATGGGTGGTAAACGCCGTTTGGCCAAACACCTGATTCCGATGTTTCCCGAGCATACTTGCTACGTTGAGCTCTTCGCCGGTGGCGCGGCATTGTTTTTCCTGCGGCCGCAACCGGCCAAGTGTGAGGTGCTCAACGATATCAACGGTCAGCTCATCAATTTGTATCGCGTGGTTCAGCACCATTTCGACGAGTTCGTACGCCAATTCGAGTGGACGCTGACCAGTAGAGAGGTGTTCGCCCGCCTGCAATCCACCCCGACCGAAGCGATGACCGACATCCAACGTGCCGCACGCTTCTTCTACCTTCAACACACCGCTTTCGGCGGTAAAACGGTTGACCAACACTTCGGCACGGCCACCACCGGCCGCGGCTTTACCGCCGCCGACATCGCAGGCCGTCTGAAAGCCGCACAGCAAAGGCTGAACGGTGTGTACATCGAGAACGAACCGTGGGAAAAGTGCTTCAAACGCTACGACCGCGAACACACCTTCTTCTACGCCGACCCGCCGTACTGGCAGCTTGCAGGCTACGACAGAGCCTTTGACTGGCCGCAGTATGAGCTGTTGGCCAAAATGATGGCGGAGTGCAAAGGCAAGGTCATGCTTTCCATCAACGACCACCCGGATATTCGGAAGCTGTTTAAAGATTTCCGTATTCATAGGCTGGAGTTGGCCTATTCAGTTGGCCGTGATAAAACGCAAAAGACCAGCGGTGAGCTGGTCATCTGTAACTGGTAGAAAAAACAAAAGCGACGATGTAGTTGCTTTTGTCATTCTGCTTTCCCGAGTTCGGTATAATTTGCAAAAGTATTTCACACGGTGAAACAAATTTAAATCCGATTTATCTCAACAAACGCGCCGATTTTTCGCGCGCGGCTTCATCCGACGGCAGGAAAAATCAACCGTGCTGCGGTTATCATCCATTTCCTGCATTTTCAGACACTGCATCGGGTCAAGGTCGACATTGTGCACATGCTTGTGCCAAAGCGCGTGCGGCTTTACCCCCGTTTCCGGGTCGGGCTTGGCATAGCGCATAATTTCCGCTTCGGCGCGGTGCTTAACCTTGATGCGTTGGGCGGCTGTGCTCATCAGTCAATCCAAAAGCCTGATTTAAATAAGCTGATTCTTCTTCATGGCATTTCCAGCACATAAACAAAAACTCGAGTTGCTCTTCATGCGTCATTTTTTCGCCGCACGCTTCACAGTTTTCAGACGGCATCATGGTTTTTCCTTTTCCTCAATCTCTGCCAAACACGCCTGATGCACTTCGTCATCGCAAGCAGGGCACAGCCAGCCGTAGCAAAGTTTTTCTTCTCCGGTCAGCTCTGCCCCGCATTGTTCGCAATGCGTTTGATATTCATCGTTGCTGTTCACTTTTCACCACCGTTCTGCTGCTGGTATTCAATCAACACGGGGTCTTGCATCTTTTTGGCATTCGCGCGCTTGGCCAAATCCGCCAAATTCTCCAACGCCAACGCCTGCCGCTGCGAATATTCCATCAACGACTGCTGTGCTTCGCCGTCTTGAGCCAGCCTACCCATCGCCGCTTCTTCCTGCTCGATTACGCGCGGCGTCATGCCCATATCCGCCAGCGACATACCGTTTTTCGATAAAAAGTCTTGCAGCGAGCGCAATAACGGGTGCGCTTTAACTTCATAAATCGTGCGGCGTTGACCTGTCGCCAAATCTTCGTATTCCGCAATCACCACGCCGCCGTCTTTATCCACCGCCCAAGCAGGCGTGCGCAACGACACGCCTTCTTTCAGAATTGTCTGCAAAATCTGCTGCATGATGGCGGTAATACCCGCCTGTATATCCGCATAAATCGGTATTAAGTGTTTCGGGTCGCGCTGCTCGAATGCCGCCTGATGCAGCATAAAAAGCTGCGTCTGCTTCTGGCAGGCAGGCTGCGCAGCGCAAAAAGCCCGGTCAATATCGCAGGTTTCACACGCCGCGTATCGGTCGGGTTTTGCTGGGAAATACTGAGCCACCCGAGCATTCAGCCCATGCTTCATCGCATTAAACCGCGTGCGCTTCGCCTCTTCAGGCGTCGGGTGTCCTTCCAAATTCTTAGCCGTCGCTGCCTTGCCCTCGTCCGTCTTCGGCCCAGTCGCATTGCACCACGCCTTAATCAAATTAACGTGATACTGCGCCTGCTCGACTTCTCCCCCGCAGCTAGGGCACACCGCGAAATAACGGAAAGGGTGATGCGCCCGAGCCGGTTCATCCTCCCCCCACTCAGGCGCTCACTCAAAGTTTTCCGGCAGCCGTAACAGCCGAAAACCACCGAATCAAGGGATTGTGAATAATTGCGCGATTTTTTAGACATACCGCCATTAAATGGCCAAAGGCAAAACTAAAACAGCGTGATTTTTAACAATCACGCCGCTTTCGAGAATTATTTAGGTAACTGAATAGATAAAACTTTGGTTCGCATCTGGGCTAGAACGGGGAGCCAAGTTTTAAAAGCCCTAAACAACGTTTAGGCTTTTTTTCTTTGTCACCCTCCTATTTTGGAGGTTGCTGAATTAGGCTTAATCTCCGATTCCTTGTCTTGCTCAAAAGCAAACAGATAAGGTAGATTGCGTTTCAGGCTGTTATACGCGCTTCTTAATCTTTATTTTGTGTGCTGTCTTCATTGAAACTGATATCATTGCCCATACTTCATCCACCTACTGATGCCAGTGTAGCGTTTCAGACGGCTTTACATTAAAACACGTTGGCTGATGCCGGTCGCTCTTTCAGACGACCCTTCTTGATGGTACTAAAAATCACGAAATAATCATTTTGGTAGAAATAAAAGCTGTTTAGAAAAAAATGTAATCAACTCGACCTTTCCAAAGATTGAGGCTGCCCGAAAATAAGATACCCGATGGATATAAACCATCAGGTATCTTATTTTACTTTTTCACTATATAAGTTTATGAATAAAGTCAACTGCCGATTAGTTTTAAGCGTTGGCCCGGTGTTACTGTGCGGGTATTTCGGTTCCAACGGCGGATATCGTTTACATCAACATTAAAGCGGCTGGCAATCGTGTTGAGTGTATCACCTTTGCGTACAGTATAAGAGACATTACGTACGGCATTCCGCTGGGTAGAGGCTGCGGTTACTTTTAATACTTGGCCTTTGCGGATACTGTTACCTTTGATATTGTTTACGGTAATCAAATCAGCTACGGTTAAGTTATAACGCTGGGAAATATTGAACAAAGTATCACCGGCTTCTACTCGGTGGGTATTATTGGCATGTTGCGCAGCTGCATTGGCTCGAGCTAAGCGGGCTTCGGTACGTTGCTGCTGTTTACTGCGGCTGGCAACAATACGGTTAACACGGGCTTTGTTGGCAGTTTCTTCGGCCTCTAATTGGGCTAGTGTGTTTTTAATGCTGTCGGCAGCATTCAAGCGTTGCTGTTCTGTGTCATTAACCAGTGCCAGCAAGGGGTCTGTAGGCTGGGTGGCTTGGGGGGTACGGTTGGGCAGAGAGGTGTCGTTTACGGCAACATCGGCAGATTCGTCAGAGGGGGTCGGTTGTTCCGAAATAGGGGTTGCAGAGGTTTGCGTAGGCAGGGGCAGGGGCTCCGCAATAGCAATTGTTGTGGTTTCTGGGGCCTGAACTGCGGTAAGATTAGTCTTCTCTATCTTAACGGAATTGGCTGTGTTACCTACTTTTTCAGGAAGTTGGTTGGGGGCAATCAGAGAGGCTGCAATGGAAACGGGTGCCAGTGAGGTGCTGCTTTGTTCCGAAACAGGTTTTGTTTGGCCTGTCAGAATGGCAATTGGAGCCGAACTGGATTCAGCTATTTTGACATCAGAACCGTTGATCTGTTTTAGAGAGGCTGTATTGGTGTTGTAACTGTTGGGTAAGGGGCTGCGTTCAGTTTCGATGCGAACATAGTTGTAGTCATTGGTGCTTTTGCCTTTAATGCTGTTTTTAGCCACCAACAGATTGCGGCCAGAGTTGAGCGAATCGCTGTTAGTATTGTTCAAACGTTTGAGTTCGGTTATATCCATGCCAGCTTCGGCGGCAATACGGTTCAAACTGGTTTTTCCGCCGGCGGTGTAAACGTCCCAAGAAAGCAATTCGTCAGACTTGGCATTGCGGTAGTTTTTCTCAAATGTAGAGGTGGCATGAGCCGGCAGCAGCAGTTTGCGGTTGGCTTTCGGTACAAAAACAGGTACATTGAACGCCGGGTTCAGAGCCAAAAATTCACTTTCGCTAATATTGGCCAAGCGCGCAATAGCTCTTGTATCAATGGGTTTATCTATATTTACGGCTTTGAAATAAGGTTTGTTTTCAATATCGCTCAAGCCCATGCCGAAAGCGTGGGGGTTTTTCACGATGTTGCGAACAGCAAGCAGTTTGGGAACATAATTGCGGGTTTCTGCGGGCATTCGCAGGTTTTCATAAACGGGAGCCAAGCCTTGTGCCCGTGCACGGTTGATTGCGCGGCTGACATTGCCTTCACCCCAGTTGTAAGCAGCCAATGCCAATGACCAGTCACCAAACATGCCGTGGAGATATTCAAGATAATTCAATGCGGCGTTGGTGGCGGCATATACATCGTGGCGGCCATCATATAAGGCGGTGCGTTCCAACCCGAAGTGACGGCCTGTGGCGGGCATAAACTGCCATAAACCCGAGGCACCTACATGGGATCTGGCTTTGGTAACAAATGCGCTTTCAATGAAAGGGAGTAGGGCGATTTCGGCGGGCATATTGCGTTTTTTGACTTCATTCGCAATATGATACATATAGGGTTTGCTGCGGTTGATGGTACGGTCGAAATAGGCGCGGCTGGCAGAAAATTTATTTTCGTGACTGCGCACCAAATTGGAATTAACTTCGGCCATACGGAAATCTTTACGCATGGCATTCCACAAACTGCCGGACGCAAGATTATTTTGGCTTCTTTTCTCTTGATCAAGTAATGATGAATTCAAGCGCATCATTGCCATACCTGCTGTTTGACTGGAAGGAGCTGCGTAGGTGTATGTTGCACCTGAAACTGCCGATACGCCGGTAACGGCTAAGGCTATAGATTTTAGTTTGGCCATAGTCTTTGTAAATTCGGAGATAGTGATTTTGAATATAAGGGATGGTAATATTTTAAAGGCATGAAGTCAAGAAGTTATCCGGAAATATCTGAAGCAATTAAAATACTTACCATGTAAATCATATTTTTTAAAATAATTTTTTCAGATATATTTTATATATTGTTATGATTGTTCGAAATTCAATTAAAGTTTGAATGATATGAATTTGGAAATGTTTGATAACTGGTTTTTACAAACAGTAGCAGGGCAATATGTCGCTGGTTGGGAAAAAAGCTTTTTCAAGCGGTTTTACTTCTGTGGCGAAATGCAGATAGCTGTTCAGGCAGGTATGTGCGGCTGGTTGGAGCCGCTCGGCACATGGCTTTGCAATAGTCGCGATTTTTATATGGATGCAGGCGTGTGGGCATGGGCAGATGAGTCGGTAGATGTATTATTGATGCCGCATACACTGGAATGCAGCGGAGTTCCCTATGTTACGCTTGCTGAAGCTTACCGCGTGATGAAACCGGAAGGAAAAGTAGTGCTGACGGGGTTTAACCCTTATTCGTTGTGGGGATGTAGTAATTGGTTTGACGGTGTGCTGTTGCCCGACAAAAAATTTTGCCTGCCTCTGCAAACGCTAAAAGCGAATGCAAAAGCTTTGGGGTTTGAAGTCGTTTTTGGTCAGTTTATGGTTTATGTGCCCCCTTTCGACAACGAGAAGCTGTTGCGGCTGTGTCATTTTATGGAAGCGGCAGGCAACCGCTGGTGGCCGCATAAGGCGGCAGTGTATGGGCTGGTGTTGCAGAAAAGTGTGGGCGGGGTACACATACTGCCGGAATACGGACAAGTCCTGCAGAATGCTGAAATGGTCTTGGGTATGGCTAAAATCAAAAGCCGTTTCTTAAACGCAGACTGTTGTTAATCATTGTTTGTATGCCGGTTTACCAATAAATATGTGAAAGCATGGCGATATAGCCGGCCTGTCACAACAATGACAAAGATGCCAATGGAAATATTGCGTTTGCAATCGGGCTTGGCTGGGCTGTTCACGCAGGCCAAGGCCGCAGCACGGCGCTGCTGTTCTTGCGCCCCTTGAGCGCGCAAGAACAGCAGGCTCTGGGGCAAAGGTTGCAGGGCCATTTCTCAATATCCTTCTTTTTCGTCACGCTTTTGCTGCTCGGCTTCAAACTGGATCCGTTGGGGATCGCGCTCTGATTGCTGCCACAAGTGATAGCGCAGGTGATTGGGGCTATAAGGCGCTCAGTTCGATACATAAATCTTTGCCTCATCATTGGGTAAAAAATCACCTGCATACTGCCCCCATCCGGTTCATAAGGCTCAATCGGTACATGGCGTTTGAGATGGCGCTGGACCCAGTGCTTTTCACTCAGCTCTTGGGTAGAGAGTGCATTTCTTTCCTCGCCCGTCATAAAACGACCCTCTTTTTGAAAATGACCGATCCGCCATTCCACTTCCGCATCCAGGCCAGGGCGCCATTTTATGGGCAAGGTCACGCAACAAACACCACCACTCCCCTCCGCTATAACTGCCAATCCCACCTCCCCAAGCACCGTTCACATAAAACGCCTGTACGCCTTTTCGCGTGTAATTGGCTCCTGCCATGCTGGCCGGATATGTTTCTTCC
Organism: Neisseria musculi; assembly: GCF_014297595.2. Taxonomy (NCBI): domain Bacteria; kingdom Pseudomonadati; phylum Pseudomonadota; class Betaproteobacteria; order Neisseriales; family Neisseriaceae; genus Neisseria; species Neisseria musculi. The sequence goes on along the minus strand of NZ_CP060414.2, from coordinate 1,026,311 downwards.
TTGGGCGGTTTGGCTTCACAAGCGCCTAATACCAGCAAGCCGCACAGGCACAGGCTTTTGAGCCACATCAAAACCTCGCGTTTATTGGAAAAGGCACCTTGTACATGTTCATTGCTCATCTTCCTTTTGTTGAGTGTGTGGGCTGCTGTTGTCTGCCAGATAAATGTCCAACTGCCCGTTTCCCCAAGTCTTTTGTGCAGCAGTTAGCGCAGTTCGAGCGCTGCCCCACCTTGTATTCGACACTATCCACAGCCCTCCGGCTTGCATTTTCTTTATCGGAGATCAGATCTATTCACAGATACAGACAAGATATGTTTCTGTGGAGCGGTGCAAGAAAACAACATTTTTTGCTGAATATATTCTTGCATAATTTAACATATAGATACAATTATTTTGATTGGTTATAATCACACCGTTGATAACCAAAATGAAAAAAAGCCCGGCAATCACGCGGGAATAACCGATTAAAAAGGATTTATCATGGAACCGCTTCTCACTTCGCTTCTGATTGTTTTCTGTTTGTTGCTGCCGATAATGGTTTATAAACGTTTACTGGTGGGAAAGAAGCAATATCTCAAGGCTTTTTCGCAAATTCAAATCCAACTCAAGCGCCGCCACGATATTATTCCTACTTTAGCAGATGTGTCTAAAGATTATTTCAACCATGCCCCTGCCGTTTTAAAGGCGGTTATTTCCGCCCGCGCACGTGCAGAAGTAGTTTTACTGGCGGCATCGGCCAATATAGACGAAAGTTCGCTGCTTTCTTTAGGTGCAGTAGAAACCGAATTGAATGCGGCTTTGCGCCATTTGCAGAGCGTGATTCAGAGCCATCCCGAGTTGAAGTCGGATTCGGATATCCGCCGTTTGATTGAAGCATTGGACAATGCCGAAAGCAGGGTGGCAGTAGCGCGCCAAGCCTATAATGATTCAGCAGTTTCTTACAATACCATGCGCCAATCCTTTCCGGCCAATGTGCTGGCTGGGCTGCTCGGACACAACAAAAATGCCGCCTTATTGAAATTTGAAGACAACACCGCCATCAGCATCAGCCCGCGTGTTTTGATGTAAGGCCGTCTGAAACTTATTGCAAACCAAACCAATGAAACCGCCGATTTAATCTATATTTTTTAGATAGCCGGCGGTTGTTGTTTGGGCTTTATGGTGTGTATTCAGACGGCCGGAACAGGTTGCCGGTGCTGACGGTCTTTTACACCCATCATCCGAAAATACAGCGCTTTATCGGCTATAATAAGCGTTTTATTTTAGAGTCTGCCGGCGGGAAGAGGCCGTCTGAACAGCTGTGAAACTTGTTAGAAACTACCGCCGTTGGTGGCGTTACCATACGCTGCAGCGAGATGCGGCACTGCCGGCACATATGCTCGACTGCCCTGAATGCGGGCAGCGCATGGCGTTACCGTATTTGCGGCAGGGGCAGGAGGCGCACTGCCCGAATTGCGGTTATGAAGTAGTGGAGGTGGAAAACAATCCGTATGTTGCTCCGCTGGCCTATGCGGCGGCTTCGCTGGTGTTGATGGTGTTTGTGTACAGCATGATGTTTGTTACGGTTACGATGGCCGGGGTAACTTCGATCCTGTCGCTGCCTTCGATGATGAAACGCTTGGTGCTGCTCGATTTCGGCTTTTTGGCCGAAGTGATGTTTGTGCTCACGTTTGGCACGCCGCTGCTGTTTTTATTGCTGTGTGTTTATGTATATGCGGCATTGTGGCAAAACAGAGGATATCCCGGCCTGCTCTATGCCACCCGAACGCTGGTTCGGCTGCGCCACTGGATTATGGTTGATGTGTTTTTTATTTCGACATTGGTCGCGTATATCAAACTCTCTTCGGTGGCGCAGGTGGAATTTGGTGCGGCATTCTATTTGATGTTTGCGCTCTCGGTGATGCTGATACGCACTTCGGTGTCGATTCCCCAGCATTGGGTGTATTATAAAATCCACCGTATTTTGGGCCGTGATGCGGTTCAGACGGCCTCGGCAGGGCGTGTCTGCTGCAGCCATTGTCTGTATTTCCGCAGCCGTGAAGAAGCAGCTTGCGGGGTGTGCGGATCCGATCTGTATGTGCGCCGCCCCAAGAGCCTGAGCCTCTCTATTGCGTTTCTGATTGCGGCGGTGCTGCTGTATATTCCGGCCAACGCGCTGCCGATTATGATTTCTTCCAATCCTGCCACCGTGCAGATAAACACCATTTTCAACGGCATCGTGTATATGTGGAACGAAGGCGATAAGCTGATTGCCGCAATTATTTTCAGTGCCAGCATTTTGGTGCCGGGGGCAAAAATCGTGTTGATGTTGGTGCTGATTCTCAGCGCGCGCTGCGGCTTGCCGGCCGGCGTGCACACCATGCAGCGGCTTTACCGCTTTACCGAATCCATCGGCAAATGGTCGATGATTGATATTTTTGTGATTATTATTCTGATGAGTGCATTCCACACTTATGTGGCGCGGGTAGTGCCGGGGCCGGCGGCGGTATATTTCTGCCTGGTGGTGTTGCTGACCATGCTTTCCGCCTATTTTTTCGACCCGCGCCTTTTGTGGGACAGAGCGCGCTCTTTTGAACAATCTGTAAACAGGCCGTCTGAAAACCTGCCGGCAAGCCAACCTGAATGATGAGTAACGATAACGACAAACAACCCCATCAGCCCGTTGCGGCTGTGGTGCGCAAAGCAAACCTATTTAGCTCGGTTATCTGGCTGATTCCGCTGATTGCCCTGATTGCAGGCGGGTGGCTGCTGATGAAAGACATCCGCAACCGCGGGCCGGAAATCACCTTGTTGATGGACAGTGCCGAAGGCATCGAAGTAAACAATACCGTGGTGAAAGTGTTGAGTGTGGAAGTAGGGCGGGTAACCCGCATCCGCCTGCGCAGCGACCAAAAAGGCGTGGAAGTTACCGCCCGCCTGACTGCCGATGCAAAAGACATGATGCGTAAAGACACCCAATTCTGGGTGGTGAAGCCGCGCATCGACCAAAGCGGAATTTCTGGTCTCAATACCTTAGTTTCCGGCTCGTATATTGCCTTTACACCCGGTAAAAGCAAAGAAACCGAAGAGCGTTTTGAAGTGCTCGATATCCCGCCGATCGCCGCTATCGGCCAAAACGGCCTGCGCCTGAGACTTATCGGTCTCAACGACAAAATGATAGGTGTGGGCAGCCCGGTGCTATTTGAAAACTTCAGTGTGGGCGTGGTGGAAAATGCCGAGTTCAACCCTAAAGACCAAACCGTCAATTACACCGTATTCATTCAAAGCCCCAACGACAAACTGGTGGGCGAACACAGCCAGTTTTGGCTGCAACGGGGCATCAGCATCGCAACCACCGGTAACGGTATCAGCGTGGATTCCGCCCCTATTCCCGCCTTGCTTTCCGGTGCCATTTCCTTTGCTTCGCCGGCCGGAGGGGACAAAGGCAGGCCGGCGGTAAACGATGACACTTTCGAGCTTTATAACAACCGTAGCGAAATCGACAACCTGCCGACCGAACGCTCCCTCTATTACACCGCCTTTTTCAAACAAAGCGTGCGGGGTTTGATGAGCGGCGCACCGGTAGAATATAAAGGCATCAACATCGGCACCGTGGCCGAAGTACCTTATTTTGCCGAAAACGACAGCCTCAAACTGTTTGAAAACGGCTGGATTCCCGTGCGCATCCGCATCGAGCCGGAGCGCATAGAGCTTAACGCCGGGGCGCAGAGCCGCGAATATTGGCAAAACCAGTTTCAGACGGCCTTAAACAAAGGTTTAACCGCCACTATTTCCAGCAACAACCTATTAACCGGCAGCAAAATGATAGAGCTGGACGACAGGCCGTCTGAAAGTGCCAAACTCAAACCATTTGCCGACTATAACGGCAACGTAGTTATTGCCACCCGCAGCAGCGGATTTGACGATTTGCAGGCGCAACTGGGCAGCCTGCTCGAAAAACTCAACAAACTGCCGCTCGCAAACACTGTGGGTGAGTTGAACGGCACACTGCGTGAACTTAAGGCTACTTTGAATGCGGCCAATGCCTTAATCAACAAACCGCAAACACAAAATATCCCCGGCGAGCTGAACCAAACCCTGCGCGGATTACGCCAAACCCTGCAGGGCGTGTCGCCGCAGTCGCCGTTCTACAGCGATGTGCAGAGCACTTTGCAGAGTATCGACAAAACCCTGAAAGATGCACAGCCCGTGATAAACACCTTAAAAGAAAAACCCAACGCACTGATTTTCAACAGTAACATAAAAGATCCGATACCGAAAGGAAGCCGCTGATGCGCAAATGGATGATGATAGGCGCGCTGGCCGCACTGAGCGCCTGTAGCACGCCCGCTACCCAATATTTCACACTGCCCGACAGCCGATACACCCTTCCTGCCAAAAGCGGCAGCGAAATCGCCGTGCACGTGTATTTGGCCGATCCGCTCAATAACGGCGGGCTGGTATATCAAACCGATGATTATCATGTGAACTTTGCCCGCAACCACCTGTGGGCAAGCCCGCTGGATAAAGCATTGGCATCAGGTTTCAGCAATAAGCTCAACCGCTTGGGCGGCCGCTACGTTTTTGTACCTGCGGCCAGAAGCAGCAGTATGCAGACACTGAAAATTTATATAGAAGCTTTTCAAGGAAATTATCAAGGCAAAACGCTCATTAGCGGTTATGCCGTATGGCCGAACGGGCAAAGCCGTCCCTTTCACATTGAAACACCGCAAAACGGCGACGGCTATACAGCAATGGTTGAATCACTGAATCAAGGGTTGGAAAAGGCAGCTTCGGCAGTTGTTTATTGACATACAATAAAATTTTCAAATAGTTAGCAGGCCGTATGAAAATATTGTGAACACGGCCTGAAACAATGAGGGCTTCCATTACAATATCAGGTAGGTATTTGGGAGCAGATTAAGTGTAAATAAAAAGTCTGTTTCGGTACACCGTTAAATTTAACCAAGCGGTTTTTGGCATAACCCCAAAACAATTCGATGCCGTTAATGTGTTGCGCACCCCGGGCGAACTCGTCTGCACCATGATGTACCCTGAAGTGCTTTTCACAGCCCATATCGACCAAGCCGTGATAGCCGCGCCAGCCGTCAGTATTGATGACAATTTCAACAGCAACCCGCCCTCGAATAACCTGTTGCAGTGTAGCTTTCGAAGTATCCGGCACGATTTCGGTATAGACTTTGTCGTCCCGTTTTAAGATGCCGAAAACAATGGTTTTGCCTCCCTCTCCCCCGCCCGCCCTCGGATGCGTTTGGAGCCGAAGTAGGATTCGTCCAGTTCGACCACACCGGCAGAGGGAGTTTGCCGTTCACATTCAGCAGCCATACGGCAACGCAGTTTGAGAAACAGATATTGGCACTTTGGGTACTGATGCCGGTGAGTCTGGCGGTATCGGAAGCGGTCAAATCAAGTGTGAAAAGGCGCAGGATTTGACGGAATTTTGATTCGGTAATTTTACTGAACTTTTGGTATTTGTTTTTAATAGGTATATCAGAAGCTTAACATCATTTTTGCTGATTTTGCTTCGTAAGCCCATTTTTGAATAATTTGCCCTGAACATCAAAGAAACAATAGCCGGTAATACTCTATTCTCTGCGCTGTTAAGACGGCATTTCCGATTTGTCTTTTGTGAATTAGGCGGCCAGCTTTGGCTCGCGTAGGCGGAAATTGTCAAAGCCGTGATGTGTGAAAGTGAGAGTGTTGGAAGTCGATGCTGAACAAACGCACTGTTTTCACCATGCGCCTGCATAGCACGGCGAAAAGCGGCAGTCTGCCTAATCGGGTTTCAAACACGGATTGTGTTGAAAGGCCGTCTGAATTGTGTTTTCAGACGGCCTTCATTTAAATGAACGGGTTTACTCTCTCAACGAAGCAAACAGGTCAAAATAAGTGGGGAAGGTTTTGTGTGTGCATTTCGGGTTGTTGATGACAACCGGCACGCCCAGCAGAGATACCAGCGAAAAACACATGGCCATGCGGTGGTCGTCATAGGTGTCGATTTCGGCGTTGGGTGTAAGCACGGCAGGCGGGGTGATGTGGATGGCTTCGGGTTCTTCAGCTACTTTTGCGCCCACTTTGCGCAGCTCGGCAGCCATGGCGGCGATGCGGTCGGTTTCTTTCACACGCCACGAGCCGATGTTGCGCAGCGAGCAGGGTGCGCCCGTGGCAAGGGCGGCTACGGCCAGCGTCATGGCGGCATCGGGGATGTGGTTGGCGTCTAAATCGAACGGCAGTACGGCTTGGCCGGCGGGGCGGGAAACTTCGATAAAGTTGTCGCCCCAAACCACGGCGGCTCCGATTTTTTCAAGCTCGTGCGCAAAAACTGCATCGCCCTGAATGCTGTTTTTACCGATGCCGGTAACGCGCACGGGTTGGCCGGAAAGCAGCCCGGCGGCGAGAAAGTAAGATGCGCTCGAAGCATCGCCTTCCACATAAATGTTTTCGGGCGCACGGTAGTGCGCGCCGGCGGAAATGTTGAATACGCGGTAGCCGTGGTTTTCTACGTTTACGCCAAACTGCGCCATCAGTTTGAGGGTGATGTCGATATAGGGTTTGGAAATCAGCCCGCCCACCATTTCTATGGCAAATGCCTCTCCGGTGAGCGGCAGTGCCATCAGGAGTGCGGTGAGAAACTGGCTCGACACATTGCCTTTGATCGGAATCGTGCGCACGCCGTTGTCGGCGCGCCCGTTAATTTGCAGCGGCGGGTAGTGTGTGTTGCCAAGATAGCGCACATCGGCGCCGGTGATGTGCAGGGCATCGATCAAGTCGCCGATGGGGCGCTCGTGCATACGCGGCACGCCGTGCAGGCGGTAGTTGCCGCCGAGTATGGCCAAAACGGCGGTGAGCGGGCGGAAGGCGGTGCCGGCATTGCCTAAAAACAGATCGGCGCTTTGGTTGGGAAAACGCCCGCCGCAGCCGTGTACTTTCAGACGGCCGTCTGAAAAAAATTCGAGCTTCACGCCGAGCGTTTGCAGGGCTTCAAGCATACGGTCGGTGTCGTCTGATTTGAGCAGCGAGTGGATTTCGCAGGTGTTGTCGGAGAGGGCGGCCAAGAGCAGCGTGCGGTTGCTGATGCTTTTCGAGCCGGGCAGGGCAACGGTGGAGGGTTTCAGGGCGGCGGCGGGCAGGCGGATGGATGCGGTCATTCGGGCGTTCTCTGCTGGAAATCGGTAAGGCCGTATTATGCCAAGAATCGGAGCCGGTGGAAAACCCGCCGGCGCGATGTTTCAGACGGCCTCATATATGGAACCGCTTTATTTCGCATGCCTGTTTTTTGCTTTCAAATTGTGCCACAATGGCCGGGTGTTTTATAACTTATTGATGTAAATAATATTATATTTTTTGAAATATTTGTATGACTGATAAAAGGAGTGCGCAACATGAGCAAAAACATTTGGTTTCATATCGGCTTGGGCAGCTTCCACCGCGCCCACCAGGCATGGTATCTCAACGAATTAATCAAGCAGGGAGACGACAGTTGGACGATTGCGGCCGGCAATATCCGCAACGACAGCGAACATACCATCGAAGCGCTGCGTGCGCAAAACGGCGAATATGTGCTGGAAACCGTCAGCCCGCGCGGCGAGCGTGAATATGAAGTGATCAAGTCTATCCGCAAGCTGATTCCGTGGCAGGCCGGTTTGGTGCCGCTGATTGAAGAGGGCGGGCGGGAGGCGGTTAAAGTGATTGCTTTCACCGTTACCGAGGCCGGTTATTATCTCGACAGCAATTTCAAACTGGTGCAGAACGACCCTGCGCTGAAAGCGGATTTAGCGGGTGGCAGCCAAACCATTTACGGCATTATTGCCAAAATCCTCAAAAAACGGATGCAGCTTGAAAACGGCGCCGTTACCTTGCTTTGCTGCGACAATGTGCGACACAACGGCGAGCGTTTTCACGACGGCTTGGTCGAGTTTCTCGGCCTGACCGGCCAAAACGACATCATCGAATGGATGAAAGCCAACGTAACCACCCCCAACACCATGGTAGACCGCATCGTGCCGCGCCCGGCCAAAGAGCTGCCGGCACGCGTTCAGGCGCAAACAGGCATTGCCGATAAAGCACCGGTAATGGGCGAAACCTTTACCCAATGGGTGATCGAAGATAATTTCAAAAACAATGTGCGCCCCGCGCTGGAGAAGGCGGGCGTAGAGCTGGTGGAGTCGGTGATTCCTTACGAAGAAGCCAAAATCCGCGTGCTCAATGTGCCGCACGCCGCCATTGCCTGGATGGGCACGCTGCTGGGCAAACTGTATATCCACGACAGCACCAATCTCGAAACCGCGCGCAAAATCGCCTACGATTATGTTACCGAAGACGTGATTGCCAGCCTCGGCAACAATTTAATCGACTTGGGCAAATACCGCGATGTGGTGCTGGAGCGGTTTACCAACCCCTATATCAAAGACACCAACCAGCGTGTGGCTGCCGATGGTTTTTCCAAAATTCCCGCCCAAATCCAGCCCACGCTGATTGAACGTTTCAAACAGGGCGCGCGCCCTGCGGCCACCGCCAAACTGCCTGCGCTGTTTTTCGTGTTTATGGAACGCTGGCACCAAGGCAGGCTGCCGTTTGCCTATCAGGACGGTATTCTTGACGAAGCTGCCGTACACGCCGTGTATGAGTCCGCCGATCCCGTGAAAGCCTTTGCCGCCGATCCGGCCCTGTTTGGCGAATTGGCAGGCAGGCCCGAGTTTGAAGCTCTGCTGCGCGAACAGATTGAGGAAGTGCGCAAACTGATAGCCTAACGGCGCAAAGGCCGTCTGAAGGGGAGCGTTGCCGGCTAAGCGGCAAACCCGTTTCAGACGGCCTATTTTATGCTCTGCCATACACGGGCTTTGTTAAGTAAAACAAATACATTTTATTTTCGACATAAGGCAGGCCCCAGACGGTGCAGGCAATACGGAACCGATTCTGCCGCCGCTTGGGAAGCCCGGCAAAACCGTACTCTTTGGGCTAAGAACGCCGCAGGCAATAAAGGGGTTCGCTATATTAAGAACGCCGCAGGCAATAAAGGGGTTCGCTATATTAAAAACCATGCCGCCCTGCCGACTCGGGGTATTCTGAAACAAGCCGCAAAAAAAACGCAAAAAACCAAACAGGCTTTCACGCCGAAACAGATCTTCAAGGGGTAGCCCGAATCAGGTATCCAAGCAAAAAACAGGGAATAAAAAACGGAGGAATGTAGGCAAGGCCGAGATTTGCCACCCTCTTGGCCGTCTGAAAACAGATTGCAGAGAACAGACAAATTTCAGAGAACAGAAAGAAAAAAGCACCGGTTTGAAACGGTGCTTTTTTCCGAAAAGGTTTTGGCGGAGTGGACGGGGCTCGAACCCGCGACCCCCGGCGTGACAGGCCGGTATTCTAACCAACTGAACTACCACTCCGCGCAAGAAACTTGGTGGGTGATGACGGAGTCGAACCGCCGACATTCTGCTTGTAAGGCAGACGCTCTACCAACTGAGCTAATCACCCGTTTTGCGTTGTGAGAAAGTGATTAAACCAAAATTCCCAAGTTTGTGCAAGCATTTTGATGCTGCTTCTTTGCACTTCCCGGCAAATGGTTAAAACTAAAAGAAATTACTTTTAGTCTTTACCTGCTGCCGCCCGGCAGGCAAAAGAGCAGGGCGGGCGGTACAAACCGGCAGCCCCTGCAGGCTAGGGCATCAGCATACCGCCGTTTACGTGCAGGGTTTGGCCGGTGATGTATTTGGCTTGGTCGCAAGCGAGAAACAGCACGGCATCGGCGATATCTTGTGCATCGCCGAATTTGCCCAGTGCCGTTTGCGCTTCAAACATTTTGCGGGTTTCTTCGGGTAGGGCACGGGTCATATCGGTGTCGATAAAGCCGGGGGCAACGCAGTTGACGGTGATGCCCCTGCTGCCGACTTCGCGCGCCATAGATTTGGAAAAGCCGATTAAGCCTGCTTTGGCGGCGGCATAGTTGGCCTGCCCGGCATTGCCCATAGCGCCGACAACCGAGGTGATGTTGATAATGCGGCCGCTGCGCTGCTTCATCATGCCGCGCAACACGGCTTTGCTGGCGCGGAACACGGCTTTGAGATTGACCTGCATGATGTCGTCCCATTCTTCTTCTTTCATGCGCATCAAGAGGTTGTCGCGGGTGATGCCGGCGTTATTGACGAGAATGTCGAGCTTGCCGGATTCTTTTTCGATGAGGGCAATCAGGTTTTCGATGCTTTCGGGTTCGGCGGCATCTAGGGCGCGGCCTTGTCCGCCCCATTGTGCGAGGCGTTCGCCGATGGCTTGGGCGCCGCTTTCGCCGGTGGCGGTGCCGATAACGGTGGCACCGGCAGCTGCCAGCGTGTCGGCAATCGCTGCGCCGATGCCGCGGGATGCGCCGGTAACGAGGGCAGTTTTGCCGCTTAAATCTTGTGAGCTCATGTGGTTTCCTTTGTGGTCGGTTTGGGGTTCAGACGGCCTTATATCATAAAATAAGGCGGGTTATCTATTTTGAGGCCGTCTGAAAACTTTTGGGCGGTCAGACAGGTTTGCCCGGTTTTTGATAGACGCAACAACCGCCTGAAATCTTTCAGACGGCCGGTCGGCTTTATGATTGGGGCGCGGGCACTTGGAATACTTGGCGCAAATAAGCAAGGAAGGTGTCGTTGTCGGTCATGGTTTTGCCGGGGCTGTCGGAAAGTTTGGCGACCGATTGGCCGTTGCATTCGACCAGTTTCAATACGATATTGAGCGTGGTATGCCCCAAATCGTTGGTGAAATTGGTGCCGATACCGAAACTGGTTTTGAAGCGGTTTTTGAAATATTGGTGCAGTGCCCATGATTTTTCGATATCGAGGCCGTCTGAAAAAGTGAGCATTTTGGTGCGGCTGTCGATTTTGAGTTTTTTGTAGTGCGCATAGGCTTTGTCGCCCCAAGTGTAGGGGTCGCCGCTGTCGTGGCGCAGGCCGTCAAACAGCTTGGCGAAATAGAGATCGAAATCGCGCAAAAATGCGTCCATACCCACCACATCGGTAAGGGCGATGCCGAGATCGCCGCGGTATTCGCGCACCCAGCTCTCGAGGGCGGCTTTCTGAAAATCGCGCAAGCGGACATCCAGCGCTTGAAAAGCCTGTAAAAATTCGTGTGCCATGGTGCCGATGGGGGTGATGCCGAGTTTTTTGGCGAGATAAACATTGCTGGTGCCGCGCATGATTTCGGGGGCGGCGGCGTAAAGGGTTGTGATAACGTGTTCCTGCCAGGCAAGGGTGTAGCGGCGGCGGGTGCCGAAGTCGGAAATCAGAAACGGCGGGGCGGCGGGGCTTTGCAAGGCGGCCAGCTGTTTGAGCCGCGCGGCTTTGGCCTGCAGGCGGCGCTCACCTTCGGCCAATACTTCGGGGGTTTCGAGGCGGCGGAAGTAGAGCTCGTTAACGATGGCGAGAATGTAAATTTCGAAAAACATCGCCTGTATCATCGGCCCTTCAACGCGGATGTTCAGACGGCCTGCTTTGTCGGTGGCAACTTTTACGAAACGGCGTTTGAGTTGGAACAGTTCGAGATAATCGACAAAATCGCTTTTGATAAAACGCAGGCTGCGCAGATAGTCCAGCTCGCTTTGGCTTAATTGCAGCCGGCACAGCCTGTCGAGTTCCTGTTCCAATTCGGTTTGGATTTCGGCCAGCGGATAAGCGGTTTGATCGTTGTTGCGGCAGCGGAATTCATACACGCCGTGGGCTTGCGGAAATTGATGCAGGATAACCTGCAACATGGTGAACTTGTATAAATCGGTATCGAGCAGCGATTGAATGATGGGGGGGCGTTGGGCCATGGAACGGTTCCCGTTTGGTTGGGCAGGCTGCCATTAAATCATGTTTCAAGGCGTTTGTGGGGATTCGGTAGAATGCCTGAGTCTGATTCTTTTCTTGTTTTGATTCTGCATGTGCGGCTTATGCCGGAAATTTCAGGACGGTTTTATACCGGGCAATGACCGGCAGAGCTTTTTCAAAATCAATGCCGAAAGCCGTCTGAAAAAAATGAAAGGTGTTTATATTACATAAACAATCTGATTTACCTGTTGAAATGTAATAATAATACATCATTGCTTTTCCATCCGGCCAAACAACCGGCACTAGCGGGGAGGGGCAGCAAAAAAACTTGCCATATTTACGCCGGCCGTCTGAAAAGCCCAACAAACGCATTCCTGCAGGGTATGAATGGCGGCACGCAGCTTTGAGGCATGGTTTTCGAGTACAGACAAAACTTCCCAAAACCCGCCATTTTTCCGTTTTTTGCATATTTCAGAAATATTATCCAATTCAACTGCTTAAAAACCAACAGTGAATCAGGCGGTGCTTTTCGTTAAAGTGCGGTGTTTATGACGCAAGTCAAGAATATTTGTAACAATATTACTTATACTGTATTTAATGAAAGTTTATTACTTTATTCCTTACTTCTTTTCAGGAGAACACTATGAATGCATCTGCCGATAAAACTGTCAGCCCTGCGGTAGCCGAAGTCAACCGCTTGGTCGAACAAGGCTTGGCCGCACTGGATCGGTTTCTCACACTCAACCAGGAACAAATCGACTATATCGTGGCCAAAGCTTCGATTGCCGCGCTCGACAAACACGGCGAGCTGGCCATGCACGCGGTGGAAGAAACCGGGCGCGGGGTGTTTGAAGACAAAGCCACCAAAAATTTGTTTGCCTGCGAAAATGTGGTGCGCCGCCTGCGCGATTTGAAAACCGTGGGCGTGATCAGTGAAGACGATGTAACCGGCATCACCGAGATTGCCGACCCCGTGGGCGTCATCTGCGGCATTATCCCCACCACCAACCCCACCTCCACCACCATTTTTAAGGCATTGATTGCGCTGAAAACCCGCAATCCGATTATCTTTGCCTTCCACCCTTCTGCCCAGCAATGTTCCGCCCACGCTGCGCGAATCGTCCGCGATGCCGCCATTGCCGCAGGCGCACCGGAAAACTGTATCCAATGGATTGAAAAACCTTCGATGGAAGGCACGTCTTCATTGATGAAACACCCGGGCGTGGCCACTATTTTGGCCACCGGCGGCAATGCCATGGTGGAAGCGGCCTATTCCTGCGGCAAGCCCGCGCTCGGCGTGGGTGCAGGCAATGTGCCCGCCTATGTGGAAAAATCTGCCGACATCAAACAGGCCGCCCACGACATCGTAATGTCCAAAGCGTTCGACAACGGCATGATCTGCGCCAGCGAGCAGGCGGTGATTGCCGACAAAGAAATCTATAACGAGTTGGCCGAAGAATTTAAATCTTACGGCGTGTATTTCGCCAACAAAAAAGAAAAAACGCTGCTGGAAGAATTTATTTTCGGCGTGAAGGCCAACAGCGCCAACTGCGGCGGTGCCAAACTCAATGCCTCGGTGGTGGGCAAACCTGCCGCCTGGATTGCCGAGCAGGCCGGTTTCAAAGTGCCTGAGCAAACCAACATTATTATAGTGGAATGCCGCGAAGTGGGCCCCAAAGAGCCGCTCACCCGTGAAAAACTCTCGCCCGTTTTGGCCATGCTGAAAGCCGAAACCACCGAAGAAGGCTTGAAATTTTCTGAAGAAATGGTGGAGTTTGACGGTTTGGGCCACTCCGCCGCCATTCATACGGCCGATCAAGAATTGGTGAAAACTTTCGGCGGGCGCGTGAAAGCCCTGCGGGTGATTTGGAACGCCCCTTCTTCATTCGGCGGCATCGGCGATGTGTATAACGCGTTCCTGCCCTCGCTCACCCTGGGCTGCGGCTCTTACGGCAAAAACTCTGTGGGCGGCAACGTCAGTGCCGTCAATCTGTTGAACATCAAAAAAATAGGCCGCCGGAGAAACAACATGCAATGGTTTAAAGTGCCCGCCAAAATCTATTTCGAGCGCGATTCCATCCAATATCTGCAAGATATGAAAGATTGCGAAAAAGTGATGATTGTTACCGACCGCTCCATGGTGGATTTGGGCTTTGTCGATAAAATCACCCACCAGCTGAGTCTGCGCAAAAACAAAGTTACCGTGCAGCTGTTTACCGATGTCGAAGCCGACCCGAGCGTGCAGACTGTGTATAAAGGCACCGACCTGATGCGCAGCTTCCAGCCCGACACCATTATCGCGCTGGGCGGCGGCTCGCCGATGGATGCGGCCAAAGCCATGTGGCTTTTCTACGAACAGCCGCAGGTTGATTTTGAAGACTTGGTGCAGAAATTCATGGACATCCGCAAACGCGCCTTCCGCTTCCCCGAGCTGGGGCGCAAAGCCAAGTTTATCGGCATTCCCACCACATCGGGCACCGGCTCCGAAGTAACGCCGTTTACCGTGATCAGCGACGGCGACAAAAAATACCCGATTGCCGATTATTCGCTCACCCCCACCATTGCCATCGTTGATCCCTCGTTTACGATGACCGTTCCCGCAAGCGTAACCGCCGACACAGGCATGGACGTGCTCACCCACGCAGTAGAAGCCTATGTTTCGGTGCTGGCCAACGATTTTACAGACGGCCTGGCGCTGCAGGCCATCAAGCTGGTGTTTGAATTTTTGGAACGCTCCTACAAAAACGGCGCAAGCGACCCCGAAGCCCGAGAAAGAATGCACAACGCCTCCACCATCGCCGGCATGGCATTTGCCAACGCATTTCTCGGCATCAACCACTCGCTGTCGCACAAAGTGGGCGGAAAGTTTCACACCGTTCACGGCCGCACCAACGCCATATTCCTGCCCCACGTTATCCGCTACAACGGCACACGGCCGCAGAAAACCGCCACCTGGCCGAAATACAACTACTACAGGGCCGATGTACGCTACCAGGAAATCGCCCGTATGCTCGGCCTGCCGTGCAGCACCCCGGCAGAAGGCGTGGAATCGTTTGCCCAAGCCTGCCACGATTTGGCGCACAGCGTAGGCATCAAAATGTCGTTCAAAGAGCAGGGCATCGATGAAAAAGCCTTCACCGCCGCCCGCAGAGAGCTGGCATTGATGGCCTATGAAGACCAATGCTCGCCCGCCAACCCGCGCCTGCCGATGGTGGCCGATTTGGAAGAAATCCTCACCAAAGCCTACTATGGCGGATAATATTCCTGCGCATTGACGATTGAGGCCGTCTGAAAACATGTTCAGACGGCCTCGAATTTAAAAAATGAAAAGCGCGGGTTTAAAAAAATGAAAATATCGATGCTTCAATATTTTCATCTGCCGCCGCCCGCAGGGAGTTGGCACTGATGGTTTATGAAGACCAATGCCCGCCCGCCAACCCGCGCCTGCCGATGGTGGCCGATTTGGAAGAAATCCCTACCAAAGCCTACTATGGCGGATAATATTCCTGCGCATTGACGATTGAGGCCGTCTGAAAACATGTTCAGACGGCCTCGAATTTAAAAAATGAAAAGCGCAGGTTTTTGCAATATTTGCAGGCTGGGGCGTTTGCAAAATTTAAAAACATGCACAGCAGGTTGCCGGCCGTCACGCATCTGCGGGCAAGAGGCCCGGCATTTGACATCTAAGCATCTGTTTATTCAATGCTTCAATATTTCATCTGATTCCGCCTGCGGTAATGACGGTATTTGCGCGTTTCAGACGGCCTGAAAGTATTTTTGCGAAGGCATCGGGTGTAGAACATCCCGGTGCTTTTGACACTTTTCGTTTCTTGCCTGAAGACCCGCTTCGGGGTTTTGAGGGTTGCCAAGTATGCCCAAAGGTACAACGAAGCTGCGCCGTTCTTGAAGATGCTCAAAAATCACAAACCATCGTTTCAGCAAAAAATAAAAGCGGTTTCACATAAAACTGTAAACAACCCGGCCTTTCAACAGCTCAGGCCGTCTGAATATCCGGGCGCGCTGATTTTCAGACGGCCTGCCATCAACCTGCTTTCTTGCTGCTGCCAAGCAGCAGAGCGCAGGCCGTACGAAACGGCTTCTGTTACCGCTTGGGCATCCGCCACGCCGTCTGTTTTGCGCCAAAAACAAGGCCGTAACAGAAATACCGTATTACCCAATCTGCCAAATTGGCGGTTGATAGCGGAAAACGGTTTGCGGCGTTTTTGAATATTGTTTTGAATATTGAATGTTGTGAAAGTCCCAACCGGTTTGCCTGCGCAGCCCCTGCCCTCAAACCTGCGGCTTCGGGGGGGGGGTTACTTTATGCCGCCTGCTTCATCGTCAAGCTGTTTGAGCCGGGCGAGTTTTTCACCGATTTTGATTTCGAGGCCGCGCGGCACGGGTTGGTAGAAATCCGGCTCGGCCAAACCGTCCGGCATGTAGCTTTCGCCGGCGGCATAGGCGTGCGGCTCATCGTGGGCGTAGCGGTATTCGCGGCCGTAGCCCAACTCTTTCATCATTTTGGTGGGGGCATTGCGCAGGTGTACGGGCACTTCGCCGGAGGCATTGCTTTTCACGAAAGCGCGCATTTGGTTGAAAGCCGTGTAGCCGGCATTGGATTTGGCAGCGGCAGCCAGATAGAGCACGGCCTGCGCCAGTGCCAGCTCGCCTTCGGGCGAACCCAGGCGTTCGTAGGCGGCGGCCGCTTCGTTGGCAATCTGCATGGCTCTCGGGTCGGCCAGGCCGATGTCTTCCCAAGCCATGCGCACGATGCGGCGGGCGAGATAGCGCGGATCGGCGCCGCCGTCCAGCATGCGGCAAAACCAATACAGCGCGGCGTTGGGGTGGGAGCCGCGCACGGATTTGTGCAGGGCAGAAATCTGGTTATAAAAACTCTCGCCGCCTTTGTCGAAGCGGCGGATTTGCGTGCCCAAGCTGTCGGCGAGAAACTCGGGGGTGAGTGCGTTCAGACGGCGGGTGGCGGCAGTGCGCAGCAGTTGTTCCAACAGATTCAGCAGCCGGCGCGCATCACCATCGGCAGCATGGCACAACAGTTCGCGGGCTTCGCCGTTAATGGCAAAGCCCTGATAATCGGGCAGGGCAAGCACTTTATCAATCAGTTGCTGCAAATCCTGCGCCGAGAGCGGCTGCAACACATACACCTGCGCACGGCTCAGCAGGGCAGAGTTCACTTCAAACGAAGGGTTTTCGGTGGTGGCGCCGATAAAGGTGAGCAGGCCGCTTTCCACATGGGGCAGAAACGCATCCTGCTGGGCTTTGTTGAAGCGGTGCACTTCATCGACAAACAAAATCGTTGCACGCTCCTGCTGCAGGGCGGTTTCGGCTTTCAAAATCGCTTCACGGATGTCTTTCACCCCTGAAAACACGGCCGAAACGGGTAGAAACTGAGCATGGAAACTCTGCGCCAAAATTCTCGCCAGCGTGGTTTTGCCCACACCCGGCGGCCCCCACAGCAGCATCGAATGCGGCTTGCCGCTTTCCACCGCCACCCGCAGCGGTTTGCCTTCGCCGATTAAATGCTGCTGGCCGATCACTTCTTCGAGAGAGTGCGGGCGCAGGCGTTCGGCAAGCGGGGCATCGGGAGGGCGGGTAAACAGGTCCGGCATGGCATTGTTCCGTTACTAAAGTTTCCCCGCATTATAAGCCCGATACGGTACAATGGCGCCTGTTTTGTTTCAGACGGCCTCCGATGATGAAAAGCGAATGCGAAAAGATGCTCTCCGGTATGCCGCACAATGCGTTGGCTGCCGGTTTGGCTGCCTGTCGCAACCGCGCCAAAGAGCTGCTGCACGACTATAATGTCTGCACCCGCCCGGGCGACACGGCCGCGCGCGAAGCGATTATCCGCCGCCTCTTCGGCAAAGCAGGTAAAGACGTGTTTATCACCCAGCCGTTTTACTGCGATTACGGCACCTATATCGAAGTGGGCGACGGTTTTTATACCAATTTCAACTGCATTATGCTCGATGCAGGCGGTATCACCATCGGCAACGGCGTGCTGCTGGCGCCCAACGTGGGGCTGTACACCGTGGGGCATCCGCTGGATGCGGATTTGCGCGCCCAAGCCTATGAAGATGCCAAGCCGATTGTGATTGGCGATAATGTATGGATAGGAGCGCAGAGCATCATTCTAGGCGGCGTTACCATTGGCAGCAACACCGTGGTGGCCGCAGGCAGCCTGGTCTGCAAAGATCTTCCCGCCAATGTTTTGGCGATGGGTTCGCCCTGCCGCACCGTGCGGGCCATCACTGAAGCAGACAGAGCGGCCTATCTGGCCAGAATCCGCGCCGCCGGATAAACATTTTTACCACTTGTTTGAAAAAGGGAAACCATGAAAAAAATCATTGCACTGCCGTTGGCTTTACTGCTTGCCGCCTGTGCGGCAGACGGCAATATCAACAGCGGTTTGGGCATGGGCAACGCTTTGGTGAAGGCAGCCCTAGACAACCAATGCCGCGCCGAACTCAACAAACGCAACGAATGGCGCTTGATCGCGTTGGCGATGACGGCCGAAAAACAGCAGGAATGGGAAAACAAAATCTGCGGCTGCGCCAGCGAAGAAGCCCCCAACCAGATAACCGCCAACGAAATGGTGCAGATTGTCAATCCTGCTACCCGCGCGCAGGCCGCAGCCTCGGTAACCGCCAAAACCGTAACCGCCTGCGTGAAGCGTTTATACCGTTAATCTTGTTTCAGACGGCCTGCCCGCATACCGCAGGCCGTCTGAAAACCTATGATGCCCTCCGGCGTATTTGCCCGATGATTGAAGAAACCGAGCCATGAAATATATCAGCACCCGCGGAGCCACCGCACCCAAACCGTTCAGCGAAGTATTATTGATGGGGCTTGCGCCCGATGGCGGCCTGATGCTGCCCGAGCATTATCCGCAAATCGATGCGGCAACCCTGCAGCAATGGCGCGGCCTGAGTTACCCCGAGCTGGCGTTTGAAATCATCAGCCTGTTTGCTACCGATATTCCCGCCGCCGATTTGCGCAATATTATCAACCGCACCTATACCGCCGAAATTTTCGGCAGCGCCGAAATCACACCCGTGCGCACACTTTCAGACGGCATCAAAATCCAAGCCCTTTCCAACGGCCCCACGCTGGCGTTTAAAGACATGGCCATGCAGTTTTTGGGCAATGCGTTTGAATATGTGCTGGCCAAAGCAGGCAGGCAGCTCAACATTCTCGGCGCCACCAGCGGCGACACCGGCTCCGCCGCCGAATACGCCCTGCGCGGCAAAAAAGGCATAAACGTGTTTATGCTCTCGCCTGAGGGCAAAATGAGCAGTTTCCAACGCGCGCAGATGTTCAGCCTGCAAGACGCAAACATCCACAATATCGCCGTTCAGGGCATGTTTGACGACTGCCAAGATATCGTAAAGGCCGTGCAGAACGATGCCGCCTTCAAAGCGCAACACCACATCGGCACCGTCAATTCCATCAACTGGGGGCGCATCGTGGCGCAAGTGGTGTATTACTTCGCCGGTTATTTCAAAGCTACCGAAACCAACGCGCAAAAAGTGAGTTTCTGCGTGCCCAGCGGTAACTTCGGCAACATCTGCGCAGGCCATATCGCCCGCCAGATGGGGTTGCCCATCCGCCGTCTGATTGCCGCTACCAACGAAAACGATGTGCTTGACGAATTTTTCAAAACCGGTGTTTACCGCCCGCGCACCGCCGAACACACCCACGTTACCTCCAGCCCCTCGATGGACATTTCCAAAGCCTCCAACTTCGAGCGTTTCGTGTTTGACCTGACAGGCAGAAACGCAGCACAAATCCGGGCATTATGGGCAGAAGTCGGCAGCGGCAAAGGTTTTGATTTGTCGGAAAAACTGCCGGAGATTCATGAAAAATACGGCTTTGCCTCCGGCCGAAGCAGCCACCGCAACCGCTTGGACACCATTGCTGATGTTTACCGCAGCGGCGGCGGATTGATTGACCCGCACACTGCAGACGGCATCCAAGTGGCGCGCGAAGTGCGCCAAGCGGGTGAAACCATCGTCTGCCTCGAAACCGCCCTGGCCGCCAAATTTGAAGACACCATACACGAAGCCGCAGGCAGCGTAACCGTGCCGCGACCCGCCGCCCTCGAAGGCTTGGAGCAACTGCCGCAACGCGTTCAAACCGTGCCGAATAATGCCGATATTGTCAAAACCATTATCCGGGAAACGTTGGAAAAATAAAGGTGTACGCGTACAGGCCGTCTGAAAAAACCAGAGACTTGTTTACTTGCGGAAACGGTGTTACCGGTTTCTTTCGGAAACTGCGTTTTGGCTTCGCAGAAACTGGTTTCCTTCGGAAACGGCGTTTTCAGACGGCCTCTGATGCCGTGGAGCCGTTTGCTCGGGCAGGCCAAGCATGGCAGCAAAGGGAAAAATATGAGGGCAGAACACAGCAGCGCACAAGCACGCACTTGGCACTTGGCTGCGGCAAATGGCTGTTTACGCCTTGCACCGAAGATGAGAGCCGTGCTTGGACGGTTCAATGGCTGCGGGAGGAAGATGAAAAAACGGCGGCAAAACCCACTGCCGCTTATCTGCCAAGCTTCCGCAGGCATAACCGGCCGGCGTTTTGGCTGAAAGCGGCTGCATCGGTAAACAGCGGGCAAAACAGCATCCGTATTCACGAGATTATGTTTTATCGGGAAAACGAAAGCTGCCGCCCCGCTGATTTTCTCGATGCCTTGTTTCCTTAACGCTTCTGCCGGAAAACCGGTAGGGAACACGGCGGCACAAGCGGTGCTTGCAACCTGCCGTTGGATATGGGTAATCCGTTTGCGGCACCGCAGCAGAAGCTATGCCCGGCATTGCGGCGCAAACCCGATGCCGTCTGAACGCTCCGGCAGCAACCGGCAAACTGCGGCGGTCGATATTATGATACGAAACATTTTATTTAGAACTCGGCATTTGTTCGCATCACCGTTTTGGGCGGATCCGCAAGCCCGCTTTGGTGAAGCCTGCCGGCCTTGTGTTCAGACGGCCTGTTGCTGAAGCCGTCTGAAAAAACAGCGCGGTATGGCTGCCCGGGTAGGGCAAATAACCTTATTGGGCACTGTAGCAGATTAGATGAACAATATGGCTGATTATCAACAAAATACATTTTCCGATGCGCCGCTGCCCATTTCCGGCACGGGGCAGCCGGAGAAAAAGCCCGGAAACAGAAAGCCGGCCGCCCGATTACCACAGCGAATTATCGCGGCTTTCTGCCCGCCAGCAGGGGGCTGCGATTGACCGCTATATATTGGATAACGGCGAAACGGTGTGGATCCGCAAAGCCGGCAAGAGAAATGCCGCATGGCGTTACGCGCTTTTGGCGCTGCCTGCGAAGATGCTGCAACTGCGCGTGCTGACCCATGTACCCAATTTGTGGGCAGCAACCCGAGCATTGCCGCCGGAGCTGCCAGGCTGCGTGAGCTTGCGGCATCGGGGGGCGTTCCCCCTCTTTTGGCCGTACAGGAAAATTCTCTGATGATGGGGCATCTCTGCGGCAGGCCGTTGCAGGATGTTATCGCGGAAGAAGCCGCTGCGGGCAGCCTTAGTGCATGGCGGCAGCAGGGCTTGGCGGCCAATTGGCAGCCTTCATGGCCGGGGGGCAGTATGCCAGCCAGGCTTTTGCGCGGAACATGATGTTGGACGATGCCGGCAATATCGGTTTTTTGATTTTGAAGACGACCCCGCAAGTGTATTGGCGAGGGCCGACTGCCGCGATTGGCTCTGTTATCTGCATTCCACCCTGTTGCCGTTGGCGCGCAACGGCCTGTTGGATGAGGCGGCGGCAATTTGGCGCATATATTTCGAGAGACTGCCCGATCGCCATGCCGCTGTTTTGAGCCGCACCCTGCGCTATATTTATTGGATGCGGCGGCTGAAAAACCGCCGCTGGGGGCGCGATCCGCTGCAATTGGCGGCATTGGCCGAATTTTCTGCCGTTTCAGGCATGATGCAGCGGCGTTGATAAAGATTGTGGGCATAATTCTTTTTGTTTAAAATCAGATTAACATTGACAGCCTGCCCGAACAGCAGGCATTTTCAAACGTTTCAGAGCCGTTTTCAGACGGCTTCCTATTTCAGAAAGCAATCATCATGGCAGCATTCAACACCCAGAAAGTTTTATCCGTACACCATTGGACAGACTCCTATTTCACCTTCACCTGCACCCGCGATGATTCGCTGCGTTTTGAAAACGGCCAGTTTGTAATGGTGGGTTTGATGGTGGACGGCAAACCGCTGATGCGCGCATACAGCGTAGCCAGCGCAAATTGGGAAGAACATCTCGAATTTTTCAGCATCAAAGTGCCTGACGGCCCCCTGACCAGCCGTCTGCAGCATCTGAAAGTAGGCGATGAAGTTTTAGTGAGCAAAAAACCCACCGGCACCCTGATTTGCGGCGACCTCAACCCCGGCAAAAACCTTTACCTGCTTTCCACCGGCACCGGCATCGCGCCGTTTTTAAGCATCACCAAAGACCCGGAAGTTTATGAACAGTTTGAAAAAGTAATTCTGGTACACGGCGTGCGCTACAAAAAAGATTTGGCCTATTACGACCGTTTCACCCGAGAGCTGCCCGAACACGAATATCTGGGCGAACTGGTCAAAGAAAAACTGATTTACTACCCCGTGGTATCGCGCGAAGAATACCCGCACCGCGGCCACATCACCGACCTGATGAGAAGCGGCAAAATGTTTGCCGACATCGGCCTGCCGGTGATGAACCCCGAACACGACCGCGCCATGCTGTGCGGCAGCCCCGCCATGCTGAAAGACACCGGCACAGTGTTGGAGGAATTCGGTCTGCAGGTTTCGCCGAAAATGGGCCAGCGCGGCGACTATCTGATTGAGCGCGCGTTTGTGGATCAATAACCCGCCGCAGTAAACATCAGGCCGTCTGAAAGTTGTTTTTCAGACGGCCTGATGCTTTAAAAACAGGATGATGGTGAATCCACTGTATTTCCGCTACCCGGCACGCAGGCCAAACGATAGCGGCATGGCCGAGCCGGTTATGCTGCCGCTTCGGCAGCCGGCGAAACCACTCTCTTGGTGGTGGGGCGGGATGCAGCCCCGCAACAGTAACCCGCAGCAGGAAATAGAGCGGGGCACTATCATTTAAAGACTGTTTGAAACGTTTTCCCGCAAAGCCTGGGAGGCCTGCTCGTCGGCGTGGTAAGAGCTTCTGACCATCGCGCCGACGGCGGCATTGGTGAAGCCCATTGCGTAGGCCTCTTGCTCGAATGTTTTGAACTGCGCGGGGGTAACATAGCGTAAAACGGGCAGGTGGCCGTCTGAAGGTTGCAGGTATTGGCCGACAGTAATCATTTCGATATTGTGCGCGCGCATATCGCGCATGATTTCGCGCACTTCTTCATCGGTTTCGCCCAAGCCGACCATAATGCCCGACTTGGTGGGGATATCGGGCTGCATTTCTTTATAGCGGCGCAAGAGTTCGAGCGAGTGCCGGTAATTGGAACCCGGGCGCGCCTGTTTGTAGAGGCGGGGATGGGTTTCGAGATTGTGGTTCATCACATCGGGCGGAGTTTGGGAAAGAATATCCAAAGCAATATCGAGACGGCCGCGGAAATCGGGCACTAAAATTTCAATCTTGGTTTGCGGGCTTTTTTCGCGGATGGCGCGGATGCAGTCGGCGAAATGTTGGGCACCGCCATCGCGCAGGTCGTCGCGGTCAACCGAGGTTATCACCACATAGCGCAGTTTCATGGCGGCTACGGATTCGGCCAGATTTGCAGGTTCGGCCGGATCGAGCGGGTTGGGGCGGCCGTGGCCGACATCGCAGAACGGGCAGCGGCGGGTGCAGATGTCGCCCATAATCATAAAGGTGGCGGTGCCTTTGCTGAAGCATTCGCCGATGTTGGGGCAGCTGGCTTCTTCGCACACGGTGTGCATTTTCTGATCGCGCAAAATATTTTTGATTTCAAAAAATTTTTTACCCGTGGGCAGCTTGGCGCGTATCCATTCGGGCTTTTTGAGCTTTTCTTCCAGCGGCACCACTTTGATGGGAATGCGTGCGGTTTTGGCGGCACCTTTGTATTTGACGCCTTGGGTATTGTTGGATTTGACGGTTTCGTTGTTCATGTCTGACATATTTCTGTTATCGGTTGGGCGGAGGCCGGTTTGGTTTCGGGGAAGGCGCAAGGCTGTATTGTAAAGCATAAGCACGGCCGGTGCGGTGTTCTTTTTGTGCATCGGCAACGGCGGCCTTTTATGGGATAGGGCAGGGTAAAGTGTCTGCCCGGCCCGCGCGGTTTGCTGTTTTCAACCGCAAAGCCGTGTGTGCCGGCCGGGGGGCTATACCGTAAACTGGTGCAGGGAGCCGGCAATATCCGCAAACAGACACGGCCGGCGTTTTCTAAAGCTGTGTATCGGAAAATAATTTTCAGACGGCCTCTGCGGCAGGCGCTTCCAGTTTTTGCTGTAAATGCGCAGTCAGTTTTCCGGCCACCTCGGCAAGCGGCGGGCAGGGTGAGAGGAAATCGGCCATCTGAACCATTTCCATGCCGGCGTAGCCGCAGGGGTTGATGTGCAGAAAAGGCGATAAGTCCATATCGATATTCAAGGCCAGGCCGTGATACACCGAGCCGTTTTTAATCCGCAATCCCAAAGAGGCGATTTTGCGCCCGTTTACATATACCCCCGGGCGTTGCGGGTCGGCCGCAGCATTGATGCCGTATTCGGCCAGCGTGGCGGTAATGCTGTTTTCAAGCGCACTCACAATACTGCGCACGCTGGTTTTGCGGCGTTTGAAATCGATGAGGGTGTAAACCACCAATTGACCGGGGCCGTGGTAGGTGATTTGCCCGCCCCGGTCAATCTGCACAACGGGTATGCTGCTGTGCCGCAGCAGATGCTCGGGCTTGCCCGCCAAACCTTGCGTAAACACGGGCGGATGCTCAACCACCCATAGCTCGTCTTCGGTTTGGGCTGTACGCCGGGCATTGAAGGCTTTCATGGCTTCGAACACGGGCTGGTAATCCGCCAGGCCGAGATACACGGTTTT
Organism: Neisseria musculi; assembly: GCF_014297595.2. NCBI lineage: Bacteria > Pseudomonadati > Pseudomonadota > Betaproteobacteria > Neisseriales > Neisseriaceae > Neisseria > Neisseria musculi. The sequence goes on along the minus strand of NZ_CP060414.2, from coordinate 1,001,484 downwards.
CATGCTACAGCACCATTTTCACCAGCTCGTGGCCGGTAAGCCCGCGGTAGATATCGTTCAACTGCTCTTGGTTCTGCACATTGACCGCTTCCACTGTGGCGCCCAGATAATTGCCTTTGCTGCTGGCGCGCACGCTGATATGGTGCGCCCGGGTTTCGGGTGCATGTTTCTGCACGCAGGCCAGTACGGACGAAGTAAATTCGGGATGCTGGATTCCCATCACTTTAATGGTGAAGTTGCAGGGAAAGTCGATTAAAGAAGGGTTTTGTCCGGACATAGTGTTTCCTTAAAAAGGCCGGGGCGTGTCATCAGAAGGCCGGCCCAAAAACAAGCAAGATTGAATATCTTGCGGGCATTTTCAACGCTGCAGGCGTGGATTTTACCCCCCAATACTGCCGTAACGTACCAGGTGGTACGACCTAATCAGGCCGTCTGAAAAAATTTCACTTTTCAGACGGCCTGATACATTTTCGGCAATATTTTAACGCAAACACGGCGGGCAATCCATTATACTGCCGTCTGAAAAGGCATTTTGAAGAGATAAGCGGCAAGACTTGAAATAGCAGGCTGCCAGCCCCATGTGGGCGGCAATCCGACAAACAATCGTGGATTTGCATTTTCGCCGCAAGACCGATGCACAGCAACGCCGTCACGGAAATGTTGCAGCAACCACTTGAATGAATAGAGACAAAGATATGGCAACAAACAAGCATTCTGAGGAATATGCCGTTTTGGCAACCTTGCCGCTGAGGGACGTGGTGGTTTATCCGCACATGGTGCTGCCCTTGTTTGTGGGGCGCGAAAAATCCATTGCGGCACTCGATTCGGCCATGGCCAAAGACGAACCGGTGTTTCTGCTCGCCCAGCGCGACCCCAACGAAGAAAATCCCGGTGCCGGAGATTTGCATAAAATGGGCACGGTAGCCCAAGTGATGCAGGTGTTGAAGCTGCCGGACGGCACCGTGAAAGTGCTGGTGGAAGGTATCCGCCGCGGCCGCGCCCTCCATGTGGAAGACAACGGCGAACTGTTTGTTTCGCATGTGGAATCCGCCGAAGACACCGATGCCGACATTCCTGATATGGAAGCCCTGCGCCGCACCTTGCTGTCGCAGTTCGACCAGTTTGCCAAACTGAACAAAAAAATTCCGGCCGAAGTGATCGGCACCATCCACGGCATCTCCGACAACAGCCGCTTGGTCGACACCGTTGCCGCCCACCTGCAACTCAAACTCGAACAGCGCCAAGACGTATTGGGCATGGTCAGCATTGCCGGGCGCATGGAATACCTGCTTGGCCAGCTTGAAGCCGAACTCGACATCATGCAGGTAGAAAAACGCATCCGCGGCCGCGTGAAACGCCAAATGGAAAAATCGCAGCGCGAGTATTATCTTAACGAACAGGTAAAAGCGATTCAGAAAGAATTGGGCGAAGAAGACGAACGCGGCGAACTCGAAGCGCTGGAAAAGCAGATTAAAGAAGCCGGCATGAGCAAAGAAGCCGAAGAAAAATCTCTTTCCGAGCTGAAAAAACTGAAAATGATGCCGCCTATGTCGGCAGAGTCTACCGTGGTGCGCAACTACATCGACACCCTTCTGGAATTGCCGTGGAAGAAAAAATCGCGCGTGAGCAAAGATTTGGCCAAAGCCGATTTGGTGCTCAACGCCGACCACTACGGCTTGGAAAAAGTCAAAGAGCGCATTTTGGAATATTTGGCCGTGCAAAAACGCATGGATAAAATCAAAGGACCGATTCTGTGCCTGGTCGGCCCTCCGGGTGTGGGCAAAACCTCGCTGGGCGAGTCTATCGCCAAAGCCACCGGCCGCCAATATGTGCGCATGGCCTTGGGCGGTGTGCGCGATGAAAGCGAAATCCGCGGCCACCGCCGCACCTATATCGGCTCGATGCCGGGAAAAATCCTGCAGAACATGGCCAAAGCCGGCGTGAAAAACCCGCTGTTTCTGTTGGATGAAATCGACAAACTCGGCAGCGATTTCCGCGGCGATCCCGCCAGTGCCCTGCTCGAAGTGCTCGATCCCGAACAAAACAATAAGTTTGCCGATCACTACGCCGAAGTGGATTACGACCTGAGCGATGTGATGTTTATCGCCACTTCCAACAGCCTCAATATTCCGCACGCGCTGCTCGACCGCATGGAAATCATCCGCTTGTCGGGCTACACCGAAGACGAAAAAATCAATATCGCCATGCAGTATCTGGTACCCAAACAAATGAAGCGCAACGGCGTGAAAGAGGGCGAGCTGGAAATTGCCGAAAGCGCGGTGCGCGACATCATCCGTTATTACACCCGCGAAGCAGGCGTGCGCTCGCTTGACCGCGAGATTGCCAAAATCTGCCGCAAAGTGGTGATGCAGATTACGCTGGCTGCCGACAAGAAAACCGCTGCCGCCGTGAAAGGCCGTCTGAAAGCCAAAACCGTGAAGGTAACCGAAAAAAACCTCCACAATTATTTGGGTGTGCGCCGATTCGACTACGGCGTGGCCGAAGACGAAAACCGCATCGGCCAAGTTACCGGGCTGGCGTGGACGGAAGTGGGCGGCGAACTGCTCACTATCGAGGCTGCAGCTTTACCAGGAAAAGGCAACATCATCCGAACCGGCCAACTGGGCGATGTGATGAAAGAGTCGGTTTCCGCCGCTTGGAGCGTGGTGCGCTCGCGCGCCGAAACAGTCGGACTTGCCCCTGACTTCTACGAGAAAAAAGACATCCACATACACGTTCCCGAAGGTGCCACCCCCAAAGACGGCCCCAGCGCAGGCATTGCCATGACGCTGGCGATGGTATCGGCATTTACGCAGATTCCCGTGCGCGCCGATGTGGCAATGACCGGGGAAATCACCTTGCGCGGCGAGGTACTGCCCATCGGCGGTTTGAAAGAAAAACTGCTGGCGGCATTGCGTGGCGGCATCAAGCATGTGCTGATTCCGAAAGATAACGTGAAAGACTTGGAAGAAATTCCCGACAATGTGAAGGAAGGCCTGACTATCCACCCGGTGAAATGGATAGACGAAGTTTTGGCTTTGGGTTTAGAGCATCAGCCTGAGCCGTGGAAAACCGAAAAAAATGCCGCCGAGGCCGTATTGACGGGCACTGAAAACCAGTCAAGCACAAAAGCAACCAAACATTGAATCTGTAGGAATGTGTTGTAAAAGATGCGGTTGTTGTGAAGAAAGCCTGCAAAAGCGCAATATTCCGCATCTTTTCGCTTGACACAGCGATTTTAGGCTTGCTATAAAGTCGCCAGACGTACGAAACCGTACCCCAAACGCCCGATTATCGGGGCTTTTATTATTTCAAACGATAGAAAGGGACTTATTGTGAACAAGTCTGAACTGATTGAAGCCATTGCCCAAGAGGCAGATATTTCCAAAGCCGCCGCCGCCAAAGCTTTGGACGGTATGACCAATGCCGTAACCAGTGCGCTGAAAAAAGGCGATACCGTAACTTTAGTGGGTTTCGGTACTTTCTACGTTGGCGAACGTGCCGAACGTCAAGGCCGTAACCCGAAAACCGGCGAGCCACTGACCATCGCTGCTGCCAAAACTCCGAAATTCCGCGCAGGAAAAGCTTTGAAAGACGCTCTGTAAACATTCGGAATCCCTAGAATCCGTATAAGAAAAGCAGGCTTGTGTCTGCTTTTTGCGTTGAAAAGTTCGGATTGTTTACACTTTGCGGTATTTCGCTGTGTTATCTATATTGCTTGGTTTGCCGTTTTGTAGTGTAAATTAATTGGATACATAAAATTTGATAATTTTGAGAAACCAAGCAAAAAGAATATAGGCATGAAAATTTCCGGGGCCGTCTGAAAAATTTCAGACGGCCCCGGAAATAATTCATCGGCCAACCGGTTTATACGATTTCCGCTTTGGTGATCACAACGCTCTCAACCGGCACATCATCGTGATAGCCGTGGCGTTTGGTGGCCACGCCCTCAATGGCATCTACAACCTCCCGGCCTTCAACTACTTTGCCGAAGACGGCATAGCCCCAACCGTGCAGGCTGGGTTCGGTGTGGTTGAGAAAACCGTTGTCTTTCGTGTTGATAAAAAACTGCGAAGAGGCGGAGTGGGGAGCTTGGGTGCGTGCCATGGCGAGGGTGTATTTGTCGTTTTTCAGGCCGTTTTGGGCTTCGTTTTGAATCGGATCGCGGCCGGGCTTTTCGTTCATGTTTTCATCCATGCCCCCGCCTTGAATCATGAAGCCCTTGATAACACGGTGGAAAATCAAACCATCGTAAAATCCGTCTTTTACATATTGCTCAAAATTGGCGGCGGTAACGGGGGCTTTTTCGTGGTCGAGTTCGATACCGATGGTGCCGAAATTGGTGTGTAGTTTAATCATGGAAAATCCTTTCTTCTGTCGATAGACCGGGTTGCAGTAACCGTTACCCGGAAAACAAGGGAAGGCCCGAAAGCCCGAAATGTAAAATTTGCTGTTTAACGCCGATTTTATAGATATTTTATAGATATAGGTGCTGTCTGTTATTCAGACGGCCTCCAAATCTGTTTAGTTCTGGCGGTCGAGCCAGCGTTCCGCATCCAAGGCGGCTTGGCAGCCCGAGGCAGCGCTGGTGATGGCTTGGCGGTAGGTGTGGTCTTTCACATCGCCGGCAGCCCACACGCCTTCGATATTGGTGAGGCCGACATTGTCGCCGCTGCCGCCTTTGGTTTTCAGATAGCCGGCTTCGTCCATATCAAGCTGGCCTTTGAAAATATCGGTGTTGGGCTTGTGGCCGATGGCGATAAACACGCCCTGCACGGCAATTTCTTCACTGCTGCCGTCATGATATTTCAAACGTGCGCCGTTCACGCCCATATCATCGCCGGTGATGTCTTCGAGTACGGCATTCAGCTTCAAAATGATTTTGCCTTCTGCAACCCGTTGCATGAGTTTGTCGATCATGATTTTCTCGGCACGGAAAGTGTCGCGGCGGTGGATCAAGGTAACGGTGTTGGCGATATTGGCCAAATACAGCGCTTCTTCTACTGCGGTGTTGCCGCCGCCGATAACCGCTACATCTTGTTTTTTATAGAAAAAACCATCGCAGGTGGCGCAAGCCGACACGCCCTTGCCGGCAAATTTTTCTTCGCAGGGCAGGCCGAGATATTTGGCCGAGGCACCTGTGGCGATAATCAGCGCATCGCAAGTGTATTCACCCATATCGCCTTTCAGCGTGAAGGGGCGGTTTTGCAGATCGGCTGTGTGGATTTGGTCGAAAACCAACTCGGTGCCGAAACGTTCGGCGTGGGCTTGGAAGCGTGCCATCAGCTCGGGCCCCTGCACGCCGCCTGCATCGGCCGGCCAGTTATCGACTTCGGTTGTGGTCATCAGTTGGCCGCCTTGGGCGACACCGGTGATAACCACAGGTTGCAGATTGGCGCGGGCGGCATAAACGGCAGCGGTGTAGCCTGCGGGGCCGGAGCCTAAAATAATCAGTTTGTGGTGCTTGCTCATGGGTTTTCCTTGCTTGAAAACGATTATGTCGATGGCCGAAACCATACTACGGAACCGGTTTGGTTTGGCCGTCTGAAAACGATTGGGCTAATCAACAGAATCTGTAAATAAAATATAGCGTTATATTCGGCGGACAGATAAGGCCGTCTGAAAAAATTTCAGACGGCCTGCATTTCAACGCCGGCGGAAACCGCCTCTGCGCATGGGGCGGCGGGTGTTGGAAGGGGCTTGGGTAGTTTGGCGGTAATTCTGTTGTGCGGCTTGGTTTTGCGCGGGCAGCGACTTGGTGTTCAACTGCCGGCTGGTGCGCTGCTGCGCTTGTGCCGACTGGTAATAATCGGCCCGCGCGCGCCGTACTGCAGGGGTGTCGGCTTGGGCTTTTTGAAATTTATTGGCCAAGGCATTGCCGATAAACGCGCCCGCAGCCGCCCCCACCAGGCTTTGCAGCAGCCAGCTTCCGGTCGATTGGTCGTAAATATATTGCTGGCCGTCTGTGCCCGTTACCGGCTCGCCGTTGTTGCCGTTGGCCTGATATTCTGCGGGAATGGTATCTTTTACTGCATCGGCGGTCAGCTCGTAAACAGTGTTGTCTTGCTGCGCATTTTGTTGGGCAAGCTGTTGTTGCAGTGCTTCGATTTGTTTCTGCTGCTGCTCCAATCGGGCTTGTGTATCGTCTTTACAGGCAGCCAGAGCCAAAGTGGAAATTGCAGATAAAGCAATGATTCGTTTCATTATTCTTCCATTTAAAAGAAAAGCGGGATAATGCAGGGTTTGCAGAATGTTAATAAGGGCAGGGCGGTGCTTATTCAAGGCCGTCTGAAAAGGTTTTATAGCGGCTTCGTTACAATAATACAGCATTGCTCCTTATCGTATTAGTTGTGCTGCCTGCGGCTCCGCAGCCTTGTTCCATGGTAACTAAACCGCTATATTTTACTGCTAAAATAGCGTTTTTCCATACAAAACCCAATATGAAATACGAAGCTCCCGAAGAAATCCGCCTGCACGGCAGCCGTGCTGCGCTTACCTTGGTTTACCGGGATAGCAGCAAAAGCCTGCCTGCCGAATTTCTGCGCGTTTATTCGCCCAGTGCCGAAGTGCGCGGTCACAGCCCCGGCCAAGCAGCCCTGCAGACAGGCAAAGCCGGCGTAACCATTTCCGCCCTAGAGCCGGTGGGGCACTACGCCCTGAGAATCACATTTTCAGACGGCCACGACAGCGGGCTTTACGACTGGGATTATTTATATAAATTGGCGCACGAATACGATACAATGTGGGCCGACTATCTGCGCCTTATCGAAGCGGCCGGCGCATCGCGCACACCTGCCGCCGCAGGTAGAGCCGCACCCGCCCTGAAACACGGATGCGGCAGCGGCGGTTGCGGCAAACACTAAACAGGAATCCATAATGAGCGACAACAAAACCCATTTCGGCTACCAAACCGTAAACGAAAGCGAAAAAGCCGGCAAAGTAGCCGAGGTGTTTCATTCGGTAGCCAAAAACTACGACATTATGAACGATGTTATGTCCGGCGGCCTGCACCGCGTGTGGAAACATTTCACCATCAACACCGCTCCTCTCAGCAAAGGCGGCAAAGTGCTCGACATCGCCGGCGGCACGGGCGATTTATCGCGGGGCTGGGCAAAGCGGGTGGGCAAAGAGGGCGAAGTATGGCTCACCGACATCAATTCTTCCATGCTTTCGGTAGGCCGCGACCGCCTGCTCAACGAAGGCCTGATTCTGCCTGTATCGCTGGCCGATGCTGAAAAACTGCCGTTTCCCGACAATTATTTCAATTTGGTGTCTGTGGCTTTCGGCTTGCGCAATATGACCCGTAAAGATGCGGCTTTAAAAGAAATGTATCGTGTATTAAAGCCTGGCGGCACCCTGCTGGTTTTAGAATTTTCAAAAGTATTCAAGCCATTGGAGCCGGCCTACGACTTATATTCATTCAAACTGCTGCCGCTGATGGGCAAAATGATTGCCAAAGATGCCGACAGCTACCAATATTTGGCAGAGTCCATCAGGATGCACCCCGATCAGGAAACGCTCAAACAAATGATGCTTGACGCGGGTTTCGATACGGTGGATTACCACAACATGACCGCAGGTGTCGTTGCTCTGCATAAAGGGGTAAAATACTGATTTATTATAATAAAAATCAAAACCAACCTATTGATTTAAAATGCAGGCCGTCTGAAAACCCGAAGCAGGGCATGTTCAGACGGCTTGAAAAGCTTTCAACACCATATGGTTTTAACAGCTTGCAAAGAGTGGTGATGTAGGGAATCTGAGTGTTTGCCTAAGCTGAAATAAGCTGTTTGGGCAGCGCGGAATTGGCAGCGTATCAACACCTTGTTCCATTCTATTGATCTGTTGCGGGAAACGGTAAACGGTAAACACCGGCAGCCGCTTTGACGGCTGCTTTTCAGGCCCCCCGGTAAGCAGCGTTCTTGGCTATTGCTTTCAATGCAAAAGGCCGTCTGAAAAAATTCCCGTTGTTTCAGACGGCCGTAATCATTTATCGCCGGCTTGCCGCCTGCATAGGCGGTAAATCATCATAATGCACCTTTGTTAAAATATCAGATTGCCGAATATATCTGTTTTATTATCTTTCGCCCTGAGTCCGTTCATGCTGCCATTTGCTTTGCCTGCAACGGCGGCCATACCGGCAGGTACTAGGCAGTATACATTCATCAGGAACAACTGCAGCTGGTTGAACAACCAATTCAGCCTGTGGCGGATGTGTGTTTGAAACGTATTACCGAAGCCGTTGGGGCAATTATCGATGCCTCAAAACGAAACAGCCTGTTTTGCCGTCTATTAGAGTTCTCTTTACCGAGCAGCCGCCATATTTTAACTTGTGCTGAATAAAGCCCTCAAACAATCCAATTTCAAGCCCGGTATGTGTTTGGTAGCGTAGGCATCAACCACCAACCACCATAATCTTGAGCACAAAACGCGGTGATTAACCGCAGCCCTAGGGTAACGAACTCTCCCCCTGATTAACGGTAGTAGAACCGTAATCTATGCTGATGCGGTTTGCCTTAAAAGATGGGAGCCTTCTTGCCAATGGCGGCAGCAACAATCAAACAGTTTTACCCGAAGGCGGCATATGTTTCGTCAATTTTAACTTATATCATAATTTTATCGTAATTTTTTGAAAAAAATTCATGATGTTTTTTATGCGCCATACCGATTTAATCAAGTAGCTATCAATTGATGAGGTGTGACACGAAACAAGTTTTTGGTCAAAACTGCTTCCAGTTGGCGCAAGTCCGAAGCCCAAATCGTGCTGCTACCTCACAAAGCGGCGATGTTTTTCGAAACACTGTCGTTTAAAAGGAAGAGGTGATAGGAGCACGGCAGGTAAAGTAGTGGCTTTCGGTATTCCTAAATATTGAGGTAAGGTTTATACGGTCATAGTGAATAGCACCAATCCTATGGTTACGGGGAAAATTATGCCTGACAGTGTAGTATACAGATAGTGTAGTATACAGATAGTGTAGTATACAGATAGTGTAGTATACAGATAGTGTAGTATACAGATAATTTGAGTAGCTGCGATGTGTCGAATATCAGCAAAGCTTATTATCATAGAATTAATCATAGCAAACAATTTTTCCAACCAACAAAGTCATATTGACAGCATTGAAAACTTTTGGAGTCAGATAAAACGTGTTTTATGTAAATAGAATGGAGTCAATCAGAAATTTTTTCCTTTATTTTTGAAGAGTATGGATTTTGCTTTAACTTTAGAACACCAAAACAACAACTAAAAACCCGAGTCTTTGGGGTAATATTTAGAATCAATCTCAAATTTTCAGTCTTAAACCTTACATACCTACTTTAGTGCACGTATCCCCACTGCATCGCGCACTTTGTCGAGCAGCACTCGGGCTTCTCGGCGGGCTTTGGCCGCTCCTTCCTGCAAAACGGCCTCAATCTGCGCGGGATCGGTAGTAAGCTCAGCATAGCGTTCGCGCGGTTCGGCCAGTTCGGCATTGATTTTCTCTGTCAGCAGTTTTTTCGCCTCCCCCCAAGCCAAGCCTTCAGCCAACATATGGATGAACTCCGCAGTTTCTTCAGGTGTGGCAAAGGCTTTGTAAATCTCAAATAACGGGCTTTCAGACGGCTGTTTCGGTTCGCCCGGCTCTTTAAGGTTGGTAAGGATTTTATTCACCGATTTCTGGATTTTTTTATCGTTCTCCCACAGCGCAATGGTGTTACCGTAACTTTTGCTCATTTTGCGCCCGTCCAAACCCACCAAGAGCTCCACGTTTTCATCTATTTTCGCTTCCGGCAGGGTGAACACTTCTTGAAAACGGTGATTGAAGCGGCCCGCTATATCGCGCGCCATTTCAACATGTTGGATTTGGTCTCGTCCCACCGGCACTTCGTTGGCCCGGAACATCAGAATATCTGCGCTCATCAGAATCGGGTAACTGTATAGCCCCATCTCGATTTGGTGGTCTTGATCTTCCAACCCTTTCTCCAAATTTTCCTGCAAAGCAGCCTTATAAGCATGAGCGCGGTTCATCAACCCTTTGGCTGTGATGCAGGTGAGTATCCAATTTAATTCCATAATTTCGGGAATATCACTTTGGCGGTAAAACGTGGTGCGCTCCGGGTTTAAGCCGCAGGCGAGCCAAGTGGCGGCAATAGCCCGGGTGGATTCGTGAATTGCCACCGGGTCATGGCATTTGATGATGCCGTGGTAATCGGCCAAAAATAAGAAAGATTCGGTTTGCTCGCTTTGCGAGGCACGGATGGCGGGGCGGATAGCGCCGACATAATTACCCAAATGCGGTATGCCAGTAGTGGTTACACCGGTTAAAACGCGTTTTTTGATCATAGTCGCTTCATTCTCTGTAAAATCTTTTCAGACAATCTAAAATAAAGACGGTCTGAAAAAAAATGGCTTTGCCTAAATTATACATCTTTAAAACCCAATAATGTTTACCTGCTGCTTCCATCTGTTTTTAAATCATATTTACCTATTAGAAATATGAACTTTAAAAATACAAATTAATGCAAAATCCTTACTTAACCAAAAACAAATAGTGGTTGACAATTAAGATGGATTTTATCCAAATCTAAATATTTTTGATTAATGCCTAGCTAAAATCTAGCTGCTTCGGGTGTGGCCAAACCAACTGGAATCAGTGTCAAAAGTATCAACAGCCTGCACCTAAAATTGCATCAGCACTTAGCTCGTAAGCATGGGGGCAGACACTTTTAGGCGGCATCTTGGAGCTGAATAAATCCTATTTCGGTACTAGTGGCATCCGCAGTAAGCGCAGCTTGGCAAGGGCATTAAAATCATTGCTTCCTACATTTTAAAACGTTACGGTGGTAGGTTTTCTGAGTAAACGTTATGGCAGTCTGAAAGACATCGGACACCTGCAGTTTTAGTGAAAGGGTCAGGTCTTTTTGCCAGTCCTACAGCAATAGTTTTGCTTGTCGCTGTTTCAGCAGAGGAACGGTCGGCTTCGGCAGCATGGATTCCTACACTACCTGAGTTGATTGGGTAGAAGGCCTTTATGTTAGTAACGCTTCAGATGGTTTGTTAAGTAAGCCTCAAAGCCCATCAGTGTTGCCATGACCCTGTTCACAATGAAGCGGTCAAGCCTCTGCGCTTCATGCAAAGCCGCAAAATTACTGAGTGCGATTCCATGCTACCACGGACTTGCCGCGTAGGCGTGGCTGGTTAGAGCAGTCCCTACCGAAGCAAGGAAAACGTCTATATTCTATGTTAATGTGGATGATTTTACGGTCTTCTATAAATAAAATAGAAATAGCGGTTTAGGGTAGAGTGAACATGGAAGCCGTTTGAAAAATGTAGCAGATGTTGTTGTAATTTTTTAGCGGCTTGCTTTATCTTTGCAGACTGGTATATAATTTCAAAATTTCTAACCTTGCCTTTTGCTTTTCGCATGGCTGAAGGCTGTTAAAACCGTAAGGAGGCAACATGCGTCATTATGAGGTTGTGTTTATCGTTCATCCTGATCAAAGTGAACAGGTGCCAGGAATGGTTGAACGCTATAAAACCATGATTACTGAAGCTGGTGGTAAGATCCACAGGCTTGAGGATTGGGGGCGCCGCCAACTGGCCTATCCGATCAATAAAATCCACAAAGCTCACTATGTTTTGATGAACATCGAAACTTTACCTGAAGTGGTTGATGAACTGGAAACTGCTTTCCGCTTCAACGATGCCGTTCTACGCCACCTGACCATCAAGACCAAACACGCCGTAACCGAAGCTTCTCCGATGCTGAAAGACGAAAAGTCTAAAAATCTGCTAGATGGCGGCAATGCAGCCAAAGAAAAAACTGCCGAAGCGTAATTTGAATTTAAAGATTGGATAATCTTTTCACCCTTGCTGCACAAATTGCCGAATGCAGAGAGCTGAGATATACCCCTGCTGGTATTCCTATTTTAGACATTATGTTGGTACACGAATCTTGGCAGTGGGAAAACGGGCAGCAATGTTTGGTTAAGCTCGAAATGCCTGCTAGAATTATCGGCAAGGATGCACTTAATTGGCAGCACCGCGAACAAACCGCAGTAGAAGTAAGCGGCTTTTTGACTCAAAAAAGCCGTTGTTACAGCAAGCCGGTGCTGAGGATACAAAATATTAAAGAATATAAAGGTTAAACACATGGCTCGTCAATCATTCAAACGTAGAAAATTCTGCCGCTTTACGGCTGAAAGAATCCAAGAAGTCGATTACAAACAAGTGGATTTGCTCAAAGACTTTATTTCTGAAAATGGCAAAATTATTCCGGCACGCATTACAGGAACCAAAGCGCATTATCAGCGGCAATTATCTACCGCAGTAAAACGTGCCCGCTTTTTGGCTCTGCTGCCTTATACCGACCAACATAAATAATTAACGGAGACTCATACCATGCAAATTATTCTGTTAGAAAAAATCGGTGGGTTGGGTAATCTGGGAGATGTTGTAACCGTGAAAAACGGTTATGCCCGCAATTTCCTGATTCCTTCGGGTAAAGCCAAACGTGCCACCGAAGCCAATATGAAAGAATTTGAAACACGTCGTGCTGAGCTGGAGGTTAAACAAGCTGAAATTCTAGCCGATGCCAAAGCCCGTCAGGAAAAACTCGATGGTCAAACTCTTACTATCGCACAAAAAGCGGGTGTTGATGGCCGCTTATTCGGTTCTGTTACCAATGCCGACATCGCTGCCGCGATCATTGCTTCAGGCATTGATGCTGTCAAATCCAGTGTACGTCTGCCCAATGGCCCACTGAAAGCTGTTGGAGAATACGAAGTTGAAGTAGCTTTGCATACCGATGTTCTTGCAACTATCAATGTTGCTGTAGTAGCGGCTGTTGAATAAAGGAGCATTTAATCCATGCTGTATAAGGCCGTTTGAATGCCCTGAACTGCGCCCCAAAAGTTGGATATCCTCCAACCCATTAAGGTGCAGTTTTTCTATATCCCAATATACCCCTGTTACCCGGTGCGCAGCCAACAGAGTGCCGCATGGTGCTTCAACATCTCACGCACTCAACATCTCACGCACACACCCGTACCGTTGGATAGTGGCCCTCTAGCCCCACTTCAAAAAATCTGCAGGCTGTCTCTCTATGAAAGCCAAATGCCCCCTTATTTTGCCGCTAACCCTGACTACGAAAAACCTGTGAGGAACAACAGTGTGTTGTAGGGGCGAAAAACAAACTGCCTAAAGCACATGAAAGCTCCTAGAGAAAAGCAAAAGAACGCCGCCAAACCGTCCAAATGTAGAGGGTAATGCCCACCAAACTATCTATTGCACAGCGCCATCCTGTCCAAAACAGCTTTTATTATCCCTGACCCTGATGCGCAGGATAAAGCTGCCGTTGCCGAAGTTTATGCCTGCTATAAAGACCTTGAGGCTGGAGTATTCTTTAAGCCGTAAGCTAAAGCGCTAAGATGGGTAGAGCAAATGCCGGTCCAGTCATTTGTCCGTCTGAAAGGTAAAATCCCGCTGTTGCATTCTGGTCGGATCATTTCTTTAAGTACATTGAAAACACAAAACTTCTATGGGGAGGGTGCGTTGACGGTGGCGTAGTCGGCAGCTGTATAGATGATTACATACATTACCATAATGATGAGTGGATTAGTCTAAACTTAAAAAAGCCTAGTCCTGTCGGTTGTAGAACTCAGCTTGAAAAGTATTTTTGAAACATATACTTAACTTGTCCAAGTTTTTTGCGGGAGCGGTGCAATACTATGGTTGTGAAGTCGTTAACAAACCTATCTATATCGCCGCAAACAAAATGGGCGGCTTAACCCGCGTGGAATGGAACGAAGCCGCAACTAATCCAACGGCGCAAAGCCGAAATGCTTTATTGTCCAGCCATAAAATCAGACAGGAAGTACCCAATTACTATAAATTTTGAAGTACACACTAGATATAAACACATTAAAAGCCGCTGGTATTATGTCATTACCGCTATACTCGTTCTCTTGGCTATGATATTTTACTTGGTTGGTTTTATGGGTTATAAAATGTATAAAGGCTATCAGGAAAAAGCAGCTATAGCTGCCATGCCAGCCAAGCCACGCCGCTCAAAGAAACCGGCACGGAAATGTGCAGGACTGCGTTGAAAAAGGCCTCCGCTCAATACCATAAAGACAACCCCACCCAAACGCCCGATACAGGCCGTCTGAAACCGTTTCAGACGGCCTTGCCGCTGCAGCTATCGGCTGCCATGACAGCACGCTGCAATAACCCGCGTGCCAACATCGGCCGAACGGTAGCCGGCCCTTTGGACAGGGAGTTTCAAACTGGATTTGAAGCCTTTCAACGTTGCCAAACGATGGCGGTTAACGCCAAAACGCCCGCGCCGGTGGGGGTGTTTAAAGCAACCATTGAACACTTGGGCAAACGGCTTGCCGCTCCGGCGCGGGAACCCAAAGCCGGCTACTGACGAAGCCCTACATACAACCAAGCCCGCAGCCGTCTGAAAATCATCGCGACCACGGGCGGAAACGCCATAACTGTTTGTTTTTACCGTTTCAATTTCAATCCGGCGGTTTCGCGCTTTAGCCGTGGAACTCTTTTTCAACTGCCCGGCGTGCTTTTTCGGCAGAGGCTTCGATGTCGGTTTGCGCTACCTCGGTGCAGGGCAGGGTTTCTGTTGAGGCGGTTTTTTCGTGTCCGGGAGCAATATCGGCTGTGTCGGCGGTAACCGCTTCGGCGATGGGTGTTGCTTCGGTGGTTGCTTCGGGAGTGGCCGGCGGCAGACGCGCCAAGATGGTTTCCGTGGCGCTGACTTTGTCGCCTATCGCTACCAGTGCCTGCGCATCGGCCGGCAGATAAACATCAAGGCGCGAGCCGAAGCGGATAAAGCCGTAACGCTCGCCGCGGCGCAGGGTTGCGCCCGCTTGCGTGTAACACAGAATCCGCCGTGCTACCAAGCCCGCTATCTGCACGAAGGTTACTTCGCGGCCACTGCGGGTGGTGGCCAAAACGGCGTTGCGCTCGTTTTCGGCGGAGGCCTTGTCTAAGGCTGCGTTCACAAACTTGCCCGGGGTGTATTCCACCGCTGTTACCGTGCCATCGATGGGTGAGCGTTGCGAGTGTACGTTAAATACGTTCATAAACACGCTGATTTTCAGCGATGGTACCCGGCGGTAGGGATCGGTGGTGCGTTCCACCACTACGATGCGGCCGTCTGCCGGGCTTAATACCGCATCGGCATCTTGCGGTGCCGAGCGCGCGGGATCGCGGAAAAACTGCAATGCAAACACGGTAAACAGCCAGAAGGGCAGCGACCACCAACCGGCACACAATGTGATGAAAATGCTGGCAATCAAACCGCTGCCGATAAACGGCCAGCCTTCGCGGGCAATAATCGGATGCGGGTAAAAACGGGACATAACGCTTCCTTCCGTATTATCTGTTTTTAAAGGGTTGTTAATTATAGCCGATAACGCGATGCAAAAGGAAAAGGCCGTCTGAAAACCAAAACGGCAGCGGCTTCTCGGCTATAATACCGTTACTTAACATCAAAATGACGCAGTGTTGCCCGCCTTTGCCGGTCGCTGCCGCTTTGTTTCATTTTTATTTTAAACAACAATAGAATAACTTTTTATCGAACAGGCCGTCTGAAATGCCCCATTCCCTGCAAAAAACACTACGCCTTTCCAAACGTATGGCCGAACTCGGCCTTTGCTCGCGACGTGAAGCCGACAGCTATATCGGGCAGGGCTGGGTGAAGGTGAACGGTCAAACTGCGGTGATCGGTCAAAAAGTTACCTCGGCCGACCGCATCGATCTCAACCGGCAGGCGCACGAAAAACAGGCGCAGCGGGTAACGATACTGCTTAACAAGCCTATGGGCTGGGTGAGTGCGCAGGCCGAAAAAGGTTATCCTTCCGCCGCCGGGCTGATCACCCCCGAAAACCGTTGGGAAGGCGACAACAGCCGTATTCAGTTTGATGAAAAACACAAATTCGGCCTCGCGCCCGCCGGCCGTTTGGACATCGATTCAACCGGCCTGTTGGTGCTCACGCAAGACGGCCGTATCGCCAAACAGCTTATCGGCGAAAACAACAACAGCGAAAAAGAGTATCTTGTGCGCATACGCGGCACTTTGAGCGAAGAGGGCTTAAAACTGCTCAACCACGGCTTGAGCCTGGACGGCGAAAAACTCAAGCCCGCCAAAGTGGAATGGCAAAACGAAGATCAGTTGCGCTTTATTTTAAAACAAGGCAAAAAACGCCAAATCCGCCGTATGTGCGAGCTGGTCGGCCTGCGCGTAACCGGCCTCAAGCGCATCCGCATGGGCAGAGTGAAGCTGGGGCGGCTGCCGCCGGGCAAATGGCGCTACCTGCGGCATGATGAAACATTTTAAATGTCGCCAGAAATACAGAAACCGGTTGTTTCGTTCAGCTTGAGGCCGTCTGAAAAACACCGTAAGAAGCCAACAGTTTGGGCAATACCGAATGAAACCGCGCTGCCTTAAGCCGCCCGGCCTTGCCGCCGGAAAGCACAGCCGGCACTGTATCCTTCCGCTCCTTGCCCGGGCAACCCCGGCTTTCAACTGTATTTTCTGCATGGCCCGACTGAAATGTAAGCGCAAGGCGGCAGCCCGCATATCTGCAAACAGCATACAGCTCCCCGAAACGCTACAGGCCGTCTGGACGGGCGGCTGGAAAAACAGGCAGATTTATCAGATAATCCGAAATCCGTTTCCATCACAAAGGCAACCATTATGAAAGCCATCATCCACACCGACAACGCCCCTGCTGCCATCGGCGCATACAGCCAAGCTGTGCGCGCAGGCGATACTGTTTACATGAGCGGCCAGATTCCGCTCGACCCCGCCACCATGACAGTAGTCGGCAACGGCGATTTCCGTGCCGAAGCGCATCAAGTGTTTAAAAACCTGCAAGCCGTGGCGCAGGCAGCCGGCGGAACGCTTGACGATATTGTAAAAATAAATGCCTATCTCACTGATTTAAAACATTTTTCTGTATTTAACGAAGTTATGGCCGAATACTTCAACCAGCCTTATCCCGCCCGCGCTGCCATCGGCGTAGCGGCTTTGCCCAAAGGCGTGCAGGTGGAAGCCGAAGCTGTGCTGGTGTTAAACGACTATTGATTAACAGATATAGTGCAACACAAAACCATACGGGCTGCCCGCTTCAGCCTAAAGACAGCGGTTTGCAAATCTTTGACGCAAAAATAGAATGGTTCCGCGTTACCTGAAGCGGCTTCACCCGTTTTCCTTTCTTTTTTGCCGCCCGCCTGAACTGTTAAATTAAGGTTGTTGTACAACATAAGGCCGTCTGAACGTTTCAGACGGCCTGCGGTTCAAAAACAAAACGGATCCACACAATGGCACACTACGCAATCGGCGATATCCAGGGTTGTTACGATGAATTCACCACCCTGCTTGCCACCATCGGCTTCAACCACGGAACCGACACCCTCTGGCTCACCGGCGACATTGTCAACCGCGGCCCCAAATCACTCGAAGCCCTGCAATTTGCCATCAAACACGAAAGCAGCATACAGACCGTGCTCGGCAATCACGATCTACATCTTTTGGCCGTGTCATACGGTTTCGGCAAACTCAAACGCGGCGACACCATCAGCCCTATTCTCAACCACCCCGACAGTAAAAAAATGCTCGGCTGGCTGCAGGCCCAACCCCTGCTGGTGCAAAACGCCACCCACGTTTTGGTGCACGCCGGCCTACTGCCGAAATGGGATATCGAAAAAGCTGCCGGGCTTGCCCGCGAAGTGGAAAGCGAACTGCAAAGAAGCAAGGCGCGCAACTACTTTGCCAATATGTACGGCAACCGGCCGCACCGCTGGAAAAACACACTCGAAGGCTATGACCGCCTGCGTATGATCACCAACGTATTCACCAGAATGCGCGCCATTACCCGCAACAAACACAAACTCGACTACGAATTCAAAAGCTGTCCCGATGAAATGCCGGAAAACCTAATTCCCTGGTTTCAAGCCGCCGACCGCCGCCATCTGAGCCATACTGTTGTGTTCGGCCATTGGTCGGCACTCGGCTACATCAACAACCACCGCGTAATCGCACTCGACACCGGCGCCCTGTGGGGCGGCCAGCTCACCTCCATCAACCTCGCCACCGGCGAAACTGCCCAAGTGTCTTCCCAAGGCGGACTGAATTGGAAAACTGCGTTATAAGTATGCGGCCTTAAAATTTTCATCTGCCGCTAACAGCTTTCAACCGAAAATGTGAAAAATAGCCGAATGATTTATGCAACACGCTGATAAAAGCAGCGTCTGTATGGTTAAGTTATTTTATGTGAGAAACAGCAGGCCGCAAACAACATAGAACCCGTTCTGCTGCCCCTATCAGCGGCTTACAAAACCGTTCTCTTTGAGTTAAGGCATCTTAACACTTCAACGGAAATAAAGTAGATTCACGATAATACCCCAAAAGCCTCTTTCCCTTGGCTTCGTATGCGTCTTAAATTTCATTGTTATATTTTCCGACATTCTTGACAACCCTGAAAAATTCCCAAATGGATCTTCATAAAAATGGAAATTTAGATAACTAGGGTTTTCTATAAATTAAAGATAAAGGCCATCTGAAAACGACCTAGACATAGTTAGGGTAATCTGTTGATTCGTAACGGGTTTGGTTGACTGCTATTCAGTTAAAAAACACGGCTTTACTGCTTAATTTAATGAGTCAGCTGCATAAAAAATGAGTGTTGTTATAACCATCGTTAGCCTTTTGCAGATATTGGCCATTGTTGCAGTCACTACATATTTCGCTGGTGGGAATGCTGCGCTAAAATTGCAGATGACCTCGCAGTTCGGCATATATTAGAATTCAGGTGTGTATGATCAAATATTTTGTATGTTAAGTAACAGCCTATTCACTGATAAATATAATATAGCCCCCAATTCCACTGCAATCTTTCACCACAAAATCCATACTGCTATCAACCATTATTTGCCGAAAAAAGCCAAAAGCTGTTTTGTAGGGTGCCTATATTAGCAGAAAGTTGTTTTGCTGACAAACGAAAAGGAAAATATGGCAGAATTATCCTAAGAAATAAATGGTCTTTTTCGGTGTTCTCAAACGTGCCAAAAGGTTGATACTGTGCTTGTGGATAATCTAAAAAATAGAGCTTATCTCCTATTATCTTATTGAAAAAATCATATCTAGTAATATCGTTTATACTGACAGCTTAATCATCTTTAACATTAGGGGCTGTACTAGATAACTAGGGAAATTTAACTTCAGGTTAGAATAATCCCTATGAGAAAAAGTCGTTTAAGTCAGTACAAGCAAAACAAACTGATTGAACTATTTGTTGCAGGTGTTACCGCTCGCACAGCGGCGCAATTAGTTAGCGTCAATAAAAATACCGCTGCCTATTACTTCCACCGTTTGCGCTTACTTATCTATCACAACAGCCCGCATCTGGAAATGCTTGATGGTGAAGTAGAAGTTGATGAAAGCTATTTTGGCGGACAACGCAAAGGCAAACGTGGTCGCGGTGCGGCTGGCAAAGTGGCTGTATTCGGGCTTTTGAAGCGTAATGGTAAGGTTTACACCGTTGCCGTACCCAATACACAAACTGCGACTTTATTGCCAATTATCCGCGAGCAAGTGAAGCCTGACAGCATTGTTTATACCGATTGTTACAAAAGTTATGACGTTCTTGATGTGAGCGAATTTTCACATTTTCGGATCAATCACAGCACACATTTTGCTGAGCGACAAAATCACATTAACGGAATTGAGAACTTTTGGAACCAAGCAAAACGCCATTTACGCAAGTTTAACGGCATTCCCAAAGAGCATTTGGAACTGTATTTGAAAGAGTGTGAATGGCGTTTTAACAACAGTGAGATAAAATTTCAAATTTCTATTTTAAAACAATTAGTAAAGCAGGATTTGTTCTAGTTATCTAGGACAGCCCCTAACATTATATATTTTAATGATTTTCAAAACTTGAGTGTTGACTACAGTAAGCACTTTGTGGATGGTCGCAATCACATCAGCGGTATTGAAAGTTTCCAAAATTGAGCAATGTAGTATTTATATACAGGAATAGAATTGACCGCTAATTTTTCCCATTTTTAAGAATACGCATCCAGATTTAACTTAAGTATACCGAGTGAGCAGCTGAAAATCTTATGGATTTAGTGTGGTGTTTTTAGTGCTGTCCTAGCATAACCCTAAAAATTAAAGGAGCTGTACTATTATTAATTAACCCTAAATTCTACAGTAATCCCGCAGCGTTTTAAGTTGTCAGGTCGGTGTACCGAAGTTAAACCGAAATTCGCATTCTTTCAAAAACAGCAAGAAAGATTTCCGCCCGATTCCGCCCTATTTGCGTAAGACATGAAAAAGGGGCATTTTATATTTTGCTGCTTGCCCGACAAGGTGTGCTACCCGAGATGGTTGTTTCTGTAGCGTTGCGCTGTTTTGCGTGCCGCAGCAAACCAGTGTTTCTGTGTGCACAGGGGCGGCCTTTCGGCTGCATAAAGCCAGTGTTCGTATTGCTGTAGCAGATGCGACAAGGCCGGGTCGGTCATGCCGTTGCTGCGCAGCAGGTTGTCCAGCTCGCCTGCGCTGACGGCGGCAGCGGTTTCATCGTCTTCACCTAAAACTGCGCTTTTGAGCAACGTAAAGCCTTCGTTGAGAAAATCACGCTCGCGGTTGCGGCCGCTTAGCCACCAGCGCACCAGCGGCAGCAGAGCGGCGGCGAGGGCGATGGGCAGCACCAGCAGCAGGGTTTGCCAGTTGAAACCGCCGAGGCCGATGCGGGCAAACAGGCTGTTTTGCTTGGTTTGGTCGTAATTCACCACCCATTGCTGCCAATAAAACTGCCCGGTGTCGCGCCAGCGGGCAAGCAGGCCGCTGTTGTCGGCCACCATTGTCCGTTCGTTGGCGGCAAGGGCTTGGCCGATGCCGCTTTCGGCACGGGCGGCCGAAACGACGGCGGTGGGATCGACGCGCAGCCAAACCTGCTCGTGCGGCAGCCACACTTCGGCCCAAACGTGGGCATCTTTGGCGCGAATCTGCCAAAAACCCGCCTGTTCGTTATAGTCGGCACCCAGATAGCCGGTTACTACACGCGCAGGCAGGCCGGCGGCGCGCATCATCACCACAAAGCTTTGGGCGTAATGTTCGCAGAAGCCCCGGCGGGTGTGAAACATAAACCCATCGATGCCGTTTTGCCCCCGTGTGGGCGGCGGTTGCAGGGTGTAGGTGAAACTGTGGCGGCGGTAGTGTTCGAGCACTTTGCCGATAAATTGGCCGGGTGTGGCCGACTGCTGCGCCAGTGTTTCGGCGAGGCGGCGGGTTTGCGGGTTGCCGTTTGGCAGGCGGGTGTAGAAATTCTGCCCGAGGGCATCGAGGGCGTGCGGCAGGGTGTCGCCCAGCGATGCCTGCAGGCTAAGACGGCGTAAGCCTTCACGGCTGCGGCTTGCGCGTATGGTCTGCCCCAATCTTTTCTCCACGCCTGCGGGCAGCTCTGCTGCGGGGTAGTCCAACGCGGGTAAAACGCCGTTTTGGTCGCGGATAATCATCTGGTAGGCAACGGTGCGTTCGGACGGGGCGGAGCGGGCTTCGTCAATGTGGTTGCCGTTAAGCGCCTGCCAGCGCGTGCCGTCAAATTCGCCCATGATAACGGCGCGCCAATATAAATCGCTGCGCTGCGGTTTGAAGCCGTCTGAAAAAGTGATGTTGGCCACCCATCTGCCGCTCTGCACCAAATTGCTGATGCTGCCCGGCTCCATCGTTTCCGACAAGCCTGTTTCGGCCTGCTGCGCCTGCTGCGGAATGCGCCACAGGGGCTCGCTCAGGCGCGGCACCGCCACAAACATCACCATCGTCAGTGGCAAGGTGAGCAACAGTGCCTGCACACTGCGTTTGAACGCCTCCCTGCCGCCTAACCCGCACAACACGGCAAAACATAGGCTGACGGCAGGCAGCGCCGGCAGCAACCATATGCCGATAAGCAGGCTTTGGTCGAGCAACACCGATGACCCGATTAAAAACAGCATAGCCAGCAGCAGCACCTGCCAATCGCGCCGGCTGCTGCTTTCAAACGCTTTGAGCATCACCAGCAACAATAAAAACGCCACGCCGCCTTCGCGCCCGACTACGGTGCCGAGTTGCTGCCACACCAGCAGGCCGGCCGCTGATGCCAATAACAGCAACACCGCTTTCGGCACACGGCCGATACCGGCTTTCAGTAAGGCCAGCCGCAGCAGCCACAAGCCGCCGAATACCGCCGTAACCGCGCTAGGCAGCGCAACAGCCAATGGCAGCGCTGCCCACAGCAGGGCGGCCAGCACCACAAATGCCGCCGCTCGAGGCGGCGGCTGTTGCAGAAAAGAAGGATTGGCAATCAGCATAATGTTATGGGTTCAATATGGCTTTTCAGACGGCCGCGATTCAGACGGCCTTTATATAGCGGATTCACATGTTTCCGGTATCGCTCAGCAAGGTCGTGTGGGCGTATGGAACCTGATTTTGCTGCCGCTTGGGCGGCCTGCAAAGCCGCTCTCGGCAAACCGGAGTGTAACCGCGCCGCAATGAATCAAGGGTAAGCCGGTTTTACCGTCCGGCCGATCTGACGACACCCATACCCAACCGGCCAACACAGTTATGATGTCAAATACGGAGCCGGCTATTGAGGATCGGTGTGTTTTAGACCGCCGCAATGCCGGCGGCCTGCAAAACCGTTCTCTTTGAGCCGGGGCACCCGCCGGCGGCCCGATGCGCGCCGTTTGCCGCTACCACAATGCCAGCGCCGTCAAACACTTTTCCCGCTGGCCGTGCTGTGGGGAAATCAGCCGCTGCGGCAGCTCCAGCGAATACGGCAGGCCGAGGCGTTCGGCTTCAAGCACACGGAAACACAGCAAGCCCGCCAAGCGCTCTTTGTCGCTGACGGCGGGGTAGTCTGCATAGGAAATAATGGTGTTGCGGGCGGCCTGTTGCGGCTCTTCAAAGCGTTTGTCGAGCATTTCGCCGGTTTTGGCATAGGTTTTCCAGGCAACGTGCTGCAACGATGCGCCCTGTTGGTGCATCTGCAAATAGGCCAAATCGCCGCCGCCCTGCGCGGGCGGGCGCTGCCGGTCGGCTTCACCGCTGCGGGCGGGTATATCGGGCACATCGTGGGGAACGGGTGCGGGAAACACCACTGCTTCGTCCGACCAGCGCCGCACGCACTGCACCATGCTCACGCCGAACGGCGCCACCGAGGCCGCATGCAGCGGCGGTATGCGCAGATAGCCGCGCATCAGGGCGGGAATGCGCCATTGAAAAACAGGCAGGCCGTCTGAACCGATATGCCAGGCCTGCCACAATTTTGCAGGCGGCGTGTGCGTATCAGCCAAATCATCTCCGCTGCACAACCACAGCAGGCGGCGGGTGTTGCCGGCAGCGGTCAGCTCCAGCACGGCATGGCCGCCGGCAAACACTTCGGCCGGCATCTCCGCCGTTATCTGAAAAACCGAAAGCTGGCGCAGGTTGAGCAGCACCGACACCAGCAAAAACCCCGCCAGCCAGAAAGCGGCGGCATAAGCCAGATTAACCTGATAGTTCAGCCCCACCAGCCACAACAGCAGCACCGTTACCGCCAGCCCCACCCCCAAGCGGGTAGGGCGGCAATGCAGCGCGGCGGCAGAAGCAGCCCCCTCCTGCACGGCATTCAGACGGCGTTTAGGCAACGGCAACATGATTGAGCAGATCCGCGAGAATCTGTGCGCCGGTCAAACCCTGCTGCACGGGTTGCAAACGGTGGTTGGCCACCGGCACCCACACGGCTTTTATATCTTCGGGCAGCACATGCGGCCTGCCCAGCATAAACGCCCGCGCCTTGGCCGCGGCCACCACCGCCAAACCCGCACGCGGGCTTAAGCCGATCACGAAACGGCCGGGTTGGCGCGTGGCCTGCACAAGGCGGTACACATAATCGGCGGCCGCCTGCGAACATTTCACCTGCGCGGCCTGCCGCTGCCATTGTGCGAGCGTTGCGGCATCGCAAACGGCCTGAAGTGCAGGCAGGTTGCGGCGGCCGCTGCCTTCGGCATACAGCCGTTTTTCGGCATCGGCGGCGGGGTAGCCCATGCTCAGGCGCATCATAAAGCGGTCGAGTTGCGATTCGGGCAGGGGAAAGGTGCCGAGCTGTTCGGCGGGGTTTTGGGTGGCGATCACGATAAACGGCCCGGGCAGCGCGTAGGTTTGCCCGTCCACCGATACCTGACGCTCCTCCATCGCTTCCAGCAGCGCCGATTGCAGTTTGGGCGAAGCGCGGTTGATTTCATCGGCCAATAAAAAGTGATGGAACACAGGGCCGGGGTGGAACTCAAACCGGCCTTCGTTGGGGCGGTAAACATTGATGCCCAGCAGATCGGAGGGCAGCATATCGTTGGTAAACTGCACACGGCGGTAATCCAGGCCCAAAACTGCCGCCACGCCGTGTGCCAGCGTGGTTTTGCCCACGCCGGGCACGTCTTCGAGCAAAACATGGCCGCCGGCAAGCACGGCGGCAAACAGTTGCTGTAAAACGTTTTCTTTCCCTAGAATCAGCGTGTTGAGCTGTTGTAGTGCGTGTTGTATGTCGGTATTCATCAGAGGGCTGTCAAATGGGTTGCGGGGTATATTCAGGCCGTCTGAAAATTCTTCAGACGGCCTGCCCGATTGTTTGTGCTTTATGTTTGCACAGCAAATTTTAACACAATCATACACAATACTTACACATCCGCTTAAAAAACCATCAGCCAAAGTATTTTTCTGTATCAAAATTACCCGCCCATCCTGAATGCACGGTTTCAACACCGGGCGGCACGCTGCGGCAACGGGATAATGCGGCACCGGTTCCGCTGCCCTTTCAGCGGTTTCACAACCGCTCTCTTCGGGCAAAAACCGGTAATGCCGCCGCGCAAATACCATCGGTACGCCATCACCCGTATGGTTTGCAGGCCGTCTGAAAGGCTGAAATGCCGCCATTCCCGTGCCGGCGGGAACCTGAATCAAACCGGCCAACCTATTGAAGCACCGGTGAAACCGACACAGACGCCGAATGTTGCAGTTGCCCGGCACGGAAACAACGACAGACAAACTTCTTGCGGCTTGAATGCCGAAACAGCCCCGGCCGCTTCCGGCACGCTGATAAATTGCCCCTGCCTCAGGTATAATGCCCCGTCCGACCACTTTCGATTGCCCGCCATGCAAGCCGACTTTTCCCGCCCCGTTTTAGCCATCGACACCAGCACTCCGTTTCTGTCGCTGGCCTTGCGCGCGGACGGGCAAACCCTGCTCCGCCACGAAAACGCAGGCAACCGCCAGTCTGAGCTGATTCTGCCGCACATCGGCGCGCTGCTGGCCGAAGCAGGCATCACGGCGGCCGGTTTGGGCGGAATTGTTTACGCACAAGGCCCCGGCGCATTTACCGGTTTGCGCATCGGCGCAGGCGTGGCGCAGGGCTTGGCGGCACCGTTCAACCTGCCGCTTGTCGGCGTGCCGTGTTTGGATGCGGTGGCATACCAAATCAGCGCACCGTGTGTATTGGCGGCCACCGATGCGCGCATGGGCGAAGTGTTTTATGCCTGGTTCGACACCGAAAACCACCGCCGCCTGAGCGGTTACCAAATAGGCAAAGCCGCAGACATCGCGCCGCCGGCAGCTTGCGCCGAACCGCAGGGGATAGGCAATGCCTTTGCGCTGAACGAGAAACCACCCTTTGGCGGCACGGCGCAGATGCCCACTGCGGCAGACTATCTCGACCTGGCCGCAAGCGGACGCTACCCCGCCACCGATGCCGCCCGTGCGGGCTTGCTGTATGTGCGAAATAAAATCGCGCTCACCGCCAAAGAGCAGGCCGAACAAAAGGGCGCGCTGTGATTATCCGTCCCGCCTTGCCCGCAGACTGCTCCGCGCTGGCCGCACTCGATGCGCAATGCAACCCGTCGCCGTGGTCTGCTGCGCAGTTTCAGACGGCCTTAAACAACCGTTTCGACAGCGTAACCGTGTTGGCTGAAGCCGATGGCACCATCGGCGGCTTTGCCGTGTGGCAGACCTTGTGCGGCGAATCGGAGCTGCATCTGATTGCCACCGCCCCCGTTCGCCGCCGCGCCGGTTTGGCTTCGCGGCTGATGGCGGCATGGTTTCATACGGCTGCGGTGCAGCATGCCGAGCGGCTGTTTTTGGAAGTCCGCGCCGCCAACCTTGCCGCGCAGGCGCTCTACCGCAAACACGGTTTCAGCGAATACGGCCGCCGCAAAGCCTATTACCCGCTGCCCGGAGGTGCGTGGGAAGATGCTGTTTTAATGGAGAAATTATGTTAAGCAGCCGTTATCTGCATTTGCACGAAGCACTGGGCTTGGGGCCGATGTGGCTGAACAAGGGTGCAAAAGTGCTGCCTGCCGAAACCGCCGCGCATATCCCGCAGGGCGCACCCCAAACACCACTGCAAACTACTGTCGCGCCTCAACCCGCAGCCCGCACGCCGGCCGCCGCAACCGCGCGCTTGGCGGCAACGGCTGCCGTCAAATCCGCTGCCAAAGTTTCAGACGGCCATTTTGCGCACGGCAGGCCGCCTGAAAAAAACATAGCTGCGCCAGTCGGCAAGCCGTCTGAACCCGTGCTGCCCGAAACGCGGGAAATGCCGTCTGAAAACACCGCCTACATCATGCCGTTGATGCACGATGCCGAGATACAGCCTGCTGCTGTAATGGCGGTCAGCATCTGCCCCGCCCCGGAAGACAGCGCCATAGGCCGGCTGTTCAGCGGCAACACAGGCGTGCTGCTTGACAATATGCTCGCCGCCATCGGCCTGAAGGCGGCCGATGTCCACAAAACCAGCTGGATAAAAGCCGCCGCCGTGTTCACCCCCGAGCCGCCGCCCGGGCAGATGGCCGCCGCACTGCCGCAAATGCAGGCCGAACTCGCTGCATCACGGGCGCAGGCAATACTGTTTTTGGGACAGGTGTTTTCGCAGCCGCACTACGCCGAAACCATCGCGCAACTGTGCGGCAGCACACCCGCATTTACCGTTCCCCACCCCGCCCGCCTGTTGCGGCAGCCGCATCTGAAAAAACAGGCTTGGGAAGAGTTGAAAAAACTGCGGAATATACTGGCAGCAGGCGCAGTACCGTCATAAACCAACAAGCCGCAACCCTTCAAAAATTTTGAGGCACTCTACCGGGGTTATTCAAAAGCATTGAAAATCACCCTTATAGAGATTATGGCGTATTGGATTTTTGTGAGTTTAACCATTTCCGCATCAACCACGGTATGTATTTTGCAGGCAAATAAAATTGGGGACTGCGCTAAATCAGCCGCAAATATCATGCTAAAGCTCCGGAGTGGTAGCGGCTGTTTTGGTGTTCCAAAGTTAAAACGAAACTTACCTTATTTCAAAAACAAGTGAAAAAATTTCCGGTAAATTTTGTTACATTTGCGTAAGGCACAAGCTTGCTTTTTTTGGTGTGGTTTGCCATGACCGTATCAACCTTGCCGAAATGCTTGAGAATGCCGAAAACCACTACTTTGCCTGTCGCACTTTTTTACGCTTGCTGTCGAAGCAGTTCTCATCCAACCCTGCTGAGCCCTCAAAAAACTGATCTGTTTCCCAAGCTACATGATGGCTGATAATGAGACGGTTTGTGTAGTCAATAAAAAAGAATAGCCGTATTGGGCCGACTATCTAGAATGCCGGCAGCCGCATGTGCGGTGGCCTCCGGTACAAAATATCCAAGTAATTTTCTTGGATACTCTTTTGTTATCGTATGTTATATTCATTTTCGCAATCTGTCGCGATTGCCGATCTGCGTTCTCTCATTTAAATGAGATGCATGCAGACTTCAGTTATGCAAAGCTTGGCCGATGTTCTGCTTTTGGTTTGGGACGGTAGCCTAGACTTACACTTTTTGCGGTAATTTCATCATATTTTTATTTTTATTGAGTTAGTCGGGGCGCTGCCTGGTGGGCGGCTGAGATGCCCGTGAACCTGATACGGCAAATACCGGCGTAGGAAACTATAAATGGCAACCATTTTTTGCAGCCACCGCAACCGAGGCCGTCTGAAACGGCATGGGGTGCGGCTGTTTGTTTTCCTGCTCTGTGTTGGCAACAGCAAGGTTGCGAAGGAGTGGGGCTGTGTTGTTTTGTTATTTGACCAAAGATATAATAAAACTTACTTATCCCCAAATGGATGGAAGAAAATTTAATACAAAGGATTTATATTCAAACCTAAATTATTTTCTTACTATTGTTATCATTATTCTAATGAATTTGTTTGTAAAACATATGAAAAGTATAGGAGATAATATTGAAGCGAAAATTGAAACCCATTGAGATAAATATACAAGAGTCTCTGAGCTAAATGGGATTCAGCCAGATGGTGGTGGATACTATGGAATAGTGGACTTGAAACAATGTTACTAGTGAAATAAAGTGAACGGGCAGATTGCCCGTTTTATTTTTAAAGGCCGCTTTTGAGGGATTCGATGGCGATGGCGGTGTCGATGAGTTTCTTTTCGGCTTCGATTTTACCGCCGAAGTAGTGGATGGCGGCATATTTTTTATTACTGCCGATACGGGCAAAGCCGTTTCCGATCTGGGTGCTGATGCCGGCGGCGATCCGGCCGGATAATTGCAGGGTTTTGCCGCCGTTGTCGGCAACGCGCCGGCTTCTCTTCCATTTTTGCCCACCCCAGCCCTCACTTTCGAAGTTGTCTTCCGTGAGTGAGACCATTTCGGTAGCGATGGCACGCATCACGGGGCGGGTGTCGGTGGCGTTTTTCAACAGTTGGCTGAGACCGTGTTCGAGTTGACTGGCATCTAAGCTGATTTCAAGCATCTAAATCCACCAGTTTATAATTAAAAAATGCGGCGAGTTTCCGCATCATATCCAATGCTTGAAAATCGTCAATGATGACGTTGATTTCCCCGAAGTCCAACACTATGGTGTTGTCGTCTTTTAAATTTCTTCCCACATCCACACTGTCTTCAATAGTGTAGGCTGCCCGATAAATATCCCGGCTTAAGTCCAACTCTGCCATCTTTACCCTTTCAGTAAATCCAACACCCAAGCCAGCACGGCTTTGGGTAGGCTGTTTTTAAAACGTTTGTCTGCCGCCAGCTCTTTCATGGCGGTGCGGGCGATGTCGGGGTGGACGGCCCGGGCTTTTTCGGCGGCCACCCGCGCCATGCGGCTGAGCATGGCTTTGCCCTGATTGGCATTGAAGCCGGCGTTGGGTGCCACAAAGGTGCCGTTGATGCGGATGCCGGTGCGTTGGGCATAGCGCTCTTCGCCGGTGTATTCGTTGGTGCGGATATCGACCGTTATCGTTTCCAATTTGGGGCTGGGCAGCACTTTGGCCGCACCGCGCGCTTCGGAGAGCGGTTTGACGCGGCAGCGGCAACGGTAATCCAGCGGCGGATAGCGGGTATCCCAAACCGGGTCAGTGGCGGCGTACACCTTGCCGTGCAGCAGGCGGTGGCTTTCGCGGGTGCGCCCATCTTTGATGGCGGCGTACTCCCAATAGGGTGGGTGTCGGTGCTCTTCATCATTGTCGCCCCGCCTTTCCGACAAGCCGAATTTGATATTCTCTACGGCGAAGGCATCAGTTGGGAAGGCGAACTTGTGGATTTGGGCGTGAAATACGGCATCGTTGAAAAATCCGGCACATGGCATGCCTACAACGGCGCCAAAATCGGCCAAGATAAAGACAATGTGCGCGTGTGGCTGAAAGAAAACCCCACAGTGGTCGATGAAGTCGATGCCGCAGTCTGCACCAAAGCGGGCATCAACGTTCGGCATAGCGGTGGCCATGTAGGCCGACTGCATATTGGTTAAGTAGATGGTTTTGAGCCGGTGCGGGCTGCCGAGCGTGGCCGTCTGAAAGCCGCACAGCAGCGGCTCAACGGTGTCTATATCGAAAACGAGCCCTGGGAAAAATGCTTCAAACGCTACGACCGCGAGCATATCTTCTTCTATGCCGACCCGCCGTATTGGCAGCTTGCAGGCTATGACCGCGCCTTGATTGGGCGCAGTATGAGCGGCGGGCCAAAGTGATGGCGGAGAGTAAAGGCAAAGTTATGCTCTCCATCAACGACCACCCGGATATTCTCGAGCTGTTTAAGGATTTCAGCATCACCCGTTTGGAGCTGGCGTATTCGGTCGGCCGCGACAAAACGCAAAAGACCAGCGGCGAGCTGGTCATCTGCAATGACTGAACGGGGTAAAATTCCCGACATCGGGAATTTTACCTTACCGGGCGGCCAAAACCGCAATCAGGCCGCGCAGGTATGGTGTGGTTTGCGGCAGGCCGGTTTCCCGGGCAAGGCGGCGATCGAAAGTCCATGCGGCTCCACTTGCCGGTTTCTGCCGTTACCGCTTCTTGACGGCTCAAGCCGTTGTGCAGGCCGTTTAAAACATCATCTGCAAAATGACGGCCGTGGCGGCTGTCCAAAAACAAAGCCACGTCTTCAGCGTGTTCGCGGGTAGCTTTGCAAATTTCGCTCACGGCCAGTTTCCAAAACTCCTGCGGGGCGTGATGCAGGCCGATGGTGCCGAAAAAGCCGTAGTCTTCATTTTGAGGGGCGGGGATAATCATGATGTTTTTCCTTCGGTGTTTGTTTATTCGATGAACACATGATGCCGTACCATGCAAAAAGAGCCCAGCAATCCCAGCACGTAGTTTCGGATGATGCAAAAAATCCTGCCTTTGTGTGGCAGGATTTGAAACAATGTTGCACGGTGTGAAACAAAATCAAAAATGCTTTATCTCAAAAATCGAGCCGATTTATCGCGGCTTCAAGAGAGACAGGCAGGTAATATGCCCCTATTTTCAATGGATCGGCTATCGTTTGATAAATTTTCATGTGCAGGTGGTTTTCAGGCGGCTTTTTTCAGGCGGACTTGGGCTCATGGGCGTGGTATGGAGGCCGTCTGTAATTAAACGATGGGGGCGGATATCTGCCGGTTTTAATGCAGGCTGTCGTAGATTTTTTCGGCGAGTGCGCGGCTGATGCCTTCTACTTGCGCGAGATCTTCTACGCTGGCGGCGGTGATACCGCGCAGGCCGCCGAAACGGGTGAGCAGGGCTTGGCGGCGTTTGCTGCCGATGCCGGGAATGCCGCTCAATGAGGAGGTGATGCGGGCTTTTTCGCGTTTTTTGCGGTGGCCGGTGATGGCGAAGCGGTGGGCTTCATCGCGCACAGTCTGTAAAAGATGCAGGGCGGGGCTGTGGGGCGGAAGGCGGAAGGTGCGGCCGGAAAAGGGCAGAATCAGTTCTTCCAGGCCGGCTTTGCGTTCAATGCCTTTGGCGATGCCGACCAGCGGAATGGTCAGCCCCAATTCTTCCCACACTGCTACTGCTACGTTGATTTGGCCTTTGCCGCCATCGATTAACACAGCATCGGGCCATTTGACGCTTTCGCCGTTGGCTTGGGCTTCGGCCATTTTGCTGTAGCGGCGGGTGAGCACTTCGCGCATGGCGGCGTAGTCGTCGCCTGCTTTGGCGGTGGTGATGTTGTAGCGGCGGTATTGGGAGGGTTGGATGTTGTTTTCATCGTATACCACGCAGGAGGCAACGGTGGCTTCGCCCTGGGTGTGGCTGATGTCGAAGCATTCGAGCCTTTGTAGGCCGTCTGAATCGATTTCGAGTATGTGCGCGAGTGCTTCGGTGCGGTTTTGCCGGCTGCTGTGTTGCAGGTGGTGTTGGTTGATGGCGATGCGGGCGTTTTGCTCGGCCATTTTCAGCCACACTTTGCGCTCTCCTATGGTTTTGGTGATGAATTGAATTTGTCTGCCGTGTTCTTGGTTTAAGGCCGTCTGAAGCACTTGGGGCAGGGGAAAGTTGCTGATGATGACATCGGGCTTGCTTTTTCCTAAATAATGTTGTGCGATAAAGGCTTCGGCGTAGTCTTGGCCGTTGGGTTCGGGGTCGTGGCGCACATCGGGAAAGAAGCTTTTGTCGCCCACGTGCCGCCCGCCGCGTATGCTCACCCAATGGATGCACACGCTGCCGCCCTCCACGGCCAGTGCCAGCAGGTCGATATCGTTGGGGCTGTCGGGGTTTTTGCTGTCGATAAACTGTCGGCTCTGCACCAGGCCGAGTGCTTGAATCTGATCGCGGTAGCGGGCGGCTTCTTCAAAGTCGAGCCGTTCGGCAGCCTGCTGCATTTTATGGTGCAAAACTTGGGTGAGCTCGCCGGTTTTGCCGTTGAGAAAGGTTACGGCTTCGCGCACGCCGGCCTGATAGTCTTCCCGGCTGATGTGGCCGGCGCAGGGGCCGGAGCAGCGGCGGATTTGGTAAAGCAGGCAGGCGCGGTCGCGGTGTTCGAACACGCTGTCTTCACAGGTGCGCAGACGGAATACTTTCTGCAACACCTGTATGCTGTCGCGCACGGCGTAACCGTTGGGGTAGGGGCCGAAATATTGGTTGGTTTTTTTGAGCGTGCCGCGGTAATAGGCCATCTGCGGGAAGGCGTGGCCGCTGAGCATGAGGTAGGGGTAGGATTTGTCGTCGCGGAACAGAATATTGTATTTGGGCGAGAGGGCTTTGATTAAATTATTTTCGAGAATCAGCGCCTCGGCTTCGGAGCGGGTAACGGTGGTTTCGATGGTGCAAACTTGCTTCACCATCAGCGTAATGCGCGGCGAATGGCCGCTTTTTTGAAAATAGCCCGAAACGCGCCGTTTCAGATTGACGGCTTTGCCCACATAAAGCACCCGGGCGTTTTTATCGAGCATACGGTATACGCCCGGCAGGTTGGGCAGGTTTTTCAAAAAAATATCCAGATCAAAGGTTGCAGACACGGCGGAACAATCGGTTTTCAGACGGCCGGATTATAGTGGATTCAATGAATTTTCGGTATCAGGCAGCAAGCCGGAGACACTGCAAACAGTACGGAACCGATTCTGTTGCCGCTTTAGCGGTTTACAAAATCGTTCTCTTTGAGCTAATGTGCAGCAACGCTGTAACGGGGTAAGTAGATTCGCTATATGCGGGAAAAGGCTGCGGTCGGTGCTGTCTCGGCCGCCTCAGTGTTTCAATGTCAGCACCAGCACGCCCGCCGTTACCAGCCCCAAACCCAGCCATGCTTGGGCGGATGGGCGTTCGTCTAAAAACACCGCCGCCATCAGCGCCGCCAGCACCAGGCTGAATTTGTCCACCGGTGCCACCTGCGAAGCATTGCCCAACTGCAAAGCCTTGAAATAGGCCAGCCACGATGCGCCTGTGGCCAGGCCGGACAATACCAGAGACAGCCGGTTTTTACCCGTGAATCCGGCCACATTCTGACATTTTTCCGTGTAGCTCAAAAAAGCCGCCAGCGCGGCGATAATCACCAATGTGCGGATAAAGGTGGCAAAGTCCGAATCGATGCCTTGCAGGCCTGCTTTGGCGAAAATTGCCGTGAGCGCGGCAAAACAGGCCGAAGCCAATGCCAAGTAAAACCATGAATAAGCCATTGCGGCACCTTTTGTGAAAACAGGGTAAAACCCGATAAAAGCGATACGGCGCGGCCCTTTTGCCGTGTCATAGTGAATTTGTAACCATCAGCACAAGGCGGCGTGGAGCGGGCAATATAAGCGGCACGGTGTATTTTCAAGCGGATTGGAACGGGCGGTATTTATGCTGTTGCTGCGGTTTGGGTGCTTTGCCTGCTTTATTGTGTTTCACCGTGCCGGCGGCGTTTCAGACGGCCTGAAGGGCAGGCGGCCGACAAAAATTGCAGTATAGCAAGCCGCGCTGCGGCAAGGCCGTCTGAAAGTTTTATCTGCGGGCAGGCATTATTTCGCCGTTACACCTATAATAACGCTGTTTCATTGTTTACAGGAAAGTCAGGAGCGCACCATGAGCTACAAAACCGATGCTGAAATCGCCCAATCCGCCACCATGCGGCCGATAGTCGAAATCGCTGCCAAAATCGGCCTGAAGCCCGAGCAAATCGAGCCGTACGGCCATTATAAAGCCAAAATCAACCCTGCCGACACCGCCGCACTGCCGCCCAAACAAGGCAGGCTGGTGCTGGTTACCGCCATCAACCCCACGCCGGCCGGCGAAGGCAAAACCACCGTTACCATCGGCTTGGCCGATGCACTCAACCGCATCGGCAAACAAACCGTTATCGCCCTGCGGGAGCCTTCGCTGGGGCCTGTGTTCGGCGTGAAAGGCGGTGCTGCGGGCGGCGGCTACGCGCAAGTGCTGCCGATGGAAGACATCAACCTGCATTTCACCGGCGATTTTCACGCCATCGGCGCGGCCAATAATCTGTTGGCGGCCATGCTCGACAACCATATCTATCAGGGCAATGCGCTCGATATCGACCCCAAGCGCGTATTGTGGCGGCGCGCGGTTGATATGAACGACCGCCAGTTGCGCAATATTATCGGCGGCATGGGCAAGCCGGTTGACGGGGTGATGCGCCCAGACGGTTTCGACATCATCGTAGCCTCCGAAGTGATGGCGGTGTTCTGTCTGGCCAAAGATTTGGCCGACCTTAAACAGCGTTTAGGCAATATTTTGGTTGCCTACGCCAAAGACGGCAGCCCCGTTTATGCGCGCGATCTCAAAGCCCACGGCGCGATGGCGACCTTGCTGAAAGATGCCGTCAAACCCAATTTGGTGCAAACCATCGAGGGCACGCCCGCGCTGGTGCATGGCGGCCCCTTTGCCAATATCGCACACGGCTGCAATTCGGTGATTGCCACCCGCACTGCCCGCCACCTCGGCGATTACACGGTAACCGAAGCAGGCTTCGGCGCGGATTTGGGCGCGGAAAAGTTCTGCGACATCAAATGCCGCCTTGCCGGTTTGAAACCCGATGCCGCCGTGGTGGTGGCCACCGTGCGTGCGCTCAAATACAACGGCGGCGCCGAACGCGCCAAACTGGGCGAAGAAAACCTGGGTGCGCTGGAGAAGGGCCTGCCCAACCTGCTCAAACACATCGACAATCTGAAAAACGTGTTCGGCCTGCCGGTGGTGGTGGCACTCAACCGTTTCGTGTCCGACACCGATGCCGAGCTGAAAATGATTCAGACGGCCTGTGCGCAGCAGGGTGTGGAAGTGTCGCTGACCGAAGTGTGGGGCAGGGGCGGGGCAGGCGGCGAAGATTTGGCGCGCAAAGTGGTGGAAGCAGTCGAAACCCGGCCCAACCATTTTCAGTTTGCCTACGATACCGGGCGGCCGGTTCAGGAAAAAATCCGCACCATTGCGCAGAGGGTTTATGGTGCCGCCGGTGTCGAATTCAGTGCCGAAGCCGCTGCCGAAATCGCTTCGCTCGAAAAACTGGGCTTGGACAAACTGCCTGTGTGTATGGCCAAAACCCAATATTCACTCAGCGATGATGCCAAACTTTTGGGCAGACCCGAAGGCTTCACCATCCATGTGCGCGGCATCACCGTGTCGGCCGGTGCAGGCTTTATCGTTGCCCTGTGCGGCAATATGATGAAAATGCCCGGCCTGCCCAAAGCGCCTGCTGCCGAAAAAATCGATGTGGACGAAAACGGCGTGATTCACGGCCTGTTTTAAACCGCCGGATTGTTTTGCTTGAAAATCAGGCCGTCTGAAAAACAGTTTTCAGACGGCCTGTTTATTATCCCGATAAAATCAGATGGTAAAATAGATTGAATTGAATAAAGGCAAAGATTGGGCTGCAGAAAACATTGCCGAACGTTTGAAAATCACACAGTCTTGCCCTGCTTGGTAGGGGCTGTGTTGTTTGCATCCCGCCGCGTTGTAATGATGGTGAGCGGTGGCTGTCAGCATGCCTATCCGCTTTATATTTATTCCGCTACGGCATTGCGACAGTTTGCGGTTTTTTATAGAAAAATAAATGCAAACCGGGATAGGTTTTAGAGCGTCTCTTTTCATTTCCGTTACAGCATTGCTGCGTTTTAGTTCAAAGAGCGATTGTGCAAGCCACTGAAGCGGCAACAGAGTTGGTTCCATACTGTCTGCGGTTTTGCCTTGTGCCGAAATGAAGGGGTTCACGATAGCCGGGGTTTTTGGGCCGCTTTTTGTTTCGGGGTGGGTAAAAGTTTCAGGCCGTCTGAAAAATAATCCCGCCCCGTGCAGGCAGACGCGGCCTGTGCAGCGTTGTTAGCGCATTTGCTGAAACAGCTGCCCCTGCACATCTTCCAACCGCATGCCGGGGTGCACGCCGTGGCGTTTGAAGCAGCCCCGGTGCATTTCAAGCACATAGGCAACGGGCTTGGTTGAGCAGTGGTTTTGCCCGCTAAACGGCTGCATATCGGCCAAATTGACGATGGTGCCGTCTGCTGCCACAAAAGCCGCCGTTAAAGGCAGGGGGTGTGTTCTTCATCCAAAAGCATTGTATGGCCGTTTGCGGAAAAACAAACAGCATACCTTCATCGGCAGGCATGTCTGTGCGGTGCATCAGACCGGTTTGGCGCTGGTGGTAGGTGCTTGCCAGCTGCACCTCCATGTAGGCTTTGCCGGCCTGCAAGCGGGTGTGCGGCAAATCTTTTGCGGCACGCCTGTGGCAACCGCTTGTGCCCGGGCTGGCTACTGCTGTCGAGGCCAGCACGCAGGCGGCAAGCCCTGCGATGCGTGCATAGCCCTCCGGTGTTTGGAGGAACAGGCTTTGCATGTTTTTGTATTCATGGGAAGCTGCCCGTCTCTATCTTGAATGCAATATGTACCGAACAGCGGCTGAAAGCTTCCTGCACAGCCGGCAGCCGCACGGTTGGGGGCGGGGGGGGGGGGAACTATAAGAGCCTGTTTGCTGTTTCGGTGCAGGTTTGCGGCGTTTGGCAACGCCATGTTACGGAGCCGCTTTTTGCTGTTTGGCCGATTCGGCTTTGCGGCGCGCGCACGGTGTGTCGCAATCGCAGACTTTTTCCATGCCGAGTGCGGAAATGCCGCCGCAACTGCCTTTGATTTCGCGGCGTGTGAATATGTAGCCCAGTGCCATGCTGAGAATCACCAGCAGAAAAAAGCAGAAGGTGATGAAGAAGATTGTCATGGTGTGATCCTTTTTGTGGGGGGGGCCTTTGTTATGGCCTTTGCAGCGGCTATTTTACTATTTCTTTGAAAGCGGGGGACATTTCGGTTTTAAAACCATCGGCGGTTTTGATGATCAGAAACACCGCCCAACGGTTTTTTTCGGCAATGGCCAGCGCTTTTTCTTCGCCTAACACAAAAAGGCCGGTGGCGAGGCCGTCGGCGGTAACGGCGTTGTCGGCCACCACGCTCACCGAGGCCAGATGATGGCGGACAGGCTGTTTGCTTTCGGGGTCGATGATGTGCGAAAGCCGCTTGCCCGCTGCATCGGTGCGGAAGTTGCGGTAGTCGCCCGAGGTGGCAAGCGAGCGGTTGTTTAACGGCACAATAATTTGCGCGGCCTGCTGCCGAGCAAACTGCGGCTGCTCGATGCCCACGCTCCAAGCTTTGTTGTTTTGATTTCTGCCTCTGGCGCGCAATTCTCCGCCGATTTCGACCAGATAGTTTTCGATGCCGGCGTTATCGAGATACTGCGCCAGTTTGTCCACGGCGAAGCCTTTGGCAATGGCAGACAAGTCCAGATAACCCCCATCGGCCTGTTTGCTTAAATAGGCGCTGTTTTCAGACGGCCTGTTGGTTTCCAGCCGGATTTTGTCTATGCCCACCTGCTGTTTTGCGGTGCTGATTTGTTGGGCAGTCGGTGCACGGATCACGCTTTTGTCCGGCCCGAATCCCCACAGATTCACCAGCGGGCCGATGGTGACATCGAGGCCGCCTTCGGTGAGGGCGTGCAGGCGCAATGCTTCTTGAACCACAGCGGCAAAGTCGGCGGAAACCGACATGCCTTCGCCGGCTTTGAGGCGGTTGAAGCGGCTGATTTCGGAGTCGGCCAAATAGGTGGACATCTGCCGGTTGATTTCCTGCAGAATCTTGTTGCAGCCGGCTTGGATTTGTTGGGGGTCGGGCAAAGGCTCTTTGGAATCGGCAAGGTATTTGACCGTGTAGGTGGTGCCCATGGTTTCTCCGCTCGCGGTGGCCGTTGCCGGTGCCCCGCCACAGGCGGAAAGGACACCCAGCGTAACCAGCAGCCCGAGCAGCCGGAGAATAGATTTTTTTGTATGGCAAAGCATGGTGGTTTCTTTAAGGTAGAACAATGATACAGGCCGTCTGAAATATTTTCAGACGGCCTGATAGGTTTGCTGCCGTATGGCAACTTTAGCCGCCGAAGTCGTCTAACAAGATGTTTTCGTCTTCCACGCCTAAATCTTTCAGCATTTTAATCACTGAGGCATTCATAATCGGCGGGCCGCACATATAGAATTCGCAGTCTTCCGGGGCTTCGTGGTTTTTGAGGTAGTTTTCATAAATCACGTTGTGGATAAAGCCGGTGTAGCCGTCCCAATCATCGCCGGGTTGCGGGTCGGAAAGGGCAACGTGCCATTGGAAGTTGTCGTTTTCGGCTTGCAGCGTGTTGAAATCTTCCACATAAAACATTTCGCGTTTGGAGCGGGCACCATACCAAAAACTGATTTTACGCTTGGATTTCAAACGTTTGAGCTGGTCGAAAATATGCGAGCGCATCGGAGCCATGCCTGCGCCGCCGCCGATAAACACCATTTCGGCATCGGTGTCTTTGGCGAAAAATTCGCCGAAGGGGCCGGAAATAATCACTTTGTCGCCGGGTTTGAGCGACCAGATATAAGACGACATTTGGCCGGGCGGCACATCGGGGTTGTTGGGCGGCGGGGTGGCAATCCGCACATTGAGCATGATGATGCCTTTTTCTTCGGGATAGGAAGCCATCGAATAGGCGCGGACAATCGGCTCGTTTACTTTGGAAACATAGCGCCACAGGTTGAATTTGTTCCAATCTTCGTGATATTGCTCGGGAATGTCGAAGTCTTTATAGGCCACAGTGTGCGGTTCGGCTTCGATTTGGATATAGCCGCCGGCGCGGAAGGGCACTTCTTCGCCTTCGGGAATCGCCAGTTTCAGCTCTTTGATGAAAGTGGCCGTGTTGTCGTTGGAAATAACGGTGCATTCCCATTTTTTCACGCCGAACACTTCCTCGGGCAGGGCGATGTCCATATCGCTCTTCACATTGACCTGGCACGACAGCCGGCAGCCTTCTTTGGCTTCGCGCTTGCTGATATGGGAAAGTTCGGTGGGGAGAATGTCGCCGCCTCCGCTTTTGACCACCACTTTGCATTGACCGCAGGAACCGCCTCCGCCGCATGCGGACGACACGAAAATGCCTTTGCCCGACAGCGCGCCCAGCAGTTTGCCGCCGGCTGGAACAGTGATGGTTTTGTCATCTTCACCGTTGATGGTGATGGTGATGTCGCCCGAGCTCACCAGTTTGGATTTGGTCAGCAGAATCATCACGGCCAAGGCCAAAATGATGACGGTGAACATCACGATGCCTAAAATGATTTCCATGCGCGCCGCTCCTTATAACTGTATGCCGGAAAATGACAGAAAACCCAAAGCCATCAGGCCGGCGCTGATAAACGTGATGCCGAGCCCGCGCAGCCCTTTGGGCACATCGGCGTATTTCAGTTTTTCGGTGATGCCGGCCAGCGCCACAATCGCCAGCATCCAGCCCAAGCCCGCGCCGGTGCCGTAAACGATGGATTCGGTGAAGTTGTAGTCGCGCTGAACCATAAATGACACGCCGCCGAAAATGGCGCAGTTTACCGTAATCAGCGGCAGAAAAATCCCCAACGCGTTATAGAGTGCGGGAAAGTATTTGTCCAAAACCATTTCCAGAATCTGCACAATGGCGGCAATCACGCCGATAAAGGTGATAAAGCGCAGAAAGGTTAGGTCTACACCCGGCATGAGGGCACCGTCTTTCAGCACCAGCGAATAGACCAATTGGTTGGCCGGCACCGAAATCGCCAGCACCACGGTAACGGCTACGCCCAAACCGAAAGCGGTGGAGATTTTTTTGGATACGGCTAAAAACGTACACATGCCCAAGAAAAAGGAGAGCGCCATATTTTCGATAAATATGGATTTCACAAAAATGCTCAGATAGTGTTCCATGAATTATTCCTCCGCCTGTTCGGGTTTCCAAGTGCGCAGACCCCAGATAATGAAGGCGATGATAAAGAATGCGCTGGGTGCAAGCAGAAACAGGCCGTTGGCCTGATACCAGCCGCCGTCTTGAACGGTTTGCATGATGGTGGTGCCGAACAGCTTGCCCGAACCTACCAGCTCGCGGATAACGGCCACAATCACCAAAATCACGCCGTAGCCGAAGCCGTTGCCCAAGCCGTCAATCAGGCTTTCGAGCGGCGGCTCTTTCATGGCGAAGGCTTCGGCGCGCCCCATCACGATGCAGTTGGTGATAATCAGGCCGACAAACACCGACAGCTGTTTGGACAATTCATAGGCAAAAGCCTGCAACACTTGGTCGACCAGCGTAACCAGCGAAGCGATAATGGCCATCTGAACGATGATGCGCACGCTGTTGGGAATGTAGTTGCGGATGAGTGAAATGAAAAAGCTCGAAAAACCGGTTACCAACGCTACTGAAATTGCCATTACCACGGCGGTTTCCAGCTTGGTGGTTACGGCCAGCGCGGAACATACGCCGAGAATCTGCAAGGCAATCGGGTTGTTTTTCACAACCGGAGAAAACATGAGTTCTTTCAAACGTTTTGTATCAGCCATGATTATTCTCCTGCTTTGATTTTAGCCAGATAGGGGCCGAAGCCGTTTTGACCGAACCAATAATGAAACGAACCCTGCACGCCTTTGGTGGTCATGGTGGCGCCGGAGAGACCGTCCACACCGTGTTCTTTGTCGGAAGAGGCACCTTTGCCGATGCGGATGGCGACACCGCCCTGATCGTTATACAGTTTTTTGCCTGCAAAATGCTTTTGCCACAGCGGATTGGCAATTTCGCCGCCCAAGCCTGCGGTTTCGCCCTGCTCGTAATAGGTGAGGCCGTTAATGGTGTTGCCGTCCGGGCGGACTGCAACAAAGCCGTACATCACCGACCATAAACCGCTGCCATGCATGGGCAGGACGATTTGGCCGGTTTTGCCGGAATCGTCTTTAATCAAATACACTTCGGCGTATTTGGCGCGGGTTTGAATGCCTGCCGAATCTTCTTCGGGCTTGATTTTTATACTGTGCTGCGGATCTTTGGCGGCGGCGCGGGCATCGAAATCTTTCATGCCTTCTACATACTCGCCGGTAGCCAAATCTACGATGCGCGGCTCGACACGCTCGGCATACACTTTAGGCACATCGAGGCCGTCTGAAAGCAGGCCGGCGGCGCCCAAAATATTTCTCTGTTTGTCGAGCAGCTTTTTCTCGTTTTGGGCGGGTTTCAAACCCACCGCGGCACCTGCCACGATAACCGAACACAGCAGGCTGACGGCAACCACCACCGCCAGCGTGCCGCCGAAGCTGTCTTTATCAAACTTGGCCATTGCGGATCCTCCTGCGTTTGATATTTGCCTGGGCAACAAAATAATCCAAAATCGGCGCGAACAGGTTGGCAAACAGAATAGCCAACATCATGCCTTCGGGATAGGCGGGGTTGACCACGCGGATCAAAACGCACATCATGCCGATAAGGCCGCCGTACCACCATTTGCCGGCATTGGTAAACGAAGCGGAAACCGGGTCGGTGGCCATAAACAGCATACCGATGGCAAAGCCGCCCAATACCATATGCCAATACCACGGCATAGAAAACATCGGGTTGGTGTCTGAGCCGATGGCATTAAACAGCAGCGAAGTGGCCACCATGCCGATCATCACGCCGGCAATGATGCGCCAAGATGCAATACGGCAAAACACAATCATCAGGCCGCCGATAATCAGTGCCAATGTGGAGACTTCGCCCATCGAGCCGGGCAGATTGCCGATAAAGGCATCCATCCAGGCAAGTGGCTCTCCGGTGATTTCGTTTTTCAGGCCGTCTGAACCCGCAACTGCCCATTGGGAAAGCGCGGTCGCTCCCGAAAAGCCGTCTGCTGCCGTCCAAACGGCATCGCCGGAAATCTGGGCGGGATAGGCGAAAAACAGAAAGGCGCGGCCGGCCAGCGCGGGATTCATAAAGTTTTTACCCGTACCGCCGAACACTTCCTTGGCTACAACCACGCCGAACGTGATGCCCAGCGCAGCCTGCCACAGCGGCAGGGTGGGCGGCACGATTAGGGCAAACAGGATTGAGGTAACGAAAAAGCCTTCGTTGATTTCGTGTTTGCGGATAACGGAAAACAGGACCTCCCAAAAACCGCCCACGGCGAACACCACCGCATAAATCGGCAGAAAGAATACCGCACCCAGCGAGAGTTTGCTGAAAATGCCGGCATCGGCACCCAAATTGATGCCCAGCCAATGCGCCAGCGCATAATGCCAGTCGGCGGCGATGTTTTGTTCCAGCAGCCCCATATGGTTGACGGCGGCAACCGATTGCGCACCAACGTTATACATGCCGTAGAACATGGCCGGAAACAGTGCAATCCACACCATAATCATCATGCGCTTTGAATCGAGTGCATCGCGGATATGCGAGGATTTGCGCGTTACCGTGCCGGGCGTGTATAACAGGGTGGCCACTGCCTCATAGAGCGGATACCATTTTTCGAGTTTGCCGCCCGGCAGGAAATCGGGTTCGATTTTTTCAAAAAAATGTTTCAATCCCATATTCAGCCTTCTTTCTCAATCTTATCCAGCACATTGCGCAGCAGCGTGCCGTATTCGTATTTGCCCGGGCAGACGAAACTGCACAGTGCCAAATCTTCCTCGTCCAGCTCCAAACAACCCAAAGCCTGTGCGCTGTCGGTATCGCCGACAATCAAATCGCGCAGCAGCAGGGTAGGCAGGATATCCAGCGGCATCACGCGCTCGTAGGTGCCGATGGGCACCATCGCACGTTTGCCGCCATTGACGGCCGATGTGAAATCAAACAGCTTGTTTTTTAAGAAATGGCCGAGAGTGGTGCGGGTAACCGTGTATTTGCCGGCACTGGGCACCACCCAGCCGAACAGCTCTTTGACACGGCCTTCGGCAATCACCGAAATCTGGTTGTGGTAGCGGCCCAGATAATCGTGCGCTCCGACGGCGGCAGCGCCGCTGAGCACCGAGCCGGAGATCACGCGGTTTTCGCCGTCTTTCAATTCGCCCGCCGTCAGGTCGGAGATTTTCGCGCCCAAAACGGTGCGCAACAGGCGCGGCTGTTTGACTTGCGGGCCGGCCAGCGACACCACGCGCGAAACGTCTAATTCGCCGGTGGCAAACAGATGGCCGATGGCGATAACGTCTTGATAGTTTACCGTCCACACTGTTTTGCCGGCACCAACCGGTTCGATAAAGTGGATATGGGTGCCCGGCAAGCCGGCCGGATGCGGGCCGCCGAATTCGTGAACGGCGATATTGCGGCCGTCTGAAACCGGAATATCGGCGCCGGCGGCTTTGCAGACATGGATTTTATTGGCGGTGAGGCGGCTCAGAACCAATAAGCCGCGGGTGAAATCATCGGCGCGTTCCCGAATCACGATTTGCGGGTCGGCACAGAGCGGGTTGGTGTCCATCGCATTGACGAAAATAGCGGCAGGCTCGGCATCGGCGGCAGGCACTTTGCTGAAAGGGCGGGTGCGCAATGCCGTCCATAAGCCTGAGGCAAGCAGGTTGCGGCGGATTTCTTCACCGCTCAAACGCTCGAGGGCTTCGGGGGAATAGTGGTCGAATGAAACCTGCTCATCGCCCTCCACGGCAATCACCACCGATTGCAATACCCGTTTTTTGCCGCGGTGGATGGCGGCAACTGTGCCTGGGGCCGGAGCGGTAAACACCACGCCCGGGTTTTTCTTATCCTCAAACAGCACTTGGCCTTTCTTAACTTTGTCGCCTTCCTGAACCTTCATAGAAGGGCGCATACCCACATATTCTTCGCCGAGTACGGCCACTTCGCTGACGGCGGCGCCCGGGTAGATGGTTTGTTCCGGCCGGCCTGCAATCGGCAGATCCAGCCCTTTTTTAATTCTAATCATGGTTTCGCACCAACGTTGTATCAGATTGATGAAACACGGGCCGGTATGGTGAATCCGCCTGCCCCGCTGCGGTGTTGCTGCGCCTTAGCTTAAAAGAGCACCATTATGCAGGCTCCTAAAACGGCAGCCAAACCGGTTTTGGCAACTGCTGCCGGCTGCAGCTTGCGCCCTGCATGGAAAATGCGTGAACGGCTCATTACCGGGCAGAAAGGGATTGGGAGGCCGTCTGAAAACCAACCTGCAACCGCCCGATAAAACACAACTGCCAAAGCCGCCGTTGTCGGCACCTTTATTGATTCCGAGCTGCGGCAAAACCGCCGTATGCCGTGTATTTCCGCCCCGTTTGCCGCGCTGTATCGGGAAATCCGGCGGTTTGGTAAAGGCTGCTTTCTGTTAAAATGTAAACAGGAAAGCATTTTGATTTTACCTAAATCATACACTTGTTACCACGGTTTTCATTGGAAAAATTTATTTTTCTATAAAAATCAAAATTTTGATTGAAATATTTTATCTTTTCAGACGGCCTTCGATACCATGTTTCCCGAACAGTTTGCCAATCATTGCAATCTTTATTTAAATACGCTGGCGCAGCAGGGGAAGTCGCCGCACACCGTGGCTGCCTACCGCCGCGACCTGATACAGCTTCAAAAACTGCTGCCGCCCGATGCAGGCGGTGAAACCCTGCACCGCCGCTATTTTGTTGCGGCTTTGAAAAAACTGTCGCAACTGGGCGCACACCAGCGCAGCATAGCGCGCAAACTGTCGGTTTGGCGGCAGTATTGCGGCTGGTTGGAGCAGCAGGGTTTGCTGGCGGCAGACCCCACAGAAGGT
Organism: Neisseria musculi; assembly: GCF_014297595.2. NCBI lineage: Bacteria > Pseudomonadati > Pseudomonadota > Betaproteobacteria > Neisseriales > Neisseriaceae > Neisseria > Neisseria musculi. The sequence continues at coordinate 956,712 of NZ_CP060414.2, read as the reverse complement.
TTGAAAGCCCCCCGGCAGCCGGAGCGTCTGCCTAAGGCGGTCGAGCAGGAAACGCTCAACACCCTGCTCGACAACGGTTGCGGCGAGGGGCTGTTAAGCGTGCGCGATCATGCTTTGTTCGAGCTGATGTATGGTAGCGGCCTGCGCGTGGCCGAGGTGCACGGATTGGATATGCAGGATATTCTGCTGGAAGAGGGCTGGGTGGGGGTAACCGGGAAGGGCGGCAAACAGCGCCGCGTGCCTTTGGGCAGTAAAAGTATCGAAGCCGTTCGGGCATATCTGCCGCAGCGGGCGGCAGCAGGCGGCGAAACCGCGCTGTTTACCGGCAGAACAGGCCGCCGCCTGAGCATACGCCAGATTCAAAACCGCCTGCGCGATTGGGCGTTGCGCCACGGCAGCCCGCAGCATATTTCGCCGCATATGTTGCGCCACAGTTTCGCCAGCCATCTGCTGCAGTCGGCACAGGATATCCGCGCAGTACAGGAACTGCTCGGCCACAGCCGCTTATCGACCACGCAAATCTACACCAAACTCGATTTCGATCATTTGGCCAAAGTTTACGATGGCGCGCATCCGAGGGCGAAGCGTAAATTAAATAAAGCGTGATGCAGCGTTGTTTGATGGGAAATTTTTTCACCATCAAACAACCAAAGATAGTGTATTTAGTGTCAATGCCGTTGATGTATTCTTTCGGCAACAACCAAGCCGTGCCCTGCTTTTGTAGGGCATTTTTCTGTTTGGTATTGTTAATTTATGCTGTTAATCCGTAACGGGTTTTGTCGTATTCCGTTTGGTTTTTCAAAATGTGGAAAGCGATAGTCAAGAGCTTTCGCATAATTGCAACAATGATGAGTTTCGGCGGTTTTTTCCCGGCTTTCAGACGGCCGATAAAGGCGGGAAAGGCGTTCATGCGGTAGGCGGCCGATGCGGGCATGTATAGGGCTGCCCTTAAGTCGGACTTGCCTACCTTTGAAATCCGTTCTTTGCCGTTTACGCTTGTTCCCGGCTGATGCCGTTTTGGACCCAAACCGAAATAGGCGGCCAGTTGGGCAGCGGTATCAAAGCGTGATGTTATGGTCGAGAGCAAAACGGCGGCGGTGTTTTCGCCTATGCCCGTTATGGTTTTCAGGCGTTGGCGGTTTTCGCTGTATCGCGGGTTTGATGAATAGAACGCCTGCAAATCTGCCTTTACCTGTTGTATTTGGCTGGTCAGATTCTCAATCGTTTGCTGTATATGGCCTTTCAGGTAACCGGGGGCGGTTTGACGTTTGTTTTGTTCGGCGGCGCGCAAACGCTTCAGTCTCGATAGGTAGCGTGTCAGTTCCTGCAGGTGTCTTTGTTCGGACGGCTGCGGCTGCCATGCTTCGGGATTCATGGCCTTGCAGTATCGTGCGATGAGTTTTGCGTCTTGTTTGTCGGTTTTGCTTCTTTGCAATATAGCGTTTGCGAAGCCGTCTGAAACAGCTTTTTCAGACGGCCTTATATATTGCACCCCAACAAAAGGGGTGTATTTTTACATTATACCCCTTGACAAATCGGAACAACAGAATTTTTCAGGGGTCTGAAATGTCATCAGCCTACTACACCGTAACACCCGAACCCGAACTTTTCCCCAAATCCTACATCGTCCGCATTTTTAAAGACGACAATCCGAGCCGTACTGTCTGTTTTCCTATCTGCAATCCTCTGAACCGTGTCAAAACCGTCAATCAGGCTTGCGAATACGGGCGTTTGGCCGTGCGCCAAATCATGGATAGGGAGTCTGCCGAATGATTAGCCAAGACAAAGCAAAAAAAGCGCGTGAAGCCGTATTTGGTGGCGGCGGCTTTGCGACGCGCCAAAGGCGGCTTCATGCGCCGGTATGGCGCCCCCCTTATCTAACAGGGGGGGGAGCAGAAACGGCAGCGGCCGTAAGCGCGGAGCAGGAAGCGTTTGAAAAATACACCCACTTTCTGACCGATTCCAAAGGCCGTCTGCTGGAAATTCCGTTAAGACGCGGTAAGGCAGATTCTGCCTTTATCGACCAAATCAGTTTTTCAATCCACGAAGATACTTTGTCGCTGCTGGCCGGTTATCCGCTCGTTTCCGATGATGAATATATTGTCCGTGCATCAATGGCGTTAAACGATATTTTCGGCTTCGGCATTACCGAAAAAGCCAAACATACGGGTGGGCGTTTCTATGATTCCTGCTGGCTGATGGGAACCGATAACGCCCAATACGGGCGCGTCCACTTCGGCGGCCAAAACAACACCATGCTGATAGAGCTTACCGCCACCGGCTGCAATGCCGCTTCAGACGGCTGGGAATCCCGCCTTTACCGGTTCATCACCCAAGCCGTTCGCCCGAAGATTACCCGCATCGATATTGCCAAAGACTTTTTCAACGGCGAATACACGCCCGAACAGGCCAAAGCCGACCGGCTGGCGGGCAAGTTCACCAATCACCGCATGATGCCCGATGGCGAATCGGTCGGTACCGATTGGGAATCCAACAACGGCAAGGGCAAAACCTACTATGTCGGCTCGCGCGAATCGTCCAAATACGTTCGCGTGTATGAAAAAGGCAAACAGTTGGGCGACAAACAAAGCCCGTGGGTGCGTTTTGAAATCGAATTCAAAGCCAAAGATATTGTTATTCCCTTTGAAGTGCTGACCGTGCCGGGCGAATACTTCGGCGGGGCCTATCCCATTTGTTCACAGTTTCAAGAGAAAGCCCAACGGATTGAAACCGTTAAAAAGGTACTCGATCTGACTTTCGAACGCTGTATTGAAGTCGCCCGAAACCAAGTCGGGCGCGCTATCAATGCCGCCAAATCCATGTTTCCGAACAAACAGCCTGCCGAAATACTGGCTATGTTCGAACCCGAACACGATTTATTGCCCAAGCGTTTGAGTATGGAAAACTACGCGGCCAAATTCAATCACGCACCCGCCGTTCATGAAGATGAAGGCCGTCTGAAACCGGGTGAATCCGCCCAAATGCTGGTTGAAATGGCATTGGAACAGAAACGCAAAATGACCAAGCTGATTTCAGACAAGCACGAAGAAGATTATTTGGCTTGGGCGTATCACCAATATTCCGGCAAGTTTTAAAAGGCAGAACGCTGCCGCCTGAAAGTGCAGTGTATTTATGAAAGGAAAACCATCATGCAGATGCAGATTCAAGGTCAAATTATGGGTGTAAAGCGCTTCAACGGCCAAATAGACGGCAAAACCTTTGATTACTGCCGCGTTATCGTCTCCACTCCGCTTGATGCGAGTCAGGGCAACGCTTTAGGCAGCTCGGCATCGGAATACGACTACGGCGGCTCTATTAACTTTGAACAGTTCAAAGGCGCATCATTTCCCTTTGAAGCCGATTTAAACGTTGAGCTGGTAACCAACGGCAAAAGCCAAAAACTGAAAATCATCGGTTTTCGGCCAAGAACACAAAGCAAAGGTTAAACCATGACGATAACCCGCGTTTATGTAGTGCAGTCTCGGGAAACAGGGGATTTCCTATACCCGTCTGATACGGGTGATGTGGGTCATACGCCGTTTATCAACCAAGCGGGCTTTTTCTTCGACAGAAACGAAGCCGTGGAAACCGCATTAGAAGAGATAGGCGACAACTTTATCGTCTTTGGTTTTATGACTGAAATGTAAAAGATTCAGGCTCGGCGGGCGGTCTGACTGCCTTTAAAAGCCCGCGCACACTTTTTTAACTCACTTAAAGGAAATATCATGAAAGCAATGAATATTGCCCGTAAATATGGCGCAAAAACTGCCGTTGCCGTGCCAATGGGTGTTTTGCCCGCTTTGGCAATGGCCGAAGTTCCCGAAGCCATTACTACGGCTCTCTCTACTGCCCGTTCAGATGCCTTGCAGGTTGGCGGTATCGTTTTGGGCATCATCGCTGTGATTTTTGCCCTGATGCCGGGCTGTGCCGTTTTGCCGAAATGATATGTTTTCTTGTAATAGGTCTCGCTTCAATATCGGCGGCTTATATCATGTTTTCAGGTCTCAAAAAGGATTAAACAATGCCTGCATTCCTTATTCCCGCGCTCGGCTTAACTTTCGTAACCTACGGCGGCTATATGGTCGGATTGAACTGGCTGAAAGAATACATCGTTACCCATTTTGAAAACATGCCCTCCGCCGTATTCCGGCTTGTCATCATGGCAGGTTTCGGTCATGCACTCGGTATCATTTTTTGGGCTTATGTGTTCAATATCACAATGGCAGGCATAAACAAACTTTCCTTCATGCCTAGTGGCGGGAATGGTAAATGATTATTCTGCAAACAGGCGTTCCCGGTTCGGGCAAAACCGCATCAATCGTGAATATGTTGCTGTCCGATGAATCCTATACCCACTTTACCGACAAAGACGGTCAAAAGAAAAAAACGCCCGCTTTTTATCAACGGTATTCCCGAATTGGCCATAGAACATCAGGAGCTTTCAGACGGCCAAATCAAAGAGCAAGGATTACAAGACTTTCTGCCCTACGGCCCGCTCGTTATCATAGACGAAGCGCAAAGATTAATGGGAACCCGCTCGGCTGCTTCAAAAGTTCCTGAGTTCATCGAAAAGCTGGCGCTTCACCGTCATCACGGCCTTGATATCGTGCTGATAACGTAACATCCCAGCTTTCTTGATTCGTTCGTGCGTAAACTGGTTCAGCGACATATGCATATCAGCATCAAACCCGTTGGCCGAAAACTTTATGAATGGAACGAATGCGTTGATCAGCCCGATAATGCAACCAATATTGCCCGCGCCATCGAAAGAAGTTTTGTGCTGCCAAAAAAAGCATTCGGCCGGTACAAATCGGCGGAAGTACACACCAAGCCTAAACGGCGCATTCCCAAAAGCCTAGTGTTTCTTATAATCTTTCTGCCGCTGCTGATCGGTTTCACCGCCTATACTGTAATCAAGATGGGCAAACGCTATTCAGGACAAAGCGAAGATATTCAGGCTGCCGCCGTTTCTGCTGAATCCCTCGCATCACCGCCCCCGTCTGCCGAATATTCCACATCGGCGCAAGGCCGAAGCCTCACACCTGATTTATATGTGCCTACGCTGGCCGAAAAGCCCGAAAGCAAGCCCCTTTATGATAGTGTGCGGCAGGTAAAAACCTTTGAGCGCGTGGCCGCCTGTATTTCGGGTGGTGATAGCGGCTGTACCTGTTATTCGGATCAGGCTACGCCGCTGAAAGAAGTAAGCACCGAAATGTGCAAAGACTACGTTAAAAACGGCCTGCCGTTCAATCCCTACAAAGACACCGCAAACGCCCCATACACGCCGTCTGAAACCGCGCAAGGGGGTAGCCCTGCATCAGGCGGAGAAGTGCCGGTAATGGGCGGAAAAAGCCTGCCAAACCTGATGTATGACGGCTATGTCGAAGCAGGAGAACAGTTCAGGCCGTGAAACCGCAAAAAGGCCGTCTGAAAACGATTCAGACGGCCTTTGTTTGGCGGGTCTCGCTATTGACTAATCAGCATCAACACCGCTAAAATAAACCGCGTGTCAATATTGACCGTTAAAAGCAGTTTTCCCTTAGCGAAGAGTATTTTAAACTGCATTTTAAGCCTTTCAAAGTTGTTAAACGATGACGGGCAATGCCAAAATCCCCGCGCCAACGGGGATTTTTGCTATTCCCCGCCCTGCTTGGTTCAAATTGTCAATCATTCAAAATCAAATCATAACGTTTCCTTTCCGTTTCAGTTGTTTAAATCGCGTGGCCGTTTGCTTGATCACAAACATTATTAATATCTTCCTCTCTGCTTGTTTCTCTGCTCTGCCCCCGCGCCTCTAGGTGGTTTCGGTTCGGGCGGGGAAAAATGTCTAGTGAAGCTGTATGAATACCCCTTGCAGGATTTTTTATACCCTTTTCAAATCGCATCAAACCCACGGCCGATGCGGCGCAAGATAAGATAAAAAAAACCAGCGCAACGGGTTAGTTCCGCTAACGTTTGGCAGATGAAACAAACCCGATTAAAATTTCCCTGCGGCCCGGATTAGCTGCCCGCACCGCAAAGCCCCGACTTCGCAAGTACGGCCGATGTTCAAAACATGTCCCAAAGATTGAAGCGGGGGCTTACCCCAATCATCAAGCTTGAACACTATCTAAGGCGCAAAGCCCGCATTGATAAGGTAAAACACCATGTACTTGGGAATAGACGTGAGCAAAGTAACCATAGACTGCCGTCTGATTTCAGACGGCTTTTTTTACGAACACCGATTCGGAAACAGCCCCACAGGTTAAGCCGAGCTGAAAGCATGCTAAACGGCCATAACGCCAACCCAAGCCTGCACTGCTGCTGCGAAGCAACGGGAACCTGCTATAGACCGCCGGCCGAATATCTCAACAGCCATTACAAAATGAGCGTGGACAACCCAAGAAAAATAAAAGGCTTCGCAAACGCCGTATTGCAAAGAAGCAAAACCGACAAACAAGACGCAAAACTCATCGCCCGCTACTGCAAGGCCATGAACCCCGAAACATGGCAGCCGCAGCCGTCCGAACAAAAACAGCTTCAGGAACTGACCCGCTATATAGCTCGCATCAAAAAACAACGGGCGGCAGAACTGACCAAGTATCAAACAGCCCCCGATTACTTGAAACGGCACATAAAGGCAACGATAGACTACTTGAGCCGCTATTTGCAGACGCTTAAAAAAGACTTGCAGAGCTTTTACAAAGCCAATCCCGATTACGACAAAAACCGCCAACGCCTGAAAACCATCACAGGCATAGGCGAAAACACCGCCGCCGTTTTGCTCTCGACCATAACATCACGCTTTGATACCGCTGCCCAACTGGCCGCCTATTTCGGTTTGGGTCCAAAACGGCATCAGCCGGGAACAAGCGTAAACGGCAAAGAACGGATTTCAAAGGTAGGCAAGTCCGACTTAAGGGCAGCCCTATACATGCCCGCATTGGCCGCCTACCGCATGAACGCCTTTCCCGCCTTTATCGGCCGTCTGAAAGCCGGGAAAAAACCGCCGAAACTCATCTATTGTTGCAATTATGCGAAAGCTGGTAACCATCGCTTTCTACATTTTGAAAAACCAAACAGAATACGACAAAACCCGTTGCGGATTAACAACATAAATTAACAATGCCAAACAGGCAAATGCCCCGCAAAAGCAGGGCACGGCTTGATTGTTGCCGAAAGAATACATCAACGGCATTGACACTTTCACACACTATCTTTGGTTGTTTTGTGTCCGGCAGAATGCCATCGGTTGCCCGGTTTGGCAAAACTCTCTTTCATTTCTGTAACGGCAGTGCCGCACATCAGTTTAAAGGGAATGATGCCGCAAGCCGTCCGAGCGCCGCAGAACCGCTGCAGAACCGCAGAAGCAGTGCCGTATCGCCGGTGCTGTTTTCTGCTTGCTGCCGGTGCCGGCAATGAAAGGAGGGGATAGCCGCCCTGTAGAAACCGGTGCCGTGCGTGCAGTGGCGGATATAAACAAAGCAAGTAAGGCGGGCAGGTGCCGCCATGATTTTCCAACGGGGGTGGCAGCAGCGTTTCAGACGGCCTTTAAGTTAAGATAAGAGCAATGTGTTTGCGCAAATATTTCTTTATAAATTTTATCGACATCATTATTAAAAGCAATGAAGCGTTAAATTATTGATGTTGCGCAAATCCGATGGGCAACGACACTTTTATACTGCCTGCAACCATAAGCCCATTATGGCGAAAAAAAAGCATAACCAAAATAATTGTTAAAAAAGGAATCACCATGAAACATGTTCTCAAAAAAGGCGGGCTGGCGTTGGCTGTATTGCTGGCGCTTGCGGCCTGCCAGGGAGAAGGGCAGCAGGGGCAGGCTTCGGCACCGGAATCTGCTCCGGCTGCGGCTTCCTCAGTTTCCGCTGCCGCCGCGCCCGACAACAGCAACGCTTCGCCTGAAGACCAAGAGCTGTTAAAGCAGGCGCAGTCGCTGTTCCAACCGTTGCCCGATGAGGCGGAAATGCAGAAGGCACACCCGTTTACCGCAGAGCAGGTGAAGCTTGGCCGCCAGCTTTGGTATGAACCGCGTCTGTCGCGCGGCAACACGGTAAGCTGTAACTCTTGCCATAACCTGGCCACGGCAGGTGTGGACAATCTGCCAACTAGCCCCGGCCACAAAGGTACGTTTGGTGCGCGCAATTCTCCCACGGCTTTGAATGCCGCGCTGCTGGGCAGCCAGTTTTGGGACGGGCGTGCCGCCACAGTGGAAGAGCAGGCCGGCGGCCCGCTGCTCAATCCGGTGGAAATGGCCAATACCGATGAAGCATCGGTCGAGAAAAAAATTGCCGCAATTCCCGAATACCGCGATATGTTTAAAGAAGTTTATGCGCAAACAGACGGCGCGGTAACGTTTAAAAACATCACAGAAGCCATTGCCGCTTTCGAGCGTACGCTGCTTACGCCTACCAAATGGGACGATTATCTCAAAGGCAATATCAACGCACTTAACGAAACCGAGCGCAAGGGTGTGCGTTCGTTTATCAATAACGGCTGTATCGCCTGCCATAAAGGTGTGTCGCTGGGCGGCGATTCGTTCCAGAAATTCGGCCTGGTTAAGAGCCCGTATTGGCAGTTTACCGGCAGCAAAAACCAAGATGAAGGCCGCTTTGAAGTAACCAAGTCAGAAAACGACAAATTCGTGTTCCGCGTTCCCGGCCTGCGCAATGTTGCCCGCACCTATCCTTATTTCCACGATGGCAGCGTGTGGGAGTTGGATAAAGCAGTCAGCATCATGGGCGAAGCACAACTGGGTAAACAACTTCCAAAAGAAGATGTTGATGCCATTGTGGCGTTTTTGAACACCCTGTCCGGATCGGTGCCCGAGTCTGCCCGCACCGTGCCCGAGCTGCCTGCACACAGCGCGCTGGAAGGCCGTCCGAACAACCAATAATCTGAGCAGCCGTAAGCACTCAAACCGAAAGGCCGTCTGAAACGTTTCAGACGGCCTTGGTTTGTTTTTTATATGTTATACTATAACAAAATCTTTCCTGTCTATATTTTCAACCAAGCGAGAAAACTATGAAAAAAACAGCCTTATTTGCCTTGATGGCGTTGTTTTGCTCAACTGCCGCCCAAGCCCACCGCGTGTGGGTGGAAACTGCGCATACGCACGGCGGCGAAATCCTGAAGGCCGAATTGGGATACGGTGAGTTCCCCGATATGGAGCTGATTGCTCAAGAGCGCCTGCACATTTTCAGCAAACCTATGCAGCTTATCACCGAGAAAGGAAAAGAAGATTTGGTGCAGAAAGGGCAGTATAACTATCAATACCAAAGCAAAAAGCCCGTGAAAGAGGGCAGCTATTTGGTTACCGCCGAATACCGGCCTACTTTTTGGTCGAAAAATAAAGCCGGTTGGAAGCAGGCCAGTATCAGAGAAATGTCTGATGCCGATTATTGCGAACAAACGCGTATGTATGGCAAAAATATTGTCAATGTCGGCCATGAAAGCGCCGATACTAAAATCATCACCCGCCCGGTGGGACAGGGTTTGGAGATTGTGCCGCTGGACAACCCCGCCAATGTGCATGTGGGCGGGCGCTTTAAGGTGCGGGTGCTGTTTAACGGCGAACCGCTGCCGGGTGCTGCTGTTACCGCCACGTTTGACGGCTTTGACACCGGTAGCCGCAGCAACCATAAAGTGGAAGCACAGGCGTTTTACGATAAAACCGGCGATGACGGCAGTGTAGATATCATCCCGCTGCGCCAAGGTTTCTGGAAAGCCAGTGTTGAGCATAAAATTGATTTTCCTGATCCGAAAATCTGCGGGAAACAGGCAAGCTATACTACGCTCACATTCCAAATCGGCCATCAGGCACACTAAACGCAGCATGATTGCCGGCCACAACCGTTTTCAGACGGCCTCTGTTTTAAGAAACATTTGGAGGCCGTCTGAAATCCTTTATAATGAGTTAATATTGATCGATATAAATGTTATCTAGATGAACAATAACGAAAACCGCTTTGTTCCGCCCGACTTCGGCAACCACAGCCCGCTCACCTGGTATCAGGCCGCCTCGGAGCAGCCCGCGTTTATCCGTAATGCAGCCCAAGCCAAAGCCATCGAATATCTCGACCGGTTGTGGACCGAATTAATGATGTTCAAACGCAAACGCAACCGTTTTTTGGGCCGCAGCCTGCGCTCGCCGCAACTGCCCAAGGGGCTGTATTTTTATGGCGGAGTGGGGCGCGGTAAGAGCTTTCTGATGGATGTGTTTTACGGCTGCCTGCCTTACCGCCGCAAACGCCGCGTACACTTCCACGCCTTTATGGCCGAAGTGCACCGGCGTATGAAAGCCTTGAAAAGCGAAACGAACCCGCTCAAAGCTGTGGCTGCGGAAATTGCCGGAGAAACCCGTGTGTTGTGTTTCGATGAATTTCACGTCAGCGATATTGCCGATGCCATGATTTTGGGGCGTTTGCTGGAAAGTCTGTTTGAAGGCGGCGTGGTGTTGGTGGCAACCTCCAACTACGCACCTTCCGAACTTTATCCGCAAGGGCAAAACCGTAGCAGCTTTCTGCCCACTATTGAGCTGATTGAAAGCAAACTCACGGTTCTCAATGTGGACGGCGGCGAAGACTACCGCCTGCGCACTTTAAAACCCGCCGAGGTGTTTTATGTGCCCGACAACGGAGAAAACGAAGGCAGGCTGGCCTCGTTGTTTGCCCAGGTGGCGCACGGAAAAACCAAAAATCCCCGCCCGATTACCATAAACGGGCGCGAACTGATGTGTAACGCGCAAGACGGCAAAGCCATCTGGTTCGACTTCCGTGCCCTGTGTTTCAGGCCCCGCTCGCAGGCCGATTATCTTTATTTGGCCGAACGCTACGAAATGGTGTTTGTGTCGGGCATCGAAAAGCTGAGCGAAGCCGAAAAAGCAGAGGCACGCCGCCTCACTTGGCTGATAGACGTGTTATACGACTTCCGCGTTAAATTTTGCGCTACCAGCGAAGTTCCCGCCGAAGAGATCTATGTGGAAGGCGACTTCGCCCATGAATTCGTGCGCACTGTCAGCCGTATGGTGGAAATGCAGTCGGAAGAATATCTGGCGCTGCCCCATTTAACGCTCGGCAAAAAAAATGCCGGTATTTAACAAAATATTGGCAGAGTTTGATAAAATACGCGCCCCGATTTTTGTTTAAATCAATCAAGAATAAAAAAAGCAGGCGTTTCTGTCTGTTGGGAAATTTCATTAATTAAAGGATTTTTCATGGCTATCGAACGTACCATTTCCATCATCAAACCCGATGCAGTTGCCAAAGATGTGATCGGCCAAATCTACAGCCGTTTTGAAAACAACGGCCTGCGCATCATTGCCGCCAAAATGAAACACTTGAGTACCAAAGAAGCCCAAGATTTCTACGCTGTGCATAAAGACCGCCCGTTCTTTGCCGACCTGGTTGCCTTCATGACCGGCGGCCCCGTGATGATTCAGGTGCTCGAAGGTGAAAACGCCGTAGTTAAAAACCGCGAACTGATGGGCGCCACCAACCCGAAAGAAGCAGCAGCCGGCACCATCCGTGCCGATTTCGCCGAATCTATCGATGCCAATGCCGTGCACGGTTCCGACAGCCTGGAAAACGCCGCTAAAGAAATTGCCTATTTCTTCAGCGAAAGCGAAATCTGCACCCGCTAAGCGGACATGCAACTCTTCGGGCTGTCTGAATATTTTCAGACGGCCTGAAGTTTAGCTTTTAAATGGCAGCTTTCTGCAGAGCTTGCCGAAAAGTTATGATAAAGCTTTCATTTAAAAGCCTGTGGCGAACATGAAAACCAATCTGCTGAATTTCGATTTAAACGGGCTGACCGAACATTTCGCAAAAATGGGCGAGAAGCCTTTCCGTGCCAAACAGGTGATGCGCTGGATACATCAGGCCGGCGCTGCCGGTTTTGATGACATGACCGACCTGGCGAAATCTTTACGCATCAAGCTGCAAGAGCAGGCCGAAGTGGTCGTACCTGCTTTAATGGCCGCTCAAGAATCTTCAGACGGCACCCGGAAATGGCTGCTTGATGTGGGAACCGGCAACGGTGTGGAAACTGTGTTTATTCCCGAAGCCGACCGCGGCACTTTGTGTGTTTCATCGCAAGTAGGCTGTGCATTGGAATGCACGTTTTGTTCAACCGGCAGGCAGGGGTTCAACCGCAACCTGAGTACCGCCGAAATCATCGGCCAATTGTGGTGGGCAAACAAAGCCATGGGCATCACCCCGAAAAATGAGCGGGTGATTTCGAATGTGGTGATGATGGGGATGGGCGAGCCTTTGGCCAATTTCGACAACGTAATTACCGCATTGGGCATTATGCTGGACGACCACGGCTACGGATTGTCGCGCCGGAGGGTAACGGTATCTACTTCAGGCATGGTGCCGCAGATGGACAGATTGCGCGATGTGATGCCGGTGGCGCTGGCCGTGTCGCTGCACGCCTCCAACGATGCTGTGCGCAACGAAATTGTGCCTCTGAATAAAAAATACCCGTTAAAAGAATTGATGGCAGCCTGCAGCCGCTATCTTGATAAGGCTCCGCGCGATTTCATTACGTTTGAATATGTGATGCTCGATGGTATTAACGACAAGGCACAGCATGCAAGGGAGTTAATCGAACTGGTACGCAACGTGCCGTGCAAATTCAACCTGATACCGTTCAACCCGTTTCCGAATTCGGGTTACGAGCGTTCGAGCAACGAAAACATCCGCGTATTTCGCGATATCCTGCAACAGGCAGGGTTTGTAGTTACCGTGCGCAAAACCCGCGGCGACGATATCGATGCCGCCTGCGGGCAGCTTGCCGGCCAAGTGAAGGATAAAACGCGCCGCCGGGAAAAATGGCAGCAGATTACCATACAATCTAAGGGAATTTTAAGGGGCTAGATATGAATACCAAAACAACAGCGGGAATCATGGCAATAATGTTGGCATTGAGTGCCTGCGCGGGCGGGGCATCGCAACCGACCGCACGTGAACGGGCAGAGCAGATATCGAACATTAAAACACAGTTGGCTGTGGAATATTTGCGCGGAAAAGATTACCGCCAGGCAGTCGGCAGTATTGATGAAGCATTGAAGGCCAATCCGAAAAACGAGAATGCTTGGCTGATTCGCGCCCAAATCTACCAATACTTGAAAGTGAACGACAAAGCGCAGGAGAGCTTTCAAAAAGCATTGTCGATTAAACCGAACAGTGCGGAAATCAATAACAATTACGGCTGGTTTCTCTGCAGTATTCAAAATCGTCCGAATGATGCACTGCCTTATTTCGATAAGGCTTTGGCCGATCCCACTTACCCTAACCCGCATATCGCCAATCTCAATAAAGGCATATGCAGCACCAAAATGGGGCAGTATTCCCTGGCAGAGGCTTATTTTGAACGGGCTTTGGCGGCCGATGCGCAGTTTTATCCCGTTTTGAAGGAAATGGCGCGTACCAAAATGCTGGCCGGCAATCTGAGCGGTGCCGACTATTATTTCCGCCAATATCAAAGCAAGGTTGATGCTTTGGGGGCAGACGACCTGCTTTTGGGTTGGCGTCTGTATAATACTTTAGGCAACACGCAGGCAGCCTACGAATACGAAGCGCAATTGCGTGCCAATTATCCCTATTCCGATGAACTGCAAACAATTACAACAGGACGTTTGTAATGACCGATAACCAGCAATTAGAACAACACCCCTCCAACAACGCTGCCGCCGAACTGGGTTTGAAGTTACGCCAAGTGCGAGAGCAGAAAGGTTATTCGATAGGAGAGGTTGCCGAACGCTTGAAGCTGTCGGCCCGCCAAATCGAAGGCTTGGAAAGCGGCAACTACGAAATGATGCCCGAGCTGGTGTTTGTGCGTGGTTTTTTGCGGACCTATGGTCGTTTTTTGGATTTAGACGATAACGAAGTCGCTGCATTTTTAGACCGAATCATGCCGCAGAACCGCAATAATCTGTATGCAGTTGACCGTAGCGGCAGCCATACTATGAATTATCGGCAAACCGAGGTAAAAAAATCGTTTCCCGCCTGGATTTTAGGAGTGCTGGCAGCGGTGGCTGTCGGCGGCGGTATTTATGCATGGCAGAGCAAATCCAATCAGGAATATGCCAAACAGAGCGATCATATGGAACGTCCGGAGCCGGCAGGCTCGGCAGCCGGCAATCTTCAGGCCGGCAATATTTCAGTGGTAGCAATGGACGGTGATGCTGCGATCTCTGCGGCCTCTGCTGCTTCTGCTCCGGCAACAGCCCAAGACAGTGTCGCGGCTTCGGAGCCTGCTCCTGCTTCCGGTTTAGTGCCGGTTGCCGCCGATGAATTGATGGTTAAGGTTTTATACCGCTCCAACCTGGTTATCAAAGACAAAAACGGTGCATTCGTTATCAACCGCATTGTGCCTGCAGGCAGCGAACACCGCTTCAGGGGCGGTGCGCCGTATGAAGTTTGGATTGGTTATTCTCTCGGTGCCACTGCCAATTACGGTGGGCGGGAAATCGCCGTGCGCCGGCACTTAACCGGTAAAACCACGTCATCTTTTACCGCAGGACAGCAATGAGCACCCCGACACTTATCCGCCGTCCAACCCACCAGGTCCGTATCGATCATGTAACCGTAGGTTCCGATGCGTCTGTTGTGGTGCAGTCGATGACCAACACCGACACTGCTGATGCCCAGAGTACGGCGCAGCAAGTGAAAGAATTGAGTGATGCCGGTTCGGAAATGGTGCGGATTACCGTAAACAGCCCTGAAGCTGCCGCCAAAGTGGCGGAAATCAGAAGCCGTTTGGATGATATGGGCTGCGATACACCATTGGTGGGGGATTTTCATTTTAACGGCGAGCGGCTGCTGCAAGAATTTCCCCATTGTGCCCGCGCGTTGTCAAAATACCGCATCAATCCCGGCAATGTAGGCAAAGGCGCGAAAGGGGACGAAAAATTTGCCTATATGATACGTACTGCCGCCGAACACGATAAGGCCGTGCGCATCGGCGTAAACTGGGGTTCGCTCGACCAAAGTCTTGCCCGGCGCATGATGGATGCCAATTCGGCCTCTGCTTCGCCCAAGCCGTCTGAAGAGGTTATGAAAGAGGCACTGATTGTATCGGCATTGGAATCTGCCCAAAAGGCGGTAGATTTGGGCCTACCTGAAAACAAAATCATTTTGTCGTGCAAGGTCAGTGCTGTACAGGATTTGATTCAGGTTTACCGCGATTTGGGCGCACGTTGCGCTTATCCTTTGCATTTAGGCCTAACCGAAGCAGGCATGGGCAGTAAAGGCATTGTTGCCTCGACTGCCGCGCTTGCGGTGTTGTTGCAGGAAGGCATAGGCGACACCATCCGTATTTCGCTCACCCCCGAGCCGGGCAGCCCGCGCACGCAGGAAGTGGTGGTGGCTCAGGAAATTCTGCAAACCATGGGGCTGCGTTCGTTTACGCCCATGGTTACCGCCTGTCCGGGCTGCGGACGTACCACCAGCACGGTATTTCAAGAGCTGGCGCGCGATATCCAGCAGTATTTGCGCGAAAGCATGACGGTTTGGCGCAACCGTTATCCTGGCGTAGAATCGTTAAATGTTGCGGTGATGGGCTGCGTGGTTAACGGCCCCGGTGAGAGTAAGCTGGCCGATATCGGCATCAGTCTGCCCGGTACGGGCGAAACGCCAGTTGCCCCCGTGTATGTGGATGGCGAACGCAAAGTTACGCTCAAAGGCGACAATATGGCCGCCGAATTCTTAGCTATTGTGCAGGAATATGTGGAAACCAATTATGGCGAAGGCGGTAAAAAACGTAACGGGAGCCGGGTGATTCCCATTCTATCGGTATAAAACCTGTCGTTATATTTTCAGACGGCCTCCAATATTCAAACAAAGCGAGGTGAAAGATGGCACCCGATTTACGCGAATTACTGTTAAGGCTTTATCTGCTCAACAATCCGAAAGTAGAACACAAAGTGTTTATCTACACTTATCAGGGTGTGAGCGACATGGCCGTGAACCCGTTTCAGTTTGTGGGCGCAGATTTGCTCGACAATGTTAAAAAAAGCCTGATTTTGCAGAACCTGCCTTCCGGCGAGATGATACAGGCTTTTGTTTCGCCTGCCGTATCAGGCAAGAAACAGGTTTGGGAAATTGAAAACACCATGCTTTACGGCAATAAAAGCGGTGTGTTGGTTTCTGTCGATTTGGATAAAGAAAGCGGCCAGTCCGAAAAATACAGACAATTTGCCGGTTTGACCACCAGTATGCTGCGCCAGTTTACCAACAGCGGCATCGAATAACAGGCCGTCTGAAAAGAATGCGGATATCGAAATACTATGGGACAAAAAATCCAAGCCGTTAAAGGCATGAACGACCTTCTGCCGGTGGAGCAGAAAGATTTCAAACTCACTGCCGCCTTTTGGCAGGCATTTGAAGACACCGTTACCCGCTGGGCGCGCCGCTACGGTTACAGCCAAATCCGCACCCCCATTGTGGAGCAAACCGGCCTGTTTGTGCGCTCCATCGGCGAAGAAACCGATGTGGTCGGCAAAGAGATGTATAGCTTTGCCGATTCCAACGATAAGCTCAGCCTGAGTTTGCGCCCCGAAGGTACGGCATCCTGCCTGCGTGCGGTGGTCGAACACAACCTGCTGTATAACGGCCCGCAAAAATTATGGTATATGGGGCCGATGTTCCGCCGCGAACGCCCGCAGAAAGGGCGTTACCGCCAGTTTCACCAGGTGGGTGTGGAAGCCCTGGGTTTCGAAGGTCCCGATATCGATGCCGAAATCATTGCTATGTCGGCAGACTTATGGAACGAATTGGGCATACGCGACTATCTGGTTTTGGAAATCAACAGCCTGGGCAACCGCGAAGAGCGCGCCGCCCACCGTGCGGCGCTGGTGTCTTATCTGGGCAGCCACAAAGACAAGCTCGATGAAGACAGCAAACGCCGTCTGTACACCAACCCCCTGCGTGTGCTCGACAGCAAAAAACCCGATTTGCAGGTAATCTGCAATAACGCACCGCACTTGACCGAATATCTGGGCGGAGCATCGCGTGCGCACTACGCCTCATTTAAAGCCATGCTCGAGGGCTTGGATATTGCCTATATGGAAAACCCCCGTTTGGTTCGCGGTTTGGACTACTACAACCAAACCGTGTTCGAATGGACAACCGACAAGCTTGGCGCACAGGCCACCGTTTGCGGCGGCGGCCGTTATGACGGCCTGATTGAAGAGCTGGGCGGCAAACCTGCGCCGTCTATCGGCTTTGCCATGGGGGTGGAACGCCTGCTGCTGCTGGTGCGGGAATACGGCGCACTGGCTTATCGGGCCGCACCAGATGTTTACGCCATGCACCAAGGCGAAGGCACCGCTTTGCAAGTGATGAAACATGCCCAAACCCTGCGCGATGCCGGATTCGATGTGCTGCAACACACCGGCAGCCAAAGCCTGAAAGCACAGATGAAAAAAGCCGATGCCGGCGGTGCACGCTTCGCCCTGATTGTGGCTCAGAACGAGCTTTCAGACGGCACGGTTACCCTTAAAGACCTACAGGGCACCCACGGCCAAACCACCCTTGATGCCGCCCTGTTGGTTTCCACCCTACAACAATGGAAGAATGCTTAAATGGCTGCACATATCCAAGAGCAGGAAGAGCTCGAAAATTTCAAATATTTCTGGAAAAGCTGGGGGCGTTGGCTGTTTGCCGCATTGGTGGCCGCCGCCTTAGGCTATTTGGGTTATGTGGTTTATCAAAACCATCAGGTAAAAAAAGACCAAGAGGCCGCAGCCGTACTGACGCAGCTGGTTGAAAAAGCGCAAAGCAACGCCGATGCCAAAGCAGTAAACGCTGATTTACGCAATCTCCAGCAGAATTACAGCGGCACGACTGCTGCCGCACAGGCCGCGTTTATGGTGGCCGGCACAGAGTTCGACAAAGGCAGCTATGACACCGCCGCCAACCATTTGAACTGGGTGCTAGACAACCAGAAAGACCCGGTTGTGCAGGCAATGGCTGCCCAGCGTTTGGCAGTTGTACGTTTGCAGCAAAACCAATATGAAGAAGCTCTCGCCGCCTCAAACACCAAAGTTGCCCCCGCTTTCGAACCCCTGCTTTTGGAAACCAAAGGCGATATTTATTTGGCACAGGGCAAAAACAAAGAAGCCTTGCAGGCTTACGGGCAGGCTTTGGCGCAGCTGCCCAAAGATGCCGCCAATAGGGAGTCGGTGCAGTTTAAGGCCGACCAATTAAAATAAAGGCCAAGACCTTTGCAAAATCCGTTTAGGCCGTCTGAAACATCCGATTGTCGTCATTCCCGTGTAGGTGGGAATCCGGCCTTTTAAAATTAACTGTTGTTTGATTTCAACGACTTGTGAAAATTGTATTGGATTCCTGCCTACGAGAAAATGGCGGAGCACAAACGTTTTCAAGTTTAAATTGGTTTTTTTGCAAAGGTTTCAGGCCGTCTGAAAACAGTAGGCTTGCAGGAAGCTTTCTGCAAGCCCTTTTGTTTGACGGCGTATCATCTCAAACCCCTGTGCTGCAGAATACAGCCGACGCAAACCAACGCTGTAATGATTTTAAAGAGGGGTGTCTATACAGCACCTGCTTGCCGCCTGAAACTTTTCAGACGGCCTGACACAGAAAGCAAAAATATGAAACCCACCATCGCCCTAGTCGGCCGCCCCAATGTGGGCAAATCCACCTTGTTCAACCGCCTCACGCGCAGTAGGGATGCTTTGGTGCACGACCTGCCCGGCCTCACCCGCGACCGCCACTACGGCCACGGCAGGGGGGGCAGCAAACCTTATCTGGTTATCGATACAGGCGGCTTCGAGCCGGTGGTGGACAGCGGCATTCTGCACGAAATGGCCAAGCAGACCCTGCAGGCGGTAGACGAAGCCGATGCAGTGGTATTTCTGGTTGACGGCCGCACCGGCCTGACCCCGCAAGACAAAATCATCGCCGACCGCCTGCGCCAAAGCCCGCGCCCTGTGTATCTGGCCGTGAACAAAGGCGAGGGTGCCGACCGGGCCGTGTTGGCCGCCGAATTTTACGAGCTGGCTTTGGGGGAGCCGTATGTAGTTTCCGGCGCACACGGCGATGGTGTGTATGACCTGATAGAAGCGGTTTTGGAACATTTTCCCGATGTCGAAGAAGAAACCGCTGCGCCCAAACACCCCGTGTTTGCCGTTATCGGCCGCCCCAACGTGGGCAAATCCACGCTGGTAAACGCCATTCTCGGCGAAGAGCGCGTGATTGCCTTCGACATGGCCGGCACCACCCGCGACAGCATCCACATCGATTTTGAGCGTGCCGGCAAACCGTTTACCATCATCGACACCGCAGGCGTGCGCCGGCGCGGCAAAGTGGAAGAAGCGGTTGAGAAATTTTCGGTGATTAAAGCCATGCAGGCCGTTGAGGCGGCCAACGTGGCCGTGCTGGTGTTGGATGCGCAGCAGGACATCGCCGACCAAGATGCCACCATTGCCGGTTTCGCCCTCGAAGCGGGCAGGGCGCTGGTGGTGGCGGTAAACAAATGGGACGGCATCAGCCAGGAGCGGCGCGAACAAGTGAAGCGCGATATTGCCCGCAAACTCTATTTTCTCGATTTCGCCAAGTTCCACTATATTTCCGCGCTGAAAGAGCGCGGCATCGACAGCCTGTTTGAGAGCATCCAATCGGCCTACAACGCCGCCATGATGAAAATGCCCACGCCGAAAATCACCCGCGTTCTGCAGGCGGCACTCGAACGCCAAGCCCCGCCGCGAGCCGGTTTGGTGCGCCCGAAAATGCGCTATGCCCATCAGGGCGGCATGAATCCGCCCGTTATCGTGATACACGGCAATTCATTGCAGGCCGTTTCCGACAGCTACACCCGCTATCTCACCCAAACCTTCCGCAAAGCCTTCAATCTGCAGGGCACGCCGCTGCGCATCCAATACAATGTGTCGGAAAATCCCTACGAAGAAGCGCAAGACAAACCCAAGAAAAAACCGCTGCGCCGTGCGGCGTTGAGCAACCGCATCGAAAAACGCGAAGGGCGCAAAGAAACAAAAAACCGCTTGAAAAAGAAGGCCAAAGTGAGTGTGAAAAAGCTGCACAACAAATAAACAGATCCACCCGTGTTGTTACAAAATACGTTTAGGCCGTCTGAAAAGCGCATGCCGCAAAAGCCGCCCGTTTTTCAGACGGCCTCGGTTTAATCATAATCGTTACAGCGAACCCTGCTTTAATAGTGAATCCCACTTTTTTCCGACACAAGGCAGCAAGCCGCAGACAGTACAGACAATACCAAACCGATTCTGCCGCCACACAGGCGGCCGGCAAAACCGTTCCCTTTGGCTGAGGCACAGAAATGCCGCAACGGAAACAAAGTGGGTTCACTATGCCGGCGAATACCCGAATACTGCCGAAGAATGCAGAATCGATGGCGGTTTCGGGTTACAATACAGGCCGTCTGAAAACACCAACCAAAATACCATGCAATATATCATTGTGAAACACAGCCATATGCTGTTTGCGGCCGTTACCGTGCTGCTGTTCAACCTGCGCTTTTGGCTGCGCGCCGCCAAACCCGCCAAACCACTGCCGAAAATCCTGAAAATCCTCCCTCATTTCAACGACACGCTGCTGCTGTTTACCGGCCTGTGGCTGATGAAAATCACCCATTTCACCCCGTTTGGCAATGCAAACTGGCTGGGCGTGAAACTGCTGCTGCTGTTGGGTTATATCGGTTTGGGCATGATAACCGTGCGCGCGCAGCCGAAAACCGGCAAAGCATGGGCGGGATATGGTTTATCGATGCTGTGCGTGGCGGCAATCATTTATCTGGCGCGTTACAAACCACTTTGACAGGCCGTCTGAAACATGATATCCAACACCGCCGTCATTGCGTTGGGCAGCAATCTGAACAATCCCAAACAGCAGATAAAAACAGCCTTGCAAATCATTGCAGGGCATCCGCAGATTGAACTGCTGCGCACATCTTCACTCTATATTACCGCGCCCGTGGGCTATGCTGACCAGCCCGATTTTATTAACGCCGTCTGCATCGTGTCTACCCGTTTGGACGCGGAGCAGCTGCTGGCTGTGTTAAACAGTATCGAAAGCAGCTTCGGGCGCGAGCGCAGCTTCCGCAATGCCCCGCGCACGCTCGATTTGGACATCATCGACTACAACGGTGAATCCGGCAGCACACCCTGTCTCACCCTGCCGCACCCGCGCGCCCACGAGCGCAGTTTCGTGATGCGCCCGCTGGCCGAAATCGCCCCCGATTTCCGGCTGGGCAACCACGGCCGCGCGGCAGATTTGGCAGAACGATTGGGCAGCGGCGGCATCGCCGTAACCGAAGCCGCGCCCGTGTTTTCAGACGGCCGCAAACAGGCCGTCTGAAACTTAACCGGCAACCACCCGACACCACGGAGAGACCATCCATCATGCACCACCGTTATATCGTAGTAGAAGGTTCCATCGGCAGCGGCAAATCCGAGCTGAGCCGCCGCCTGGCAGAATATTTCGATGCCCTGCATTTAACCGAAAGCCCCGAGCGCAACCCCTTTTTGGAACAGTTTTATCTGAATGCCGCCAACCACGGCCTGGCCACCGAGCTGTATTTTCTGATGCGCCGCACCGAAGCAGTGGAGCTGATTAACACCGAAGAAGAAAAAAACGAGTGCATCATCGCCGATTTTCTGCTTGAAAAAGACCAGATTTTCGTGCCGGTCGTGCTCAAAGGCAGCGACCCGGCCAACGAACAAACCCTGTTTTGGCAGATGAAGCGCAAGATTATGCCCGAATACCCGGTGCCCGATTTGGTGATCTATTTGCAGACTTCAGATGAAAACGCGCAAAAACGCCTGCAAAAACGGCAAGGCAGCATGATGAATGTTTTTCCGCCGGGTTATCTGGGGCAGATTCAAGACGAATACCGCCGCTTTTTCCATCTCTATCAAAACTCACCGCTCTTGATTGCCAATGCCGATGAGCTGGATTTCATCAACAATGACGACCACTTCGAAATGCTGTTGCGCGCCATGAGCGATATGCAGGGCAGCCGCCATTATCTGAATCTGAACGAAGTGTAATTATCGGGTTGGGCATAGAGAAAGAATCACAGGCCGTCTGAAACATTTTCAGACGGCCTGTGATTATGTCGAGAATCTACTTTATTTTCGGCACCGGGCAGTACGCCCGGCAACGTAACGGAAATAAAGCGGGTTCACGATAACGGCTTCAAATGCTTAGGCAAACACCAGTTTGTCGCCCTCGGCTTGCACACGAATCTCACTGTCGGGCCGGTAAGCGCCTTCCAACAGTTTGACCGACAACGGGTTTTCGATTTCTGCCTGAATCGCGCGTTTGAGCGGGCGGGCGCCGTACACCGGGTCGAAGCCGGCTTGGGCAATCACATCGAGCGCGGCATCGTCTACGGTTAAGCGCAGGTTCATGGCTTCGAGGCGTTTTTTCAGGCCTTCGAGCTGGATTTTGGCGATGTTGCGGATATTGGCCTGATCCAAACCGTGGAACACCACCACTTCATCGATGCGGTTGATCATTTCGGGGCGGAAATGTTCTTTCACGTCTTCCATCACCACGTCTTTCACCGCTTCGTAATCGGCGGTGCCGAGTTTTTGGATATGCTGGCTGCCGATGTTGGAAGTCATCACAATTACGGTGTTTTTGAAATCGACCGTGCGGCCCTGTCCATCGGTGAGGCGGCCGTCATCGAGTACTTGCAGCAGAATGTTGAACACATCGGGGTGGGCTTTTTCCACTTCATCGAGCAGAATCACGCTGTAGGGTTTGCGGCGCACCTGTTCGGTGAGATAGCCGCCTTCTTCGTAGCCCACATAGCCCGGGGGCGCACCGATTAGGCGGGCAACGGCATGTTTTTCCATGTATTCCGACATATCGATGCGGGTTAAATGGTCTTCGCTGTCAAACAGGAAATTGGCCAGTGCTTTGCACAATTCGGTTTTGCCCACTCCGGTGGGGCCTAAAAACAGGAAGCTGCCGTAAGGTTTGCCGGGGTCGGCCAAACCGCTGCGGCTGCGGCGGATGGCGTTGGACACGGCGCGCACGGCCTGGTCTTGGCCGACCACGCGTTTGTGCAGCACTTCTTCCATTTTCAACAGTTTGTCGCGCTCGCCTTCCATCATTTTGGCCACGGGAATGCCGGTCATGCGCGAAACGATTTCGGCCACTTCGTCTGCGCCGACTTTGGTGCGGAAGAGTTTGTTGGCCTGTTTCGCTTCGGGGTTGCTCTCGATGGCCTGCAACTGCCGGCCGAGCTTGGGCAGCTCGCCGTATTCCAATTCGGAGGCGCGGGCGAAATCGCCTTGGCGTTTGGCCTGCTCGATTTTCACCTTGATTTCATCGATTTGTTTTTTGATGTCGGCCGTGCCGGCGGAAGAGGCTTTTTCGGCTTTCCAAATCTCGTCTAAATCGGCGTATTCTTTTTGCAGACCGCCGATTTCTTCATCGATTAACTCCAAGCGTTTTTTGCTGGCGTCATCGTTTTCTTTTTCAACGTGCATCCGCTCCATTTTCAATTGAATGATGCGGCGGTCGAGCTTGTCCATCTGCTCGGGTTTGGAATCCAGCTCCATTTTGATGCGGCTGGCGGCTTCATCGATTAAGTCGATTGCTTTGTCGGGCAGGAAGCGGTCGGTGATGTAGCGGTTGCTCAATTCTGCCGCCGCAACGATTGCCGGGTCGGTGATATCGATGCCGTGATGGATTTCGTAACGCTCCTGCAAACCGCGCAAAATGGCGATGGTGTCTTCCACGCTGGGCTCGCCTACCAGCACTTTTTGAAAGCGACGCTCCAGTGCGGCATCTTTTTCGATGTATTGGCGGTATTCGTCCAAAGTGGTGGCACCGATGCAGTGCAACTCGCCGCGCGCCAGTGCAGGCTTGAGCATATTGCCCGCATCCATTGCGCCGTCTGCTTTGCCGGCACCCACCAAAGTATGGATTTCATCGATGAAAATCAATGTGTTGCCATCGTCTTTCGCCAAATCGTTGAGTACGCCTTTGAGGCGTTCTTCAAATTCGCCGCGATATTTGGCGCCGGCGATTAATGCAGCCAAATCAAGCACCAGCAGGCGTTTGTTGCGCAGGCTCTCGGGCACTTCGCCGTCAACGATACGCTGCGCCAAACCTTCAACGATAGCGGTTTTGCCCACACCGGGTTCGCCGATGAGCACGGGGTTGTTTTTGGTGCGCCGCTGCAATACCTGAACGGCACGGCGGATTTCATCATCGCGGCCGATAACGGGGTCGAGTTTGCCTTCGCGGGCGCGTTGGGTTAAATCAAGGGTGTATTTTTTCAGGGCTTCGCGTTGGTCTTCGGCATTGGGGCTGTCCACAGCCGCGCCGCCGCGCACCGCATCGATGGCAGCGTTGATGCTCTGCTCGGTGGCACCGGCATTTTTCAGGATTTTGCCGGTGGCGTCATTCTGCTGCACCAGCGCAAGCGGAAATAGCTCGCTGGCAATATAGGCATCACCGCGTTTGGCAGCGGCTTTATCCATCAGGTTCAGTACGGCCTGCAATTCGCGGCCGGGAAGGATTTCACCGCCCTGACCGGACACTTTCGGCAGGCTGTTTAAGGTTTGCTGCAACTGCTGTTTCACTTGGGCGACATTCACGCCGGCGTGGGCGAGCAGGGCGGTGATGCCGCCGTTGTCGTCAAGCAGGGCTTTGAGCACATGGCCGGCTTCGAGATAGCCGTTGTCGGCAGCCAGTGCCAGGCTCTGGCCGTCTGAAAGAGCCTGCTGGAATTTTGCGGTTAGTTTGTCGAATCTCATCTTTCGGTTTCCTTTGGTTTGATATTACGTTAACGGCTATATAGGGATTCCTGTGGATAACTCAAGACAGAAAGTCGGTTTTTGTAGCATTATTGTTATATATATTTTCTTTATAAAAATAAATTTTTTAAAAGTCTGTGAATAAATCGCTTATACAGTTTAAAAAGGTCGTCTGAAAACGGCTTTTCAGACGACCTGGCTTTGATACAGCCTACTTAAGTAAGTGGAAATTACAGAAAGACCTGTTCTACCTAACGCTGAAAATATTCCAAACAACATTGAAAGATCTGAAAATCAAATTCAACGTTCAGTTCGATTAAACCAGCGCAGCAGTATCCCTGTTACGAACATACTGATAGAAATTTGCCAATAAAACATATATTTATTGGGAAAAAGATATTTTATTCCCAGTGTTATAACGGCTGTGGATATAGCTATACACAGTATTGGCGAAACATATCTTGCCCATATTTTCATTTTTAAAAATATGGACTTCCAATTCTTGTGCCTACTGCGCTGGTCGTAAACGCGCCACCTGCCGTTAAAGCTGCAGAACGTATTCTGTTTACTGGGCTGAATAATCCACCAACACCTCCCAATGCCACGGCTCCAAGAAATCTATTTGAATCCTTTCCTCCTCCTGCAAGATAGCCGTATCCTGCTCTATAAGATCCGACAATTCCACCTATGGCATTGGCAACCCAACCACCTGATACATTTTGGATCTCAGTTGTATTTAACGTTTTAATCATTGTAAATGTCTCCTATGGAATGAAGTTAAAATGATTAAGAATTTTAAGCAAGATATTTAATTGCAAGAAATTATTAATTTAATGGATTAATATGTTTGGTAAGAGTTTTTATTAAAATGAATTTATATATTAAATTATTGGCTGTATATATTAATTATTTAGATTGTATTTCTTGTTTGCTCAATAGGTTTCATGATATATCCATCATCTTAAAAAATAAAAAATATTCAATTATGTATAATCTGTATTGATTAGCCGCTTTACCGATGCGGGCATCGACACCAACAGGGAGGCGGTGGCATCAAACGAAGGCGGCGGCTTGGGCATGAGCGCGCTCGAGCAGGCGCGTGTCGATGCGGATCGCCTGCCCGATTTCGGCTCGTTTGTGCCGTCTGAAAACGGAGAACTCAACACGCCAGCCAACCGTGGCTTTATCCGCGATTTTGTCGGCAGCATGCCTACTACGGTTCAGGCGCAGATGGTGGGGGCGGACGGCCAATTAAGCCAAGACGGCGTAAGGCGTTTGCGCAATGCCCTGCTGTATGGTGCATATGGCAACAGCCCCGCATTGAGCCGCATGGTGGAAAGCACCGATGCAGGGCTGAAAAACATGGTAAACGCCATGATGCAGGCCGCGCCCGCTATTGCGAAAGCCAAAAACCACATCAAAGACGGCGCGATGCACGATGCCGATATTTCCTCCGACATTGCGGCAGCCGTGGAAAAGATAAACGAGATACACGAAAGCGGCGGCAGCGTGGCCGATTATCTCGCCCAACATGGCATGTTTGAAGACGATTTACCGCCTGTTGCCCGCGAACTGGTGCGTTTCTTTGACGAACACCGCAGAAGCGCAAAAGCCATTTCAACTCTGCTGAAAAACTATTATGATTTGCTCGCCGCACAAGGCAACCCTGCCGAAGCCGACATGTTCGGCGGCGTGCGGACACCCGACAAACAGCAACTACTTCAAGAAAGCATAAAGAACTATGAGCAGCAACACGGCAGACAAGAACAGCGCGGCATCTTCGACAGAGCAGAGCCGACAGCCGCAACACAATCAGAGCAGCGACCCGCTGGGAATCTGTTTCAGACACTCAACCGCAACCCGAAAGCGGCGGCGCTGATGAAACAGGCGCTGGCGAAAACGCAGGCGGAGTTGGAGAACGGCAAAGAGTAGACGGCGCTGATTCAGACGGCCTGAAGCAGGAACGCCCCGCAGCAGGGCGCGGCAAATCAAGGCCGTCTGAAAAAAAGATATTCGAATCAACAGACAAACTCGGGTTTGCAGACCAAAACGGCATCAACACCGTGCGCACCGTCAGCGGGCGTGAAACCCTGCCGCTGCCCGACCATTACCAAAACCGCGAATACAAAACCGAAAACGCGCTGGGGCTGGCCATTTCCAAATATTGGAAAGCGTGGGATATGTGGCTGATGCGGGAAGCCTTTACCGAAGCGCAGGCCAACCGCGATACGGTAAACGCGCGGGCGTTCAAACGCAACTACAACAAAGCCGCCAACGAAAAGAAAGGCTATGCATTTTCCGCGCGCGGCAGCGTTTTGTCGGAATCGGACAGAGAAACCGTAACCAACTATCTTTTTAAAGACTGGCCGGTTCACCGCGACCCGTTTTACGAAGAGATGGAACTGGAAGACGGCAGCGGAAAATTCAGCCGTTCGGAATCCACGCGCCAAAAATACGAGCAGCGCATTGATGAACTGTTTAACGGCAGCAAGCCAAATATGCGCGGCGTTACCGTGCTAGACCTTTCCGATATGCTGGATATGTTGGGTTACGGCAATATGCCCGTGAATATCGTGGAATCGAAAGTTTCGGCAAGCCGCGACAACCACCCGCTGATGACTGCTGCCGTATGGAAAAAAATCCCTGATTGGATTGACAACCCTGCCGCCGTGTTTGAATCCGACACGGTTAAAGGACGCATGGTATTCATTGCGCCTGAAAAGGTTTCGGGGCGGCCTGTTCGTATTGTTTTGGAAGCAGGCAAGGATGCACTGAATGCCCATATTCTGATTAACGCTTACGATGCCGACAGCAAAATGCCGTGGCAGCGTTGGGTAAAAGACGGCCTGCTGAAATATGCAGATATAGGAAAAGCCCAATCCGTGTTGGAAAACTCCGCCGATAAGGGCGCGTTACCTTCCGACAGGCCGAACCGTAGTTCGACAGATGCGCAGGCGTTCCGTTCACGATTAAACGGCTTGCTGCAACAATCCGCAGGGCGTAAGAAAATTCTAACAGAAAAGAATCTGCAAGGCTACCGCAAAAACAATCCCGATGCGCGTTTTGAGCGCAGCGAAAGCAGGCCGTCTGAAATTTCGGCGGAAAGAATCGCCGAACTGGAAAGTGCCGTTGTTGCGGCTGTCGGCAAAAAGAATGCCGCCTTGATTGATGTGGTTGCGCTTGACGATATTTCGCGCCCCGACAATGCCGAAGACCTGCTCAATGCGCAGGGCTGGTTCGATCCGAAAACGGGGCGCATCACCCTGATTGCCGACAACCTGCCCAATGCCGACACGGCAAAGTTTGTGGCATGGCACGAATCGGCACACAGAAAAATCCATGTAGAAGGCTTAGCCAAATGGAGCGCGTTACTGCGGCAGGCAGACGGCAACACGGCGGTAAAAAGCCTTGCCGATGCGGTGATGAAGCAGCGGCGCGGCTATCGGGATACCGCAGCCGCAAACCGCATGGCGGCGGTGGAAGAAGCCATAGCCGAGCTTTACGCGGCCAAGCAGGAAAACAACCTTGAAGCATTGGAGCGCAAATACGGCATTTCCCTGCCCGCAGCGTTTAAAGACGGCTTGGGCGGGTATTTGGCGCGCGTTGCCGGGCGCATCAAAAATATCCTGAAAGATGCTTTAGGCATCGGACGCGATGCGTTTTCAGACGGCCAAGTGTTCGGCCTGCTGCGCCGTATCGATGCGGTTAAGCCGTCTGAAAAAGGAGTTGAACCCCTTGCAGGCGATACCCGCTACAGCCTGAATGAAGATGCGCAATCGGATTTTGCGCGGGCGGTTGATGCGGTTGTTGATGGCAAAGTAAATGCTGGATTTATCAAGCTGGGGAAAACCCCTGCCGTTCTTAAGATGCTCGGTATTCCCGATGGAGTAGTGCGTATCTCAGGCGGAACAATTGAGAAAGCAATAATCGGTTCTCTTGGCCGAAAAAATGCTTACGACAAAAACCGCCATTCTTTGCGGCCTGAAGATATGAAAAAGTTGCCAAAACAACTTAACAATCCTATTGCGGTTTTTGAATCCACAACCAAGAAAGACGCATTTGTTGTTTTGACGGAGCTTGTGGAACATGAGAACGGTAAAGATAAACCGGTTATTGCGGCTTTGCACATCAGTAAGGGTAAGCGAGACGTTGATTTGGTTGATATTGCCAGCGTTTACGGAAGACACGACAAGCAGCTTGAAAATGCGTTCAATAATAATCTGCTTTATATGAATAAGGAAAAAGGCCGGCAATTTCTGAAAACCCGTCCGCTTCAATTGCATTGGGATATTACTTCAGATGCCGACCTATCTAATCACAATATTAAAACAGATTCCGATTTGGCGCAATATGAATCTAAATTCAGCCGCGCTTCAGACGGCCAACATAACCCAAACGGCAGGGCCGATATGGGCAAAGAAGAGCGCGGCTGGTTTAATGAGATGGGCGAACTGAATGTAGGCTTGGCCGCATACAATAAGTTGTCTGAAATTATCAAGACGGCTGCCGAATCGGTAGGGTTGGCAAGGCATCATTGGATTTTTACTTGAAAAACAAACCTATTGATATGATGGATATGAAGTGCCCGCCGCTGAAACATCTGACCGCCAAAAAAAGTCGTTTGCCGGCGCGCGCAAACATATCGTGGAACAAATCCGCAAGCAGCTGTACTTTGTAAATATTGTTCCGATATCCAGGCAACTAATTGAAATAATTAATATTTATAAATCGCACCAACCGGAGAATAATCTGGCTTCGTTTCATCTGTTTCAGGTTCAAGATACACGGCAGCTTCCAGCGCATCGGCAAAATCTTGATTGCGGGTGAAAATATCGTCCACCCAAAAAGCGTTTTAGTTCTTCATGCCGTACGTAAAAGATGGCCAAATTATTTGCAGCCAATATTTACTTTGCCACATTTTTGTGGTTAAAGTGAGTTTAAATGGCGGCAAATACTAGGATGGTGTTGTTTGTAAGGGAAAGATTTATACTATTCCAGTAATTTACAATTTCTATTCTTGCAATGCGAACTGTTTTTATTTATATTTAAGTCTAATAATAAAATTACTTCTCTCGAAGCTAATTTTTATGTGAGAAGTGCAAAACAAGGAGTATTAAAATGTTTGTCTGCATTTGCAATGCCATTACCGACCGCCAAATTCAAGAAATCGTTGCCGCCGGAGCTTGTAGTTTGAACGATTTGCAGGCGCAGTTAGGTGTTGCTACTTGTTGCGGCTGTTGTAGCGATTTGGCAGCTTCTTATTTAACTGGGAGTGGTGCTCAAAGCCAAAGCATGGTTACTGCAGGCATTCATTAATGTGCAAAGCTGACTTGTTCCTATACATCCCCCTAAATTTTCATTTCAATTGAAATATTCATTAGAGGTTAGATCTAGTTTAAGAATAAAACACTTGGCGTTTCGCAGCCAAGTGTTTTTCTTTGCCGGTGGCCCTGCGCATCCGCACCCCATCCGATCCCTGCGTATCTCTCAATGGTTGGTATTGTGCGAGTCCGTTTATTTTAACCAAGAGTTTTCCCCAGCCAGCAGTTGATTCCCCTTGCTACCTTAATCTGTCTGCCCCCTTTGTTGAAATCTGTTCCTTTTGGAAAGTATCGGCGTATCAGCCCGCTTGCGCTCTCCGCCAACCCTTTTCCCAAGAGGGCGCTGGCGGCAGGGGCGAGGTTCTTGCGTCTCCGATGCTTGGGCTAACGGCAGAAGCAGAGCTGTGCTTTCAGATAATCGGTTCTGTAACAGTTTGTTGGACGGCATCCATTATTTTCAGTGCGGTTTGTTTCGCTTTTTTTTGGGTGGCTATACTAGATAAGTAGTCATGTTAAACTGTAAAAATTCAGCCATCGTTTGACTCTTAAAGCAGATCCAAACTGCCTGTTATTACTATTTTCCGTGCCGACTGTTTGGATAGTCGTGATGTTGGATATAAGCGGTTTTATCCATCAGCACATCCATCACGGCAGGTTGTTTGCAGACAAACAAAACCATATCAACGGCATCGAAAACTTCTGAAATCGGGCAAAGCGCACTCTGCGAAAATACAATGGAATCAACTGTCAACCTTTTCCGTTATTGTTGAAAGAATGCAGGAAAAGACTTCCGGTCGATTCCGTTGTATTTGCGCAGTACACGCTTGGCCTGATTCCAAAAATTCCCAATGCCGTTGATGTGGTTTTGCCTCTGGGCAAATGTCTTGCCGTGGTTAATCCTATGGTGGTGAAAACCGCCGACATCCGGGACATCATCGCTGCTTAAACTGTCGGTATACACCACACTGTCCGGCATGATTTTCTTCGTAATAACAGGCAACAAACTCTCTTTTTTGGCGTTATCCACGACCACGGTATAAACCTTGCCGCCACGTTTGAGGATGCCGAAAATCACCACTTTGCCTGCGGCTCCTGTGCCGCGTTTTCCTTTGCGCTTACCGCCGGAGCAGCTCATCTGACTACGGAACCTTCAAAAACCTGATGCCTCCAAGGCCGAATGACGGCTGATGACGAGGCGGATTTTGCGGTAAAAGAGTATGGCGGTGTTGGGCCGGATACCCAAGACATCGGCAGCCGAACGGCGGTAACTTCCGGCACAAAATATCTGAGTAGTGTCTTCTGTGCTTTTTTTGCTTAATTTACAGTTTGTTATCTTCATTTTAGCAGCATGTCATGATTGCTAATCTACGTCAGCCCCTTATTTTTAGGGGCTTACGAAGCAAAATCAGCAAAAATGATGTTAAGCTTCTGATATACCTATTAAAAACAAATACCAAAAGTTCAGTAAAATTACCGAATCAAAATTCCGTCAAATCCTGCGCCTTTTCACACTTGATTTGACCGCTTCCGATACCGCCAGACTCACCGGCATCAGTAC
This sequence comes from Neisseria musculi, assembly GCF_014297595.2. Taxonomy (NCBI): domain Bacteria; kingdom Pseudomonadati; phylum Pseudomonadota; class Betaproteobacteria; order Neisseriales; family Neisseriaceae; genus Neisseria; species Neisseria musculi. The sequence continues at coordinate 925,061 of NZ_CP060414.2, read as the reverse complement.
CCAAAGTGCCAATATCTGTTTCTCAAACTGCGTTGCCGTATGGCTGCTGAATGTGAACGGCAAACTCCCTCTGCCGGTGTGGTCGAACTGGACGAATCCTACTTCGGCTCCAAACGCATCCGAGGGCGGGCGGGGGAGAGGGAGGCAAAACCATTGTTTTCGGCATCTTAAAACGGGACGACAAAGTCTATACCGAAGCGGCTATCACGGCTTGGTTGATATGGGCTGTGAAAAGCACTTCAGGGTACATCATGGTGTAGACGAGTTCGCCCGGGGTGCGCAACACATTAACGGCATCGAATTGTTTTGGGGTTATGCCAAAAACCGCTTGGTTAAATTTAACGGTGTACCGAAACAGACTTTTTATTTACATTTAAAGGAAACCTAATTTCGCTTCAATCACAGGCATGATGATCTGTATTAGTCTTGCTTAAAATACTGAGAAATCGACCCTTGGGCTAATTTTGCTTCCTAAGCCCCTTCAACAATATTCTATATCTCCATTTCTTGATTTTCAATTTCTTGCTTTACCCGCTTTTGGGCTTCTTCCAACAAATTTTCACTTTTCTTTTTCAGCATGAAACTATGCTGCGCTTTATTGCTGATATGTTTCTGCATGGATAAAGGCAGTATGGAAATCAAAACTTCTTTTATTTCAGACGGCTTCCAATGCCGGATAATCAAGCCGCCTTCATCGCGTTCTACCTGCAAACGGACTGCGGGCGAATTTAATACCAAAGCCAGACAATCGGGCAGCAGGGTTTCGCGATATTGCGGTTTGATATTCAGATACACAATTGCGCCCGAAGTAATCACATTCATATTCTGCGGCACACGGTAAGCGATGCCGACCGTGCCGTCTTTGCTTAACAATACGGTATCTTTTGGGGGCGGATAACATTATGAAAGTTTTCAGGGTTTAAAAATTTATCTGTCGGGGCAATACCAAATCCAGATAAATCCGCTACACGAACAAACGGTATGCCTTCATCACGGTAAGCTTCAGAGCCCGGTTCAACCGATTTGGACAAATCAGCCAAATCGCCCAAGCAGGCGTATTTTTGTTTGCGGATATGGGCAAGCAGGCGGTCAAACTTGGGTTGGTAATATTCCGCATCCAAACGCCCGCTGCTGGCGAAAGATTGGCTGAACAGTTGAACGGCAATATTTTCAGGCCGTCTGAACAGAAAGCGTACCCACAAAATCGAGCACAACCACATATTCGTTTTGGCGACCGATGCCGATGCGGTGTTTAACGGTTACGGGAATCTGCACCGCATCCTGCATAGCATTGAGGCAGTCGGTTACCAGCGCAGTTTCGTTCATCAAGCCAGCGCCGAAAGCGCATTTTGCACGCACAGGCTGGGGCAGCCGCAGTTAAGGTTGATTTCATTGTAGCCGTAGGCCTCGCCAGCTTTGGCCTCCTGCACCAAAGCAGCCGACTCGCTGCCGCCCTAGCTGAAGGGCTACCGGCTGTTCGCCTTCGTTGAATCTTAAAAAATGGTTTTTATCGCTGTGGATAACGGTACCGGCATGCATCACTTCGCTGTAAAGCCAAGTGTGGCGGGTGATTTGGTGAGCCATATGGCGGTAGTAGGCATCAGTCTAATCGATCATGGGCGCAACAGAAAGACGGCGGGGCGGCAGGTGGAATCATTCTTCGAAACGGAAAAGTTTCAAGCACAGTATTGTAAGGTTTTTCTGGCAATGGCGTTCGAGGCCGTTTGAAAGTCAAGTTGCCGGGTCAATTTTTGTGCAGATAAAATTCAAGCGGGAAAAACGTATTCCGCGTAGCTTCCGTTTTTATAATCGCGCGCAACAGCAGCATATCTGCCGGTAAGCTGTTATGCTCATTTGAACACACTGGATAGAATCCATCAGCACTATCTGTTCCAATTTTTCTCAACGATTTTTCCCGATTGATAATAAATTGCCACATATTCGATAAAAGTTTCAAAATCCTTATTTTGTTCCACAATGCGGTTAACCGATTGCCAATCGGTTTGTGTTTTACGCCTGGCCGGCAATAAAATTTCACTTTCGCTCGGATTGTCGATATTCAGCACAATCACGCCGATGTCGTGCAATGCCGATAAAATCCGCAATTCTGCTTCGGTGTGTTCGCCCATAACGGCAGTGGTTGCCAAATAGCCCTCATTGGCTCAGCCGGAATTGCTGACCGCCTGGAAAAAACTTTCCCGCACATTCGCGCCGTTCAATACCGGCTTCACTTCAAACGACCACAACGCCACATTCTGCCCCGAACCCGATTTCACACATTGGCGGACATCTGCATGCCACTGCCGGCCCATCGCCTGCATGGCCACAATATCGGGGTGCAGCCATTGGCTGCCTTTGGCGCCGCGGTTGTTTTTGGAACGCTTTTCATCAATCCGCAAACAATACAGTTTCAAATCGCCGGATAAAAACTGCATTAATTTGGGATACAGATCCCGCTCCGAAAAACTTGCGGCACCGTTATCCGCCGCCAAAGCAGAGCCCGCCTGATACCCATACAAACGCGGGAACGGTTTATCCTGTATCACAATATCGGGGCAGGCTTTGATGATGCTGTTTTTTTGCGAACCGATTTCCGAGGCGACTTGCCCGATAAATTTTTTTCGTCTGCAAAAGCGGCTTTTTTATTGCGGTAATCGTCAGGATATTGCGCGGCAAGCGCTTCTGCAATTTGCCGTGCGGTAAATCTTTGCGGCGCGTTTTCCTGCAAAAACCTGATGACTTTTTGTGTTTGGGATAATTTGGGCATCATTTTGTCTCATCGTTTTATTAATGGATTGAATCTGCATTTTATAACGCAACGCAATTAAATAGGTTGTCTGATTATGACATGTTTTCCTTTTTCAGACGGCCTATTTCAGGCGGATTTTCAAGCTGCCTGAAGGTTAATTTAGGTATTTCTCCAGTACCGCCTGTTTGCGGGCAGGCAGAGATTGCAGGTTTTGTTCCAGCTTGGTGATTTCGGCTTCGTAGTCGGCGATTTTAGCCAAGATCTGTTTTTGCTCAGACTCATTAGGTAGTGCTAGTTGAATATGGCTGAGGGCTTCCCAAGATGTACGCGGCAATTGTTGTCCTGATACTGTTTTTAATACTTTTTCGTTAAATGATTTGCTGCGTAAATAATGGCTTAACAAAACAGTTTGTGTTGAATTCTTGGCTTGAAGTACCAAAATATCAGTTGAACAAATTCCCTCACAATCTGAAAGCCATACCTTGTTCAAATTGGGACGCAGTTTGCCAAATAAGATTTCTCTGATGGAAAATTTATTTTTAACGCTTTTAATAAGCGAATATTCGTGTAGATATTCACCCGTCAGCTTGCCTGTGTGCGGTTCAATATTTTCCAAACCAATATAGATACCTTGTCCGGGATGTTGAGCTGGATCAATTTTTTGAGGATATATTTTTAATAAATCTTTGATTTTAAATAGTTTTACCCCCCCCGATTGAGTTTGCGCCATCACTTCCAAGTCGCTGAATATTTGGGCGATTTTGGCGCGATAGGCTTCAATGCTCATACGACTGCTTTCGTATTCCTGGTCGATTTTTTGGCATTCGGCGATGATTTGATTTTGAACATCTTCGGGTGGTTTAGGAACTTTTAGCTCGCCAATTGAACTGGATAAATTTTTAATGTTGCTACCATTGCTTAGCTGACGAACCTGATTTCTCATATCATCCAAATTTAATACATTAAATAGGTATTGAGGCAATACTTCTCCACTTGCTCGCAAAATACCCATAAATCCTCCCGCGAAGTAATTGGTATCCTCCGTAATCAAGCATAATTTGCCAATGTGCTTTTCACTACCACTTGAAAAACAGATAAAAATATCATTTTTCTTCAATCGTTTGTCGCCATCTAACTCTTTACTTTCCAATAAATAGATTTCTTTGTTAATTTCCAAGCGTCCATCTAACGTGATATTGTCGGCAGGCAAAATAATTTTGCTTGTCTTTTCCTGTAATTGCTCTGTTTTGGCATATGTTACGCCGCGATAAACATCTGCCAAATCTTTCAGTTTTACCAACGGATACTTACTCACAATCTTTACTTTCTCTGCCAAAGCCGTCTGGATAGCCTTATCAAATTTGGTGCGCGAAAAATCTAACATTTCATGGAGCGGGCGCAGGCTGGCAAATATTTTCAGGTGTTCGGGAATTTCAGGCTGCTTTTGCGTTAAGGCCGTCTGAAAATTGTGCCTGATTAAATGATTGAGCTTACCGCTGTCTGCCAAATCATTGGGGTTGAACAGCGGGGTTTGCATTTTGAAGATGCCTTGGTTGCGGTTGGGATTGTCTTCGTCTTCGTTTTCTGTTTCGCTGCTGCCGATATATCGGATACCTTCGCTGCCTTTGCGCGTGCTCCATTCATAGCCGAGAAAGGTTTTGGCGGCTTTGCTTTCGCTTGGGCTTTTGATAATCAAAACGGGCTGAGGGTTCGCTGCGGCAAGCATAAAGTAGCGCAGTTTGTCTTTTTCGATTTCAGCGGCGAAGTCAAAAGCGCGTTTTTCAAATTCGGCTTGTTTTTCATCTGTACTTTTCCTTTTGAAATCGCGTTTTTTCTGCATGGCTTTCCAGTCGCCGCTTTTTTCGTATTCGGCGCGGTAGTCGGCAAAAATGCCGTTTTCAGGCAGCTTTTTGCTTTTCAGGAAATCCAGATATTCGCTCTCATCGATGCCGCAATGATTATAATAGCGAACAAGCAAATCACTGTCTTCAAACAGTCCGTCGGCTTCGTTGTCGCCGTCAAACCAAGAGTCCACGCGGTTTTGATAATGTTCGGCCAAGCTGGGAGCATTGCCTTTGCGGCGTAAAAACAAGGTTACAGTGTTTGTAGGTGTTTTGCCGAATGTACTAGAACCGAATTCGGCAATGGCGACAATATCAAACCGCTGCAATAAGATTTCACGGGCTTTGATGTAGATTTTGTCATTGCTGAGCACCGAAGACGGCAGAATAATCGCCGCCACTCCGCCTTGCTGCAAAAGCTGGGCAGCGCGTTCGATAAAAAAGGTTTCAATGGCATTGAATTTATCGGTTTCTTTCACATTCCGATATAGCGCGAAGGCTTCGCGCTCTTCTTCTGATAGCGTGTCTAAAAAACCTTTGACGCTGTAAGGCGGATTGGCTACAAGTACGGAAAATGCGCCGTTTTGAATATCGTTGTGTGCGGTTAAGCCATCGCCGTACACAATATTAATGCCGTCCTGCCCGTACATAAACGCAGATACTTTGGCAACTTTGGATAAGCGGTATTCTTTTTCTATGCCGTAGGCGGCAGCGTAATACGGTGCGGGGTCGGCGTTTTTATATTGATTTATGATGGGTCGGATTTGTGTGGCATATTCGTTTAAAAAATGGCCTGACCCACAGGCGTAATCAATCATTTTCGGCACGCTTTCGCCGTTTTTAATCAGATTTTCCAAAGGTAAAGACGACACGAGAAAACGTACAATCGGCATGGGCGTGAAAAACTGTCCTTCGCTTTGTTTTACGCCTTGATCAAGAAAGCCTTCGAATAAGTCGCCTAAAAACTGGTTTTGCCCGCTGCCGTCGGTTTTAAGTTTGATGTCCTGCAGCATCTGCACGACTTCTTTTAGAATTGCGCCGTTTTTGAAAAACAGCGGGCGGTTGTGTACATCGAGAAAGGCAAAGTCGTTGTTGGTGTAATATTTGATTTCTTTGAATTTTTCTAAAATGGTGCGCTTGGTTTCGTCTTTTTTGTTTTTGAATAGGGCAAAAGCGTCTTCGATTTCATTGTTGGTAACGTGGGTGATTTCTTCGCCCAAAAATTCATCCATGCCTTTTTTATATAACTCTTGCAGACGGTCTTGCAGGTCAAAATAGTTGTCTTGTGCCGCGCCTTTCCAATAGACTTTTAAATTATTCGGGTTTTCGCTTTCGTCTTTGATTTTTGCCAAAAAGATATTGACCAGCTTGTCGAAAGCGTTTTCGCGCCCCGATACGTTGTGCTGGCGCATAATGGTGGCGAAGCGGTGGTATTTTTTCTGGATGGCAAGACTGTCCACTTCTTTTAAATCGGCGGTGGCAAACGGACGTGTGCCGATGCGGAACGGAGCGGATTCGAACAGATTGTTTTCGGTGGAGTCGAGCTGGTAGGTCTGCTGCCATACTTGAAAAAAATCGGCTTTGCTGCCGCTTTCTTCGCGCACGCTTTTGTAACTTTTCAACCTATTGTCGCTTTCCAGATATTTTTCGTTGTCTTTCATGGAAACAAGACGGTAGCTCTGTTCTACTCCGCCGTTTGCCCAATCGGCGGCGTACAGGCATAGGTATTGCGCTTTGCGGTAACTGTTGAAGTAGTTGAAAAGCTGACCGCCGTCTTTCTGCATACGTTTCCATGCCTTGTCAAATTCGCTGTCTTTGGCATCGGTAGTTTTACACTCAATAAGCAGATATTCTTCCCCATCGTTGTTTTTAATCAAAATGTCGCAGTAAAAACTTGTATCCTCTCGTCCGCCGACTGTTTTGGGCTCAAGAGTAATGTGTTCGGGCTTATAGCCTGTTTGCAAAAGATTATGCACGCACTCGAATACGACAAAGTTTTCGTTGTGGCTGAAATTTTTGCTGGTCTCGCGCTCGGCGGTAATGCCTGCGGGATAAATAAGTTTTTGATTGGCAAAATCGGCTTTGAGTTCATGGCCGTTTATGATTTTGGAAAACATCTTTCCGTGTTGCTGAAAGTCCAGCAGTTTTAATAAATCTGTAAGATTCTCTCGTGTAATCATGATGCTTGAATCTCAAATTAGGGTTTCGACAAATGGATTACCGTTTCAACTTCGCAAACGCCTCGGCCATGGCCGAATTGGTGGGGGCTTTTTCCTGACGCTGGGGTTTGCCTTTTGTGTTGCCGGTGCGTTGCGGTTTGTTTTCAGACGGCCCGGCGTTTTTTGCCGTGCCGCTGCCTGGTTCGTCATTTAAGCGCATGGTTAAGGCGATGCGTTTGCGCTGGGCATCGATTTCCAGCACTTTCACCTTCACCACATCGCCGGCTTTGACAATTTCGCGCGGGTCTTGCACGAATTTATCGGCCAGCGCGGAGATGTGTACCAGGCCGTCTTGGTGTACACCGATGTCGATAAACGCGCCGAAGTTGGCAACGTTGGAAACCACGCCTTCCAATATCATTCCGGGTTTTAAATCGCTGATTTCGTTGATGCCTTCGGCAAATGCGGCCGTCTGAAACTTGCCGCGCGGATCGCGGCCGGGTTTTTCGAGTTCGGCGAGAATGTCTATAATGGTGGGCAGGCCGAATTGTTCGGTGGTATAGGCGGCGGGTTTGATTTGTTTGATTTTTTCGCGGTTGCCGATGAGGCCGGCGGCGCTGATGTTGAGGTCGGCGAGCATTTTGGCAACCACGGGGTAGGCTTCGGGGTGGACGGCGCTGGCATCAAGCGCTTCTTTGCCGCCGTTGATGCGCAGAAAGCCGGCGGCCTGCTCGAAGGTTTTTTCGCCGAGGCGCGGCACGTTCAGAAGCGCTTTGCGGCTTGCAAACGCGCCGTTTTCATCGCGGTAGGCAACGATGTTTTGCGCCAGCGTTTGGTTGAGGCCGGAGATGCGGGCGAGCAGCGGCGCGGAGGCGGTGTTTACGTCCACGCCGACTGCGTTTACGCAGTCTTCCACCACGGCATCGAGCGATTTGGCAAGCTGCGCTTGATTGACATCGTGCTGGTATTGGCCGACTCCGATGGATTTGGGGTCGATTTTCACCAATTCGGCCAGCGGGTCTTGCAGGCGGCGGGCGATGGATACCGCGCCGCGCAGAGAAACGTCCAAATCGGGAAACTCGCGTGCCGCCAGTTCTGAAGCGGAATAAACAGACGCGCCGGCTTCGGAAACGATGATTTTGTGCAGCCCCGCTTCGGGCAGCGCGCGCACGAGTTCGGCGGCGATTTTGTCGGTTTCGCGGCTTGCGGTGCCGTTGCCGATGGCAATCAGTTTCACGCCGTGCTGTTTGATCAGGCGGGCGAGCGCGGCCAGCATGTTGTTCTCTTGGTGGAGATAAACGATGGCGGTGTCCAGCAGTTTGCCGGTGTCGCCCACCACCGCGCATTTCACGCCGTTGCGGTAGCCGGGGTCTAGGCCGAGCGTGGGCAGGCGGCCGGCGGGCGCGGCCAGCAGCAGGTCTTTGAGGTTGCGGGCAAACACGGTGATGGCATCGGTATCGGCATTGTCTTTCAGACGGCCTAAGGCTTCGATTTCGAGCAAAAGAAAGATTTTCGCCCGCCAGGCAAGGCGCACGGTGTCGCGCAGCCATTTGTCGGCGGGGTGGTTGCGGTCTTCGATATTGAAGTGTTTGCAGATGATTTTTTCGTAGCCGCTGGGTTCGGTTATCGAGGTGTCGTCGGGGCGGTATTTCAGGGACGCTTGCAGAATGCCTTCGTTGCGGCCGCGCAAAACTGCCAGCGCGCGGTGGCCGGGCATGGTGCGCACGGCTTCGCGGTGGTCGAAATAGTCGGCGAATTTTTGGCCTTCCTGTTCTTTTCCTTCCACCACCTGCGCGTGAATCTCGGCCTCGCGCCACAGTTTTTCGCGCAGCGTGCCGATGAGCCCGGCATCTTCGGCGAATTGTTCCATCAAAATGGCGCGCGCGCCCTCCAGTGCGGCTTTGCTGTCGGAAATCTGCCCACTGAGATAGGCTTGCGCGGCGGTTTCGGGGTCTTGATCTGGGTTTGCCAACAGCGAATCGGCCAGCGGTTGCAGGCCGTTTTCGCGGGCAATCTGCGCTTTGGTGCGGCGTTTGGGCTTGTAGGGCAGGTATAAATCTTCAAGCGCGGTTTTGTTGTCGGCCGCTTCGATTTGCGCTTTGAGGCCGTCTGAAAGTTTGCCTTGCTCCGCTATGCTTTTTAATACGGTTTGTTTGCGTTCCTCAAGCTCGCGCAGGTAGGTGAGACGTTCTTGCAGCGTGCGAAGCCGGGTATCGTCCAGCCCGCCGGTGGCTTCTTTGCGGTAGCGGGCGATAAAGGGCACGGTGGCGCCTTCGTCTAAAAGGGCAACGGCGGCGGTAATTTGGGCGGCGGTGGCGGAGAGTTCGGCGGCGAGGGTTTGGGTGATGTTCATGGTTGTTTTCGGGAAAGGTAAAAAAGGGGAAAGGATAGCGGTTTTAATGATGGTTGGCAAAGATGCAGGCAACCCGCCCGCTTCAAAATCATGGCCGCGCCGGCCTGTTTCGCTGTGTCTGTTTTGCTATGGCAAACCCACTTGATTTCTGTTACGGCGTTGCTGCATCTCCGCCTGAGAGAATCGTTTTGCAAAACCCAGGCGGCAACAGAATCGGGGGCCATATTGTCTGCGACTTGCTGCTTTTTACCGCAAATTAAGCGGATTCACCATGCTTGGAGCAGTTTCGGTGAACCGGACAAACAATAAAGGCCGTCTGAAAGGTTTCTGACGGCCGGTCTGGATGCGGATACGTTACGGCTGTTTGATGCGGGGCAGCACTTTCACACTCAGGGGCAGATGGTCGGAGAGCCGCTGCCACTGTCTGCTGCGGTGGATTTTTGCGCCGACCACTTCGAGATTGCGGGTATAGATGCGGTCGAGGCTTAAAACGGGCAGGCATGAGGGAAAGGTTTTGGGGCGTTTGCCGTTTTCATCTACAAACACCTCCTGCAAATTCAGTGCATTGCCAAGCAAAATGGTGGATTTGTAACGCCAATCGTTGAAGTCGCCGGCGATAATCAGCGGGCTTTGGGGATCGACTTGGCGGGTGATGTAATCAAAAATCGCCCGATATTGCTTTAAGCGGTCAGGCTCGCGCAGGTTGAGGTGGGCACACAGGCACACCAGCGGTACATTCCAGTTTTCCGGCCAGATTTCGCAATGCAACACACCGCGCTGCTCGAGTTTATTGACGCTGATATTGAGATTGTGGCGGGTGTTGATGGGCATATGGCTGAGAATGGCGTTGCCGTGGTGGCGTTCGGGGAAGGCAGCGGTTTTGCCGTAGCTGCTGTGAAACGAAAGGTGCTCGCTGATAATGTCGTAATGCGGCAGGTGGGGAAAATCGGGCAGTTTGGCACAGCGCCCCCGGTGTTCGCCCTGTACTTCCTGCAAAAACAGAATATCGGAATGGAGGCTTTGCAGAGCCTCGGCCATGCTGCCGACCTGAACTTTGCGGTTGAGCGCCGACATGCCTTTGTGCATATTGTAGGAAGTGACGGTAACGGGAGTGGGGGGCATAATGTGTGTTCCGTTGTTGTTGTTTTGCCTGATAATTGAATTATATCGTAAAATGCAAAATAGACCAGTAACGTTCCGCTGCGGTTTATTAACAGGGCAGTTCGTCAGGCTACTCAAGCGAAACGGAAACAGTTTATCTCTCACTCCATTGATCTCTCTTCAGAAAAATAGTAGAAAATAGTAGATTAGAAAAATAAGTAGCACCATTAATTCCATAACAATAGATAATGCTAAATCTAAATGTGTTCATATCTAAATTAAATATGTGGCTTACGAAGCAAAATCAGCAAAAATGATGTTAAGCTTCTGATATACCTATTAAAAACAAATACCAAAAGTTCAGTAAAATTACCGAATCAAAATTCCGTCAAATCCTGCGCCTTTTCACACTTGATTTGACCGCTTCCGATACCGCCAGACTCACCGGCATCAGTACCCAAAGTGCCAATATCTGTTTCTCAAACTGCGTTGCCGTATGGCTGCTGAATGTGAACGGCAAACTCCCTCTGCCGGTGTGGTCGAACTGGACGAATCCTACTTCGGCTCCAAACGCATCCGAGGGCGGGCGGGGGAGAGGGAGGCAAAACCATTGTTTTCGGCATCTTAAAACGGGACGACAAAGTCTATACCGAAATCGTGCCGGATACTTCGAAAGCTACACTGCAACAGGTTATTCGAGGGCGGGTTGCTATTGAAATTGTCATCAATACTGACGGCTGGCGCGGCTATCACGGCTTGGTCGATATGGGCTGTGAAAAGCACTTCAGGGTACATCATGGTGCAGACGAGTTCGCCCGGGGTGCGCAACACATTAACGGCATCGAATTGTTTTGGGGTTATGCCAAAAACCGCTTGGTTAAATTTAACGGTGTACCGAAACAGACTTTTTATTAGGGGCTGAAGTAGCTTAGCCCTAAATACCACACCAATCCCGCAAGATTTTCAACTGCTCACTTGGTGTGCCAAAGTTAAAACGAAACCCGCATTCTTTCAAGAATAGGGGAAAAGACTTCCGGTCGATTCCGTTGTATTTGCGTAGCACACGCTTGGCCTGATTCCAAAAATTCCCAATGCCGTTGATGTGGTTTTGTCTCTGGGCAAATGTCTTGCCGTGGTTAATCCTATGGTGGTGAAAACCGCCGACATCCAGGACATCATCGCTGCTTAAACTGTCGGTATACACCACACTGTCCGGCATGATTTTCTTCGCAATAACAGGCAACAAACTCTCTTTTTTGGCGTTATCCACGACCACGGTATAAACCTTGCCGCCATGTTTGAGGATACCGAAAACCACCACTTTGCCTGCGGCTCCTGTGCCGCGTTTTCCTTTGCGCTTACCGCCGGAGCAGCGCTCATCTGACTCTACGGAACCTTCAAAAACCTGATCGGCCTCCAAGGCCGAATGACGGCTGATGACGAGGCGGATTTTGCGGTAAAAGAGTATGGCGGTGTTGGGCCGGATACCCAATACATCGGCAGCCGAACGGCGGTAACTTCCGGCACAAAATATCTGAGTAGTGTCTTCTGTGCTTTTTTTGCTTAATTTACAGTTTGTTATCTTCATTTTAGCAGCCTATCATGACTGCTAATCTACGTTAGCCCCAATTTTTTATCTACATTGTTGTTAAACTTTTGTGTTCAAAGGGATTGCATTTCTTCTACGGAAATTCCACTTACCGTTGGAATTTTTGGGCAATATAATAGCGGGGAAGTTTGGAGGGTGATATTAGGTGCGGTTTTTTGCTGCAGAAAGCTGCACTTTGAATTCGAATTCAAGAGCCCAAACACTAGGCAAGGACATGCTTACAGCCTGTTAATATCGGCCAGTAGGGCATTCACATTCCTCTCGGTTTGTGCGGCCAGGTCTTCGGGTTTGATACCCCGCAGTTGTGCGGCGGCTGCAGCGATTTTCTGCACGTTGGCCGGTGTATTAACGGCGTTTTTCAGCATAAACGGGCTGTCTGTTTCCAATACAATATTTTCTGCCGGCAATTCGGCGGCCGCACGGCGGGCTTTGCGCGCGGCAGGGTTGAGCAGCAGTGAACCGATGCCGATTTTGAACCCGTAATCCATAAATGCCCGTGCCTCTTCCAAACTGCCGGAAAAGGCATGAACAATGCCGCCTTGCGTGAAACGGCAGTTTTTCACCGACTGCATGATTGCAGCCGCTGCTTTCAGATTGTGAATAATCACCGGGCGGTGCAGCCGTTGTGCCAACACAAGCTGATGCTCGAACACCACAATCTGCCGTTGCCGCTGCGCCTGCGTTTGCGCCCTGCCGTAATCCAAACCGATTTCCCCTACCAATGCTTTCGGGTGTTTGAGCAATTGCTGCTCCAGTTCTGCAAAATCACGCTCTATGGCCGCGCCGGCAAACCACGGGTGAATGCCCAGCGCGATATGCACTGACGGTAAGGCCGATAACGCCGCCACATCGGCAAAATCGCTGCGCTGCGTGGCCGGCACGATAAAACGGCAAACGCCTGCCGCGCGGGCAGCGGCGAAAACCTGCGGCAGGCTGCCGAGCAGGGCAGGGTCGGCAAGGTGGCAGTGGGTGTCGGTCAGCTTCATGGCAAATATCTTTTCAATAGTGGGGCAATCATATCAGGCCGTTTGAACGCTGCAAAATCTTTCAGACGGCCTCTATAGCGCGCCCTATGTAAAGGGGTATGTCAAGGGGCATGTCTTAGAAACGTAAAGCCGATTTAACTCAGTTGCCGAGTGAAGGGCTTAATAACCTGCACCGCATTCTATACCGCCAACCCCGACAATTTCTTCATTTTCGGTATGGCATAAGGCAGCATGTTGCAGACAGTGCAAAACGATATGGACGGATTCTGTTGCTGCTTTATCGGTTTATAAGGCTGTTTTTGAGCCGGAGCCGGGCAAGGCCGTAATGGAAATAAGGGGGCATGATTGCGCCTGCAGGTAAACGGGGCGGTGGCTCAGGCAAGGTAAAAGCCGGATAAGGGTTCGGGGTTGCGTTTTCTGCTTTATGGCGGGCGCATCACCGGGCCGTCTGAAAAGAATCCGAAGAAGCGGCTTTGCTTGGTTGACGGAGTTTCGTTATACGCCGGCCCAGGTGCAGCAAACCGTGCGGCGGCCTATAATCGTATTTGGCCGTCCGAACAAAAAAAGGAAACGTTATGACGCAGATTTATTTGGAAGACCGAGCTGTGCGTGTGAACAATATCTATTGCATCGGCCGCAATTATGCAGCTCATATTGCCGAACTGAAAAATGAGGCACCAACCGAGCCGGTGGTGTTTATGAAGCCGAACAACAGCATTCTGCGCAGCGGCGGCACCATCGGGCTGCCGGCATACAGCACTTCTGTGCATTATGAATGCGAGTTGGTTTTGCTGGTCGGAAAAGATTCAGACGGCCTTGAAAGTGATATTGAAAATATTGTGGCAGGCTACGGTGTCGGCCTGGATTTAACCGCCCGCGACATCCAAAGCCGTCTGAAAGAAAAAGGGCTGCCGTGGACAAAGGCCAAAGGCTTCCGCGGCGCCGCGTGTGTGTCGGATTTTACGGCAGCAGGCAGTCTGGCCGACCCGCAAGACTGCACCTTCACCTTAACCATAAACGGCGGGCTGCGCCAGCAGGGGCAGACCGCATTGATGGTTTACCCGATTGCGGCGGTTTTGCAGGAGTTGGCTACCACTTACGGCCTTAAAGCGGGTGATTTGGTGTTCACCGGCACCCCCGCCGGGGTGGGCGAACTGCATTCCGGCGACCGGGCGGTGTTGGATTTGGGCGGAATCGTGCAGGCTGAATTCAGCGTGGCTTAAGCAGCGTGGGGATAAATAGGCCGCCGCACAGCAAATCCGCACATTCCGACACACGGCAATACAGCCGGCACAACCGGTTGTGTTATTGCTTTCAGCGGCCTGCAAAACGGTTTTCTTGAGTGTGGGTACGGCGGCATAAGCAGGTTTTCCAATCTTGAAAGCCCCCGCGAATCAGGCGATAATCGGAAACGTTTCTACACCCCTATCAGAGAAGGTATCCAAATGGCTTCACAACTGGCAAACGCCATCCGTTTCTTATCTGCCGATGCAGTACAGAGAGCCAATTCCGGCCACCCCGGCGCGCCGATGGGCATGGCCGAAATGGCCGAAGTGTTGTGGACGAAATTTTTAAACCACAATCCCGCCAACCCTAAATTTTACAACCGCGACCGTTTTGTTTTATCCAACGGCCACGCCTCGATGCTGCTCTACAGCCTGCTGCACCTCACGGGCTACCAGGTTTCGATCGATGATTTGAAAAACTTCCGCCAACTGCACAGCAACACCCCCGGCCACCCCGAATACGGCTACACCGAAGGCGTGGAAACCACCACCGGCCCGCTGGGTCAGGGCATTGCCAACGCCGTGGGCATGGCGCTGGCCGAAAAAATTCTGGCGGCCGAGTTCAACCGTGAAGGCTTGGATATTGTCGACCACCACACTTATGTGTTTGCGGGCGACGGCTGCCTGATGGAGGGCGTGTCACACGAGGCCTGCTCGCTGGCCGGTACGCTGGGGCTGGGCAAATTGATTGTTTTATATGACGATAATAATATTTCCATAGACGGAAAAGTGGACGGCTGGTTTACCGAAAACATTGCGCAACGTTTCGAAAGTTACGGCTGGCACGTGGTGCCGGATGTGAACGGCCACGATACCGCCGCCCTCGAAGCCGCCATCGCGCAGGCCAAAGCCGAAACCGGCAAACCCTCCATCATCTGCTGCAAAACCCTTATCGGCAAAGGCGCGGCCACCAAAGAGGGCAGCCACAAAACCCACGGCGCACCGTTGGGAGCAGAAGAAATCGAGGCCACCCGCCGCCATTTGGGCTGGCATTACGGCGCGTTTGAAATCCCGCAGGAAGTGTATGAAGGCTGGAGTGCCAAAGAAAAAGGTGCGGCGCTGGAAAACGGTTGGAACGCGCTGTTTGCCGAATATCAGGCCGCGTTTCCCGAAAAAGCCGCCGAATTTGTGCGCCGCATGAACCGCGAACTGCCCGCCGGCTTCGATGCTTATGTTCAGACGGCTTTGAAAGAAGTGTGCGACAAAGCCGAGAAAATCGCCACCCGCAAAGCCAGCCAAAACAGCATTGAAATTCTGGCCGAAGTGTTGCCCGAACTGGTGGGAGGCTCGGCGGACCTCACTCCGTCCAACCTCACAGACTGGCCGGGCAGCGTATCGGTTACGCGCGAAAACGGCGGCAACTATATCCACTACGGTGTGCGCGAATTCGGCATGGCCGCCATCATCAACGGCATGGTGCTGCACGGCGGCGTAAAACCTTTCGGCGCTACTTTTCTGATGTTCAGCGAATACGCCCGCAACGCTCTGCGCATGGCTGCGCTGATGAAAATCAACCCCGTGTTTGTGTTTACCCACGATTCCATCGGCTTGGGCGAAGACGGCCCCACCCACCAGCCGGTAGAGCAAACCGCCACCCTGCGCCTGATTCCCAATATGGACGTATGGCGCCCCTGCGACACTGCCGAAAGCCTGGTGGCGTGGGTTGAGGCCGTTAAAGCAGCAGAGCGCCCCAGCAGCCTGATTTTCAGCCGTCAAAACCTGCCGTTTATCCCGCGCAGCCCGGTGCAGTTGGATAACATCAAGCGCGGCGGCTACGTGGTCAGCGAAGCCGAAGGGGGCGCGGCGCGGGCAGTGGTTATCGCAACAGGCTCCGAAGTGGGGCTGGCCTTAGAGGCGCAAACCCTGCTGGCCGGGCAGGGCGTGTTGGTGAATGTGGTGTCCATGCCCTCGACCAATGTGTTTGAGCGTCAAGACGAAGCCTACCGCAGCAGCGTGTTGCCGTTGGGGCTGCCGCGCATCGCCGTGGAAGCGGGCGCAACCGGCGGCTGGTACCGGTATGTGGGCTTGGACGGCGCGGTGGTCGGCCTTGACCGTTTCGGCGAATCCGCTCCCGCCGAGCAGTTGTTCCAACAATTCGGCTTCACCGCAGAGAACGTGGCAGATACCGTGAAAGCGGTTTTACAATAAACCGTTTGCCCAAACCTTCAGGCCGTCTGAAAGTTTTCAGACGGCCTGAAATGTAGAAAATCCCGGTGTTTACACTTTTAGTTTTAACCCGGACACCGGTTTGGAAACGTGGCCGGAAATGCCGTAAGGAGCGGAGCTCCGCGCAGTTGTGCGCATACCGAAATTACGGATCCATCGTTTTCGGCAAAAGCAAAAGCTGTTGGGTGCAGCAAGTGTAAACAACCCGAGCCCGCCCAACCTTGAGGCCGTCTGAAAGTTTTCAGACGGCCTCAAATATAGAAAGTTTTGGTGTTGTTACACTTTCCGTTTGCCCGAACAGGGTTTGGGTATGGCCAAGCGTTGTTAAGAATGCTGTAAGACGCGGTAACGCCGCACAGTTTTTGTATACCCGAAATGGTGCAGCCATCGTTTTCAGCCAAAACAAAAACTGTTTGGTGAAGAAAATGCAGAGAATCCGGTTTTTTCCAATATCGAGGCCGTCTGAAAACTTTTCAGACGGCCTCAAGTGTGTTTCGGGGTCGGTGTTCCGTCCATGCCCGGGCAAGCCCGAGTATGGCGGATTAAGGCCGCAGGCCGCAGGCAGTACAATCAGTATGGTAAGGCACAGCAACGCTGTAGCGGAAGTTTGGTTAATCCGCCATATGCAGGCCGGTATGGTTTGGCCTATCGTTGCCGTGCTCGAGTGCAAAGGGAACGATTTGCGGATCGCCCGCCCAAGCGGCAACCGGGTCGGCTCTGTAGTGTCGGTATGGTTTGGCTTGCCGGCAGCGAGGATTCGCTGTGTTGTGTTTGCGGTTTGTTTTGCTGCAAATGCAGCCGCTTAAATAACGGCAATGTTGCAGCATGCCTGCTGCCGGGTCTTGTTCAGCCGCGTTTGGGATCGTTCGGACGCAGCCGGGCGGCGAGTTTGTCGAGTATGCCGTTCACAAACTTATGACCGTCTGTGCCGCCGAAGGTTTTGGTTACTTCGATGGCTTCGTTGATAATCACAGGATAGGGCGTTTCGGGCATGGCGGCAAGCTCGTGGCAGGCCATCAGCAATACGGCGCGCTCGATGGGGCTGAGATCGTTTTCATCACGGTCGAGCAGGGGGCGGATTTGCTGCATATATTCTTGCCGGTTGGCGTGGGTGCCGAAAAAGAGGGCGGTAAACAATTCGCTGTCGGCTTTTTTGAAGCCGCTGCTTTCGTTGATGTTTTGGGCGGTTTCGGAGGCAGAGGTGTGGTTGAGTGCCGATTGGTAAAGTGCCTGTACGGTAAATTCACGGGCGCGGCGGCGGGGTGTTTTCATGGTGTTTCCTCGGTTGTGCGGCAGAGTTTCAGACGGCCTGAGCCGGCTTGGTGAAGCGGCTTGGTTTCTGCTGTTGCGTTGTTGTGCTTCGGTTCAAAAAACGGTTTTAGTTTTACGGCCGCTGAAACGGCAATGGAGCCGGTTCAGCGGCGGCTGCACGGTCTGCGGGCTTGCCCAATGCGATAAATATGTGTGTCAACCGCTATATTAAAAAATGTGCCGTTCGGGCCGTCTGAACCCTGTCAGACTTCATCTTCAAACTGATCTTGCAGCAGCAGGTTGGTGAGATTGGCGCATTCTACGGCTACCACGGCTGCATCGGCGGCTTTCTCTTCGATGCGCGCCCGCGCCTGCGCATCGTTTTCGGTGGTGAGAATGGCATTGGCGATGGGGATGTTGTAGTCCAACCCCACGCGGGTAATGCCGGCACCGGATTCGTTGGCCACCAGCTCGAAATGGTAGGTTTCGCCTCGGATAACGGCACCGATGGCAATCAGGGCATCATATTGCCGGGATGCGGCCATGTTTTGCAGCACCAGCGGCACTTCGAGCGCGCCGGGAACGGTGGCAACGGTGATGTCGTCAGTGTGAACGCCGAGCTGGATGAGTTTGCCGGTGCACACTTTGAGCATGGCGCTGCCGATTTCGTTGCTGAAACGTGCCTGTACGATGCCGATGCGCAGGTTGGTGCCGTTGTGGTCGGGTTGGATGGTGTTCATAGGTTTTCCGTAGTTTAAGTGGTGAAACGGTAAAAAATGGATTGGGCCGTTTGAAAATCAATCTTGCGGCCGCCAATCGGCGGCGGGGTGGAATTTGCCGTTTCGGCCGGTTTTCCATGCTGTGCCGGCGGGTTGGGCGGGCCGTTCGGCAACGGCAGGGCGGCTGCGGGTGCTGCTGCTTATGCCGCACACGGTGAAATTTGCAGAATCAGCGGTCAATTCATCGGTTTCATCACCGCTGAAAAAACGCCGGTCGCTGTCTTGCTCGAACACCGGCTCTTTGCGGTACGTCAATCCAACGGGTGCACCGCCTTTGCCCACGGTTTTGAAAGCCATGCAGCGGCCGGGCGCGGCGGAAAAGGTGGCAGCAAACAGGCTCATGGCGGAAACGGCGCGGTAAAGATTGCAGATGCGGCTATTTTACACGATACACCGCCCTTACGCATGGCGGTTTCTCTGCTGCGAACTTAGGGTCTGTTGACATGACGCAACGGCGGTATTTTTGGTCAAAATCGCGCGTCTGCGGCGTTAAAAATGCTCGCAAGGTGTCCAACCTTGCTGCGCTTTTTGCCTTGCATATGCGGTTTTTACCTCAAAAAGCCGCTGCGTTGGTCAATTGTCAACAGACCCTAGGTAAACCGCCGCCAGCGTTAAGGCCGCGCCGCCCCATTGCAGGCCGTTGATGGGCTTGTCGAGCCAGAAATAGTCGATAAGCAGCGCTGCTGCGGGCTCGCTCAGCAGCAACAGGCCGGTCAGCGACAACGGGAGCAGCCCAACCGCATAGGCAACCAGCCCCCAGGCGAAGCACTGCATCACTGCGCCGTAAATCACAATCAGGCCGATATCGCGCGGGGTAGCGGGGTAGAGGTTGCCGGCATCGAGCAGCAGCATAGGCAGCACCAGCGCGGCCATGCCGCCGAGGCTGACCAGCATCATCATCGGAAACAGCGGCGTGGCTTCGGCCTGATGGGTTTTGCGCACCATTACCATCGACAACGCCAGCATCGAGCCCGACACAATCCCGCTTACCAATCCCCAGCCTGCGCTTTGATTGCGGCCGAATTCGGGGCCGGCAATCAGTGCCACGCCCGCCACCGCCATTATCAGGCTGAGCAATTGCATTTTGCCCAAACGTTCGCCGAAAAAGAAAAAACCGATGGCCGTAAGAAAAAAGATTTGCAGGCTGTTGAGCAGAGTGGAAATGCCGGGACCGACCGCATAAATGCTTTCGTGCCACAAAGCCAGGTCGAAGCCGAGAAACGCGCCCGAAAGCAGGGCGTAACGCAACGCCTGCCGGCTTTTCGGCAGTTTCTGCCCGAAAAAACGCAACAACGCCCAAAAAATCACCGCCGCCACCGCCAAACGCCAAAAGGCAACGGCATACGCGCCCACCGGCACGATTTTCACAATCAGGCTGCCGAGGCCGAAAATCACGCAGCCCGCAACCAGCATGGGTGCCGCACGGCGGTTGGATTCGCGCATGGTTTGAATGCCTGCATCAAGAAAAGCCTTGAATTTTATAGCAGGCCGTCTGAAAAGAGAAGAAAACGGCCTGCGTTTTTTAACACAAAGCCGTTTGAAACCAGTGGTTTTTTCAGACGGCCTTCATTCCAATCTACCCAAACTCCGCTATAATTCACGCTCCCGTTAATATGTTACTCAGGACGAACATAATGAACAAAACCTTGAAAACCGCCGTATTGGCCGCAACCGCCGCACTGGCACTGGCCGCCTGCAAACAGGAAGGCAACGCTGCTGCCGCATCCGGCGAAAAACCCGCCTCTGCCGCCGCCGCAGACGGTTTCGGCAGCCCCGTGCAGCGCGCCAGCTATGCTTTGGGTATGGACATCGGCACCACCCTGAAACGCATGAAAGACCAGGGCACCGAAGTGGATTTGAAAGTGCTTAACGAAGCCGTGCAAACCTTGCTCGAAGGCAAAGAGCCCAAGCTGAACGACCAGCAGGCACAGGAAGTGCTGATGGCGTTTATGGCCGAGCAGCAGCAGAAAGCGCATGCCAAAGTGGTGGAAGATGCCAAAGCCAATCTTGAAAAGGGGCAGGCATTTCTGAAAGAAAACGGCGCCAAAGAAGGCGTGAAAACCACCGCCTCCGGTCTGCAATACCAAGTGAAAACCGAGGGCACGGGCGCGCAGCCCAAAGCTGCTGATGTGGTAACGGTCGAATACGAAGGCCGCTTGATTGACGGCACGGTGTTCGACAGCAGCAAACAACACGGCGGCACCGCCACTTTCCCGCTCAACCAAGTGATTAAAGGCTGGACGGAAGGCATACAGTTAATGAAAGAAGGCGGCGAATACACCCTGTTTATCCCCGCCGCACTGGCCTACGGTGAAAATGCCGTGAGCGACAAAATCGGCCCGAATGCCACTTTGGTGTTTGATGTGAAGCTGTTGAAAGTAGAAAAAGCGAAAGCGCAAGGCAAATAAACCGGGCAGCGGGGCAGGCCGTCTGAAAAGATTTTTTCAGACGGCCTGCTGTTTTGGCAGCAAGAGCAGCGCCGGCGCGCGTTTTGCCGCTGCCCCGCGCAGGGTGAAACCGCTGCTCCGTTTCGGCGGTGTTTCCGCCCGGAGAGAACGGTTTTCTCAGCCGCCCAACGGATATAATCTGCATTGTCTGCACTTGCTGCGTGGTAACGAAAATGTGCCAATCCGCTATGGCTATTTATTAAGGAGGGAACGATGAAAAAATGCGTGGTGCTGACCGGCGCGGGCATCAGCGCCGACAGCGGCTTGAACACGTTTCGCGATGAAGGCGGCTTGTGGGCGGGGTACAAAATAACCGATGTGTGCACGCCCGAGGCTTTTTCGCGCAACCCGCAGTTGGTGTACGATTTCTACAATATGCGCCGCAGGCAGGCCAACGAAGCGCAGCCGAACGCTGCCCATCAGGCACTGGTGCGGCTGGAGGCGCATTACCGCGTGCAGATTATCACCCAAAATGTCGACAACCTGCACGAGCGCGCAGGCAGCCGCCATGTGCTTCACCTGCACGGCGAGCTGGACAAAGCGCGCAGTTGTGCCGATGAGCGTGAAATTTTAGCTTGGACGGGTGATTTGGACGGCAGACACACCGACAGCAAAGGCCGCCCGCTCAGGCCGCATATCGTGTGGTTCGGCGAGGAAGTGCCGCTGTTCGGGCAGGCCGTGGCAGAAATGCGCGATGCCGACATTGTGATGGTGGTGGGCACTTCCCTTCAGGTTTACCCCGCCGCTTCGCTGCTGCACTTCGCCCCGCCGCAGGCCGAGTGTTTTTTGGTTGATCCCAAGCCGCAGCAGGCGGGCAGGGCGGTGGAAATAATTGCGCAAAAAGCCAAAGACGGCGTGCCTGCGCTGGTTGAAGAACTCATCCGCCGCGCTGCTTGTGATTAACGGTAAAAACTCATGAAAAACATTATCTTAACAATATTTTTGGCGTTGTTGCCGCCGGGTGCGGCCGCGCAGGCAGATGTTTGGGTGCCGCTGCCGGATCAGGGCGAAAAAGCGCAAGACAGCCGGGTTTGGCCGCAGGCGCGTACCGTCAGGCAATACACGGGGCGCGTAACCGCCGTTGCCGATGGCGATACGCTGCGCGTTACCGACAATAACGGTGCCAAACATAAAATCCGCCTGGCCTATATCGATGCGCCCGAATTGCAGCAGGCGCACGGGCAGGCGGCGCGGCAGGCATTGAGTGCCGCAGTTTTGGCAAAAACCGTTGATGTGGAAGTGTTTGAAACCGACCGCTACCAGCGCGAAGTGGCTAAGGTGGGCATAAACGGCAGAGATGTGAACCTGAGCCAAATCCAACAGGGTCATGCGTGGCATTATGTATCGATTGCCAAGCGCCGGCAGAACAAAACCGATTATGCCGCTTATGCCTATGCCGAAGCAGGAGCGCGGCAGCAGGCAGCAGGGCTGTGGCGCGGCAAAAACGCCCAAGCACCGTGGCATTTCCGCCGGCAGGCGCGCGAAAAGCAAAATCCGAACGCGGGCGGTGCGCAACAGGGCTGGTGGTAGTGCCGCGAAACGGTTTTCAGACGGCCTGGTTTGACCGTTGGCAAAGCCTGCCTCGGGCAAGGCCGTTGTCCAATCGGTTCGGCCGTCTGAAACACGCCGCATGAGGCTTGCGGTATAATCCATACAAACCACATAACGGGCCGCACGGCCGTTACGGAAAAACGATGACGACACCACAAAATCCCACGCCGCGTTTCAGGGCGCTGCTGCGGCAGAACAGTATTTACCTGCTGCCCAATTCTTTCACGATTGCCGCGCTGTTTGCCGCGTTTTTCGCCATCACGCAGGCCATGCACGGGCGCTATGAAACGGCGGCGATTGCGGTGTTTGTGTCGATGCTGCTGGACGGCATGGACGGTCGTGTGGCGCGCTGGACCAACAGCCAGAGCGCGTTCGGCGAGCAGCTTGACAGCCTGGCCGATATGGTGAGCTTCGGCGTTGCGCCTGCTTTAATCGCCTATAAATGGCAGCTTTGGCAGTTCGGCAAAATCGGCTATTCGGCCGCGTTTATCTATTGTGCCTGCGCCGCGCTGCGGCTGGCACTGTTCAACACTTTAATCGGCAAGGTCGATAAACGTTGGTTTATCGGCATACCCAGCCCCACGGCGGCGGCGCTGATTGTAGGCATGATTTGGGTGAACCACAGCTACGGGCGTTTTCCGCAGGCGGCTTGGGTGTGCCTGATTATCACCTTGTTTGCGGGACTTTCGATGGTGGTGCAGATTCCGTTTTGGAGCTTTAAAGAAATCAACGTGCGCCGCAAAGTGCCGTTTTTTGCGATGATTGTTTTTATGCTGGTGTTGGCGGTGGCGGCATGGGAGCCTTCGCTGGTACTGTTTCTGTTTTTCTTGGGCTACAGCCTGTCGGGTTATGTGGTGTTTGCTTGGCGGTGGCTGAAAAAGCGCAATCCGGCCGTCTGAAAAGTGTTGTGGAACAAACGTTTGTAAATTTGAAAAGAAGAATAACGATGTTAGACATACAGTTGGTGGCGGTGATGCTGGCAGTCGGCGCGTTTGCCGGGTTTGTTGCCGGGCTGCTCGGCATAGGCGGCGGTATGATTATCGTGCCGGTGGTGTTGTGGGTGTTGCAGATGCAGGGTTTGGACCATATCCCGCACGCGCAGCATTTGGCCGTGGGCACATCGTTTGCCATTATGGTGTTCACCACGTTTTCGAGCGTGATGGCGCAAAACCGCAAAGGCGCGGTGGATTGGCAGGTGGTGCGGCGCATGGTGCCGGGCATGATTGCCGGCGTGTTGGCGGGTTCGTTTTTGGTCAAACACATTTCCAACGCGGCTTTGCAGCTTTTCTTTATCGTATTTACCGTTTTGGTGGCGTTGAAAACCCTGGCCGATGCCAAGCCCAAGCCTTCGCGCTCGCTGCCCGGCCGGGCGGGCTTGAGCGGGGCGGGCGTGCTGTTCGGCATGGTTTCGAGCTGGGTGGGCATAGGCGGCGGTTCGCTGTCGGTGCCGTTTTTGATGTATTGCAACGTGCCGGTACACCGTGCCGTGGGCACATCGGCAGGGTTGGCATGGCCGGTTGCGGCAGCCGGCGCGGCAGGTTATCTTTATTCGGGCTGGAGCGTGGGCGGGCTGCCCGCAGGCTCGTTCGGATTTTGGTATCTGCCGGCGGTGGCGGTGTTGAGCGTGGCAACGGTGGTATGTGCACCGCTGGGCGTGAAAACCGCACACAAACTGCCGCCCGAAAAGCTGAAACAGGCGTTCGGCATACTGTTGCTGGTGATTGCCGGCAGAATGCTGTGGCGCTTGCAGGCCTGAAACAGAAAAGCATGATAAAAAGGCCGTCTGAAACGTTTCAGACGGCCTTTTTATGCCTGTAAAGTGGTAAAATGGCAAAGCAGCCGCCAAGCCGGCCACCTTAAAATCATGGCAGCGCCGGTGTGCTTCGTATTGCCGCCGCATTATCTGCAGCCAGCCTGTTTTATCTGTTTTTGCAGGTTGCCCAGCCGGAAACGGCTGTAAATTTTCAAACAACGGAGAGCCAAAGATGAAAAAACGCATCGAAACCGACCTGCTCGGCGAGCGCAAGATTCCAAACGAAGTGTATTGGGGTATACACACCTTGCGGGCGAAAGAAAATTTCAATATTTCAGATCAGAGAGTTTCCGATATTCCCGAGCTGGTGCGCGGCATGGTGATGGTGAAAAAAGCCGCTGCCCGCACCAACGGCTATTTGGGGGTGGTTCCGATGGAAACCGCCCGCCTGATTGAGCAGGCTTGTGATGAAGTGCTGGAAAAAGGCCGCTGCCTCGACCAGTTTCCTTCCGATGTGTATCAGGGCGGCGCAGGCACTTCGGTAAACATGAACGCCAACGAAGTGATTGCCAATCTTGCGTTGGAAATCGCAGGTTATGAAAAAGGCCGCTACGACATCATTAACCCCAACGACCATGTGAACGCCAGCCAATCCACCAACGATGCTTATCCCACGGGTTTCCGCATTGCGGTTTATCACAGCATTGTGGCGATGCTGGAGAAAATAGGCCGTCTGAAACAGGCATTCGAGCGCAAAGCAGACGAGTTTGCCGATATTCTGAAAATGGGGCGTACCCAGCTTCAAGATGCCGTTCCGATGACGCTGGGGCAGGAATTTTCAGCATTTGCAGTACTGCTCGAAGAAGAAGAGCGCAACCTGCTGCGCACGGCCGGGCTGCTGCTGGAAGTGAATCTCGGCGCAACCGCCATCGGCACGGGCGTGAATACCCCTGAAGGCTATGCCCACCTGGCGGTGGCCAAGCTGGCCGAAGTGAGCGGCCTGCCCTGCGTGCCGGCCAAAAACCTGATTGAAGCCACTTCCGATTGCGGGGCTTATGTGATGGTGCACGGTGCATTGAAGCGCACGGCGGTGAAGTTGTCGAAAATCTGCAACGACCTGCGGCTGCTGTCATCCGGCCCGCGCGCCGGCCTGAACGAAATAAACCTGCCCGAAATGCAGGCAGGCTCTTCGATTATGCCCGCCAAAGTCAATCCCGTGATTCCCGAAGTGGTAAACCAGGTGTGTTTCAAAGTTATCGGCAACGACACCACCGTTACTTTTGCCGCCGAGGCCGGGCAGCTGCAACTGAACGTGATGGAGCCCGTGATAGGGCAATGCCTGTTTGAGAGCATCTCGCTGCTGGGCAACGCCTGCACCAACCTTAGCGAAAAATGCGTGTCGGGCATCACGGCCAACCGCGAAGTGTGCGAACAATATGTGTTCAACTCAATCGGGCTGGTTACTTACCTAAACCCGTTTATCGGCCACCACAACGGTGATTTGGTGGGCAAAATCTGCGCCCAAACCGGCAAGAGCGTACGAGAAGTGGTGTTGGAAAAAGGCTTACTGAGCGTAGAAGAGTTGGACGATATCCTATCACCTCAAAACCTGATGAACCCGCAATATAAGGCGAAACGGTTTAAATCTTGAGTGTTTTTAACAGATATTGGAGAATATTAAGGGCTGATATCATTGTGATATATCTGGCAATATTCCGAATATCGGTATGGGTTTTATGGAAAGTTTAAACCACTATAGCTAACCCACTAAAAATTGGGGCTGTACTAGATTAGCCCTAAATTCCTCACCAATCCCGCAGCGTTTTTTTAAGCTGTAGGGTTGGTGTGCCGAAGTTAAACCGGAATTCGTATTCTTTCAATAACGGCAAGAAATATTTCCGCCCGATTCCGCCGTATTTGCGTAAGGTATGCTTTGCCTGATTCCAAAAATTTTCGGATGCCGTCAATGTGGTTCCGATGGTCTGCAAGCACTTTGGAATGGTTGATGCAGTGATAAATAAAACGACCCGCATCCCATTTGTTGCGACTGGTCTAGGCTGTTATGCAAACGATGCTGTCAGGCATAAATTTTCTTTTGATTACATGCAGTAAAGTTCCAAGCTTGGCGTTATCTGCAACCACCGTACAGATCTTGCCGTGCTGGTTCAGGATGCCGAAAACGGCCACTTTATCTGCCGCGCCGCGCCCGCACCAGCCCTCACGCCTTGCACTGAAACAACTTTCGTCCAACTCAACCGAACCGTCAAAAACCTCATCGTCAGCCGGAGTCAAATGATGGCTGGCGACTTGGCAGGTTTGACGGTGGAATAGGGCTGACGAATTTTAGGCATACCCAAAATATAGGCAGCGGAACGGGCAGTTGCTTCCGGTACAGAAAATAGAGTAGTTTTCTGTGATTTTTTCTTAATTTGCAGTGTGTTATCTCTATTGGAGTTGCCAAAAAATTTAAAACGCCATTCCTATCATCTCGGAAATAACGCCATTTGAGCATTTCAGACAACCTTAATTCTAGAAAAGTCTAACGTTGTTTACACTGTTTATGCCAAACCGCTTTTGTTTTTTGCTGCAATGATGGTTTCGTGGTTTTTGAGTATTCTAAAAACCACGAGAACAATGCGGCTCGGCCGTGTTCTTCGGCATTCTCGCAACTCTCAAAAATCCCCAAACGGGGTTTCAGGCAAAAAGGGAAAGTGTAAATAACGCCGGGTTTTTTACACCTGATGCGCCCGGCGCGTTCGGGTGGTTGGCTGAGTGTGTGGTGCTGCGGTGTTATTTGCAGATAAAGTTTTGCTGTGAGATCTATTTGGTGCGTGCAGGGGAAGCCGTGGTAGGACGGACTAATCGGTTCGGCTTGGAAACGGCCGTCTGAAAAATAAATGCGGTGGTGTGCAATATTTTTCTGTTTGGCGTGCAGTAGAACCGCATGCTCGAGAGAAAAAGTGCTTGCGCTGCCTGTGTTACCATGTGTTTTCCATATACTTTAATGATACTTAATGCAAAGGAAGCAAAATGACTGTGCAATACTTCGGCCAAACAGCGCGCTTGTCGGAGGCTGTTGTAGCCAATGGTTTCGTTTTTTTGGCGGGTATGGTGCCCGAGCGTACCGATGTGGGGGTTGCCGAGCAAACCCGTGATGTGTTGGCGCAAATCGATAATTGGCTGGCACAATGTGGATCCGATAAAAAGCATATTTTGGAGGCCACTGTTTTTTTGCCGGATTTGGCTGATTATGATGCAATGAATGAAGCGTGGGATGCTTGGGTGGTTTCCGGTTATACGCCTGCCCGTGCATGCGTACAGGCTAAGTTGGCTAAGCCGGAATGGAAAGTGGAAATCAAGATTTCTGCGGTACAAATCGGTAAACAGGAAGCATGAATCTAGGCGTAAACTATTGATTTTTATTTTTTAAACAACGATTTTCTGCTTTTAATGGAACCCTGATGGTGATAGCGGGCAGGCCGTCTGAAACATGGTTTTCAGACGGCCTGCAATCTTTGCGGGCAAACTGAAAGAAAAACGATACGGCGTTATTCTGCCATGCTGCCCGGCGCCGGTTTCATTTTATCTTGATTCACGATACTTCAGCATTTTAAATATCCGGTTATGGCCGGCTTGGGTCTGAGCGTCTGCCGTTTTCAGAAACGGTTGGGATATGCGGGTTAAGCCTATCGTGGCGGGATACGGATGTTTTCAGATTTGGGGTCTTTCAGGTTTGGAACGGATTTTCGGAAGCAGTATGGTTTGCCTGCTTGCCGGTTATTCTGCCGCCAACGCCACCATTTCTTCTGCATGTTTCCGAGTAGTGTCGGTGATGGTTTCGCCGCCGAGCATGCGGGCGATTTCTTCGATGCGGCCGGTGTTATCCAATACTTTGATTTCGCTGACAGTTTGTATGCCTTCGTTGTGTTTGTGCACCTGCCAGTGGTTTTCTCCGCAGGCGGCCACTTGCGGCAGGTGGGTAACGGCCAGCACTTGATGCCGTTTGCCCAGCGAGCGTAGGGCGCGGCCTACGGTTTCGGCCACACCTCCGCCGATGCCGGTATCTACTTCATCGAAAATCAGTGTCGGCACTTGGGTATATTGGCTGGTAACCACTTGAATAGAAAGGCTGATGCGGGCAAGTTCGCCGCCGGAGGCCACTTTGTTGAGCGGACGCAGGGGGCTGCCCTTGTTGGCAGCCACTTGATATTGTACTTGCTCCAAGCCGTGCGCAGTGGGCGGGCAGGGCAGCAGTTCGATATTGAAGGCTGCACCTTTCATGGATAACTGCTGCATATGTCCGGTGGTTTCGGCGGCCAGTTTGGCAGCGGCTTCAGTGCGCATGGCCGATAGTTTCTGTGCGGCGGCGGTGTATTCGGCTTCGGTGCGCGCCGCGGCAGCTTCGAGGGCGGCGATGTCGGCGGCTTCGTGCAGGTTTTGCAGGATTTGGTTCAGT
Source organism: Neisseria musculi (assembly GCF_014297595.2). Classification (NCBI taxonomy): domain Bacteria; kingdom Pseudomonadati; phylum Pseudomonadota; class Betaproteobacteria; order Neisseriales; family Neisseriaceae; genus Neisseria; species Neisseria musculi. The sequence continues at coordinate 896,574 of NZ_CP060414.2, read as the reverse complement.
TCTTCGAGTTTGGCGGGCAGATATTCGGGTTCGACACGGTATTTGCGCGCCATGCTCATTAATGCGCCCATGCGCCGTTCTTGCTCGGCCAGCTCATCGGGATTGATTTCGACACGGTTGGATACATCGCGCATATTGGCGCCGATTTCGCCCAGCTCGGCTTCAACGGCGGCGAGCATTTCGAGGCTTTCGGCAAAGCGCGGTTCGATATTTTGCAGGCTGCCCAGGAGTTTTTGGCATTGATAGAGTTGCCGCTGCATACCGTTGTCGCCATCGATATATTCGGAAACCTGCTCTGCGGCCTGCAACAATTCGGCGGCGTGGGCGAGGCCGTGGTGGCTTTGGTTGAGGCTTTCCCATTCTCCGTGGCGCAAATCAAGCTGCTCGAGCTCGTTGCATTGCCATGCTACCCGTTCGCGTTCGATGGCGGTGTTTTCGGCGTGGTTTTGCGCTTCGTGCAGGGCTTTGCGGGCATTGCTCCAGCTTTGGTAAAGCTGTTTCACCGCCCCGGCTTGTTCTTGGGCGCCGGCGAAGGCATCGAGCAATTGCCGCTGCGCAGATTCTTGGTTGAGCGAATGGTGGGTGTTTTGTCCGTGGATATCGATGAGCCGGCTGCCGATGGCTTTGAGCTGCGCGAGTGTGGCGGCCTGGTTGTTGATAAAGCTGCGGCTTTTGCCTTTGGCATCGATGATGCGGCGTATGCTTAATTCTTCGCTGCCGGCTTCAAGCAAACCTTGTTCATACAGCTGCGCCTGCAATGCGGGCAGGCCGCTGATGTCGAAAAGGGCGGAAAGCCGGGCTTCTCGGGCACCGGTGCGCACTTGGCTGAAATCGGCTTTGTCGCCCAACAGCAGGCCGAGTGCATCGAGCGTGATGGATTTGCCCGCCCCGGTTTCGCCGGTGAGCACGGTGAAGCCGGTTTGAAAGTTGAGGTTGAGTTTTTCTACAATCACGAAGTCGCATAATGAAAGCGCCAGCAGCATGGATATTCCTTGGTTTGGGCCGTCTGAAACGGGAGTCGGATATTGGGCGGGATTATAACTAAGATTTTTCGTAGTTAAAATAAGATTTTTTATAGTTTTTTAGAATTTATTTATTTTTTATCGATGCAGTTGGTTTTATGGGTATTCAAGCCGTCTGAAAGCTGTTTCAGACGGCCGGGGCAGATATTGGGCCGCAGACCAAAATAAGAATAGGGCAGGGCGGTAGGGGGCGATATGGCCGATCTGCTTTATGATGGTTACGGCGGGGCGTGTTTTTTATCGTGATTCACTGCCGTCAATCTTCACCCGTTTCAGGCGCAGGGCATTGCCGAGCACCGAAATCGAGCTTAGGGCCATGGCCGCGCCGGCAACCACCGGGCTGAGCAGGCCTAGGGCTGCCAGCGGAATGCCCGATATATTGTAGAAAAAGGCGAAAAACAGGTTTTGCTTGATGTTTGTCAGGGTAGCGCGCGAAATCAGCAGGGCATCGACCATTTGGTTGGCCGAGTGTTGCATCAACGTGGCCGAGGCGGTGTGTTCGGCTATATCGGCACCGTTTTTCATGGCGAAACCGACATCGGCAGCGGCCAGTGCGGGGGCATCGTTGATGCCGTCGCCCACCATGGCCACGGTGTTGCCGGCGGCTTTGAGCTTCTGCACTTCGGCAGCTTTGCCGCGCGGGCTCATATTGCCGAAAGCACGGCTTATGCCCAATTGCGCGGCGATATAGTCGGCAACGCCCTGATTGTCGCCGCTCATCATATACACCTCGATGCCGTGTGCTTTCAGACGGCCTACGGCCTGTTTGCTGTCGGCTTTGAGCCGGTCGGCCAGCGCAAAGGCACCGAGGGCGCGGCCGTTTGCCGACACGGCAACGATGCTGGCGGTTTTCCACACCGGGCCAAGGTTTTTGGGCAGCGTGAGGCCGCAATAGTCCGGCTTGCCTATTTTCACTTCGCCGATGCCGTCTATATCGGCTTTCACGCCTGCGCCGGCTTCGGTGTGCACGTTGCCGGCGAGGGGCAGGGTGATGCCGCGTGCCGAGGCCGTCTGAACGATGGCGCGGGCGAGCGGGTGCGCAGCATTTTGCCCGACCGAGGCGGCGAGGCGGTAAAGTTCGTTTTCATCAACGGCGAAAGCCCCGGGCAGGTTTTCAAACGGCCGCAGATATACCGCCGCCACTTCGGGTCTGCCTTCGGTGAGGGTGCCGGTTTTATCCAGCACCACCACGTTGACGCGGGCGGCTGCTTCCATGGCGGCGGCGTCTTTAAACCAAATACCGTGTTTCGCCGCCTTGCCCATGCCGGCCATAATCGCGGCGGGCGTGGCCAAACCAAGCGCACACGGGCAGGCGATGACCAGCACGGCCACGGCGTTTATCATCGCGGGTATCCAATCGCCTTTGAACAGCCAGGTTAAGATAAAAGTGAGCGCGGCGATACCGACCACGGCGGGCACGAAAACCGCCGCTGCTTTGTCGGCCACCCGGGCAATCGGTGCTTTGCTGCCTTGCGCCTCGGACAGAGCGGCCATCATGTCGCCGAGCAGGGTTTGGCTGCCGAGTCGGAGGGCGCGGTAAACCATGCTGCCATCGGTTATCATGGCGCCGGCCAGCACTTTGCTGCCGGCGGTTTTTGCTTCGGGCTGCGATTCGCCGGTTAAATGGCTTTCATCGGCCCAGCCGCTGCCGCTCTCAACGATGCCGTCTGCCGCGATGCGCTCGCCGTGGCCGGCGCGGATCAAATCGCCTGCCTGCACTTGGTCGAGCGGCAGGTGCTGCCATTGGCCGCCGCGTTCCACATTCACTTGGTGCGGCGTGAGTTTCAGCAGCAGGCCGAGGCTGTCGAGGCTGGATTTTTTCGTGCGGTGTTCGAGAAATTTGCCGAGACTCACGAAGCCGACAACCATCACACCGGCTTCAAAATAAACGTGCTCTCCGCCGTGATGCCCCATACCGCCGTGGCGGAACATCATCCACACCGAATAAAGGTAAATCGCCGCCGTGCCGATCGTAACCAGCACGTCCATATTCGCCAGCCCGCCTTTAATGCTCGCCCATGCGCTTTTGTAAAACGGAACAGCGAGCCAAAGCTGCACCACGCTGGCCAGCGCAAACTGCCACAAGGCAGGCATCATCCAATCATGGTGCCCCACCATCATGCCTGCCATGCCGATGAGAAACGGCACATTGACGGCCAGCAGCAGCCACAAACGCCAGTCGGTATGGTTTTCAGACGGCAGCGGGGCGGCGGCGGTTTTTTCCTGCGCGTTAAAACCTGCTTGGGTGATGATTTGCGCCAGTGCGGCCGCATCGGTGCGGCTGTTGTCGAACACCACCTGCGCTTCTTCGCTGGCAAAGTTCACCGAGGCCGTCTGAACAAAATCTTTTTTGTTCAACACTTTCTCAATGCGGCTCGCGCAGGCCTGGCAGGTCATGCCGCTGATGTGGAAGCGGACTTTCTGTTGCATGGTTCCAACCTTTCGGCGAAATACCGACACAGGCGTTTCAGACGGTCGGGGTTTGGACAATCCCGGCCTTTTCCGACACCTGGGGTTTTTGCAATATTTGAAAACAGTTTTAACATTATGCCTGCATGGCAGCAGCGTTATTTTAATCAGACAGGCTTAAAAAAGATTTTTGGGAAAGATTTTGCCGGGGCTGCGGCCTCTCTCATAAAGAAACATCGAATCCTGCGCCTTCCACCGCTCCGATTAAGGCGGCAGTTTGTATTTTACCGGCATCGTAAATAATCAGGGCAGCGGCATTTTCCAAACTCACTTCGACTCTGCCCACGCCGTTTAACTGTTCTAAAACTTTGGTAACGCTTTTGACACAGCCGCCGCAGGTCATGCCGCCGATATTCAGGGTGATGGTTTCCATCATGCTCTCCGTGAAATAAAAAATATAGTCAAACACCTGCTTCGTTACAGCATGGTTGCGCCTTGCCGTACCGCACCGCCTGCGGCTTGCAGCACGATGCGGAAAACGTGCAGATTCACTATAGCTTAACTATAAACCTCAACCTAGTGTCAAAGTCAAGAGCGGGAAGGCGGTACACCATATCAAAGGCAGAGGCTTTTGTAACAGCCGGCTGAAGGCCGTCTGAAAACTCTGCCGTCTGAAAACCATTCAGACGGCCTGCGGAATTTTTTATAGGAGGGATTTGGGTCTGAGCCGGAAATGTTTGTTTAACGCGGCTTCGATAGATTGCTGCACGGCTTCGTGTGTGCGGTTGCTGTCGATGACCGCGTAACGCCCGGGATCGGCGGCGGCGCGGTTGAGATAAGCAGCGCGCACGCGGGTAAAGAAAGCGGCTTCTTCCTGTTCGAAGCGGTCTTTTTTGCGGTTGCGGCCGATGCGCTGCATGGAAACTTTCAGCGGCACATCGAGCAGAATGGTCAAATCGGGGCGCAGGCTGCCCTGAACCCAGTTTTCGAGCGCGGCGATATCGGCCGGCGGCACGCCGCGTCCGCCGCCCTGGTAGGCGAAGGTGGCATCGGTGAAGCGGTCGGACACGACGTTTGTGCCGCGCGCCAGTGCGGGGGCGATCACGCTTTCGATGTGCTGGCAGCGCGCGGCAAACATCATCAGCGTTTCGGTGCGCAAGCCGGCTTGGGTGGCGGGGTTGAGCAGGATTTTGCGTAAGGCTTCGCCCACGGGTGTGCCGCCCGGTTCGCGGGTGAACAGTACGGGCAGGTTGCGGGTTTCAAACCAGTTTTGAATCACGGCGAGGTTGGTGGATTTGCCTGCGCCGTCAATGCCGTCAAGTGTGATGAATTGTGCCTGCATGGTGTGTGCTTTATGGTGGTGGGTGGCGGCATTATAAAAGAAATATGGGGGAGGCCGTGTTAAAGGCCGTCTGAAAACATTTGGTTTTTGTTGGGGAAAATGTTTCAGACGGCCCCGCCGGCGGCATCATGTTTTATTTTTTCAGAATGTATTTGCGTACGGCGGCGTTGTGTTCGCTGAGGGTGTGGCTGAACTGGCTCTGGCCTGTTCCGTCCATTCTCGAAACGAAATAGAGGTATTTTTCGGCAGAAGGGTGGGCGGCGGCTTCCAGCGCGGCTTTGCCGGGCAACGCAATCGGTGTGGGGGTGAGCCCTGCGCGGGTGTAGGTGTTGTAGGGGGTGTCGCGCTGCAAATCGGCTTTGCGGATGCGGCCTTGGTAGGCATCGCCCATGCCGTAAATCACGCTGGGGTCGGTTTGCAGGCGCATACCGGTGGCGAGGCGGTTGGCAAACACGGCGGCAACATGGCGGCGGTCGTTTTCGTGGGCGGTTTCTTTTTCTATGATGCTGGCCATAATCAGCATTTCGTAAGGGGTTTGATAGGGAAGCCCGCTGCGCCGCTCGTCCCATGCGGCTTGCAGGTTGCGCTGCATGGTCCGGTAGGCGGTTTTGTAAATCTGAATATCGCTGCTGCCTGCATCGATTTCATAGCTGTCGGGGAAAAACAGCCCTTCAGGGTTGCCGGCCGGCGCATCGGGGGCGATTTCCTGCATCAGCTTTTCATTGCTCCAGCTGCGGGTGGTGTGTTCGATATCGTGGGTTTCGTTGATGATGCGGCGCATTTGTGCAAAGCGCATGCCTTCGGTGATGCGCACGGTTATGGAATCGGGGCGGCCGCCGCGCAGGTGCTGCAGAATCTGCCATGAGGAAACCTGCTTGGGCAGGCGGTAGGAGCCGGTGCGCAGGCGGTTGTGTACACCCAATAGATAGGCTGCCGAGATCAATGCGTGGCGGCTGTAAACCATATCGTTTTCGGCCAGTTTGCGGCCCACTGAGGCAATGCCCTGGTTTTTTTCTATTTTCAGACGATAGGCTTTTTCATTGTTTTTCGGCGCAAACAATAGGCCCGCCCAAACGGCGGCAAGCAAAATAAAAGCGGCGGCAAGCCGTTTCAACAATTTTTTCAGCATGGTAGGATTCGTGGTGTTGGTTCGGACGGCAGTATAAAACGAAAGCGGCGTTTTTTGCAGCACGGCAGTTTTAGCGGCAGCGTTGAAAGTATGAAAGGCCGTCTGAAAAAAGAGCGTAATGTTTAAAGGATATGATGGACAACTGGCAACAAGGTTGGTGGCTGCCCGCGCGGCGTGCCGACTCCCCCAATTTCAGCCCCCGGGAAAACGGAGAAACCGTTTCGCTGGTGGTTTTGCACAATATTTCGCTGCCCCCGTTTGAATACGGCACGGGCGCGGTGGAAAAGCTGTTTACCAACCGCATCAATCCAAAAGAGCACCCGTTTTTCAGCGCGATACACCCATTGCGCGTATCCAGCCACTTCTTTATCGACCGCAAAGGCGCAGCCGTGCAGTTTGTTTCGTGCGATGATGCGGCCTACCATGCGGGCGTTTCTTCGTTTCGCGGGCGCGGAAAATGCAATGCGTTTTCTATAGGCATCGAATTGGAAGGCTGCGATTTTGAACCTTTTACCGATGTTCAGTATCAATCGTTAAATATTCTTCTGCGCGCGCTGGCGGCACGCTATCCGATAGAGGCGGTTACCGGCCACCAATACATCGCGCCGGGCCGCAAAAGCGACCCCGGACATTTTTTCGATTGGGTGCGTGTGGCGGAGGGCGGCATCGCAATCGTGCGCTGAAAGATGCTGCCAGAGCAGGCGGTTTTCGTTATAATCGCCGCATTGGGCCCAACCCCACGGATTAACGGATTATTGCATATGAGTGAAACCACACTGATTATCATCGTTCTCGTGCTCGCTGTTATTTTGGGCGTGATTGCCTATAATATGTATCAGGAAAACCAATACCGCAGGCAGGTGCGCGAGCAGTTCGGCCATTCCGATAAAGATGCCCTGATGGGCAGCAAAACCGATTTCGTGCGCGACGGCCAATCACAAGACCAGGCCGGCGCGCCCATCCGCCCCCTGCGCCATAAGGATATTTCCGGGCAGGAAGCCTTCGGCGGCAAAGACGATTTGTTTGCCGCCAAAGTTTCCGAAGCGGCAGCGGGCAAGCCCGATGTGGAATTTGAAGTGGAAGACGATTTCACTGAAACCGTTATCCGACCCGAAGTCAAACCCGCTGATGCTGTTTTCGACTTTAAAAAAATAGCGGCACCGGTGTTTTCGCAAACCAAACTGCAAGGCAAACGCAAACTGCTGCTTGATCTGAACGATCTTACCAAGCTCGAGCTGCCCTGGTTCGACCACCGTTTCGACTATATGGCCTATATCTCGCTGCACGAAGCGCAGGAGCTGCATTCGATTCCCCGCCTTTCCAGCCGCCACCGCTTTCAAATCGCCGGCTGCACCATGGACGGCCGCTTCCAAATCGCCGAGCCGATTCCCAGCGTTTACTACCAGGGTTTCGTTATCGGCCTGCAAGCCATCAGCCGCAGCGGCCTGGCCACCGTGCAGGAGCTTGAAAGCTTCGGCGGCCAGGTGAACCGGTTTGCCGAAAAAATGAACGGCGGCCTGCTGCTTACCGATGTGGAAACGTTTTTGAACACCGCGCGCCCGCTTGACGAATTGTGCGCCCGCGTAGACCAAACCATTGCCATGCACCTTGTTTCGCGCGGCACAGTCAGCGGCACCGAGCTGCGCGCCGCCGTGGAAAATCTCGGTTTCGAGTTGGGGGTGGACGGCGCATTTCATTTGTCTGACGAGCAGGGCGATCCGCTGTTCAGCATCATCACGCTCGACAATGCCCCCTTTACTTCCAGCCTGCTTGCCAACCAGGCCTACCGGGGTTTCAGCATGCTGTTCGACATCCCCCATGTGCCTGCCGGCGAAAAACAATTCAACCGCTTCATGGATTTGGCGGTGAAACTTTCCAGCACGCTGGGCTTGGATCTGGTAAACGACAAACTCGAAGAGCTTTCCACCCAGTGGCTCAAAGATGTGCGCAGCTATGTGTTGGCGCGTCAGGATGAAATGCAGAAAGTGGGCATTGAGCCGGGCGGTGTATTGTCGAAACGCCTGTTTTCCTGATTGCGAGCCGGTGCAGGCCACAGGCCGTCTGAACAAGTTTTCAGACGGCCTGTGGCCTGCAGTGAAGCAAATAAGCCCGGCCAACTGCGGAGACAGTGAAACAGCACAAAACGCCGCCGGGTTTCGAACCGCAGGCGGTGTCGGCATGGTTTGGCCATGTTCAATCCGGCTGCGTTAAATGATGACGGCGGGGGGCTTGTGTTGCCCTGCCGGTATTCTTTGCGGCCGACCGTTCCGTATTTATCGGGGCGGGTTGCTGTGAACCCACTGATTCCCCAAGGTTTTGTGTATCCTGCCCTGCCGGCATTCTTTACGGCCGGCCGGCTCGTGCCGGGAATGCGTCAATCATTATCGTAACGGCAGCAAAGGCAGGGCATTGCCGTTTTGCGGTAAACCCGCAGGCGCACCGCAGGCAGTACGCTTCTTTTTCTATACAATACGGCTTATTTTTTCAGACGGCCTTTTGTGAAAAAACAGGCCGTCTGAAACCCGCCTAAAATTTCAAACCCAATATCAAGGAAACGCAATATGAGCCATTCAGTGATTACCGTTATCGGCAAAGACCGTGTCGGCATCGTTTACGATGTATCCAAAATTTTGGCCGAACACAAGCTCAACATTCTTAACATCAGCCAGCAGTTGATGGACGATTTTTTCACCATGATTATTTTGGTGAATACCGCCCAATGCCCGAAAACGCGCCAAGAGATGCTGGATTTGTTTGCCGGAGAAGGCAAAAGGCTGGCGCTGGACATCCGTATGCAAAACGAAGAAATCTTCAACGCCATGCACCGCATTTAAAGGGGCTGAATCATGAGCAAAATACAGTCCAACGAAATTCTCGAAACCGTGCGCATGGTGGCCGACCAGCATTTCGATGTGCGCACCATCACCATCGGCATCGATTTGCACGACTGCATCAGCAGCAATCTCGATGAACTCAACCGCAATATCTACAATAAAATCACCCATACCGGCAAAGATTTGGTTCAGACGGCCGCCTATCTTTCGGCCAAATACGGCGTGCCGATTGTGAACCAGCGCATTTCGGTAACGCCCATCGCCCAAATCGCCGCCGCCACCAAAGCCGATTCGTATGTGAGCGTGGCACAAACCCTCGACCGCGCCGCGAAAGCCATCGGCGTATCGTTTATCGGCGGCTTTTCCGCGCTGGTGCAGAAAGGCATGTCGCCGGCAGACGAAATCCTTATACGCTCGATTCCCGAAGCCATGAAAACCACCGACATCGTATGCAGCTCCATCAATATCGGCAGCACCCGCGCGGGCATCAATATGGACGCGGTGCGCTTGGCAGGCGAAATCATCAAAGAAACCGCCGAAATCACGCCCGAAGGCTTCGGCTGCGCTAAAATCGTGGTGTTTTGCAATGCGGTGGAAGACAATCCCTTTATGGCGGGGGCATTTCACGGCTCGGGCGAAGCCGGTGCGGTGATTAATGTGGGCGTATCCGGCCCCGGCGTGGTCAAGGCCGCGCTGGAGCATTCCGATGCGCGCACCTTAACCGAAGTGGCCGAAGTGGTGAAAAAAACAGCCTTCAAAATCACCCGCGTAGGTGAGTTAATCGGCCACGAAGCCGCCAAACGCCTGAACATTCCGTTCGGCATTCTCGATTTGTCGCTCGCGCCCACACCGGCTGTCGGCGATTCGGTGGCGCGCATCCTCGAGCAAATGGGTTTGAGCGTGTGCGGCACCCACGGCACTACCGCCGCGCTGGCGCTGTTGAACGATGCCGTGAAAAAAGGCGGCATGATGGCTTCGGGCGCGGTGGGCGGTTTGAGCGGCGCGTTTATTCCCGTGTCGGAAGACGAGGGCATGATTGCCGCCGCCGAATCGGGCATACTCACGCTGGAGAAGCTCGAAGCCATGACCGCCGTGTGCTCGGTCGGGCTGGATATGGTGGCCGTGCCCGGCACCACATCGGCGGCCACCCTTTCCGGCATCATCGCCGATGAAGCCGCTATCGGCATGATTAACGGCAAAACCACCGCCGTGCGCATTATTCCCGTGCCCGGCAAAGATGTGGGCGACAGCGTAGAGTTCGGCGGCCTGTTGGGCTATGCACCGATTATGCCGGTGAAAGAAGGCTCGTGCGAAGTGTTTGTGAAGCGCGGCGGGCGTATTCCCGCGCCGGTGCAGTCGATGAAAAACTGACCCGTCCCAGCCGGGGAGAAGCAGCGCGGCACTTGGTAACGCAGGTTTCCGCAATCTGCCCGAACGGCAGCATATTTGAATGCCCGCCTGCTTTGCCGCCCGTTAAGCCGCCCGCATCAAATGGTTTGATAAAAGGGTTGAGCCGTCTGAAAAAACTTTCAGACGGCCTGGCGGCCCGGCAAACAATCCTCCCTGCCCTGCCGATTTAGGCTAAAATAGCCGCCCCGAAAGTTTCTCTTGGAAAAAGCCATGCCTGCCGCCAGCCTGAAAAAAATCTATTCCGGCAAAGTCCGCGACTTATACGGAATCGATGAAAAACGTATGCTTATGGTCGCTTCCGACCGTCTCTCTGCTTTCGATGTGATTCTCGATGACCCGATTCCCGGCAAAGGGGAAATCCTCACCCAAATGTCCAATTTCTGGTTCGGCAAACTCGCCCATATCCTGCCCAACCACTTAACCGGCGACACGGTTTACGATGTCTTGCCCGAAGCGCAAGCCCGTGCATTGGAAAAACGCGCCGTGGTTGCCAAAAAACTCACGCCGGTTAAAGTGGAGGCTGTGGTGCGCGGCTATTTGGCCGGCAGCGGCTGGAAAGATTACCGGGCAATCGGTACGGTTTGCGGCATCAAACTGCCTGCAGGCCTGCAGGAGGCGCAGCGGCTGCCCGAAGTGGTTTTCACCCCTTCGACCAAGGCTGCCGTGGGCGATCACGATGAAAACATCAGCTTTGAAGAATGCGAAGCCCTCATCGGCAGGGAACTTGCGGCCGAAGTGCGCCGCAAAGCCATACAGCTCTACACCGAAGCCGCTGCCTATGCCGAATCGCGGGGCATCATCATCTGCGACACGAAATTCGAGTTCGGCCTTGACGAAAACGGCACGCTGACGCTGATGGACGAAGTGCTCACGCCCGATTCGAGCCGTTTTTGGCCGGCCGGCCAATACCGCACCGGCACCACTCCGCCTTCGTTCGACAAACAGTTTGTGCGCGATTGGCTGGAGCAAAGTGGTTGGAACAAGCAGGCACCGGCGCCGAAAGTGCCCGATGAGATTATCCGCAAAACAGTGGAAAAATACCGCGAGGCATTAAACCTGCTCACTGAAGGTTGAGCCGCCGGCTGCAATATAACGATATAAACGGATGCAAAGGCCGTCTGAAATTTTCAGACGGCCTTAAATGTAAAAAAAACCTCCAACAAGGTTTGCACACTCCGTTTTTTGTTTGAAGACGCATTTGGGAATTTTGAGAATTGCCGGGAATGCCGCAAGGCGGGGAGACCCTTATGGTTCGGCATACCCAAAAAATCACGAAACCATCATTTCAGCAAAAAACAGCCCGGCATACCAAGCCTGAACCATCCGACAGCAGGCAGACTTTGACCGGCCTGCTGCATTTCCGGCACAAGGCAGGCCGTGCAGGGCGGGGACAATGCAGACGGGTATGGAACCCATTCCGTACTGTTTCAGACGGCCGGCAAAATCGTTCTCATTGAGCCGAGGAGAAGCAACACCGCAACAGAAACAAAGGTAATAACAGCCGCGTTATATCCGGTTACGGTAAAACCGCATCCTGCATTTCTGCCTTTCCCATCAAACCGCACTCATGCAGCGATACCGCCTGCTTCGCCGTTACAATGAAATGGTCGAGCAAAGCCACATCCACCAAATCCAATGCCTGCGCCAGGCGGCGGGTGAAAGCAATATCGGCTTTTGAAGGCTCGGGCGAGCCGCCGGGGTGGTTATGGGCAATAATCACGGCGGCGGCATAATGCTCAAGCGCCAACTTCACGATTTCGCGCACATACACGGTATTTTCCGCCACCGTACCGCGGGAGAGCTCGTGCAGGGCTATCAGCCGGTTGCGGCTGTTGAGCAGCAATGCCACGCTCACCTCCACCCGCTCATGCCCCAAATGCAGGCGCAGCAGGTCGGCAACATCTTGAGGACGGTTGAAAACGGCGTTTTCATGCAGCTCTTCCCCCAGCACGCGCCGGCCTATTTCACGCACTACCGCAAACTGCGTGTAGCCCGCCAGCCCCATGCCTTTATGCACCGACAGGGTTTTGGCATCGGCACTCATCAACTTGCCCAAGCTGCCGAACTCGTTAAGCAGATAGCGCGCCAAGTCTACCGCACTCATGCCCCGTGTGCCCACCCGGAGCAGAATGGCAAGCAACTCGGCATCACTTAACGCCGCCGCACCGCGCGCCAGCAGTTTTTCACGCGGCCGTTCCCCTTCGGGCCACTGTTTGATACTCATATAATTATTCTTTAAGTTATTATTTCAAATATCATAACATTAAGGCGTCTGGAAAGAAAACAGATCGGAAGCTTTTGCAAAACCCCGCACGGTAAAATGTTTGTTTTTCACCATAACTGAGTTTGCCCGGAGTCCGGCACGCCCCCACCGAAGGCGTCATCGATGTAACCATCGGCCCGTCGGTCAGTCTGTGGGGATTCGGGCCGGACAAAAGCATGAGCCGTGTGCCGACTGCCCAACAACTCAGCGCCGCCGAGCAGCGAGCGGGTCAATCCGGCCGGAAACCAACAGGCCGTCTGAAAACGGCGTATATTTTTGTTACGTCTTTCAACACAATAGGCGCCTTATGCGCACATGGTGGTGCATCTGCATATCTTCGACACCGCAGTCATCGGCAAATACGGGCATAGTAAAACCAACCAGAGCGACACAAGGCTGTGGCACCGATATTTGAAAAACATCATATTTTTAAACTATCAGGCCGTCTGAAAAATATTTTCAGACGGCCTGATAGTGAGTTATGACGGTTATTGTTTGTGATATCAGAAAATCCGCGAACCGTAACCAGCAGCGGCTCCCGAAGCCGAAGCGCCCCGCTGCTGCCCCATGGCGGGAAGGAGATGAAGAGTAGGCGACCATCGTTGCCGAAGAAGTTCGTCTGTCGGGCTGCCCCGCCACCTGCCGAACCGCCAAACCCGGCCCCCCTGACTAGGGAGGCTTCTGTTTCACAGGAGCGCGATATGGACAGCGAACTCCAAACTCAAACTCGATCCTAACCCCGAACCAGGACAGCGGCGGAACCCGTTGCCCCGATAGCCGATGCCCCAACGTCAGAAACGGCCGCAACAGCAGCCGAAACCGCCACAGTCCCTAAAGCGGCCGAAAGGCCGTCTGAAAGCACACAGCTTCAACGAAGTTAAAACTGCACCGCTTTCAGATGGCCTCAAAACCAAAGACCTGATCGGCATTCCGTGGAGGGTGGCTTTGGCGTTACAGGCCGACGGCTGGTATCTGCGCCAAGACATCATTTGGCACAAAACCAACCCATGCCCGAATCCGTAACCGACCGCTGCGTCCGTGCCCATGAATACCTGTTCCTGCTGTCTAAAAACAGCCGTTATTACTTTGATCACAAAGCCGTCAGAGAGCCGTCAGACAGCTATGAGGGCCACGATGCAGACCGGCAGAATGATTTCTGCCGCACAAAGAGAAAATATACGGGAGCACTGCCGGGGGGGATATTGCATTACCCAACCTGCCCTTGACGCTTTTCTGCCCGAACAAGAAAATATGCAATTGCAGGCTTCGTTCAAAAGTAGGAGTGAAGAAAAATGCTTACAACATGGGGGCTTGTACCGTTGCAAAAGCGGCATGCATATATTACGTTGACATTGCAATACCCGGTGAAAAAAGAGTTAGACGCTCTGCTCGTACGAAAGACAAAAAATCAGCTGAAAACCTGAGAGATGAATTTAAGCATAATGCTTGGTGCGTTTCCCATCTTGGCCACAAGCCTAAGCGTTTATGGGATGAAGCTGCTTTGAAATAGCTTAAAGAAAAATCAGAAAAAATAAGTAGTTATTAATAATGATAAATCAAAACTACGTTTGCTGACACAATTCAGAGGTCTATTTACACCATATTGATAACGACTTCGTAATGAATGTAGTGGATAATCTGAATTGCAAAGACAGTACAAAGAACCGCTATTTATCTCTATATCATTTCTATTTTGAATGCAGCTGCAAAAAAATGGAAATGGATAGACAAAGCGCCATTCATAGAAAAATATAAAGAGAATGAAGGATGAGTTTGTTGGTTAAAGCCTGCTGAAGCTCAAAGGCTGATATGGGTGGCAAGAACACGGTACTTTGCTGACCTGATTATATTTAGCTTCAATACTGGTTTAAGGCAAAGTAATGTTTTAAATCTTAAGTGGAACCAAATAGATTTAGATCGTAAAGTTGCTTGGTGTTATTTTGATGAGATGAAAGCTAGTAAATCTTTGGTTGTCGTTTTAAATGGCGCCGCAATTGGGGGTTTAAGGTGGCAGATAGGGAAACATTCCAAATATGTTTTTGTGAGGCTCTAGACTAGCAGAATAGCTCTGTTAGCCTAGAAAAATGAAATATAACACCAAGTTAAGTGACCATCAGCTCAAAAAATTATCAAGCATTTTTGTGTCGGTATAGAAGCCTCAAAACCGCTTTGCCGACAGGCTTCAACCGCAATACCATCAACCACCGGTATCGCATTTTCAGACACGAAATATACCGCTGCCAAAGCGAGCAAAAAGACCTGTTATACGGCAGCATGGAGGTTGATGAAAGCTATTTGTAGCGCGGTTTCCATGGCAAGTCAAAGCGTGGCAGAGGAACGCTTAAACAACCCGTCTTTGGTATTTTCGAAAGAGACGGCAGGGTTTATACCGAAATCGTTCCTGATTGTAAAAAGCAAACACTTCAAGCTGTTATATTGGGAAAGGTCTCTCTGGAGAGTGTTTTTATTCTGATAGCCGGCGCGGTTACAGCGGCCTGGTCGATGCGGGCTACTCTAAACATTTGCGCGTTAATCACGGACAAAATGAGTTTGCAGATGGTACCGGGCGCATCAATGGTATTGAAAGCTTCCGGAGTTTTACCAAACAAAGGCCCGCCAAATTCAATGGCGTAACCAAAAACTTTGATTTGCACCTGAGGGAATGCGAATGGCGATGGAACCGAAACTCTGATGAACTGGGTCACCAACTTTGGGGGCTTTTTAAAGTAAATTTATATAAAGCTGCTAGTCTAGAGCCTTTGTAAATAAGCGTGTAAATCCTATTATTGGTATAAATAGTAGGTATTGGAAGAAAAGTCTTGAGCTGGCCAACATAACAGCTTTCACATGGCACGATTTGAGACACATCTGGGCAAGCTGGCTGATTCAACGAAAAGTACCATTGAGGGTGTTACAAGAGATGGGGGAATTCAACGCTATGCTTACCTGTCGTTTAAGCATTTGCAGTCACATACTCAGATATTGTCTGATTTGGTGCGGCATTCGCGAAATGATGACACAAATTTGTTGCAGTAACTTTAGCCGGAGTGTTTTTCTCTCTAGAATTAATTTTTTGATAAAAAAAGTGGCTGTCCTAGATAACTAGAACAAATCCTGCTTTACTGATTGTTTTAAAATAGAAATTTGAAATTTTATCTCACTGTTGTTAAAACGCCATTCACACTCTTTCAAATACAGTTCAAAATGCTCTTTGGGAATGCCGTTAAACTTGCGTAAATGGCGTTTTGCTTGGTTCCAAAAGTTCTCAATTCCGTTAATGTGATTTTGTCGCTCAGCAAAATGTGTGCTGTGATTGATCCGAAAATGTGAAAATTCGCTCACATCAAGAACGTCATAACTTTTGTAACAATCGGTATAAACAATGCTATCAGGCTTCACTTGCTCGCGGATAATTGGCAATAAAGTCGCAGTTTGTGTATTGGGTACGGCAACGGTGTAAACCTTACCATTACGCTTCAAAAGCCCGAATACAGCCACTTTGCCAGCCGCACCGCGACCACGTTTGCCTTTGCGTTGTCCGCCAAAATAGCTTTCATCAACTTCTACTTCACCATCAAGCATTTCCAGATGCGGGCTGTTGTGATAGATAAGTAAGCGCAAACGGTGGAAGTAATAGGCAGCGGTATTTTTATTGACGCTAACTAATTGCGCCGCTGTGCGGGCGGTAACACCTGCAACAAATAGTTCAATCAGTTTGTTTTGCTTGTACTGACTTAAACGACTTTTTCTCATAGGGATTATTCTAACCTGAAGTTAAATTTCCCTAGTTATCTAGTACAGCCCCTAAAAAAAAGATAATTTTATTATGAAAATCATGACAATCAAATAGATTCTGTGAAAAACCTTCTTTATCCTTTCAAGAAAAAGCAAATGAACAAAATATTGGTTTTTATGTTGGCAGGGGGCTATTTGCCCGTGCTGCGGTAGGCACGCAGTTCATAAAATGAGCTAAACCGGTAAGGGAGCACGTGCTTGCCGGCCGATATGCCAGTAAAAGGCGTGTCGGATTCCGATTGCTTGAATCGGCAAAAGGCAGGGGCAGACCCGCTATACCCGCTATAGTGCGGTTGCCTGCAACGGATAGTCGGCAGTGTTACCCAGCCGTCTGAAAACTTAAACCTGTGGGTTTTTCAATATACCTTATCTGCCAGCCAGATACGGCCGCGCAGCCCCCAATAGCTGCCGATGCCGGTGGTGCTGTGTATCATTCTGCCGTTTTTTACCAACACCACGGTCGGTGTTACCGCCACCTGCCATCGCCGCGATATCCTGCCTTGAGGGTCGTTAACTGTGTCAAACGACAAACCGTTTTCCTGCATATAGGCTGCTACTTCTTGCGCACTGCCAGAGTGCATCGCTACGCCCAACACGGGTATGCCTGCTTCGTGCAGGCGTTGTACGGAGGGAGAGGTATGTTTGCAGATGCCGCACCAGCTTCCCCAAAAATACACGGCGGCGGTGCGCCCGCTGCTGAGCGCGGTCAGCGTGGTCTGCCCGCCGTTTACAATATCCAAACCCTGCCCGGCAAACCGTTGCGGCTGGGCGGGTTTGCGCCACCAATCAACCGCAAGCGACACCAGCAACAGCAGCAAGGCCATCTGAACCGCCTGCCGGAGCCAATAAACGGCCCGCTTACCCACCGCTTTCGTCTCCATTCGGTTTGCCGCCCTGCGTCAGCAGCGGCTGCACGCACGACAGCACGCGGTCGAGAATCATGTTGTTGTCGGCGTGCCCCTGCGCCCACCAGCGCAGCTCGAGCGTGGCGGTGGTGTCGGAAAGCGCGGTAACGGCGATTTCGGGTTGGGAAACGATGTCGCCGCATTGTTGTTGCAGCGCGTGGATAATCTGCTCTTTCACCGTGCCGGCATCCAAACCTGCGGGCAGGGTCAGCATAGTACTTTGGCGGTACAGGCCGGCGCGGGTGTTTACGGTAACGGGCGAGGTAAACAGTTGAGAATTGGGAATCACGATGCGCCTGTCGTCATCAGTGCGCAGCGTGGTGGCGCGGATTTCGATGTTTTCCACTTCGCCTTCAAACGAACCCGAAACAATGCGGTCGCCGATTTTGAACGGCTCGTTGAGCAGCAGCAGAATGCCTGAAAGCAGGTTTTGGAAAATATCTTTAAAGGCAAAGCCGATGGCCACCGAGCCGATGCCCAGCGTGCTGACCAGCTGCGCGGGGGTGAAATCGGGGATGGCAATCATCATCGCCACCAGAAAGCCGCCGAAAACAATCAGCGCGCTGCCGATGCGCTGCAACACCAACATCAGGTTGGCTCTGTGGCTGAGGCGGCGCGAGAGCAGCTTTGCCGCCAAGATTTTAAACAGCCTGGCCAGCAGCCAAAACAACACAAAGGCCAGCAGTGCCACCGCTAAATAGGGTACGCGCAGCCAAAAGGCTTCGATCATCGCCTGCACGCTCTCGGTCATGGCTTCATAATGGCCGAGGCTTTGGCGGATGCCGTTATTGATTCGGTTTACAGTATTCACAGCAGTTTTTGCGGTTGCGGGAGAGTGGCGCAATATACCATATTTGCAGAACACGGCGGCAGGCTGCGTTAAAATCTGCCCCGGGCGGCCGCGCCTGCCGCAATATCAGGCAGTAAACTGTTAAAATACGGTTTTTTGCGTTTCAGACGGCCCAACCGTATCCTCTCAGCCGTCTGAAACACAGCCGTATATTTCAGCAAGGATGCCTTATGAACCGCAACGAACAATTATTCAACCGTGCCAAAAACATCATTCCCGGCGGCGTCAATTCGCCCGTGCGCGCATTCGGCAGCGTCGGCGGCGTGCCGCGCTTTATCTCAAAAGCCCGGGACGCTTATGTGTGGGACGAAAACGGCACCCGCTATATCGATTATGTCGGCTCGTGGGGGCCGGCCATTGTCGGCCATGCCCACCCTGAAGTGGTGGAAGCCGTGCGCGAAGCAGCGTTGGGCGGTTTGTCGTTCGGTGCGCCTACCGAAGGCGAAATCCTCATCGCCGAAGAAATCGCCAAACTGATGCCCAGCATCGAGCAGCTGCGGCTGGTGAGCTCGGGCACCGAAGCCACCATGAGCGCCATCCGCCTGGCGCGCGGTTTTACCGGGCGCGACACAATCATCAAGTTTGAAGGTTGCTACCACGGCCATTCCGACAGCCTGCTGGTGAAGGCCGGCAGCGGCCTGCTCACTTTCGGCAACCCGAGTTCTGCCGGCGTGCCCGCCGATTTCACCCGACACACGCTGGTTTTGGAATACAACAATACCGTACAGCTCGAAGAAACGTTTGCCCAGGCCGGCAGCGAAATCGCCTGCGTGATTTTGGAGCCCTTTGCCGGCAACATGAATCTGGTGAGGCCGTCTGAAAGCTTTATCCAGGCTTTGCGCGCGCTCACCCGGCAACACGGCGCGGTACTGATTTACGATGAAGTGATGACCGGTTTTCGCGTTGCCCCGGGCGGCGCGCAGTCGCTGCACGGCATTACGCCCGATCTGACCACGATGGGCAAGGTTATCGGCGGCGGTATGCCGCTGGCCGCGTTTGGCGGCCGCAAAGACATCATGGCCTGCATTTCCCCGTTGGGCGGTGTGTATCAGGCCGGCACGCTGTCGGGCAATCCCGTGGCCGTGGCCGCCGGCCTGAAAACGCTGGAAATTATCCAACGCGAAGGCTTCTACGAAAACCTGTCTGCCCTCAACCGGCAATTGACCGAAGGTTTTCAGACGGCCGCCTGCGAAGCCGGCATCGCCTTCAGCGCCGACTATATCGGCGGTATGTTCGGCCTGTATTTCGCCGACACCTTTCCGCAAAGCTATGCCGATATGGCCGCTTCGAATGTGGAATATTTCAAAACATTCTTCCACGGCATGCTGGAAAACGGCGTGTTTTTCGGCCCCTCGGCCTACGAAGCCTGCTTTATGTCGGCCGCACACACTCCCGAGCTGATCGAAGAAACCGTAGCCGCCGCGCAAAAAGTGTTTGCACAAACGGCTGCGCAGGCCTGAGCGGGCAAGCGGATACCCGAGGCCGTCTGAAGCCGTGTTCAGACGGCCTTTTTCTATCCGGATACTGTTAAGCCGCCGGCCGTTGGGGTAAACTGGCGGCTTAACCGTTTATCCCACCGCAACATGGAAAGCCCCACTGCGCCCCAACACATCACCCTTATCGGCGTCGGTCTGATAGGCGGTTCGTTTGTGCTCGATTTGAAGCACAAAGGGCTGGCGGGCGGCGTAACCGGCATCGATTTAAACCGCAGCAATCTCGAGCGCGCGCTGGAGCGCAAGGTGATTGACCGCGCGTTTGAGTGCATCTGCGCCGAAGCCGTGGGCGGGGCAGATTTGGTGGTGATCGCCACCCCCGTTGCCACGCTGCCTGCCGTGTGCGTGCAATTGGCACCGCTGCTCGACCACCGTACCGTGGTAACCGATGTGGGCAGCACCAAGCAATCGGCAATCAATGCGTTCAGGCAATATCTGCCGCAGCATCTGCCGCGCTGCATCGCCGCCCACCCGATTGCCGGCTCCGACCGCAGTGGCGCATTGGCGGCGCAGTTCGGGCTGTTTCAAAACAAAAAACTGATTATCTGCCCGCACGGCAAAGAAGATTCAGACGGCCTGTATCTGGTGGAATCGTTATGGCGCTCGGCAGGGGCGCAAATTTCCCGCATGAGCGCGCACGAGCATGATGCCGTTTTCGCCGCCGTGTCGCATCTGCCGCACCTGCTGGCCTATGCCTATGTGCACCAAATCGCCACCCATCCCGATGGCGAGGTTTATTTCGATTTTGCCGCTTCGGGTTTCCGCGACTTCACCCGCATTGCTTCCAGCCACCCTGCTGTCTGGGCCGACATCTGCATGGCCAACAAACACAGCCTGACCGCGCTGGTTGACGGCCAGCAGCAACAGTTGGCGGTGTTGAAAGCCATGCTTGAAGCAGGCGATGCCGCCGCGCTTTACCGTTATTTTGAAAAGGCCAGGCAGGCGCGCGATGATTGGTCGGCTTCACAATGAAATGAGCAGCCATCTTGCCGGGGATTTTCAGACGGCTTTTCACACCGGCAGCGGCTGCCGCGTTGTTGGCCTAAGGATAGTATTCTTGGCGGGCTTTCAGACGGCCTTTCGTTAAAACGGCGGCCTGCCCATACCGGCAGGCCGTCTGAAAACCTATGGTGCCGGTTGTTTTGCCGGCCTGCCGCCGTTGTGTTTGCCCGATACGGAGTATTCTTGACACGGAGTTTGTATGAACCTTTTCCGCAAAACCTTATGGGCCGTGGTGTTGCTTTCGGTCTGCACCGCCATCGGCTCGTTTTATTCGCAATACGTGATGGGGCTGAACCCTTGCGTGTTGTGCATTTTGCAGCGTGTGTCGGTGTTGGCGGCCGGCATGGCGGCGTTGCTGGCCGCACTGGGGCGGCAACAGAGCGGGGCCGGGCGTATGTTTAGCGCGTTTTTGGTGAGCGTGCCGGCCGTGTATGGCGCGGGCGTGGCGGTATATCAGCTTTATATTCAAAGCCTGCCGCCCGGCGCCGCTCCGGCCTGCGGTGCGCCGTGGACGTTCCGCCTGCGGGATTGGCCGTTGTTTGATTTATACGAGCCGGTTATCCGCGGTTTCGGTGATTGTGCGGTGCCCGATTACTTTCTCGGCATACCGCTGCCGGTGTGGAGTGTGTTGTATTTCGGTTTCGTGTTGCTGCTGGTGTGGGGAAGCTTGCTGAAAAGCCGCTCCGCTTGATGCAGGCCGGCTGCGGTAAAAAAGTTACACTTCTTGTCGAACGGTATTTTTTTCACACAAGCGGGAACCAAAATTGCCGTTTCATGTCGAAAAGACAAAATTTAACTATATTGTACATACCATTACAATAAATCCAGTACCATGCGCGCGGCCTTAACTTTTATACAGCGCAGTTTTGGTAATATTCCACACACTTTTTTGAATTTTTGAAAGGAAATATGATGTCTTTAGCACAAGAATTTAAAGAATTTATTATGCGCGGTAACGTGATCGATCTCGCGGTCGGTATGGTTATCGGCACAGCGTTCAGCGGCATTGTAAAATCTTTGGTTGATGATGTGATTATGCCCCCTATCGGTATTTTGATCGGCGGCGTGGACTTCTCAAACCTGTTTATCACCTTGAAAGAGGGGGCCAATGCGCCTGAAGCCGGCTATGCCACTTTGGCTGCCGCGCAGGAAGCCGGTGCGGTTACGCTGAATGTGGGTCTGTTTATCAACACCATCATCAGCTTTCTGATTATCGCCGCTGCCATTTTCGTGGTGATCAAGCTGATCAACAAACTGAAACGCGAAGCGCCGGCTGTTGAAGAAGCGCCGGCCGAGCCTTCCGAAGAAGTGCTGCTGTTGCGCGAAATCCGCGACTCTTTGAACAAAAAATAATATTTGAGCAAACTCCGTCAGGCCGTCTGAACGTTTTCAGACGGCCTGACGTTTTTCCCGCATTTTGATGGAAGCCGCAGCGGGTTTGAAACACGCAATGGTGTCAGGCGGCATAACCCGCCCGCTTGAAAATAACGGCGGCTTGTCAAACCGCTCTCATTTCAGTGAAGCGCAATCATGCCCCAAAGGAAATGGAAGGGATTGCCGCACAGCCCGTTTTAAGCGGATACGCTGGATACGCTGTAAAGGAAGCAGGTGCGTTCAAGTTTCTGCGGGCTTGGCAAAGCCTTTGGTTCGATGCAGTTATGGCCGGCTGCACGATGGGCGCAGAATGCAGTAAACTGATACACCTTTTCCGATTGGAATGATTTACGATGTACGCAGGCGAAAAATTTAACGCATACAGCCATTTGGCAGGCACGGTGTTGGCTGTGGCCGGGCTGGTGCTGCTGCTGGTGAAAGCGGCGGGCACGCCCGATGTGTATAAAATCATCAGCGCGGCCGCCTACGGCATTTGCCTGATTGTGCTTTATGCCGGCTCCACGGTTTACCACAGTGTGCCGCAGCCGAAAGTGAAAGCCGTGCTGCAAAAGGTGGATCATTGCGCAATTTATCTTTTGATTGCAGGCAGTTATACGCCGTTTACCCTGGTGTCGCTGCGCGGTGCATGGGGCTGGTCTCTGTTCGGCGTGTCGTGGGGGTTGGCGGCATTCGGTATTGCCCAGGAGCTGACCATCGGCAGGAAAAGCGAAAAACGCCTGCTGTCGATGGTATTGTATGTATTGATGGGCTGGCTGGTGCTGGTGGCCATATACCCGCTGGCCAAGAGCCTGCCGCCGGCAGGGCTGTTTTGGCTGGTGTTGGGCGGCCTGCTTTACAGTGCGGGGATTTACTGGTTTGTGAACGATGAAAAAATCAAACACGGCCACGGCATTTGGCATCTGTTTGTGCTCGGCGGCAGTTTGGCGCAGTTTGCCTGCGTGTATTTTTATGTGATTTAGCGTTGTGTGTTCCGATATACAATCAACACATTCCGGCCGTCTGAAACCGGCAAAAGGTTTTAAGACGGCCGGGGTGCGTATCATTGCATCGATTATAAGTTGATGAATTATTTGAAGATAAATAATTTTGTTGCAGCACGGGGTTGTGTAAAGCCGGGTTGGAAAATTTGAGATTTGACCCAACAGTGGGTACAATCCGCATCTGTTTTGCTTCTGTAAAGTTAAGAGATTGATATGAGCCTGATCAGAGAAATCCTGCCTTTAGCGCATATTGAGCTGGATTTGGAAGTCAGCAGTAAAAAGCGCGTGTTCGAGCAGGCGGGGCTGTTATTGGAAAACGAGGCCGGCTTGGCGCGCGCCGATGTTTTCGACTGCCTGTTTGCGCGCGAAAAGCTCGGTACAACCGGTTTGGGGCAGGGCGTGGCGATTCCGCACGGCCGCCATGCTTCGGTGGAAAAAGCGGTGGGCGCGTTTATCCGCACCAAAGAACCGGTGCCTTTCGATGCACCGGACGGCAAGCCGGTTTCGCTGATTTTTGTTTTGCTGGTGCCTGAAAACGCCACCGGCGAACATTTGGAAGCCTTATCGAAACTGGCCGGCCGGTTTTCGCGGAAATCCGTGCGCGAAGCCTTGTCGGCTGCCGTGTCGCCCGAAGAAGTGCAGCGGCTTTTGAGCGAAGAGTAACCATGCCCAGCATTTCCGTACGCCGTCTGTATCAGGATAACCAGCACAAGCTGCAACTGGCTTGGGCTGCCGGCACGGCGGGAGCCGACAACCGCATCGGCGTTAAAGACGACAAACCTGTTTTGGCGTTGGTCGGCCATCTGAATTTTATCCACCCCAACCAAGTGCAGGTAATCGGCGTGGCCGAGGCCGAATTTCTCAAGCGCATGGAAGAGGGCACCGACAATCTCAGCGACCTGAGCACCATGGTGGACAAAACCCGCCCCATGCGCCAGGTGCAGGCTGACGGAAACCCCGAAGAAAGCCCGGTCAATCTGTTTGATATTCCTATGTCGATGGTGATTGTGGCCAACGGGCTGCCGGTGTCGCCGATGCTGCGCGATTATTGCCACACCCACAATATCCCGCTGCTCACCTCCAAGCTGGAAAGCCCGCATCTGATGGATGTGTTGCGGATTTATCTGCAGCGCACATTGGCAGTTTCCACGGTCAAACACGGCGTGTTTCTCGATGTTTTTGAAATCGGCGTGCTGATTACCGGCCAGTCGGGCTTGGGCAAAAGTGAGCTGGCATTGGAGTTGATTTCGCGCGGCCACAGTTTGATTGCCGATGATGCGGTAGAGCTTTACCGCACCGGCCCCGAAACGCTTGACGGCCGCTGCCCGCCGATGCTGCGCGATTTTCTCGAAGTGCGCGGGCTGGGGGTGCTGAATATCCGCCATATTTTCGGCGAAACTTCTATCCGACCTAAAAAAATCCTTCAATTAATCATTAACTTGGTTGCTGCCGATGATGATTATATGAAACGGCTCGACCGCCTGAGCATCCGTTCCGAAACCGAATCGATTTTAGATGTGAGCGTGCGCTCGGTTACGCTGCCCGTGGCGGTGGGGCGCAACCTGGCGGTGTTGGTTGAAGCCGCCGTACGCAACTATATTTTGCAATTGCGCGGCAAAGACAGTACCAAAGAATTTTTGGAGCGCCACCAAAGTATGCTGAAAGAAAACGAAACCGGCCATGAAAATAGTGTTGATTAGCGGGCTTTCCGGTTCGGGAAAGTCGGTTGCACTCAAACTTCTGGAAGATTTGGGCTATTACTGCGTTGATAACCTGCCCATCAAACTCCTGCCCGGCCTGGTGGCTTACCACACGGAAAGCAGTGAAATAAACCGGCTCGGTATCAGTGTCGATATCCGCTCGCGCATCGATATTAAAGAAGCGCAAACACAGCTTCAGGCACTGCGGAACCTGGGGCACGAAGTGGAAATTCTGTTTCTTGAAGCCGAAGAGGGCATTTTGGTACGGCGTTTTTCAGAAACCCGCCGCAGCCACCCGCTTTCCGGTCAAACCTTAACCTTGCTGGAGAGCCTGCAACAGGAAAAAACCTGGCTGTTCCCCCTGCGAGAAGCCGCCTACTGCATCGACACATCCAAAATGAATGCCCAGCAGCTGCGCCACACCGTGCAGCAATGGCTCAAACACGAAAGGCAGGGGCTGCTGGTGATTTTAGAATCGTTCGGCTTCAAATACGGCGTGCCCACCAATGTGGATTTTCTGTTTGATATGCGCAGCCTGCCCAACCCCTATTACGACACCGCGCTGCGCCCTTTCAACGGCATGGACAAACCGATTCAGGATTATCTCGGCAGCCAGGCCATAGTGCAGGAAATGGTGGAGGGCATCGGCAGTTTCATGAGCCGCTGGCTGCCGCAGATGCAGGTGGAAAGCCGCAGCTATGTAACCATAGGCATAGGCTGCACCGGCGGTCAGCACCGCTCGGTGTATATGGTGGAGCAGCTTGCCCGAAGGCTCAAAGGGCATTACGAACTGCTGGTGCGCCACCGCCAGCTTAACCGTTTGGCGGAACGCTGAGTTTCAGACGGCCTTTTTGGGTATTTAGGCCGTCTGAAAGCCGACCCCGCACCGTGTTATAATGCCGCACACCATCAGGCAGCCCGGCTTTAAGGCAGCCCGGCTTTAAGGGCTGCCTGATGGTCATAACCGGCCTGTTTGAGAACAATGGCAGCACAGCATCGCCTTGTGTCGTTTTCATCATCCGCACAGTCTGCCATTTTCTGTCTTAATATTTTAACGGACAGGCCGGCGCGCCCTCCCAAACCCGCAATTTTTCAGACGGCTTCCAAGCCCCGCCAAACCCCGAAAGATCAGCACACCATGGCAATCCAATGGTTCCCCGGTCACATGAACAAAGCCAGAAAGGCCATCGCCGAGCGCATCAAAAGCGTGGACATGGTTATCGAAATGCTCG
This sequence comes from Neisseria musculi, assembly GCF_014297595.2. NCBI lineage: Bacteria > Pseudomonadati > Pseudomonadota > Betaproteobacteria > Neisseriales > Neisseriaceae > Neisseria > Neisseria musculi. Next base: position 870,813 of record NZ_CP060414.2, on the reverse strand, counting down.
ATGCCCGTATGCCCGCATCCAGCGAAAACCCCCTGCTGGCGCAGCTTTCCAAAGGCAAGCCCAAGCTCAAAATCCTCAACAAACAGGATTTGGCCGACCCCGGGCGCACCGCAGTCTGGCTGGAACACTACAACAGCCGCCCCGACACCCGGGCTATCGCGCTCGATGCTTCCGAAACCGCCGCCGCAGCCAAAATCACCCGCGCCTGCCGCACCATGATGCCTAACCGGGGCGGCATCGGAAAGCCCCTTCGCGTTTTGATTTGCGGCATTCCCAACGTTGGCAAATCCACCCTGATTAACGGCATGATCGGCAAAAAATCCGCCAAAACCGGTAACGAGCCGGGCATCACCAAAGCCGAGCAGCGCCTGTTTCTCGCCGATGACTTCTGGCTCTACGACACCCCGGGGATGCTGTGGCCGAAAATCATCGTAGAAGAGGGCGGCTACAATCTCGCCGCCGGCGGTGCCGTAGGGCGCAACGCGCTCGATGAAGAGGAAGTCGCCCTCGAGCTGTTAGACTACCTGCGCCGCCACTATCTGCCGCTGCTGCAAGCGCGCTATCAGGCGGATAAAGACCCCAGCAGCCATTGGCAGAACACCGACTGGCTCGAATGGATCGCCAAAAAGCGCGGCGCAGTTTTAAGCGGCGGCCGCACCAACTACCAAAAAGCCGCCGAAAACACCCTCACCGATTTCCGCGATGGCCACATCGGCAGAATCACGCTCGAAACGCCAAACCAATGGGAAACATGGCTCAAAAAAGCCAAACAGAAAGAAGCCGAACAAAAAGCCGTGCGCGAAGCGCGAAAAGCAGAAAAAAAAGGAAAACCCCTGTGAGGCCGATAGTTTCCGCCGCCTTATCGGCAGGCGTCTTATCTTTAACCGCCTGCACTTTTTCAGACGGCCAAAACAAACTGCAAGCCCCGCCGTCCGGCAGCCGTCAGCGGCAACCCCAAACGCTTGAAAAACAGGTGCAGATCTACAAACCGGACGGCTCCCGCCAATGCGGAGGCAGCGGCATCAGCCCGGCGGTTATGGAAAAAGAACTGCAGGGCATACGCGTGTATGCGGCCGGAAAACAAACCCTGCGCGGCGTGATGTTTCCCGCCGTGTGCGGCGGCCAAACCGGCCGCGTTAATGTATATACCATCGCCGAGCGCGGCCTGCCAGAAGCAAAAAAACGCGGATTTGCCATATTGCCATATTGAAGCAGAAAGATTAACTTCCGTTTCAAACGGCCGTTGGCAAGGCCGTCTGAAACCCCAACAAACCATGACCGAAAAACTTCCGCCCGATGCGCTCATCGAAGCCGCACTGCTTACCCAAACCGAACCCTTGAGCGAAAAAACCATGCGCGAGTTGTGCGTGCCGCCGCTCTCGCCCGACAAACTCATCGATGTGCTGGCCGGCCTGAAAGCCCGCTGGCACGACCGCGCCCTGCAATTAACCCACACCCGCGAAGGCTGGCGGTTTCAAATTGCTCAGGCGGCGTTTGAACGGCTGGGCAGCCTGCAGGAACAGCGCGCGCCGCGCTATTCGCGTGCGGTGATGGAAACGCTGGCGATTATCGCCTACCAGCAGCCGGTTACGCGCGGCGACATCGAAGGCATACGCGGCGTGGCAGTGTCGCAAAATGTGATGCAGACGCTGCAAGACAGAGGCTGGATTGAAATCATCGGCCACCGCGATTCCATCGGCCGCCCCGCGCTGTGGGCTACCACCCACGCGTTTTTAAGCGATTTGCAGCTCGAAAGTTTGGAAGCGTTGCCGCCGCTCACCGAGCTGGGCGAGCTGGTGCTGCCCGATTTAACCGGGCCGGCCGGCAGCGGCGGGGCGGAGGATCGGGAAGATGCCGCACCCGATGAAGCGGAACAACCGTGAATACCGCCTATTATCTGCATTGTTTTGCCTCGCTCAATTGCGCCAGACACAAAGGCAAAGAAGCACCGCACAAGCCCGTTCTGCTGCTGGCGTTGGCCGATTTGGCGGAGCAGGGCCGTCTGAAAGGCACCGAAACCGCGCCCGATGCCGCATTGGAAACCGCATTCAGGCAGGTTTGGCGGCGTTATGTTGCCGATGTCGGCTTCACCATGAATATGGGCATGCCGTTTTACCATATGCGCAGCGAGCCTTTTTGGCATTTGAGTATCGGCCGGTGGTCGGGCGGGGATATTGAAGACAGGCATAAAATTAAGAACCTGGGCACGCTGAGGCGCGTTGCTGCCCGCTCAACCATCAATGCAGGACTGATTGACTGCCTGAACAGCATAACCGAGTGGGAAAAATTGCGCGCGCTGCTGATCGAACGCTATTTCAACCGCAGAAACGGCGACACAGACAGACACGGGCCGGGGCGGCAAGATGTGCCGCCAACGGTGTCGAACCTGCCAAGCCCGCAAAACGGCCCGCAGTATTGTGCAGCAGCGTGATACGGCAGATAAACATTGCTTTCGATACGCCCCGCCGCCCGGCTCTCTGTATCGGAAATAAAACCGGGCGGCCGCCTGATCTGCATACAAAGGCCGTCTGAAAAAACCTTTTTACCCACCCGACCTGCCGCCGCAAGGCCTCAGAAGAGCCGTTCTGTCCGGCGGCAGAGCGCGTTAGGAGAACATGAAATGTCTGAAAAAAATAAAAACGTAAGCAAGCCCGCCCAGCAGCGGCAGCCCAAACCGAAAACGCAGGCGGCGCGCGCCAAAAAACTGGCAGTGCGCAACCCCAACCAAAAAATCATGGAGCGCGCCCGCAATTTGAAGGAAAAACGCGCCGATTTGGAAAGCTTCGAACCGGTGCGCCTGCAAAAAGCACTGGCCGCCTCGGGCGCGGGCTCCCGCCGCGAAATGGAAGAGTGGATCGGCCGGGGCTGGGTAACGGTAAACGGCAAAACCGCGCAACTGGGCGACAAAGTGTCGCCGGCAGACCAAGTGCAGGTAAAAGGCAGCGTGATCAAGCTCAAATGGCCCGACCGCCTGCCGCGCATTATTCTTTATTACAAACAGGAAGGCGAAATCGTGTCGCGCGGCGACCCGCAGGGGCGTGTGAGCGTTTTCGACCGCCTGCCGCAGGCCGCCAGCAGCCGCTGGACGGCCATCGGCCGCTTGGACATCAACACCGGCGGGCTGCTGATTCTCACCACCTCGGGCGAGCTGGCAAACCGTTTCGCCCACCCCAGCTTTGAAGTGGAGCGCGAATACGCCGTGCGTGTGCTCGGCGGATTAACGGCCGGGCAGATGAAAACGCTCACCGAAGAAGGCGTGATGCTGGAAGACGGCTTGGCAAGGGTGGAGCGCATTTGCGCGCAGGGCGGAGAAGGGGCAAACAAATGGTATAACGTGGTGATTAAAGAAGGCCGCAACCGCGAAGTGCGCCGCATTTTCGAGCATTTCGGCCTGGCCGTGAGCCGCCTGGTGCGCGTGGGCTTCGGCCCCATCGGCCTGCCCAACCGGCTCAAGCGCGGTCAGTTTTACGAGCTCAACCCCGCCGAAGTGGCCAATATCATGAGGTGGGCGGATATGCCCCTGCCCGGCAGCCGGAGCAGAAGATAAGGGTTGCGGAAGTTTGCAGGCCGTCTGAAAAAGTTTTCAGACGGCCTTTTCCAACACCTTAAGCTTTGCAGAGATAATCAATACCGCCGCAACACATCCCCCCGCCATTTTGTCTGGCTGCATTCAAACGGCCGCCAAACCGGCTTGAGTTTGGGAGCGTTGTGTTTGGGCAACGCCGCACCGTTAGGCCGAAGGCCGTCTGAAAGTTTCAGACGGCCTTAAACTCTTTCGGCAAACCACATCGCGGCAACATAACACCGGCCTTGCCGCGCCCTGCCCGGGTAACATTCAAACCGCTGTCAAACTGGCTCGGGATTTTGCAGCATTCAGAAAACACCGCAGAGATTGATCTGCCGTTATTCCCGCCTGCGCGGGAATAATAGTGTTGCGGCCTTTCAGACGGCATTCAGGTGTTTCTGCCACGGCTGCAATGCAGTGAACCCCTGCATTTTCGGTAGGGCAGTGGGCGCACGGTGCTGCCATGCCGCAACGGAGGGGCCACGGTTCCTGTTGTGGTTTTCTTTATCTGCTTTGGCGGTGGTTTTCAGACGGCCTTGCGGGTTCCGTCAGAACCTGTGCTCAGGCCGTCTGAAATCATTTATCAAACAGAATGGCAGGTTGAATAGGGTTGGTAATCTTTTGCTGCTCGGCCGCGTTGTTTCAGGCCGTCTGAAAACGTTTTCAGACGGCCTTAGGCATTTTTGCCAGGCTTTATGGCGAACTCCTTTCATTTGCGGCGCAGGGCATCGGGCGGCCTTAACCCGCGCAGGGCAGGGCGGGGCAACGCTTGAACGGGGGCGGATTTGCGCGAATCCGGCCCGGCTGCGCCATAAACGGTTTGGCACGGCTGTGTTTTCCCAAAGCAAAACAGGCAGCCGTTGGGAAGCGGATACCGTGAACCCGCTTCATTGCCGCTTCGGCATGGCCGTGTTTTAAAGGGAACGGCCGGGCAGGTTGCCGATACTGCTTGCGGCTTGCTGTTTTGCCGCGCAAACAAAGCGGGTTCACGATAGGGCGGAGCGCCGGTGTTTCAGGGTCGGGCGGTTTTTTTTCCCAAGCGGCGGCTTAACAAAAAATCATGCAGCGGTTTGGGCAGGCCGCAGCCGGAATCATGTGGGTCCGCCCACAGGCCGTCTGAAAGGCCGCCGGGCAGGCTGTCGGGCACGGGTGCGCAAAACGGGGTAATCAGCAATAAGCGGTGGGTGAGGCGGTGGGTGAAGGCGGGCTGTTCTTCGAGGCCGTCTGAAAGAAGGCCGAAGTGTGCGGCGGCGGCATAGAGGCTGCCGGGGCTGTTGAAGCACGGCACGCAGTAAAGGCCGCCCCAAATGCCTTCGGGCGGCCGCTTTTCAAGCCATATGGCACCGTTTGGGCGGCGCATCACCAGCCAAAACAGCGGCAGCGTTGGCACTTCGGGCGCACTTTTTTTGCGCGGCAGCTCGGCAGTGAGGTTTTGCGCTTTGGCCCGGCAGATGCCGGCCATCGGGCAGCCGCCGCACAGGGGCTTGCTGCGTTTGCAGACGGTGGCGCCCAAGTCCATCAGCCCCTGTGTGTAGGCGGGCATATCGCCGCCGCGTTCGGGCAGCAGCGATTCGGCCAGCGTCCACAGTTGTTTCTCAAACTTTTTATCGGCGGCACCACCGTCCAGCGCAAACACGCGGCAGAGCACGCGCCTGACGTTGCCGTCTAAAATGGCTTCGCGCTTGTGGAAGGCAAAAGCGGCAATGGCCGCTGCAGTGCTCCTGCCCACGCCGCAGAGTGTTTCCAGCTTTTCGCGCTCGCACGGAAATACGCCGCCAAACGTTTCGACCACCTGCCGTGCGGCTTTGTGCAGGTTGCGGGCGCGGCTGTAATAGCCCAAGCCCGCCCACAGGCCGAGCACTTCGTCCTGCCCGGCCGCTGCCAGTTCGGCCACGGTGGGAAAGCGGGCGGTAAAGCGCGGGTAATAGTCCAGCACGGTGGCCACTTGGGTTTGCTGAAGCATGATTTCCGAGAGCCATACGAGATAGGGATCGCGCACCTGCCAGGGCAGGTGGTGGCGGCCGTGCTGTTTCTGCCAGCGTATCAGGCGGGTTGCGAAAGAAAGGTCGGTCATGGCGGATAAGGAAAAAATGTGCTGCAAGCTGGATTGGGGCTGGCGGGCAAGGGCGGTTCGGCAGCGTGCGGCCGTCTGAAAACGCCGTTTCCGAAAGGAAACAAGTTTCTGCGGAGCTAAAACGCCGTTTCGCTGCGGCGGGCAGGCAATATCGTGAATCTGCGCGGTTTCCGCTACGGCATTACCGCGCTTCGGCTTCGGGAAAACGGTTTTGTCGGCCGCCTATGCGGCAACATCAGTATTTATCGGTAGTGCCTGCGGCCTGTGCGGTTGCGGAATGTGCGGGTTCACGATAAACAGCGGTGGGTTTCAGACGGCCTTTCGGGCGGCTCGGTTTGCAAGTTTTCTGCCCGAAGGCAGCCTGTGGTGCGCTGTCGTTTCAGGTTCGGGCATCGCTCTGTTTTGGGTTTCAGACGGCCCGGCTTGCGGGTTGGTGCAGGTGGGGAAGCCGTGTCGTTTGGCTGCGGATCGATACTGCGTATGCCCCGTTCTGCTACTGCATTGCGGCACCTTGCGCTGCTGCGGCGGGCTGTTTCGGAAATATTGCCCCACTATATGCCTGCGCCTGTCGGACGCATGGCTTGGCGGGGCGGGGTATCAATGCGGTAAGGGAGGTTCCGCTTCACCGGGCGCGGCATCGGGCAGAGTATCCTGTTCAGCACCACGGCCAGCACCGCACACAGCCCGACACCCGCAAAGCTGATGCTGCCCAGCTTGATAATCATGCCGCCCACGCCGGTGGTGAGCACCGAGCTGACGATAACGAGGTTTTTCGGCTGCATCAAATCCACTTTGGCATCAATCAGCGTTTTCAGGCCGAGCGAGGCGATGGTGCCGAACAGCAGAATCATAATCCCGCCCATCACCGGCAGCGGAATCGAAGCCAGAAAAGCATTGAATTTGCCGAAAAACGCCATGCAGATGGCGAAAACGGCCGCCCAAGTCATGATTTTCGGATTGCCGTTTTTGGTAATCATCACCGCGCCGGTTACTTCGCCGTAGGTGGTTACGGGCGGGCCGCCGATCAAGCCCGCCGCACACACGCCCAAACCGTCGCCCGCCAGCGTTTTGTCGAGGCCGGGGTCTTTGGCATAATCGTTGCCGGTTACTTTGCCCACCGCCATCACGCCGCCGATGTGCTCAATGGCCGGGGCGATGGCAACGGGCAGCATAAACAGCGCAGCCTGCCAGTTGATTTGCGGCGTTTCAAAATGCGGCACGGCAAACCACGGCGCGGCGGCAATCGGGGAAGTATCCACCCATCCCATCAGCAGGGCGGCCGCATAGCCGGCACCCACGCCGATTAAAATCGGCACCAGTTTGATCATTCTGCTGCCGAACACTGCCACCAGCACGGTAACGGCAAAAGTAAAGCCCGAGAGCAGCAGCGATTGGGCGTAGTCCACTGCCTGGGTGCCGCCGGCCTGCCCCATGGCCATTTGGCTGGCCACCACCGCCACCGACAAACCGATTACCATAATCACCGGCCCGATAACCACGGGCGGCAGCAGGCGGTTGACGGCGGCCAGCCCGCGCCATTTAATCAATGCGGCAAACACAAAATACATAAAGCCCGCCGCAAACAGGCCGAACATGGTGGAAGGCAGCCCCCATTCGCCGACAGAATAAATAATCGGCGCAATAAAGGCGAACGAAGAGCCTAAAAACACCGGCACTTTCTGTTTGGTCACACATTGAAAAAGCAGCGTACCGATGCCCGCGCCCAAGAGTGCCATGGCCGGGTTCAGGCCGGTGAGCAGCGGCACCAGCACCATCGCGCCAAATGCCACAAACAGAATCTGCGCGCCTGCAACGGCTAATTTGAGTTGCTGCATATTTAAGTTCCGTTATTCTGGTTGAAAACAAACGGACAGATTATATAGCGGATCCACATATTTCCGATACAGGGCCGGCACGCCGCAGCCGGCGCAGCATAACCCTGTTGCCGCTCCGGCAGCTTAAAAAGCCGTTTTAGCTTTGCAGAAACTTGTTTCCTTTCGGAAACGGCGTTTTAGCTTTGCAGAAACTTGTTTCCTTTCGGAAACGGCGTTTTAGCTTTGCAGAAACTTGTTTCCTTTCGGAAACGGCGTTTTAGCTCCGCAGAAACTTGTTTCCTTTCGGAAACGGCGTTTTCCCGGGGCTTGAGGCGCGGCAAGGCCGTGGCGGAAGCCCGGCGGATTCACGATAATGCTGCAAAAAAGTATTTTGTGTATTGCGCCGCGTGTTTTTCAGACGGCCTCAGGCAATGCCGGCGCGTCAAGAAAAAGATTGCAAGCCTATATCCAGCCTATATAATTCTGCTTCTGATTTGACCGACAGATTGTTTCAGACGGCCGGGACAAACAGTCGGGACAAACCCGCAAGGCCGTCTGAACAACACCGCCTCAGCGGATAAAGAGAATAACGATATGGATTTAAACCGAAAAATTATCGCCATTGACGGCCCGGGCGCATCGGGAAAAGGCACGGTGGCATCACGCGTGGCCGCCGCGCTCGGCTTCGACTATCTCGATTCCGGCGCACTTTACCGCCTGACCGCGCTTTACGCACAGCAGTGTCATGCCGGCTGGAGTGATGAAACGGCCGTAGCCGCGCTGGCCGGAGCGCTGCCCGCCGAATTTGACGGCAGCCGTATCCTGCTTGACGGCCGCGATGTTACAGATGCCGTCCGCTCCGAAGCCATCGGCATGGGGGCATCGGAAGTGGCGCAGCTGCCCAAAGTGCGCGGGGCACTGCTGCAACGGCAGCGCGCTTTTCTCACCGAAAAGGGCTTGGTGGGAGACGGGCGCGATATGGGTTCGGTGGTTTTTCCCGATGCCGCGCTGAAAATTTTTCTGACTGCGTCTGCCCGTACCCGTGCCGAACGCCGCGCCAAACAAATCGGTCTGCCTGCAGAAGGTTTGGCTTTCGAGCGCATTCTCGCCGACATCGAAACACGCGATGAAGCCGACCGCCGCCGCGCCGTTGCACCGCTCAAGCGGCAGCCCGATGCCCTGCTGCTGGACACTACCCGCCTAACCATCGAAGAATCGGTAAAAAAAGTGCTTGATTGGTATGCAGAAATCTAAGCCTGCTGTATAATTCCGCCAGCTTTTTCAGACGGCTCCGGCATCTTGGCAGGCCGTCTGAAAACCGTTTGCAGCAAATGCCTGCCGTGCCAAGGGCGGCAGGCGTTTTCCACAACCCACCCCGCACCCCTTGGCGGTGTATTGAAAAGAGTTATTTATGACTATGGAAAATTTTGCCCAGCTTTTGGAAGAGAGCTTTACCCTTCAAGAGATGAACCCCGGCGAGGTGATTACCGCCGAAGTGGTCGGCATCGACCAAAACTTCGTTACCGTAAACGCCGGTTTGAAATCAGAATCTCTGATCGATGTGGCCGAATTCAAAAACGCCCAGGGCGAGATTGAAGTGAAAGTAGGCGATTTCGTTACCGTAACCATCGAATCTGTTGAAAACGGCTTCGGCGAAACCAAACTGTCGCGCGAAAAAGCCAAACGCGCTGCCGACTGGATTGCTTTGGAAGAAGCCATGGAAAACGGCGATATTCTTTCAGGCATCATCAACGGCAAAGTCAAAGGCGGCTTAACTGTGATGATCAACAGCATCCGCGCTTTCCTGCCCGGTTCGCTGGTTGATGTGCGTCCCGTAAAAGACACCTCCCACTTTGAAGGCAAAGAAGTCGAATTCAAAGTGATCAAACTCGACAAAAAACGCAACAACGTTGTGGTATCCCGCCGCGCCGTTCTGGAAGTTACCCTGGGCGAAGAGCGCAAAGCCCTGCTGGAAAATCTGCAGGAAGGCTCGGTTGTCAAAGGTATTGTTAAAAACATCACCGACTACGGTGCATTCGTTGATTTGGGCGGCATCGACGGCCTGCTGCACATCACCGATCTGGCATGGCGCCGCGTGAAACATCCGAGCGAAGTGCTGGAAGTGGGCCAGGAAGTAGAAGCCAAAGTGTTGAAGTTCGACCAAGACAAACAGCGCGTTTCCCTGGGTATGAAACAGTTGGGCGAAGACCCGTGGAACGGCCTGACCCGCCGTTATCCGCAAGGCACCCGCCTGTTCGGTAAAGTATCCAATCTCACCGACTACGGCGCGTTTGTTGAAATCGAGCAGGGCATCGAGGGCTTGGTGCACGTTTCCGAAATGGATTGGACCAACAAAAACGTCCACCCGAGCAAGGTTGTGCAGCTGGGCGACGAAGTGGAAGTGATGATTCTCGAAATCGATGAAGACCGCCGCCGCATCAGCTTGGGCATGAAACAATGCCAGGCCAACCCGTGGGAAGAGTTTGCTGCCAACCACAATAAAGGCGACAAGCTGTCCGGTGCGGTGAAATCCATCACCGACTTCGGTGTATTTGTAGGCCTGCCCGGCGGCATCGACGGCTTGGTTCATCTTTCCGATCTGTCTTGGACGGAGTCGGGCGAAGAGGCCGTGCGCAAATACAAAAAAGGCGAAGAAGTGCAGGCCGTTGTGTTGGCCATCGATGTGGAAAAAGAGCGTATTTCCCTGGGTATCAAACAGTTGGAGGGCGACCCCTTCGGTAACTTTATCAGCGTAAACGACAAAGGTTCGCTGGTTAAGGGTGTGGCGAAGTCTGTAGATGCCAAAGGCGCGGTCGTTTCGCTGACCGAAGAGGTGGAGGCTTATCTGCCGGCTTCAGAATGGTCGGCCGAGCGCGTTGAAGACTTGCGCAACGTGTTGAAAGAGGGCGACGAAGTAGAAGCCATTGTGGCTACGGTTGACCGCAAAAACCGCAGCATCAAGCTGTCGGTGAAGGCGAAAAACGCCAAAGAGAGCCGTGATGCGCTCAACTCTATGAATGCCGCTTCTACTGCCAGCGCCGGCACGACCAGCCTGGGTGATTTGCTGAAAGCCAAACTTTCAGGCGATCAAGAGTGATAGGTGCAGACATGACTAAGTCTGAATTAATGGTTCGTTTGGCAGAGGTATTTGCCGAAAAAAACGGCACGCAGCTGATGGCTAAAGATGTAGAATACAGCGTAAAGGTTTTGGTGGATACCATGACCCGCTCGCTGGCTAAAGGGCAGCGTATCGAAATCCGCGGGTTCGGCAGTTTCGATTTAAACCGCCGCCCGGCCCGTGTCGGCCGCAACCCTAAAACCGGCGAACGTGTGGAAGTGCCCGAAAAATATGTTCCCCACTTCAAGCCGGGTAAAGAGTTGCGGGAGCGTGTGGATCAAGCCCTGCTGAACGCAAAATAAACTGAAAAAGTCAACGCCGCAGAGATGCGGCGTTTTTTATTTGAAAACCGTGATATGTGGCTGCCAGAATGGGCAGGCCGTCTGAAAACAAAAAAACCGAACCGGCAACCCAAGGTATGTGACAAACAGGCTTGTGTGGTGTTGTTTGCTGCACTTCATGGTTGTTTTATGTTAAAGTTCCGCATGAATGATTCGGAGCTGTTTGAATTTAAAATCAAAGTATAAAACGTGCGGCAGGTGTTGCCCGGAATGATGGTTGTTAGTGGGTTACATTTAAACCGAAACAGAGCGCAAGCCTCGTGCTGTACAAAGAATACGGTATGGCAAAGCAATGCCGCAGAGTTTAAATTTAGTCCGCTATCAGTTTGAGCAGCCTTTGTTGATCACACAGAGAGATTGGATTTTCATGCAGTCTTGGCAACTACCCGAACACATTGCCGATATCCTGCCTTCTTCCGCCTGCCGGCTTGAGAGTGCGCGGGAACGGCTGTTGGCTTTGTTCCGCGTGCACGGCTATGAATTGGTATATCCGCCCTTGATGGAATACAGTCATTCGCTGCTCACCCATATCGATGCGGGCTTGTCGTTGAAAACCATACGCGTGGTCGATCAGCTCAGCGGTCGCCAGCTCGGCGTCCGTGCCGACATCACGCCGCAGGTAGCGCGTATCGATGCGCATTTATTATCGGCCAATAACGGCATTAACCGCCTGTGTTATGCCGGTTCGGTGCTGCACGCCCGCCCCGATGGTTTTTTAAGCACCCGCGAACCTTTGCAGGTGGGCGCGGAGTTATACGGCTATGCCGATGTGGCTGCCGATATCGAGCTGATTGATCTGATGCTCAAAAGTGTAGCCGTTGGCGGTGTGGGTGAAATTCTGCTGTCGCTCGGCCATATCGGCGTATTCCGCACGTTGGCCGAGGCCGCAGGGCTGACCGGGGAGCAGGCAGCACAGTTGCTGGCATTGATGCAGGATAAAGATACCGCTGCCGTTACTGCCCAAGTTCGCGGGTGGAAACTCGACAGTATGTGGGCGAAAGCGTTTGCACTCCTGCCTGCGCTTTACGGTTCGCGCGAAGTGCTGGCCGAAGCGCGCGCCAAGCTGCCCGATTTGTTTGCTGTGGGCAAGGCATTAAACGAATTGCAGGCTGTGTGCGATGCCTTTCCCCGGCAGGTCGTGCATATCGATTTGTCGGAGCTGCGGGTGGACAACTACCACACAGGCCTGCTGTATGCTGCTTACGGCAGAGACAACCACGAAGCAGTAGCGCGCGGCGGCCGTTACGATGGTTTGGGCGGATATTTCGGCCGCGCCCGGCCGGCCACCGGCTTCAGTTTTGATTTGCGCACGTTTATCGGACATTTGCCGCAATGTGGGCAGCAGCCCCCCATTGCCGTAGAAGCGGCTGATTTGCAGCATGCGCAGGAAACCGTTGACCGCCTGCGTGCCGAAGGGCAGACGGTGGTCATCGATTACGGCAGCGGCCACAACGGCGGCAGAAAAGCGATGCGCCGTCTGCAACGTCAAGGAGACGGCTGGCAGGTGGTCGGAGCGGAAAACGAAGTTATTTGAATAACAGGTTGAGGATTATGGCTAAAAACGTAGTAGTGATCGGTGCCCAATGGGGAGACGAGGGCAAGGGTAAGATTGTGGACTGGCTGGCAGAAGAAACCGCCGGCGTAGTGCGTTTCCAGGGCGGCCACAATGCCGGGCACACACTGGTGGTGGGCGGCAAAAAAACGGTTTTGCGCCTGATACCCAGCGGCATTCTGCATGAAAAGCTCGACTGCTTTATCGGATCGGGCGTGGTGGTCAGCCCCGAAGCACTGATGGGCGAAATCGATGAGTTGAACGCCGCAGGTGTGAAAAACGTGGAAGGCCGTCTGAAAATCGCCCCCACCGCTACTTTGATTCTGCCTTACCACATCGCGCTGGATCAAGCGCGCGAAGCATCGCGCGGCAGCGGCAAAATCGGCACCACCGGCCGCGGTATCGGCCCCGCTTATGAAGACAAAGCCGCCCGCCGCGCCGTGCGTATGGTGGATTTGTTCGACACCGAAAAACTGGCAGCTAAAGTGCAGGCCAATGTGGCATATTACAACGTACAGCTGCAACACCTGCACCACGCCGAGCCGGTGAGGCAGGAAGACGTGCTGGCCGTTATCGAAAAATACGCAGACCGTATCAAACCGATGATTTCCGATGTGTCGCGCATACTTTATGAAAAAAACCGCAAAGGCGAAAAGCTGCTGTTTGAAGGTGCGCAGGGCACCTTATTGGATATCGACTATGGCACTTATCCTTTTGTAACCTCTTCCAACTGTTTGGCCGGCGCAGCATCGGCCGGCGCGGGCGTGCCGCCGCAGATGCTCGATTATGTGTTGGGCATTGTGAAAGCCTATACCACCCGCGTGGGCTCCGGCCCGTTTCCGACCGAGCTTTTTGACGGCATCGGCGCAGGCTTGGCCGAGCGCGGCCACGAGTTCGGCTCGGTAACCGGCCGCGCGCGCCGCTGCGGCTGGTTTGATGCTGCGGCCTTGAAACGTTCGATTCAAGTAAACGGCATCACCGGCATGTGCATCACCAAACTCGATGTGATGGACGGCATAGAAGAAATCAAAATCTGCGTAGGTTATACCTTGGCCGATGGCACAACAACCGATATTCTGCCGTTTGGTGCCGATGCTGTGGCAGGCTGCACACCGATTTACGAAACGCTGCCGGGCTGGAAAGAATCAACTTTCGGCGTAAAAGATTTTGCCGAACTGCCGCAGAATGCCAGAGCCTATCTGAAACGCATCGAAGAAGTGTGCGGCGCGCCCGTTGCCATGGTTTCCACCGGCCCCGACCGCGCCGAAACCATCTTGCTGCAACATCCGTTTGCCTGATTGGGCCGGCGGTTCTGTAAAACACCCTTTGGGGCCGTCTGAAATTGTTCAGACGGCCTTTGTGTATAATACGGCAGCTTGGACTCAAGCCAAACAAGAGCCGCAGACCATACAAACAGCCGATAGCGGATCACGGCTGCATCAATTTGATGCCTTTGAAAAAATACCTTAATGCCGTCTGAAAGGCTTAATACCGTTATTTCCATTGTGCCCTTGTGTGTCTTGCTGTAGAGAGAACGATTTTGTCAGCCGCCCAGGCTGGCGAACAGGTTCCGTATTGTCCATGCTGTTTGGGCTGGTGTCCGAAATAAAGCGGATTTTACGCTTGTAGACAAGATGCCTTTTAAAACGAAAGAGCCGTTATGCAAACCGAAGTGGAATTAAAAATCCTCAACCCGAAAATGACCGACTATCTTCCTGCCTATGCCACAGCCGGCTCGGCAGGCTTGGATTTACGCGCCTGTATTGACGAGGCCGTTGTTTTGCAGCCGGGCGCTACGTTTCTCGTGCCGACCGGCTTAGCCATTTATTTGGCCAACCCTGCTTACGCCGCCATACTGCTGCCGCGTTCGGGTTTGGGCCACAAACACGGCATTGTGCTGGGCAATCTGGTCGGGCTGATTGACTCGGATTATCAGGGAGAACTGAAAGTGTCGGTTTGGAACCGTGGCAAAGAAGCGTTTATCATCGAGCCGCTGGAGCGTATCGCACAAATGGTGGTGGTGCCGGTGGTGCAGGCTGCGTTTAAGTTGGTGGATGAATTTGCCGCCAGTGAACGCGGTGCGGGCGGTTTCGGCAGCACGGGTAAAAAGTGAAACGCAATAGGAATCCGCACATTGCCGATACAAGGCAGCAAGCGGGCAGAGACAGCCTGCCGGGATATTGTAATGTCGTAACAGTATTAGTGAATCCACTTTATTTCTGCTGTGGTACTGCTGTGTTTCCGCTCAAGAGAATGATTGTGTAAGCCGCTGAAGCAGCAACAAAACCAGCTCTGTGCTGCCTGCAGTTTGTTGCGCCACACCGAAAATGAAGCGGGTTCACTATAGCGTTTACTTTTTTTGAGTCGACCCACAGTTTTATACCTAACCCACTTTAAAGCCATGACAGTATCGGTTCGTTTTGCCGTATCCGTTTCCCATCCCATCATCGCCTGCCTTTGTTTGAGACTTATTTTAATGGTTGGCGATAAATTTTCTTATCATATCAGTGCTTTAAAAATAAGGAGTTGTCTTAGATAACCAGGATAAATCTCTCTTTACCAATTATTTCAAAATAGAAATTTGAGACTTTATTTCACTGTTGCCAAAACGCCGTCCACACGCCTTCAAATACAGCTCAAAATGTTCTTTGGGAATACCGTTAAACTTGAGCAAATGCCGTTTTGCCTGATTCCGAAAGCTCCCGATTCCGTTAATGTGATTCTGCCGTTCTGCAAACCGTATACTGTGGTTGATGCGAAAGCAGCTGAATCTGCCCGCATCAAGTACATCATAACTTTTGCAGCAATCGGTATAGACAATGCTGTCCGGCTTTATTTGTCCGCGGATGACCGGCAGTAAAGCAGCGGTTTGTGTATTGGGCACGGTAACCGTATAAACTTTGCCGTTGTGCCTCAAAAAACCGAAAACGACCGCTTTCCCTGCCACACCGCTTCCGCGTTTTCCTTTGCGATGACCGCCGGAACAGCTTTCATCCAGCTCAACCGGAACGTCAAAAATTTCATCGGCAGCAGTGTTAAATGACGGCTAATGACTTGGCGGATTTTGCGTAGAACAATGCTGCCGAATTGGGGTATCCAAAATATCGGCAGCGGAACAGCAGTAACTTGAAGCACGAAAAACACAGTAGTTCTTTTTGAACTTTTTTCTTTAACTATCATGATGTTATCTTTATTTTTGGAGGGTGGCTATCTGCTAATCTAGTACAGTCCCTTGTTTTAACCGACTATCCATTTAAAAAGTTGGACATACAATCTAAATTTTGAAGGTATTTCCATGATTAAATCCACAAATGAATTCAAACTGGAAGTGGTGGGATTTTATTTATCACTGGAATATGGTTATCAAGCAACGGCAAACAAATTCGGATTAAGTGGTTCAACAGTTCGAAAACGAGTTAAAACCTGTCATTCTCACGGACTAAAAGATATATCCGCAGGCACGAATCCAAACCAGTATATTCGTTTGAATTCAAAATGCAGATTGTCCATCTTAATGAATTAGTCATACAACATAATCCCGGTTATGTTTCCCAGCTTTGCCAATAGCTGCACTGATACCGCATAGAAAGATAGCGCGTCGAAGCATCAACGCCGTTTGTGTATTCAACCGGTAACAACCAAGCCGTGCCCTGCTTTTGCGGGGCACTTTTGTATTCAGTATTGTTTATTTTTTCGGCATTGTTTATGGGGCTGTACTAGATAACTAGGGAAATTTAACTTCAGGTTAGAATAATCCCTATGAGAAAAAGTCGTTTAAGTCAGTACAAGCAAAACAAACTGATTGAACTATTTGTTGCAGGTGTTACCGCTCGCACAGCGGCGCAATTAGTTAGCGTCAATAAAAATACCGCTGCCTATTACTTCCACCGTTTGCGCTTACTTATCTATCACAACAGCCCGCATCTGGAAATGCTTGATGGTGAAGTAGAAGTTGATGAAAGCTATTTTGGCGGACAACGCAAAGGCAAACGTGGTCGCGGTGCGGCTGGCAAAGTGGCTGTATTCGGGCTTTTGAAGCGTAATGGTAAGGTTTACACCGTTGCCGTACCCAATACACAAACTGCGACTTTATTGCCAATTATCCGCGAGCAAGTGAAGCCTGATAGCATTGTTTATACCGATTGTTACAAAAGTTATGACGTTCTTGATGTGAGCGAATTTTCACATTTTCGGATCAATCACAGCACACATTTTGCTGAGCGACAAAATCACATTAACGGAATTGAGAACTTTTGGAACCAAGCAAAACGCCATTTACGCAAGTTTAACGGCATTCCCAAAGAGCATTTTGAACTGTATTTGAAAGAGTGTGAATGGCGTTTTAACAACAGTAAGATAAAATTTCAAATTTCTATTTTAAAACAATTAGTAAAGCAGGATTTGTTCTAGTTATCTAGGACAGCCCCTTTTTTTATTTAAATGGTGCCGGCACCAAGAGTCGAACTCGGGACCTTCTGATTACAAGTCAGCTGCTCTACCAAACTGAGCTATACCGGCTATATATTATGTTTAATATAATATCCGTTTTTTTTAGTATTTGCAAATTATTTTTCGGTAGTTTTTAAATTTTTTTAAAGATATCGTTTTGTTGATAGCTTATTTCAGGTGGAGTGTTTAAAAAAACTGCAGATGAAATTTTATATGATTAACAAACAATAAATATTAGTGGGTCAAATTTAAAATGAGATAAGGCCTTGAAGTGTAGATAGGATAAGCAATATGTGGAGAGTTACATGGGTTTAATTTTCATCCATGGTATTCCTGATTTAAAAGTATCGTCATGAAGTTAGCTAGAATTATCTACTATCCGGTTAAACACATCCATGGTATCTTGGTGGAGCGTATTTAAATCTACTCAGCTGGTTTTTTTCCATATGACCCGATAGCTCAAAATTTATTTTAAAGGGTCTTTCCGCAACATTTCCAATAGTGCTTTATACAAATAGTGCTTTATACAAATCATCCTGTCGGTGGCTGAAGAGAAACCCAGGGTTTCTTTTAAATGCAGGTAAAAGGTTATGCTCCGGCACTCAGTTAAATCGTACCAAGCGATGCTTGGCATAGCGCCAACCATTGATATGTTGCATACCTCGGGCAAACCCATTGCCGCCTCGTTTGAGGATGTCGGAAAAGATGGTTTTAGTGCCCGCTTTTCACCCGAGTTTACCTCGGATGCGCTTTGCCTTGAAATAGGATTGGTCTGATTCTACGGTGTCTTAGAAAGGGGTGTACTGCCCGCATTCGCCAGCTGGGCACCGGCGTAACTTCAGGTACGGGCTATTGATGCTTCCGACACTGATTCCGGTCAATTGCCTCATCATTGCAAGGCTTTGAACGGTATTTTGGAAATACTGTTTACATCTGTCGCTTCTACATTAACTAGATATTTCTAGCAGCATGGAAACTGTATAAAGAAGAGCCGAAGGCGTGTTGTGTTGGTCTAGTGGCTTCTGATTGGTTTAAATATTGAACCCGTTATTGTAGATTGATTCTTCAACAGAAAAGATCTGTTAAAACAGCTGTAAAAATACTGGGTAGAACCCACAATTTTCAGCGTTCATATGAGATACTTGATAAGATATAGGCAGTTTTGCCATTGACAATGGGATAGAAATTTGGTGTAGGCAGTTTGAAAATTTTACAAACTGGTGTTGACGTTTCAAACTTTGTTGGTACTGACCCGCATATAGATACAGGCAATTTCATACTGTCAAAGCTAAAAATACTGTTCGCCAGCTTCTTTAAAGCACACGCCGCATTAGGTTTCGGTTTTCTCGCTAGATAGCGGCGTATGGTTTGCTGCCAGTGGAATTGGTATAGTTGAAAAGAAATATCAGGAAATAGTTGAACAATGCCTATGAATCCGTCTGCATTAATGCTTCGAATATGTATGATTTTTTATAACTTTGGTTTAACCTGCCTCGTAAAGTGTTATCTGCAGTGTAAAAATGACCACCTGACGGCAGTCAGAAATTGACCACCCTGACTTAAACTCGCAGCTTTAAAACAAAGGCTGCTTTCATGTTGAATCAGGAGACGGTTGCAGCCATCAAAGCGCTCAAGCAGCAAGGCAAATCCATTCAAGGCATGACCAAAGAATTGGGATTGTCTAGAAACACCGTTAAAAAGTATCTGCCTCACAAAGACTGCGCACCGCAATATCAAAGAGTCGGATCAAAACCCGGCAAGCCCGACCCCTTTAAAGACTATATCCGCTCCCGCATCGAAGCCGCTGCTCCCGGCCGGATTCCCGCTGCCGTGCCGTATCGGGAAATCCTCGAAACGGGCTTTCAGGGCAAAGTCGGAATCGTCAGTGATTATGCCGCCATCCTCAAACCCAAACCCGATAACGAACCTGCGCTACGCTTTGAAATCAAACCCGGCCGGCAGATGCAGGCGGATTTCACCATTATCCGCAGAGGCGGCAACCCTCCGAAGGCCTTTGCCGCCACATTGGGTTACTCCCGAGCAAGCTGTGTCCGCTTCTATGACAACGGGCGTACCGAAGCACGGACAGACGGTTTGTGCAACAGTTTTGAACTCTTCTGCGGCATGGCGCACAAAGTGCTGTTTGATAATGCCAAAACCGTCATGATTCAACGTGATGCCTGTGCAGAAGACGGGCGCCGTCTGAATCCGGTGTTGCCGGCAGCAGCCGACGGCTACGGTTTCCTTTCCAAAATCTGCCGCCATATAGGGCTGGGACTAAAAAGCAGAGTAGAGCTTTTCAAGCGTTACCTGAAATCCGGTTTCATCATGCCTTTGCAGGCGACATTGCGTTCTTCAGGTTTGCTTTCGGATGTTCAGACGGCCGATGGCTGTATCGGCAAACGGCTTTCTCAAACAGCCGATGCACGAGTACACGGGACAACAGGGAAAATTCCAACATCCGTTTAATCCGAGAGCAGGAATTTTTACTGTCCCAGCCCACCACAACAGGCCTGAAAGTATGCTTGCTTAAGCAGCCCGAAACCGGCATGTTTTCCGGTTTTCAGTTTTGTCCGAAACTATTGATTCATGAGCAAAAATACTAGATGATGTCGTAAAAGCGGCCATCATCGGTTTGCCTGCGGTGATTCTATTCGGCACCTATACCGTCGGTTTGAGATGGTTTATGGTGTGTAGTATGATAACCGCGATTATGGCGGGAGCTTGGGGCGCGAATGCGTTACGGCACCTGGCCAAAAAGAGAAAGGATTAAACATGGGACTTCCATTTGCAGTCTTCATGTTATGTATTTATGCATTGATTGCATGGTCCGGCAATAAAATCCTGAATGAAGACGACGAAAAAACCGTCCGATAACCGTACCGCAAGGTACTTTTAAAACCATCCCGCTCGAACGCCTGTGCGTCCGGTGCGGGATTTTCATTGGAGGATTGCTATGTTGTACAGTAGCAATAAAGACTATGATCAATACATTAAAAAATTGGTCGAATTAGGAAACTGGTTGAAGCCGCGCGAGAAATTCCGCGCATTTTTTTGAGAAAAACCCGTTTCCATTTTATTGCACACGCTGCAACAATGTTTCAAATCCTGCCAAACAACGGCAGGATTTTTTTACACCTCCCGAACGTAGCACTGCCATTGCTGACTAGTGTCGCACAGGTGCGGCAATATGTGTCCATCGAATGAGCGAAACCGAGGAGTACGATATGAATATCCCTGCAACCCAAAATGAAGGCTACGGTTTTTACGGCACCATCGCCCTTTATCACAATCCTCAGGAGTTTTGGACATTGGCCGTTACCGAAATCTGCCGAGTCACAGGCGAACATGAGGAGGATGTGGCCGTATTTTTGGACAGCCGCCACGGCCGCCATTTTGCAGATGAGGTTTACAATGTGCTGGGCGGCGGTTTAGACAATCGGGCCGCGGTAGCCGCAGCAGTGGATAAATGGAATGCGTGGACGTTTGGCCGCCGCCTCTCCGGGGAAACCGGCCTGCCTCAAAACACGCCTTACCTGCACGACCTGATTGCGGTAACCGCTGCCCGCAAAAAAAGCAGCGCTGCCGCCGCTTTTACCTTAATAGTTGCAGATGACCAGCTCGCCGCTGGTCTTTTGCGTTTTGTCGCGGCCGACTGAGTAAGCCAGTTCCAGCCGTTTGATACAGAAGTCTTTAAACAGCTCTCTGATGTCGGGGTGGTCGTTGATGGAGAGCATGATTTTGCCCCTGCTGTGCGCCATTGCTTCGGCCAACAGTTCGTATTGAGCCCAATCGAATGAGCGGTCGTAGCCTGCGAGCTGCCAATACGGCGGGTCGGCGTAGAAGAAGGTGTGCTCTCGGTCGTAGCGTTTGAAGCATTTTTCCCACGGTTCGTTTTCGATGTACACGCCGTTGAGCCGTTGTTGTGCGGCTTTCAGACGGCCTTCGATGTTTGCAGCGGTGAAACCGCGGGCGGTTGTGGCGGTGCCGAAATGTTGGTCAACCGTTTTGCCGCCGAACGCGGTGTGCTGCAAATAAAAGAAGCGGGCGGCGCGCTGTATATCGGTCATCACATCGGGCGGTATGGATTGCAGGCGGGTGAACACTTCGCGGCTGGTGAGCGTCCATTCGAACTGGCGTACAAATTCGTCGAAGTGGTGCTGCACGACTCTATATAGGTTGACGAGTTGGCCGTTGAGGTCGTTGAGCACTTCGCATTTGGCAGGCTGTGGCCGCATAAAGAACAGGGCTGCGCCACCTGCGAAGAGTTCCACATAGCAGCTGTGTTCGGGAAACAAGGGCAGCAGGTGTTTGGCCAGGCGGCGTTTGCCGCCCATCCACGGCACAATGGGTTGGGGCTTGGGTGTCATTTTCTCTCCTTAATATATAGAGTAAACGGCACTCGCGGCGCTCGGATGGGTTTAATCAGAATGTTTTGATGAGTTTTTCGGCAATCCATTGTGCGACTTGCGGACAGACGGCGTTTCCGGCAGCCCGAGCCTCGCGAGCGTCGGCCGCATCCAGTCCGCGCCGAAGCCCATAATCTTCAGACGCTCGCTGCCGCTCAACCATCTGATGCCTGCTGTTTTCGACAGCGACGATATTTCCGCCCGAGATGTCGATACTTGTCCCGTCGGCGAAACCCGCAAGCAGCGTAGGATGAGCGTCCGCCCAGGCGCTGCCCGCTTCCGTCTTGCCAGATAGGCGCTCCATTGGTCCGGCATCACCCAAGAACTCCACGGGGGGCAGCTCTCGAAAACCTGCGACCACGAATATGCGGCGGCGTTTAGTGGGGACTCCGAAATAACGGCTGTCCAGCACTCGCCAGTATCCCACATACCCGCATTGGGCAAGCGTTTCAAGCACCGTTTGGAAGTCGCGGCCATCGTTTGAAAACAAGAGACCGGGGACATTTTCAAGCACCAGCCAGCGCGGTTGAAGGGGCTGCACGATGCACATTGCATCGAAGAACAGCCCGGTGCGTTCTCCGGCAAGGCCCCGCCGTTTGCCCATTGCCGAAACGTCTTGGCAGGGGAAGCCGCTGACGACAACATCGGCGCGGGAGAGTGCGGGCAGACAGGTGCGCACGTCTTCGTGCCGCTCTGCACGGGGGAAGCGGTCGGCCAACACGGCGCGGCAGACGGGGTCGATTTCGACCTGCCAGGCCGTCTGAAATCCTGCGGCCTCGAAGCCGAGGTCGAAGCCGCCGATGCCGGCGAAGAGGCTGCCGAGAGCGGGTTTAGGGTTGGGGGTTTTCCGGGCATCCATTGCGTCCTTTCTGAAAGGTTGGATGCTCGGCGGCATTCTCGGTTGTTAAAGCGCGGATGGCGTTGGCGGTTTTGCAGCGCGGGCATTTGATTTCAAAGTCGCCCGTGCCGACGGCCAAGAGTCTGTTACAATTTTTGCAACGGTGTTTCATTTTTCGGGTATTCCTTATGCATTAGTGATAAAATACCGCTGCCTCGCGAGGTGGCGGCTTTGGCTAATGCAGACTATCCCTGCTAGGCCGGCGTATCGGTGCGTCCTCACTGATACGTCGCCGTCTTAAATTTTTTCTGAAAGGCCGTCTGAAACCGTTTTCAGACGGCTTTTTATTTCTACCGTTTCACAAGTGCGGCCAGCAGATTCGGGCCGATGCGCCACGGCTCGGCAAACCCCAGTGAGGCGGCTACGGCCTCGCTGCAAAACCAGCCGCGCCGGCCTTGACCAAACGGACGGAATACCACGCCCAAGCTGCCGCGCAAATCGTAGGGACGGCCTTCGTGCCGTTTAAACCATGCGCGCACTTTTGCCTCTGCTTCGGGTGTGTAGTCCATTTCGACCACATCCCAATTCAACGAATTGAACGCAATCTTTTTAAAGCGCACGCCGCCGTCGTACCAGCTGGCCGATGCGCACATGCCGTCTGCAAACACCACTTCGCAGTGGCTGTATTTTCCCCTGTCTGCCCAGCGCACCAAGCGGCTGAACAAACCGCGCCAACCCGGCAACGTGCCCTTGTAAAACGCAACTTTCATGAAAAAATCCCTGCATATTTTCTGTTTTGCGGCAGCCTGGCCAGCAGCAGTCTTTGGGTATGGGTTTGTGTCCATTCAAAGCCCTTGCCGATAAACAGGGCTTTGCCCGAAACGGGAATCTGATTGGAGGTCAGGCCGTAGAACGGTAGTTGGCTCAAGTTTTTTCGGTAACGGCGGATGCGCCTCCCCTGTTTCAGACGGACGGCGGCCATCGATACCAAGCCTGTCGATGCAATCATTTGGGCATTGACAGGAACCGGTACGGCATACAAAGAGAATGCGGCAAGCGAATAGACTGCCGAACTGTAAAACTCATATGGAAACCGGTAAACGTTTTCCGGCACTTGCAGGGTTATGCTCATGATTTGCCCAATCTGCCCAAATTTGACGGAGCGCGTTTGTCGCTGACCGATAAATCGGTATTGTTTGCCGGCCGACTGCCCGGACGGATAAAGAAACGTATGTTTCTTTCGGGAATCAACAGGCAATTGAGTAAAAATTTGCCGTCCGCATAGGCATGGAAAATAGCCGAATTGTTATGTCTTTCATGCCAGCCAACCGTCAAAAAACCCTGTTGCGCCAGCAGTCCCGGACACGTGGGATTACTCTTGTCGAAAAAACCGCCCGTATAGGTTTTGAACACCAACGGTGTAACCAGAATCATGCCCTGCTCGATAAAGTGCACCATAGAGTCGTTTTGGTTGATGCTGATGCTTCCGTCTGCAAGACTGTCCGCAAGCCAGCTCAGGAAACGTTTGCCTTCGGCCTGTAAGGCCAGTTTTTTTTCTTCCATGGCTTTATTCGGCTTATGTTTCGGCGGAGTGCCGTTTTCTCCGAAGAGTTGATCCATTTCTGGGCTGTCTCCTTTGAACACTTCGACGGGACGCGGTGCCAGAGCAGGGCGGCTGTCTCTTTCTTTGCGGCTTTCTGCCAATCCCGCTTCGGCACTTTCCGTTGCGGGAATGATTGCCGCATCCTCTTGTTGCACAGAAGCGGATATTGCGGCAGTTTTCGGCTTGCTGTCGGCAAACAGGTTTTTGATTGCGCCCGTAGTCATCTTCTTATTGTTCTGCGGCAATGTCGGAACAGGCTTGGCTATGGTTTTAGACGGCTGTTTTTCGTGATGAAGGACGGTTGCGGCAGTTTCAGACGCTCCGGCATTGCTGGCGGTTGCGGCAGCTTTCTCCGTATTGTTTGCCGGTATATCCGGCACAGCTTCAGATCCGGTTTCGGATTTTGGTGCAATTTCCTCCTCGTCCGGGATGGCCAGTAGATTATGCTGCATCAGAAAATCATCAATGCTGTTAGCTGAAGCAGGGGCAGGTTCGGACTTTGGTGCAGTTTCCTTACATGCTTTGGGCGGTTCGGGAATAACGTAGTTTTCGGGAAGGGAGGAGATGGTTGCCTGCCCGGTTTCGGATGTTGCGGTATCGGTCTGTACGGCAACCGTACCGGCATCATCTTCTGTGGCAACATCCGCAGTGCCGGCTGATTCCCTGGCCTGCTTTGGCTGTTTGACTGTATGAGTCAGAACCTCCAGGCTGCCCAAAAATTCGGCAGGGTAGGGTTCTTCGGGATAAAGGGTGTGTAAGTTGAATTGCAGTACGGAGAACAGATGGTTTTTAACTTCCCCGTCATTGCGCTCAAATCGGACTTCGACATTGGCAACGGCTTTGCCTTCGTCGTGCGGTGCCGGTAGAACGGCACCGTATTCCAGCAGTGTGTCAAATATCCGCTGGTTGTCCGACGGGAAAGAAGCCGCAGTATCGGGATGGTGTTTTTCCAAAAAATCACGGATTTTGTCCGGTACGTTTTTGGCCATCACAAAAACGCTGTTGCCTTTGCGGAAAATATCGCCGCCGGCTGTTACAGCCACAGAAAAATAAGCACCCCGCTCGTGCAGCATTTCTTTGAGCGTTTCCATCACAATTTCAATAAGCGGGGTGCGCTTGGCCGTTGCAAACCGCTGCCGCGATCCGGCCCGCAAATCGCGGGCGGTTGATGTCATATCGGCTTGGCGGATAATCTGAGCCATCGGGTGTTGTTCATTGCAGCCGCTCAGGTACACCCGCAGGGTGCGGATCAGCTCCGGATCCGAGTCCCCCATCCACCGGCGGGCTTCCGCCGGCACAATGATTTGAAAGAAAGTCCAGCCCAACGTCTTATGTACGTCGTATGCCGTTTTATGCTCGGGAAACAGAACGCGGTAAAAACGGCGGCCGGTTTCCTCCATCTTTCCCGTATCCGGCACCCACAGCATATAGTCTTTGCTGTTCGGATTGTCATATAGCTCTATATCGTAGGAGGTCAGTACTTTGCCGATGTCGTGCAGCAATGCGGCCGTCAGAATGCCGTAGCGCCACACGGATGTCAGCCGCGCGATTTCTTCGGTTTTAGCCCCCGGCGGCCAGCTTTTGGCATTGGAGGCGAGCAGGGCCATTGCGGCAACGTCCAGCGTATGTTTGACCAAGCCTCTGTCTCCCGCGTGATGATGGGATTCGGAGGCCGGTAATCGTTGGACGAAGCGGATGAAATTGTGCAGCAATGGGAGGCCGTCTGACTCCCAATTTTCGTTGGATAAGCCGAGATTGCTTTTAATTTGGGCGATTGTCGGTGCAAGGCCCAGCTCATAGATAAGCTCATCGGCTTCCAAAATGCGAAAACGGTCACCGATAATTTTGGGCGACGTGGTAGAAGCCGGAGCAGTCTCGGACGGTGCCGGTGAATTGGCTCTGCTTCGCAAAAACAGCCACCCGGCGGCACCGAGGGCGCAAGCCATTAATAGTTCGCTGGCAGACCAGTTCATTGATAAAGGTCCTGCGGCAGGGTGTCGGCACCCAGCATATTGAAAATATATTCCCGCGATTTTTCAACAGGCACATGCGGTTCGGAAGATACCGCAATATCCGAAATCCTATGTACACGCTTTTTATAGCCGATGTAGCTTTCAACCAAGCTGTTCCACAGCTCTTTGTTGGCTACAACTGTGAGATAAAAGCCTTCGAATTCATTGGCAATAAGTTCGGTCAGGTCTCTGTCGCAAGGGGTATTGGGCAAATGTTTCAGCAACTCCTCCGTCTTGCTTATCAGGTAGTCTGAGGTGCGTATGTCATTGAATGTATACTCTTCAAAAAAGCCGTCACACCTGTCTATCAGATGCACCAAGATGGCCGGCCAGCGGGGGCTGGCCGTTTCGAATCTTTCAAGAATGGCGCACAAACGGTTAAAGTCGGTCGGATTCATATTGACTACCGTGTATTGTCAAATAATCAAAGTTTTACCGACTGACCTATTTGGGGTAATCAATAATATGAAATGACCTTTTTGAGATTTTTTCTTGACAGTAAGGTTTGAATTGTGTTTCAGCCTACCCCAGCCTTTTTTCTTTTGGAAGAGCAGAATAAGAGATGGCAACATCTCTTATCCTGCTCTTCCTTACTATTAATGCCTTTTCCCCTTAATATTTAAAGCTTTTCTATTTAACTTTAAGCCCTTTGAATTACCCTTAAGTCTTTTAAAAAGGCAATATGCGGTTTTTTAGCATATTGCCTTTTTGCCTTTTGGATAGGCCCGTTACCTTAAAATTGCCTTATCTGTCAAGAAACAATCCAAAACGGCCTAAATAGTATTTCACACAAAAAAGGCCGTTTGAACAACCATATTCAGACGGCCTTTGTCAAGAAACAATCTCAAAAAGGTCATTTTTATTTGTTTGATGCCAAATTCCACTTTTTTGTGAAAAATCAACCACGTCAACTAGACAACTTTTCGTTAACCGATCTGCGGAACAGGAAATAAAGGATGGGGTATCCATATTTTCCGACTAATCAACCGCATTTTTAGGCGGGAGCGTTTACTTGGGCTTACCCACACCCAGCCGACGTTACCCGCTCGACGTTGAAGCGCTCCCGCCTAAAAATGCGGAAACGCATAAGTGTTTGAATAGGTATTTCACAAATGGATAACAGCCAACTTGTCGTACTTGAACAGTTTAAACATCTAGATCGCCAAACAAAAAAGCGATTGGATTTAAAGGGCAGTGGTCGTTTCGAGCAAACAGGTTCACGCAACGATATTGTTGAATATTTGAACGAGTTGTTTTGGTACGCAAAAAGTGAAGGCGTATCTGACATCCATTTTCAATCTGATGCCTACGGTGTGAACGTACGTTTTCGGCTTAATAGCATGAAAATGGCTGATTACATGCACTTATCCCGTGAAGATGGTGAGGCCGTCGAAAAACGGCTCAGATCACAAAGCAACATAAGCGATGCTGAAAAAAGGCTGGCCCATAGTTCTCGGTTCCACATGGTCCGTAACCAAGAACTTTTGAATATCCGCATTAGCTTTCAACCCACTATGTTTGGTCAGAACATAGTTTGCCGGTTATTAGGCGAAGCTGAAGAATTACCTCTTGCAGATATTGCAATGAATGATGCGCTCCGAGAGCAATATATAAAGGCACTTAATAGCGAAAACGGTTTAATTTTAGTCAGCGGCCCAACAGGTTCGGGCAAAACCAAAACATTGATGGCGAGTATTGGATATTTGAATAACAACACCAAAAACTTGGCTACAGTTGAAGATCCGGTAGAAATCATTGCCCCGGGGGTCAACCAAACCAATGTTACGCCTCAGCTTTCATTCTCTGAAGCACTCAGAAACATATTGCGACAGGATCCTGACATTATTCTAGTAGGCGAAACACGAGACGAAGAAACAGCCAAAATAACAGTAAATGCTGCTTTCACAGGTCATTTGGCATTTACCAGCACCCATGCCCGTAATGCACCCTAATCCATTATCAGGCTAATTCAGCTTGGTGCAGAGCCATTTGAATTGGCATCTGCCGTTTTATGCTTTTTCTCGCAAAGGCTACTTAAACGCCTTTGCCCATATTGCTGTTTGATAAAACATCCTAGAGAAGTACCCCCTACTAGATTTCCGGTTTCTACTTACGCGTTTGCCAACCCTAAAGGGTGTAGTCAATGCGCCCATCAAGGTCACATAGGCAGAATCCCTGTTTTTGAAATGGGTTTTAACACACCGGAAATCAGAAAAGCCATTTTGCATCAAGATTTAGAAACCATAAAACTGGAACTGCTGAAACAACAGAATTACCGAACACTTGCTGAGGCGGCATTGGAGCTTTCAGCAGAGGGAAAAGTAGATTTTGATGATGCGGTAAGTCTGATTGACACAACGGTCATGAAAGTATAACGGTATGGAAAGAAGACAATTTCTACTGTCTGTTTTTGCAGCATCTCTAATGACGACAGTAAAAGCAGCACCTGATCTCAGTATGTCTTCCGGGCGGCAAGAAATAGATGACAAGGCTGTGCGTCAGTTTAAGCCGGCAACCCTAATTGGTAATCACAAAGAAGATGCACACCGCATCTATATGTTCATTTCTTTTGCCTGCATTTTTTGCGCACAAACATGGCGGGAGTTCGGTGAATACGGTTTAGGCCTTCCGAACCCGTACAAGTTTGTTTATGTGCCGATATTTAGTGACAAAGTACAAAATATAGCCGGAACAGCTTTTTATATTGTGCGAGAGCTGGCACCAACTAGAACGCCTGTATTTTTGACACAAGCTTTTGCGTTGCAACAGAAACAGAACGTGACCGGCCAAGACTATCTAGCCATTTTATACAAAATGGGCTTTACCCATGAGCAAGTTACACAAACAGTTAGACACGAAATCACTCAGAAACGAATTGCCAGGGCAATGATGTTGTTTAATCGTTACAAAGTAAGGTCGATAGATAGAACCCCGGTATTCGGTGTCACAGGCAAATACCTGACACATACCGGTTTTACCCGAGACGGAACCTATAAAGAGGTTGCAGATAATTTAAATTGGTTGCTTACCGATGAAATTGAAAAAACCTCATAAACAGATTTTGGCGGGCACCATGTTGACAGTCTGCTTTATGTTTTCCTTGGCCTTTCAGCCGCGAACATGTCCGCATCAATTTGCAGTACATAAAGAGGATAGATTTGTCATGGCCCATGTATCAAAACCGATGCAAACGGCTCTGTTGTCCGTATTGAGCTTACAACAATATCCAAGCTGTTTTGCACCAATCGGCAGAGCAGGGCAGTCGGATAAAGGATGGTCTTATGTCGTAGTGGATGCGATTCAAAATCAGGCATATTCGGCTTACAAATTTTGGAACAGTTTAATTGCTGGTTTGGTAGCGCTCATTAGTGCCTTTTTCACCATCAGCAAAATAAGAAAATTATCAAAGGAGTAGAAATGAAACCGGTCATGATTTTGGGATATATGTTGGCCATATCAATTACCGGTTGTGCATCAACCGAACCCGTATTTGATATGGCCGATAAAGTGCCAGTATTAAAACACGTCATGCTACCAACGCCTGTGACAGATTCTGATTCAGTGGTACCCGGCATTAGCAATGTGCCGTATTTGGTTCAAGGGGACGATACGGAGCTCCGCCATTTGGTTGTGTCATTCGATGAACACACAACCCAGCCTGAGCTGTTGCACACAGTTCACTTTAAAACCGCTTCCCACCAAATGTCTCAAGCTGAGCAACGTTCACTAAAAAATAAACGTCATTTATTTAATGAAGGTGTGACGCTATCAGGATATGCCGACCCACGTGGTTCAGATAGCTATAACCAAAAGCTATCTGAAAAAAGGGTAGCAAACGTCAGGCATACCCTGAATAAATTAGGTATCTCAACACGCGATGAATGCGCTTACGGCGAAAGTCGCATACCCGATATTCTCAACTGTGAGGAATAAAACATGAACGAAGAAACCATTGTTTTTCCCCAATACGTTGATAACTTTGTTCCGATTATGTTTTGGGAAGCTGACGACATCATTCCATTTTTTATCGGATTTGAGGGGGGCGTCTTACTCAGTATGTTAATTGATCACTGGACAGTTCAAGTAAGTGGAATTTTGATTGGAATTTATTCTTCTCGAAAATATGCTCAATCAAAACAGGAAAATTTATCAGGAATGATATTTCACAAACTATACACCATAGGCATTTATCGAATGAACAAAATATTTCAATACGGTTTAATGAGAAGGTGGATGCACTAATGGAGTTCAATAAAGCAAAAGCGCGTATTAAACAACACGCAAAAGACCTTTTTTCCAAAGCCTCAATAAATACGGTATTGGCACTTTCATTATTAGGCATGGTCATTTATCAGCTGACGGTCAATAAGGAAACAATATTAGTTCCGCCCCATTTATCCGAAGAAGCAGTAGTAAGTAGAAACCATGCCTCTAAGGAATATTATCAACCATTTGTTCAAATGGTGGTTGGATCTATATCGGCTGCCACTCCTGAAAATGCAGATGAAGTATACAAATGGACTCGAAAATTCTTCATCGATGAAGTATGGGCTAATCTCGGACCACAGATCTTGGCCATCAAAACAAACCCAAAGTTCAACGGTATCAATCTGATGAGCTACTTCTCAATAGAAGGAATAGAGTACGAGCCACGCACAGAAATATTTTACGTATATGGCAAATTAACCTCTGCTCAGTACAGAAAGGGAAGAATCCAACCTGTCCGTTCAATCTATGCAACCTACGAAGTCCGTATGGAAATGTTTGCAGGGGTTCCCAAGGTTACACATTGGCGACCTTATGAAGGTGTGCCAATGACACAAATATGGAAAGAAAAACACCCTGAGTTAGCCAAAAAACGGGAAGCTGAATTAGAAAAAACAGTAGAAAACCATCAAACGCATCCACACGCTGATGAAGAAGATATTGTGCAAGAAAAAGATTACAGCATTACTGATGATGAAGCAGCCGACAGCATGCCTGCATCTGAAATATCAAAATCAGATAGCCAGCAACCGCCAGAAAGTACAGCTTCACAGATTATGCGTGGAGTTCAGCCACCGGCTCCAACCGGCTCTCCAGCCAATTCGCAAGATGACTTACTTTAGGATAAAAGCATGAAAACAACCGGTAAAATTTCTATCTTAGCTGTTAGTTTACTGCTCGCTGCCTGTTCATCGTCAAAAGATCCGGATCAGTTGTCTGTGGCTCCTGTCCAAGAGGGTGCTGCACAAAGCAAAACCAAGAATGCGCGACAAAGGGATTTTGTAGCGGAAACACGCAAAACTAATACAGCTTTGCCAAGCAACGCCCAGCGCAGAATTGTTCAAGTATCCGCTCCCCGAAAAACCTCTCAAGGCACATTAATTGACATTCAGGAAAGGCGGGTCAGAGGCGTGCACAATATAACTTCCAGATATGGAGAAAATCATACAGTCAGTATTTCCCGGAATTATCCAAATACTATCTTAACGCCTTTTGCCGACCCTCAGGTTTACGACAACGGCAATAAAACACACTTTGGTTTGGACAGTTACGGTTCTAATCTGATAGTAACTCCTCGCAACAATCAAAATATTTGGCTGACTATATATGACTTAGCTAATCCGCGAGGTTTGCCGGTTACGCTGACCCTCATACCCAAAGCGGGCATGATGTCTCAAACGATTAATGTCACAGTTGAGAAATCGCCTAGTGAGATAGCCAATGGGTTGCACCCCTCATCCGGCAGCTTCGCACAAAAACTTACCAATATTCTGAAAAGCATTGCCATGCAGAAACTGCCGGCTGGATTTACTGTAAGGCCATTGCGTGAGAAGGTTTCTCTTTCTAAAGACATGCAAACCGTGCCGGTGGAACGATATTCCGGTGTTGAATTTGATGTGTACCGTTATCGGATAACCAATATTGGCAATGCAAAATTTGAATTTGACGAGGGTAGTGAAGAAGCCTTCAGAAAAATCAACAAACGTGTCCGTGCAGTAACGTCTTATCCGCAGACAACACTTTACCCGGGTGAATCCACAGACGTACTTATTTTGATCAGTAAACGTGGGGGTGGGAAATCGTGAAAGAGAAACTTAGAGAACATTTTGGGGGTGGCAACGCAGTTTCCAAAACCAATATCGCTATCGGCGTAGGCATTATAGTATTTTTAGTTATAGCCGGTGTCCTTCTTTCAAGAGATATTTCAAAAGCCGATTTTGGTAAGAAAAAAGGAACAGAGCAATTGCTTCAAAATACTCAACCCGACGTAGGCAACCAGAATCTAGCCGGTGAAATACGCCATCTTCGCGACGAAATAAGAGCTATACAATCTAGCAAACAAAGTTCTCAACTTAATGAAGAACAGTTGAACGCCTTACTTGAGCGAAAAATTGCCGAAAAGATTGGCAATGCACGTGCGGGAAGTACACCGACAGGAAATCCATTTGAGACCCAAGGTCAAAACCCGGCCGGACAGAACGCCCCTTTACTAGGTATGAATGAAGACTCAACCGAAGGCCAATCAGCGAATGTCGCCTCAGCAGCAAGCGGCCAAGTTGGCAACCAAGATCCTGCTGGCAAAAGACAGGGTTTGCGTAGGATGAAAGAAGAAAGCGCGGCCAAAGGAGGAAAATCTGATGATAATCAAACATTTCTGCCCCCGGGATCTGTTCTGTCCTACTACTTACTGACAGGTATTAACGCACCTACAAATTTGACCGCGGATGATAAGAATCCCCCGGTTGCTCTGCTCACTATTAAAGGAGATGCCATTTTACCAAATGGATTTTCGGCGCATTTAGAAGATTGCTTTGTGACAGCAGCCGTATTCGGCCAATACATGGATTCCCGCGCAGTAGGGCGCACTAACAAAATCAGCTGCATTCGAGATGACGGTAAGGCTGTTGAGGCCACACTTACAGGCCAAATCAATGGGGAAGATGGTAAAGCCGGATGGCACGGCCGTACCGTTTCCCGTACCGGTAAAGCATTGGCCGGACTTGCCAGAGTTGGGATTTATCAAACACTCGCCGATATTGGTGCAGGGGCGGCAAACGGATTAAATGTTAATGTGGGTGGTTCATCTTCAAACGGAACGGCACGAACACAAATTAATTTGGGTGGGACGGCTGGGCAAGCGGTTGCAAGGAATGCAGGAACGGCATTTGAAAAAATGGCCAACATTTATGAAAAATACGGTGAACAAGCCATTCCTGTAATTGAAGTTGAACCTGGTCGAACTGGCGAAATTGTTTTGACCGAAGGTCTTACCTTGGAATTTTCAAAGGAGATTAAATAATGGATATGAAACTGATTCCAGCATGCTTTATTGCAATTATGCTTGGTGGTTGCTCCTCCATGTTTAATATCGATAACAATATTACTGAATGTAGCACTTCAGGCCGTGGAACACCATGCGTCAGCGTTAGGGCAGCTTATCATGCTTCACAAGGATATGATCCTGAAGCAGAAGTTACAGCTATGGAAGAAAATGGGCGGATGAGTCGTCAGAATGCCAAAAAATCCATCAGTCCATTCGCACCACAACCAATTCAAAACGCATCAGACTATCCCAGCCCTCTGCTGAATCAGGCAAAGGTAATGAGGGTATGGATAAACTCTTACGAAGACGAGGATGGAAATTTGGTTTATCCGACTCGTGTTTATACCGAAGTAGAACAACGAAAATGGGATACAGGCTATTCACTCAAACGCTCAGGTGACAACAAAGGCAAACGTGTCACGCCCTTGGTTCCCAAATCCACTCCGCCCCAAAAAGCCCTTGCTGAAGAACCTGCTTCAGCTTCGGAGGCAGCAAAAACTGCTCAGTCTCAGGGGGAGGAAACAGATAGCAACGAACAAATTCCCAACTCTTTACCACAAGGCTTAATTGCCCCTCTTCAATAAGGAAATTGACCATGGAAATATTAAAAACTACATCATCAACTGTTGTTTCAAATAAATTGATGAAACAAAAAGACTACTTGATGTATTTGCTCTTATCCGCATTTGTCGCTTTGCAGGCACGCGCGGGTACTGATGATATGTTCCAAGAAACATTTGATTTCTGGATGAATGTACTACAAGGGACGGGCGGTAAGCTGTTAATAGGTATTGCCGGTGCAATCGTTTGTTTCGCTTTGTTCGCCCAACAATACAAAGCATTTTTTATCTTGTTAGGCATTTATGCAGTAATTATGTTTGTCGTGCCTGCGATGACAGGCTCACTAACAGCTACCATTCCAGTCCTTTAAAAGGCTGGCTGGGAATGAAGCTCTTCCTTTGCGAGAAGCCTTTGCAAGTCAAAGCAATTGGCAAGGTACTCGGCGTTTTGGATGGCCGTTACGACGGCTATTACCAAAAAGGCGATACTGCTGTCACATGGGCATTCGGGCATATTCTGACTCAGGCCATGCCCGATGCCTACGGCGAGGCTTATGCGGATTTCGGCAATATCGAATCTCTGCCTATACTGCCTCAGCAATGGAAAATGGAAGTGTCGTCTAAGACGGCCAAGCAGTTCAAGGCTATTAAAGGGCTGTTGGCCAAAACCGACGAGGTAGTCATCGCTACGGATGCCGACCGCGAAGGAGAAGTGATTGCACGGGAGATTTTGGAATACTGCGGTTACCGCAAAAAAGTCTCCCGTTTCTGGATCAGCAGTTTGGATACAGCTTCGGTCAAAAAAGCCTTGGCGGCCATCAGGCCGGGCAAACAGACTGAGACGCTGTATCAGGCAGGCTTGGCACGCAACCGGGCCGACTGGTTGGTCGGTATGAATCTAAGCCGCGCTTATACCGTTGCTTATGCTTCCGGTTTCGGCAAAGAGCATACTCTCTCCATCGGCCGCATTCAAACACCAACGCTGAATCTGGTCGTCCGTCGTGACCGTATCATCGATACATTCCAGCCTTATCCGTATTACGGTTTGAGTGTCGATTTTCAGACGGCCTCACAGGAAGCCTTTACCGCATACTGGCAGATACCGGAATCCCTACAAAACAAAGACGGCCTCTGTGTTGACAAGGCTTTTGTTGTAGCGTTAGCCAAACAGTTGGAAACTGCGACAGGTATCGTTTCCGTAGCCAAAACCGAGCGTAAAAACACCCCTGCACCGCTGCCATACAGTTTGTCGGCATTACAGAAAGAGGCCAGTAAACGCTTTGGCTTATCGTCTTCCAAGGTGCTTCAAATCGCTCAAAAGCTATACGAAGAATACAAAATCACATCGTATCCGCGTACACCATGCCGGTATCTTCCCAAATCTCAACAGCAGGAAGTGCTCGGTGTGTTTGCAGCCCTGGCCGCTATCGACGGCAGCCTTGCACCGGTGTTGGCTAAAGCCGATCCCAATCGTCCGTCACGGGTTTGGAATGACGCTCAGGTCAATAAACACTCCCACCATGCCATTATTCCGACCCTGACAGCTACGTTCGACATGTCGGTATTGGATAAAAACGAGCGTGAAATCTATCTGATGATCCGCAGCCGCTACATCGCCCAGTTCTATCCGGACTATGAATACGATGCGACGGTTATCATGGTGGAAAGTTGCAGCCAAATCTTCAAAGCAACCGGCCAGCAGCCGAGGGTGCAGGGTTGGCGTACCTTATTGGGCAAAGCCGATGACGAAAGCGCAGAAGAAGATGCCGTTTTACTACCGGCAGTATCTGTGGGCAACGTATTGGCTGTTTCCGGTTGCAAAACCGAAAACAAAAAGACTGCACCGCCGCCACGCTTTACCGAAGCCACCCTGTTGGATGAAATGGAGAAACTCAGTGACTATTTGAAAGAGGTCGATGACGAACAAATCAAAAAAGTCCTACGCAGTACACAGGGACTGGGTACGGAGGCTACCCGGGCCGCCATCATAGACCGACTCTTCGAGATGGGCTATATGGAAAAACAGAAAGGTAAAATTTTCTCTACCGAAAAAGGTCGCAACCTGATTTCTAAAATTCCGCACGAAATTGCGGATCCGGTAACAACGGCTAAATGGGAATTGGCTTTGGCCGCGATTGAAGAAGGCCGTCTGACCATGGAGGATTTTCTTGCCTTTCAAGGCAAAATGATTACCAGCATGGTAGAGGAAGCGAAAGCTGTCGCAGCCACACGGCCAAAACCATCATTCAGCAAAGGCGGCGACGGTTAAAGAAGGCGATTTATGTCCGGATTGCGGAATCGGTTTGTTGCGATAAAAACATATCAAAGACCAACCTGAGAAGAAATATCTTGGCTGCTCGAATTTCCCGGACTGTAAGTATTTTGAGTGGTGCCAGTAGCGAAAGGATAAGTTAATGTACCAAAAAATTATACGGTTTATCAAAGACATGATTTTTTATCATGCTGTTTTGAGTCCAGATAACACTGATTGGGATGTGTACGTTGGCGGTCAACAGGTCTGCACCATTAATCATAGTGAAATCGAACCCCTGAAAACTGCTACTTTAAAGTCTTTCCGGGCGTGGCTGCTTTTGGTGAAATCTATACTGGCATGGTTTCTCAAAGCATTTTGGTACGCCATTCTCATCACACCGTTTGTTTGCTTGATCATTTTATGGGCGGCAGCACACAGTCCCGAGGCGTGGCCGCAGTTCATCGCAAAACTGATGGAGAACTCAGCCACAGTATTGAGACTTATCATCAACGCCTCTTTTCATTTTTCATTCATAGTCAGTCTTTATGTATGGGTGGTGTGGTCGATAATGCGAAAGCGGCGTTTCACATTTTCACATCCCAATCCTTTTATGACTGAGTTAGAAGACAGAATACGCTTATACAAGGGTATTACCATCCATGGGGTAATGGATATACCGACGAAACCGTTTGTTATCAAATGTGAACCCTTGGGAAAGGCTATTCAAGTTAGTAAAAAACACAATTGAAAAAAGAAGGAGTAAAAAATGAAAGCGCTATATGTATCCTTGGTTGCAGTATTGGCTCTAACAGCATGTTCGACAAACTCTGATGGCAGCATCAACTGGGCCGATAACCCGCTCAATCATGCGGCCGGTAAAGTAGAGGACGGCTTGAAGTCGGTGAATCGTGCGTTAACGCCGAAATCTGAACGCCGCGCCGAGGCTTTGCCAGACAAGAATACCCGTGTAGGCGGTGCCGGTGGCGGGCGTAACGGACTCGCACCCGGTGTACATGAATCTGGCTTGTCCTACAAGACTATGATGGAAATCGGTTATATCCGACACAACCCTGATTACCCTAAAAACTCAAAACAGCCGTATGTTTTTACCTCTTTAAATTGC
Organism: Neisseria musculi; assembly: GCF_014297595.2. Taxonomy (NCBI): domain Bacteria; kingdom Pseudomonadati; phylum Pseudomonadota; class Betaproteobacteria; order Neisseriales; family Neisseriaceae; genus Neisseria; species Neisseria musculi. The sequence continues at coordinate 833,792 of NZ_CP060414.2, read as the reverse complement.
TCGCCGGGATACGGCTGCCACCGCCCCAATAACTTGGTTGCACCACGACCATAACTTCGGGAATCATCATGGACCGTCGTATCTTTTTGAAAAGTGCGGCCGCCGCCGTGGCCTATACGGCAGTCGGCTCCGCCGGAATTCTGTTTTCTGACGAGGCCGAGGCCGTCGGCACGGCGGCAGCACATCCGTTTTGGTTGAAAGACCGCTACATAGACTGTGTTCGGGCCGATACCAAGGAGCGTGCCCGAATCGAATTTTATGGAAACGGCCGTTATTTGCGTGACGGCTACCGCCATGCCTGTTATTTCTTTCGCGATGCCAAAGACAACAACGCTGTCGCCCAAATGGACGTGCAACTGTTTAATCTGATATACGCCATCCAAGAGTGGGCGCGTATGGCCGGCAAGTCCAATCCGCTGCTTACCATCAATAGCGGCTATCGTACTCCGCGCCGAAACAGCCGCATAGAAGGGGCGGCACTGAATTCCATGCACATTCACGGCAAAGCCGCCGACATCGTCGTGTGCGGCATAGAACCGTGGAGGGTGGCAGAGATGGCCAAACATTTTCGTGGGGGCGGGGTAGGGACATACCGTGGTTTTACGCATATCGATACCGGCCGAATGCGTGAATGGCTAGGTAAATAGAAAAATTGATAAAAGCACAGAAGGAAATATATGTACTACCATTTCATACCAAAATATTTTGCTGATGATCCGGATCGGGATTGCTTTCTGAAATCTTTTGAAATACCTGAGCTAGGTTTGCAGTTAACCGATAAAGAGCTGAAAACAATCAAACCCTATCCAAATGAGCGCTACAGCATAGGATGCTTACGGCATGGCTTTCATGGTAGAAATCTCATCGGTTTTGTTATTGAGTCAGAAAAGTCACTATCAAACTTTACCAAGATATGCGAATGGGTCGTTTATCCGCTGGAAAGGGGGGAGCCGGACATTGGCTTCGTTTTCAAACATATTACCCGCTACCGTCTTTTGGATGATGATTACCCGCTGTTTAGCGATAATTTCATGCTTCTCGATTCATGGTCAATCGAAAATAAAAAATACCCGTTGAGGAGGCCGAGTAGCTGGCCGGAAGACCGCAGGATAAGTTCGGTGATGGAGCTGAATTCGCAATTGCAGTTCGACAAGGTTGAAGACAAATTAGGCGGAAAACCTCTTGATGATTTTTATGAGATTGACGGGGTTATTTCCGAAAGGGAGCAAATCATCGATTTCCATACGGCACCGATAGATTTGTACTGCTATTTAAGCGAAAACCCCGGCAGAAAAATGCCACCTTTAGACAAGGCATTGCAATTAACAGCATTTTAACGGCGATAGGCAGGAGGGCTTTACGGTCCCTTTACATAAAACCAGGCCGTCTGAAAAATCCAGACGGCCTGGTTTTATTTATCAATAGTGGCCTTCAGTAAAGTCGACCAATCTGTAGGAGGATTTCCACTCTCCAACATTTTCTTAAAGACAGCATAGGCGTCTTTTTTACTACCGTATGTCCTCTTTGTTTCCGAATCGTTGACCCAAGCAAGAATAATGATTTTGCTGCTTGAATCGTATCGGAAAAAGAGCCTGTACCTGCCCATGAATTTTGCCCGTCGCCAATGTTTATGCTTTTGGCCAAGAGTATTTCCCAACCTGTATTCCGAGCTGTCGGGATTGCGAGCAATATTTTCAATTTCTTCCAGTATCCGTTTTAATAAGTTAGCATTAGGACACTGGCCGGTTTTACCGGATTGCTTCCAAGCTTCTACTTCATCGGCTAAATTTTCCATTTGGGAGCTGAAGCATTCATGCTCATAAACGGTATAGCCATTTATCTGAAAATCATCAGGCATACAAATCCTTTGCTATTGTGCATCTCCGACCAATTGGCGATAGCGAGCATAGCGGGATTTGGAAGCAGGCTTAATGGAACCGGGGGTTTCCAACATGGAAGTTTCCAAGAAGTGTAAGAAGTGGCCGACTACCGGATCACTTTCGAACTCATCTTGTTCGGAGATGTTCTTTTCGAGAAGCACTTGCCCGCCCTCCAAAACCGAAAATCGGATTTTATCCTGCTTGCCCAAGCCTAATGCTTTACGCACCGGTTCAGGGATGGTTGTTTGGTTTTTGCTGGTTAGTGTTGACACAGCATTCAAGAGAATCTTCATATTCATTCGTGGTACCCTGCCTTCATAGTTACGATTACTTTTACATAGCTTGCGACATAAATGTCCTATTGTATGCATTTTCCAATTTGCGAAATGGCTCGGGATTTCTTTGTAATTTAAAAATATGGCTCAGCTCATTGCTTCAGCCGTTTTGCCATGGTAAGGAAATTTCCTTACCGTGTCAAGTTTTTGAGTGCGAATGATTTGAAGAGTTTAATTTATATCGTACGATAAAAATATTATTTAATCCTGTATTTTGACTATGGTTATTTGCAAATACAAAAGGGTATCTGTAAAATAAATTGCAATGGACTTAAAATCCACTAGCTTAATTATAGGAGTTAAAATACATGAGTGCGCCAAAAGTTGCCCGTATCTATCTTAGAGTCAGCACTCTACAACAGAATTTGGAGCGCCAGCGCGAAATTATCGAACAGGCTAAGGAAAGTGGCTTTTACATAGCCGGCGTCTATGAAGAGAAGGCCAGCGGTGTCAATGCCAGCAGGCCGGAATTAAACCGGTTAATCAGCGACCTCCAAGAGGGAGACTGGGTCATTGCCGAAAGACTGGATCGTATTACCCGTCTTCCGCCCCGCGAAGCGGAACAGCTGATTGCGCGCATTACGGAAAAGGGGGCCAAATTGCATGTTCCCGATGTATTTTCCTTCGGCAATATCGATGAATTAATGGGGCAGGGCGATTCCTTGCCCAAATATCTTTCCGAACCATTGATGGAGGCATTGCAGAAAATGTTTTTGCGCATGGCTTTAAGCATTGCGCATGAGGATTGGAAAACCCGACGCGAACGTGCCAAACAGGGTATCGAACGTGCCAAAAGGGAAGGAAAAATGAAAGGCCGTCCGGCCGATAAACAACTACATAAGCACATCATTCAGTTGACCATGCAGGGTGTCAGTATTGCCGGAATTGCATCAGCGTTGAATTGCAGTGAGTCCACTGTGAGCAAGGTAAGGCGTAAACATAGAGACAATCACAAATCGGGCGATAAAAACCAGTTCGATATATTCGTACGCTCCAGAAAAATTTGACGGTAATGAAAAAACGCATTACATTTAAATTGTATTATCTATGGTCATCTATAAAATAGGAGATAAGAAATGGGGACTTTATCTATTACTGCCAAGGGACAGGTAACGCTGAAGCGTGATTTGTTGCAACACCTAGGGCTTGCCCCGGGACAGAAGGTGGAGTTCGACAAGCTGCCTAACGGCGAAATCAGAATGCGCGCTGCCCAAGCGGAAGGCTCGATAGAGAACTTTATCGGGCGTCATGCCGGCAAAGCCGAAAAGCCGCTCACTTTGGAGGAGATCAATGAAATAGCTGCCTCCGGCTGGGCGGGGCAGGAATGAAGATTACCGCCGATACCAACATTCTGCTGCGTGCAGTTTTGCAGGATGATCCGAAGCAGGCTGCTGTTGCCTCTGAACTCTTGCGTTCCGCAGATTTGGTGGCGGTTTCCTTGCCGAGTTTATGCGAATTGGTTTGGATATTGCGGCGTGGTGCCAAGCTGAGTAGGGAGGAAGCAGCCCAAACTGTACGTGATTTGCTCAATACGGAAAAGGTGGCCATGAACCGGCCTGCAGTCGAAGCCGGATTGTCCGTACTGGAAGCCAGCGGCGATTTTGCAGACGGTGTGATTGCTTATGAAGGTAACTGGCTGGGAGGTGAAATATTTTGTTCTTTCGACAAAAAAGCAGTCAAACTTTTGGAAAGGCAGGGTAAAAAAACCAAGCTTGCCGCAAAATAAATTGTTGATTTGAGAATATTTCGGGAAGGGATGGCTCTGAAAAGCCAATCCGAATACCGAAATCCTCCATATTTATGGAGTTAATAAATAGGGGGCTGTCTGATTTTATTCAGACAGCCTTTTTATCTTATGTATTTTTATCAAAAAAATGATATAATTCATTAAATTTATTATTTTTTAAATACAATGAAGAATTACCGTTCATATCTCCAAATTGCTTCGGAAATTGATCGCGTGCTCAAAGCACAACGGCTGACTTTGCGCGACTGTGTTGATACTTATAACCGAAAGTATCAAGATGATATCGCCAACAACATAAAAGCACCGCTGAATAAGGATTTCATCCAACGGGTAAGATCGGGGAAGTGTAAGGTCATTAGCCGTAGGGTTGTCGATTTGTGCGTTTTCCTACAAATTGATCCGTACGATCAGTTGAGTGAAGTTTCTGCGATTCAGGAATTGAAAGATATTGAAAATCTGATACGCCAATATCCCGTTTTGGAATCCGGACTGCTCCGACTGCTGAAAGACATACATCGGCTACTTGAGGCCAATCTTGAAAAAATGCCGTTATCCGGGGAGGTTGTATAAATGGATAGCCCGCTAAAAAACCTCATCCGAACCCAAATATCGAATCTTGCTGGTTTCGATTTTCAGAAATTTATCATATCCCTCCTGCGCACCCATTACGGAAGCGACAAAATTCAGGAAGTCCGTCGGGTCAAAGACCAAGGTGCCGACTGTCTGATACAGACAGGGATTTGTGTTGCCTGTTATGCGCCGGAGAAAGCCGGTCAAGCTGGAAAAATGACCAAGAAGCTACACGATGATTTTGGCTCTTACCAATCAAACTGGCAGCAGCTGTATCCGGATTGGCATTTCTATACCAATCTTGAACCAGCTCCCGAGCATATCCAGCTGGTTGTCAACTGGGGAAAACAGCATAAAATATGCGGGCTTGGTCATATTTTATACATGATTGAAACGGGAGCAGACGGGCGACCCAGGATATATTCTCAGAAGTGCAAACTGTGTCGCGAATTAAACATTGGTGATGAATATCTCGGCAGGGACTTTGTAGAAAAGTTGCTTGATGATTTGTGCAGTCAGGATTACGAAAAAGACCAAATAGACTATCAGGAACAAGCTCCTGAAATTTTGCGCAAAATCCGGTCCAACAGTACAGAATCCGAATATAAAGAATTTGAGGATTCAATAAAGGCCACTTATGCGTTTCAGGCTGAAATAGAAGAAGCATTGAATGCCTATGCAGACCGCGACATCAATACCGTTAAAAACCGGATTTTCAATGACTATGGCAAATTGGCATCGCTACCACTCAGCGAGTTTCAGAAAATGAAACAGTTGATCTCGAATTACGAAGAGCGTTATAACGGCAAACTGAAGGACGATATGCTTTCGGCTTATATAGCCGCATTGGTATGGTATGTTTTTTCACAATGCCATATCGGTACAAAGCCGAGAGGTAATTAGAATGGCGCTATTGCATCCTGAAAGTGATTTGAGCCTGTCTGTTGTGGCAATGGGCGCAGGATTATTGAAAATTCTGTCAAAAAAATCCCCGGTTATGATTGATGATCTGCTTGCGTTATTTCTCAAACAGGATCGCCGCCGGACAATCGTCAATTTTTATTCGTCTTTGGGGTTTCTGTATGCGGTAGGTGCGGTGGAACACGAACAGTATCATATCTCGATTTGTCGACAGCCGGTCCAAACCGACATCTTCGACTAGACACGGAAAACCCTATTATGCTGAAAAAACTTTGGTCACCGACCGGCTTGTTGTTGCAAGATATAAACTTCAAGCCAGGTTTGAACCTTATCATCGGTTCTGCCAAATATGGACAATCCCACGGAACAAACGGTATCGGCAAATCCAGTATTGTACGTCTGATCGATTACTTACTGTTGTCTTCGGATGCTGCAAAAATTTTCAACAGCAAAAAATATGCGTTTCTGAGAGAGCAGGAGCATCAGGTCTGCCTGCTTCTTGATAACGGGGATGAATTCCTGCAAATCCGCCGCAGTTTCGGAGAGACGAAGAAAGTGTACATCCAGGAAAATGGTCAGGCCGAATATCCTTATGAGATCGAGGAAGCCAAAAAACTTTTTTCCGGAAAATTCTTTCCACAGACCGCCGAGAGAAAATATCCGGAAGGAAGTCACCGAAACTTAATGAATTTCTTTGTCAAAGATGATTTGACAAGTGTGAAACGCGATGATCCCGTTATCTATCTCCAGCATGGAGGGGCCAAAAAGAGTCTGTTGATATTGTTGAACCTTTATTTACTCGGACTACCTTCAACACATCTGAACAGTCTGCTGGAAACATGGACAATAACGGAGGAGCTGACTCGGGAAGCCAATGTTCTGCAAAAATACCTGACGGATACATCCGGTAAGTCTGTCTCCCAATTGCGTTCGGAAATGGCGGTCAAAAGAAAAGAGTTGGAACTCATTCGACAGTCATTAAGCGAATTCAAACTCAGCGATTCCTTCAAAAGAGTCTCCGAAAGAATTGCCGAGTTGGACGAACAGTTGGCCAACTTGAGAAAGAAAGAGCGCCAAACCGGCAATCAGCTTGAAAAATTAAAGAAATTCACGGAATCTTCCCGAAACGAGATTGATGTGGATGATGTCCGGAAACAATACGAATCGGTGGCTCTGGATTTGGGCCGGATTATCAGAAAAAGTTTGGAAGAAGTACTGGATTTTCGAGCATCCATTACCCAAGAACGGCTGAAATTTTACGGCAGCCGTATGACCGAATTGTCCTCGGAGCATAAAAAACTTTTGGCAGAAATTCAAGAGAAGGATGCACAGCGTGCGGGGTTAATGAAAACGATTGATGATAATATGGATATGTCATTGACTGAAGCATGGGGCAGATATGCGTTGGAAAGTACAAAAATTGCCGAAATCCGTCAGAGGCTGGACAGTATTGAAAAAATACATGCCGAACTCGGTAGGATGCATCACGATGAAAGCATGCATCATATGCAGATGCAGGTTGCCCTGTCTGAGTGTTCGGAATCCGTTGAAACCATCCGGAGTCTGTTTAACGAAATCGTTGCCGCCGCATTTGAAGACATTCTCTATGAAGCAAAGGGTGTTTATTTGGACATTTCTGCTCAGGGGCAGTTGAAAAACAGAAAAATGCCGGTAAGAATAGAAATCGGTTTTCCTCATATCGAAGCATTGGGACAGACCAAGCTGAAAACGGTCATTTATGATCTGACTGTATTTCTGAATGCCGTACGGGGGAATATCCCGCTACCCGATTTTCTGATACATGACGGTGTATTCCACGGTATCGAAATCAGAAAGAAAGTCAACCTATTGAACTACATTCACGAGCGAAGCGAACAAAGCAGCTTTCAATATATCACCACTTTCAATGAAGACGAGATACAGATTGGAGATGGTGACCGAAGTCGGGGAATAAACTACCGCTTCGATTTGGACGGCAATATCATTATTAATCTGAAAGACAAGCCGGAGGAAATGTTGTTCGGATTTAGGTTCTAAAATAAAAATGAAAGGCAGAATGCCCAATAAAACGCTACACAACAGCATTATTCAGCTAACCATGCAAGGCGTCAGTATTTCCGGTATTGCGTCAGCACTAAATTGCAGCCCCTCTACCGTCAGCAAGGTAAGGCGCAGTTATAAAGCAAATCACAAATCTAGCGACAAAGACCAATTCGATATTTTTGCCCAACCGAAACAGAAAGCCTAAAAATGGACAGAACCCTTATTGTATTTGATATGGATACAAATTGCTTAAAGCAACACTACCATAACCCAAGTTGGAATAATGCTTACACCGATATATGGCGTATATTGAACAGGCATGGTTTCGACAATATTCAAGGTACAGTTTATCTAAGTAAAGAAGGCATTCGCCAGGCTCATGGAACACTGGCCTTGCAAGAAGTTGCTGCAAGGTTCGAGTGGTTTCACGCTTGCGCATCAAATATTCAATTTTATGAATTAAAGGATGACTTTAATGCCCAATTTATTGTTGATTCAGTCCAGGCAGCAAGAGAGTCCTTCAAGCGTAGCCTCGAAGAGCTGAAGAGGGATTTAAAAAATGCCGGGTTAGATGACAAAACCATTGAGTCGATTCTTTCCAAGCGTGAATTTACTCTGCAATATGCACAGGACAATCAATTACTGCCAAACAAAATACCAGAGAAATAGTTGTCTGAAACCCGACAGAATGGGTACGCTAGTGGGATAGGTTGCATAACTCCGGTTATTTACCGAATAACCGGATAAGCTTGGACAGCCAACTTTTTTCAATTTCCGCACGGAGCTGGGTATTTTCATTTGTTATTTTTTCAATCTGGTCTTTCAAACGGTTGTTTTCGTCGTATACGTTCGACATTTTGAGAGTTAATTCATTGTATGCTTCCCCGATTTTAGCGTGGTCTTGTTTTTCTATTATCAGTTCCTTACCCAGCTTGAGCAATTGTTCAACTTTGGGCATTTCTGTTTCCCGCCAAGTTTCAACCTCCCGTTGCGCCGCATCCAATTTGGCAGACAATTTTTCTGCCTCGGCAAAGACAGCTGATTTAGGGTTGTTGTATACCACACCCCCAATCGATTTACGAAAGATATTCCGAAGTTTATTGAGATGGACAGTTATCGCGTAATCCGCATCACGCTCATTCATTTGGGCAATGGCTGCTTCATCAAGATAAAGGGCACTTTTGGGATCTCCTGTTGCAATCTGAAGGACGGGAATACCCGCCGCCTCTAAGTCTCGACATTTGGGTGAGTCTGCCGTTAGTTTAGATGTATGGTAAATTTCAAAAGCAATTTGACCACCCCATTGCTGTTCCAGCGAGAATAGGGAAGTTTTTGCAGAAGGCTGACTAAAACTACAGAGTGCATCTATTATATAAGTATGTCCATTGACATTGATGCGCTGTTCTACATTACCCCCATTAAAAACAATTTCTTCGTCAGCTCTGCCTAAATATGGGCCGTATATATTAAAAAAGGGGCTGTACTAGATAACTAGGGAAATTTAACTTCAGGTTAGAATAATCCCTATGAGAAAAAGTCGTTTAAGTCAGTACAAGCAAAACAAACTGATTGAACTATTTGTTGCAGGTGTTACCGCTCGCACAGCGGCGCAATTAGTTAGCGTCAATAAAAATACCGCTGCCTATTACTTCCACCGTTTGCGCTTACTTATCTATCACAACAGCCCGCATCTGGAAATGCTTGATGGTGAAGTAGAAGTTGATGAAAGCTATTTTGGCGGACAACGCAAAGGCAAACGTGGTCGCGGTGCGGCTGGCAAAGTGGCTGTATTCGGGCTTTTGAAGCGTAATGGTAAGGTTTACACCGTTGCCGTACCCAATACACAAACTGCGACTTTATTGCCAATTATCCGCGAGCAAGTGAAGCCTGACAGCATTGTTTATACCGATTGTTACAAAAGTTATGACGTTCTTGATGTGAGCGAATTTTCACATTTTCGGATCAATCACAGCACACATTTTGCTGAGCGACAAAATCACATTAACGGAATTGAGAACTTTTGGAACCAAGCAAAACGCCATTTACGCAAGTTTAACGGCATTCCCAAAGAGCATTTTGAACTGTATTTGAAAGAGTGTGAATGGCGTTTTAACAACAGTGAGATAAAATTTCAAATTTCTATTTTAAAACAATTAGTAAAGCAGGATTTGTTCTAGTTATCTAGGACAGCCCCTTAAAAAATCTCAACTTGGTTTGAATGTTTTGGTTGGCGAGTTCAGCAATTATCTGTTTGCACAAGGTGTGCGTCAGCGTTTCGGGAGCAGTTTTACCTTCATGTGTGGTTGTACTTTTGTAGGCAAAATAATGCGTTTGCTTTCGACGGGTCTTGTACATTTCAAGACGTTCCCCGGGTTTATGACAACTGTAAACTACATCAAGGCCGAGCATCTGCGCCTGCAATGCTGTCACAGTCTCATTGTTGTATTGGCCGGTGTAGGCGATTACCTTCATGGGTTCTTTCATATTTTGTTTCTATACAATATTGGATGACAGAATAAATCTTAGCATGATTAAAAAGCGATTAATGATTGGGGAAATATTTTAAGAAGAAAAATTGCTTGACAATTTCAATGGTTGTTTGCACAATGAAACCGTACTAGATGTTTGTTGCTTCATCAAAAAGCAAAAGCCGTAACTGTAGCTCGCATACGGGTCTTTTAGAGATAGCTACCCTTTTCTTTTCTATCGGTGATAAAGCCGACTTCTTATTAAACCCCTTGGGGATACACTTCCCCGCAGGGGTAGATGTATCCCCATTTTATTTGGAGATACATCATGACTAATCAAACTCAAAACCAAAATCCTGCCCAAAACAATTATGTTGATTTGGTAACTACCGGCATAGGTTATCTTAACCGCCCTCGTTGGGTGACACCTGATAAAGGCAAACCTTACCTGACTTGTTCTATTAACGCTTGGTATGGTCAAGACGGCAAAGAGTCTCTACTATATTTGAGACTAACGTCTTCGGACAGGCACGAGAAGCTCTTAATATGCTGTTTCAAGCCTATCCCCAACTTCTTGATCCCCAAGCGGGACCCAAGGTAACTGTAACCTGTGGATTTACCATAGGTGATGGAGTACCTGATGGTTTTACGAACAAAAAAGGTGAACATGTGTCCTGTATTCGGGGAAGGCTGTTTAAGCTTAGCTGGATAAATGTAAATAAACAACGGTTTTTTACTCTTCAAACTAACGAAGACCAGCAGCCTGAAGCTCAGGTTCCGCATTCGCAGCCCCAGGTTCAAAATAATCCTCCTGCACAGCAACAGCATTATGCTCCGCAACCGCAAGAAAGTTACCAGAACCCACAGCCGCAGCAGCCTGTAACACAGACTCCGCATTCGCAGCCCCAGGTTCAAAATAACCCTCCTGCACAGCAACAGCATTATGCTCCTCAACCGCAAGAAGGTTACCAGAACCCACAGCCGCAGCAGCCTGTAACACAGACTCCGCATTCGCAGCCCCAGGTTCAAAATAACCCTCCTGCACAGCAACAGCATTATGCTCCGCAACCGCAAGAAGGTTACCAGAACTCACAACAGCACCGCCCGCAACCTATGCAACAAAGCGCTTAGGTGCAGGCCCATCAAGGACAATAATATGCGCATCATGGTTGAGTGGCCCATTTAAAATCCTATTTATACTGTTTGTGCTCAAATTCATTTGGCACAGCATGACAAAATAATCGGATTTTTAAATACCGGACGGTCTTTACCGTCTTTATGAAGAGAAAACCTTTAAGGTTTTCTCTTCTTATTTCCTTTTTGGGGATACTACCACGCTCACATCGGAGGTAGTTGTCCCAAGCCGACTTTAATATAGTGTGTTTGGGACAACTACCATCAACCGCCGACAGGTGGTCTACTCTAGAGTAAGTTTTATTTTTTTGCAGTACAGGTAAGGTCTGCCTTTTAAGACCTGGCTTACCACTCACTTTTTTTGTCGATGCCTGTTTCACTACGGTAAAGCAGGTATCCGCAAACGAAGTTGCCTAAAAAACAGGCATGGAAAAAATGTTCTTTAACAATTGGGACTAATACTATTTTATTTTCAGTTATCCACAACTTTAGTGGATAACCTATATATCATGGCCGTCTAAAGTACGGTCAAACCAAACCTGCTTAATAAGCAGGTTTGCCCTGATGCTTGTCGAATCGATTATCAGGGCAAACCTGTTTCACGCATCGGCTTGCCGATGTTTGATAAGCTGGCATCTTTAACTGCCTAGATAACTGTCGCTGTAATTTATCAACAATACCGTTTGTGCGACTCTTGTTTACCAAACCCTACGCTCCCTAAATCCTTTCTTCCCATATCGAGAGGACTAGGGAATTATTTTCTTTGACCAATCGAAGGATCGGTGGCCATGGCTTTTACTGTGCGGCGTCCTACAAGGGATAAGCCTTCCGTACTGTAAAACAGACCCGATCTGTTAGATGATGAGCTGCCACACCCGGGTGTGGCGGTGTTACGGAATGACTGCTTGTACAGTCTCTTTTGCCCGCTCTCCGGCTTGCCCGAAAGTAAGTCGGATCGGGCTTCTCCTATCGTATTATTACGGTATTCAGCTTTTCAGCTTCCTTTTCAACCCATCGGGGTACACTCCCCGATCGGGCAAGGTGTACCCCTTTTTTTTATATCAAGGAGTACACCATGTTTCACCATCTCAATGCCTTATTGCACCAACACAGTGCTGTCTTACATGCCAATCTCGGCATCGATTCCATACATTTGGGTGATATCCTTACCCACCGTTACAACCACCACAAATCCATTGTTGCCCACGTCGGCCGCAATCATTTGCTGCTCGTCTGTCCAAAAGGCAGGATTAACCGTATCCGCAAAACCAAAGCTATACGGACATACTGCCGCAGCACTACTGATGTGCACGGTAGAAAAAATGTCCGTAAAGCCTTGGTGCTGGCAACCAATGCCATCATCAACGACAACCGTCTGATGACATTGCTAGGTTTCCGCATTGCAGATGAAAGCTATCTTGCTCAAATCGAACATGACGCAGTTTAATCTTATCTGTCAGTCTGCTGATTTCAGACGGCCTTCCCACCATGGGGATACCTGCTCCATGGCCGGTATCCCTGTCTTTAAAATAGGAGATACCACTATGTCTATCACGCTTCCCGGTATGTTAACCGTACAGACCATCCAAGGCCGGCGTGGCCCGTTCAACGTGGCCAAACTCGCAACATCAATCGGGATCTTTGAAATAAAGAACCCCGTTTTGATGCAGTTCGCGCCCGGCGACTACCAAGGCAATTTCATCCTGGAGCAGATCAAGGTAAAAGCCTACGAATGGGCCGGCGGAGCCACGTCCTATATTGATGCGGCTTTGGATTGGGCAGCTTTGGAGCAGTTTGCCCATGAATGCGGTTCCGGTTTGGAAGAAAAAGACTACCCTGACATTGCCGTTTCGTCATTCGATACCTATCCCGAAGACGGGATAGAGATTCCCCAGTTTGCCCAAACGGTCCAGCAGGTTAAAGCCATGATAGGTAATGGCCAGCAAGAAATCTGCCTTGGCGAATACATGCTTTCGGACAGAGACGCCTTGGTAACAGCCCGAAACCTTATGATGGAAGCAGGATACAGGTTCCAGCCACACGCCCATGTTTGGCGTTTGCAATAAGGAGGGTAGGGCATGTTATACCTGACTTCGCGCAATAACCTGATGGCTGATGCCTTCTTCATTATGGAGAGCCGGCTGATGTTCGCATCGCTGCACGGCCGCGATGCTGATATGTTGGCATTTCAGGCGCAACTTCAGGTGAGTCGGGACTACTCAGCGGATAGATTGGGATTCAGGCAACCTGAAGACCAACGGAGCTGGCCGATGTTTACCACTGCCGAAATTCTGAGCGGTCTGACCAAGCATGTAACCCGGTATCAAACACACAACTACGGCGCTGTTACGCATATGTTTCTGTATGCGACGGAGTTGACAGAATTCAACCGCGAAGCAAAAAGCGGTTGGGTTTTGTTGGATGACCTGTCCGCCGACATGGACAAGGCTGTGTGGCAATGCCTGCAAGAGCTTTCCGATGTTCCGTTGCTGGATCATTGGCAAAACTGTTTACTGGCCGAGCTGGAGGCAGACCGGTTTATACAGCGGTTTAATCCTGCCGTCTGCGAGCGTTATGCCTTGGTCGGTATCAAAGCTGCCAAGGTGGAAGTGCCCGCAGATTTCGGTGATCGTATTACTGACCTGTTGCGCAACAAAAGCCTAACTTCTCAATAATACTTAAGCCCCAAGCGGGCTTTTTCAGACGGTTTGGCCAAACAGGCCGTCTGAAAAAGCACGTTTCCACAGCTAACAGTCTGCTTTACTGTTTCCGTACTACCGTTACCCAGTACGGCTCCCGCTCGGGAGACGGTTCTTTTTCAATCTCAACCCACCGGGGATACCAGCCCCGGTGGGGCATGGTATTCCTTCACCAAAGAAAGGAAATATCATGAACATTTTAGAGAAACTCCGCAGCAATGCGACTTCGGCAAAATATCAAGTATTCAACCCTAACGGCCCCGACTACCTTTTCGAAGGCAAGCTTCTGTATCAGCATAAATCTGATGACGGTAAGCATGTTCTTGTTAAGGTTTATGAAAGTCGGAAAGGCAAGTTTGTTGTCGAAGATAAAACTTGCAAACCGGCAAAAGTCCATGTTACCGGTGATTGGCTAAGTATATTTGGCACCATCGGCTACGATGAATGGGCCAAAAACGTATACCGACAACTCGGTATAGAAGAATTTGAACACATTTGACGAGGTACTATCATGAATACCGACCCTGTCAAACAATTTCTTTATGCCGTCTTGAGTATCAGGGTTTTTCAGTACGAAGTATATTTTGACGACATCCAAACCTTGGAAACTACACGGGAAGTTACCGGCAGCAATAAAGCTGTTATGGCTTTATACCGTCGGATGATGGCCGGTCGTGGTTGGCAAACCCATTTGAACGGCCCTCATAACGACCGTTATGAACTGCTATGTTCGATGCGCACAAAGCGTTTTTTCGAATGCAGCCGATAAACGATTCTTTAACCCTTTGGGGATACCATTCCCCAAAGGGCACGGTATCCCCTTTCTTAACGAAAGGAACCATTATGGGTACCGCAAATTTTTTATTTAACCATCGTTTAAATGTCGTATCCGGACTGTCTGCCGACGAGTTTGACTTTGAGTCATACAATGAAGGCATCGACGAAAACGACAAGCTGTATGAAGACGACTATGAAAGCCTCCGGAATATTTTAAGCCTTCGTACGGAAAACTTCATAACAGACTTGAAATACAGAGCGGATGAACTGGGATCCGACAGGGGTGTTCCTCCGAAAAGCCACCGAGTTAACCGTTTATTAATCCACTCTGACATGATGTTGGCTGATGATGACCGGAAGTATTCAGACCGTAATTTCGGCGGTACCAAACTGGCTGAAATTTGGACGGAAACCGTGTTTTTTGGTGAAGTCATCCGGTTGGAAATGGCAGTGGTATTGCGCCACGGCTACTACGACGGCTGTAGTCTCGATCAGTACATGGAACTGTCCATGCCTGATATGGCTTATGCCCATTTTGAAGATTACGGCGACGGTGCCCCGGGCGAAGCTGTGGATTACATCATTGAAGAGTTTGACAATTACAGCGTAGCAACCAAAGCCCAAACCATGCGGTACAGACTCGGGATTGAAAACCGCTTACGTGCACTGGAACAGGTGCTTTGGCAGCGTTATGAAGAACTGATCGAGCCGTACTGCGAAGAGTATCGTGTATCGGCGCGTTTCAACAATGGTGAAACTTGGTATTCAAAGGTGGCAGCATGAGCGAATATACAACTTATGCCCTGTTTGGAAAGCCGTCCGGAGAGAAATACGAGGCATTTTTAACCGATACTGTCGGCTTGACAGACGGTACAACTGCCGTTATCGACAGCTTGGAATTGGCTCAACAAATCAAAACCTCTGCCGAGCAGGACGGTTTTACCGACGTGCGGATTTTGGCGGTAGGGAAGGGCGATAAACCCGACTTTACGGCTGCCGTCCGCTAACTTGCTCCCATACTTTTCACAACCTGCTTTCGAGCAGGTTTTCTCAGACGGCCTCGCTGAATATCGCCAACAGGCCGTCTGAGAAAACCTGTTTTACGGCCGACAGACCGTTATCTGTCTTTCGCGCTGCCGTTAAACACCGCGAGTCCCGCAAGGGATACGGCTTTTTTCAATCCCGTCGGGAACATGCTTCCCGCAAGGGGCATGATTTCCTCTTGTTTTCAATTTGTTATAAAGGAGCAATGTCATGCCTCATGTCGATTCTAATTATCCGTTTATAGTCCATAGCGAACCTTTCACCGGAATTAAAATACCGGCTCAGAACTGCGCCATTACTTACCAATCTCCGGTGGAGGATACCGTTGCAAACGGTATCTGTTTCCCGGATTCGGTAGATGGTAAATACGGTGTACTTAACATTTTGTTGGAGCTTGCCCTTGAAGGTTGTACGGATATCCGTATGACAGACAGAGAAGGGCGCGAGTTGACTATCTTGTAACCAATCTTTTCATTTAACCCTGCGGGGCAAGCCCCGCCTGGGGTTTGCCCCGTTTTTCTTTAAGGAGAAATTCATACAAACCCCAAATCTACCTAACGATTTCGATGAAAACCACTTAATCAGTAACGAAGAGCTTTATAAAGAACTGAGTGGTGTGATCTCTCATAGCCAACACCAAAACATCATCCGTGAGTTCAACAAGCTGATCGAAGAAGCCGTTGATACGGACGCTACCGCCGATTCGGATTCCGATATGCCGCTGACGCAGTTTCTCAGCGACTTCGGCGACAGCTTGTTTCAAGCAGTTACGGAACAGAACCGACCTATATATCACGGTCAGACCTATCCGCAAACCGAAACCGTTTTCGATGCTTTGGCGCGGCCGCTTTTGCCGCTCAGCGCGAAGTGGTGCGGGCGGTGTTCCAGCAGCTTGCCGTCGAAGACAAGCCCGCTGCCATCATCAACGCCGAAATGGGTACGGGTAAGACCATGATGTCGATTGCGGCGGCGGCCGCACTGCATCATGCCGGCCGACACCGCACACTGGTGCTGAGTCCCCCGCGCCTTGTGTACAAATGGCGGCGGGAAATCCTCAAAACTATCCCGGATGCACGGGTATGGATACTCAACGGAACAGACACCTTGGTCAAGCTGTTGGAGATCCGCGCACTTGACCGCAAACCGGAAGTCCCCGAGTTTTTCATTATGGGACGTGTCCGGATGCGCATGGGCTACCATTGGCGGCCATCCTATGCGACGCGCCGCAGATGGATTTCTGGCGAGGGCGCTTCGGAAGGTTATGCTGTTACCGAGTTTTATTGTCCCAAATGCGGTGGTGAAATAAGGGATGAAGACGGCCAAACATATGCGTCGGAGCAAAAGCTGAAAAATGATTTGGCCAAAAACCGCCGCTTCTGCAAGCGGGAACCCGTTAAGGGGCGGTTATGTGGTGAGCCGTTATGGACACTTTGCCGCAAAGATGTTTCCGAAGGTATCGCACCTTCGGTATACGAACGCGTGCTCAGAACCGTCACATCGTTACCGGGCATCGGTCCTAAAACAGCGGAAAAACTCATCGGCCTGTATGGAGAGGAGTATCTGGCTTCCATTCTCGAAAACAACATTCAGGCGTTTTCGAATCTGATGGATGAAAGCGGAGACTTTCTGTTCAACGAACGACAGGCAGCCCGCATCGACCGTGCTTTGGGCAATGCCGAATTCAGCCTCGGACGTGGCGGCTACCAGCCGACCGAATTCATCAAACGCTATCTGCCCAAGCATTTCTTCGGGTTAATGATTGTGGATGAGGGGCATGAGTACAAAAACTATGGTACTGCACAAGGGCAGGCCATGGGTGTATTGGCCCGCTGCGCCGAAAAGGTGCTCTGTCTGACAGGCACCCTGATGGGTGGCTACGCAGAAGACCTTTTTTATCTGTTATGGCGTTTATGGCCGCAGATGATGATTGAAGACGGTTACGTCTACAACAAAGCCAATACACTAGGCACGGCTGGCATGGCGTTTATGAAGCAGCACGGCGTATTGAAGGAAATCGTCCGTCTATTGGTAGGGAGTACAGTGAAGGGGCGTTCAGCAGTTCCAAAGCGGAGCGCAACCAAGTGCGCACGGCCAAAGCCCCCGGATTTTCGCCGTTGGGCATCATGCGCTATGTGCTGCCGATAACGGTGTTTCTGAAACTCCGTGATTTGGGCGAGGGTGTTCTGCCGGAATACCGGGAAGTTTTCCGGCCGGTGGAAATGACCGAAACCCAAAAGATGGAGTACGAACAGATGGAGAGAGAACTGCAAAAGCATCTCAAAGAAGCGCTTGCTCATCATGACAACACCCTTACCGGCGTTGTAATGAGTGCTTTGCTGTCCTGGCCAGACTGCTGCTACAAAGAACAGGAGGTATATTGGCGCAGCAGCGGAAAAACACTGTACCGTACCGATGCGCAGTTTGAAGCAGACGAGTTGTCGCCTAAGGAAGCCGATATGCTCGATGTGGTGCAAAACAGTTCGGCCAAAGGCAGAAAATGCCTGGTCTATACGGTTTACACAGACACCCGCGACACCACAGGCCGTCTGAAACAGATGCTCGAGCGGCACGGCATCAAAGCCGCCGTGATGAAGGCATCCGTTAAAGCAGACGAACGCGAAGACTGGGTGGAAAACCAGTTGGAGAACGGTGTACAAGTGGTTATCTGCAATCCTGAGCTGGTGAAAACCGGCCTCGACTTGCTGGCATTCCCGACCATCTATTTCATGCAGACCGGCTACAACGTCTATACCCTGATGCAGGCTGCCCGCCGCTCATGGCGTATCGGCCAAAAGCTGGGGGTAGAGGTGTACTTCGCAGGTTACAACGGAACCGCGCAGCAAATCTGTTTGGAACTCATGGGCAAGAAAATCGCCGTCAGCCAATCTACATCCGGCGATATACCTGATTCAGGTTTGGACATCCTCAATCAGTCCGAAGATTCGATCGAGGTTGAGTTGGCCAAACGCCTTATCGAGAAAGCCCAGGCTAATTAGTAAGAAAGGTAAAACATGTACTTCAACATGAAAGCAGTAAAAGAATGTAAGCCTCATTTGTTCAAACACAACCGTTTATGGGTTTTTATTCCGGCAGAATCAAAACCCAATCCTGCAGCTGTTGCAGCCGCTTCTCAGTTTTGCAAACTGAAAAACGATGAACTGTTCAACGTGTGGATACATTCTTAATCAAGAAAATCCACCTTGGTTTACCAGCCTGCATCAGCAGGCTTTTTCAGACGGCCTACACTTTAGGCCGTCTGAAAAAGCATGTTGTACCGGTTTTTACAGCCGACAGTCTGTTTTTACTGTCAGGGCACTGCTGCTGAAATTGTCCGACCACTCCCTGTGGTTGCAGCTCTTTTCTTACCGTACGTTCTAACCGTACTTTTTACCAACCCTTGCGGGGAGCACGTCACCCCCGCAAACGGAGGCGTATCTCCACCGCGTTTTAAACGAAAGGAGATATTTTGTGTCAAAACCGAGACTGCCCCCAGCTGAAAAGCTAAAGCGGGCAGCAAGATCTGAAAATCCTATTTTCCGGTTTTCAGTTTTGTCCGAAACTCTTGATTCTTGGGCAAAAATACTAGATGATGTCGTAAAAGCGGCCATCATCGGTTTGCCTGCGGTGATTCTATTCGGCACCTATACCGTCGGTTTGAGATGGTTTATGGTGTGCAGTATGATTACTGCCATTATGGCAGGAGCTTGGGGCGCGAATGCGTTACGGCACCTTGCCAAAAAGAGAAAGGATTAAACATGGGACTTCCATTTGCAGTTGGTTTTTTTGCAGTCTTCATGTTGTGTATTTGTGCATTGATTGCATGGTACGGCAATAAAATCATGAATGAAGACGACGAAAAAACCGTCCGATAACCGTACCGCAAGGTACTTTTAAAACCATCCCGCCCGAACGCCTGTGCGTCCGGTGCGGGATTTTCATTGGAGGATTGCTATGTTGTACAGTAGCAATAAGGACTATGACCAATACATTAAGAAATTGGTCGAATCAGGCAACTGGTTTTACATTCCTAAAGGCCGCCGCAAACATGCGGCATTGAGGCATATCAACGGCGGAATCTGCGCAATTCCGTGCAGTCCCGGCAGCCGTTTCGTGGGACTGCATAACTTCCGCCGCCAAATCCGCCATACGGAGCGTAAATCCGGTTAAACCTTTTCAGACGGCCTTGAGCCGCTTTATCCAACCCTGCGGGGATCTTCCCGTAAGGGTAGGTCTCCGCTTTTTTATGGAGACCATTATGGAAAAAAACCATCTAATGCACCCCCGGGTGGCAAACAACCACCGGGACAACGGGTACTTCCCCACCGACTACGGCACTTTACAGGCCATTGCCTCCAGGCTTACCGCCGTCGGCGGTCAGATAAGGATTTTCGATCCCTGCTGCGGAGAAGGGCACGCCCTTGAAACGTTAGCCGGCCATCTGGAAGCAGGTGGTACGCAATGCCACAGTTTCGGAATCGAGCTGGATACAGAGCGGGCAGAGGCCGCCAAAGGCCGTCTGAACCACGTTATCTGCGCCGATGTTGAAAACTGCACCATGCAGGCTGGCGGGGTAGGGCTGCTGTTTCTAAACCCGCCCTATGGCTTCACGGCCACCGATCAACTTTCCAACCTGCGGACCAAACGCCTCGAAGAAATATTCTTCGCCAAGACGTTCGGTACGTTGCAGGTAGGCGGCGTATTGCTGCTGATTGTGCCGGAGGCCGCGCTGACAGAGCACCTCACTTACGAAATCGCCACCCATTGCATTGACGTGCGGATGTTCAGGGCAGCTGTGGATACTTACCGCCAGTACGTCATCACTGCCGTGCGTCCGAAGAACAGGGCAACAATCGGCAAAAAGCTGGCTGAAGCCCAACAGTGCCTGCTGATGGATTTTGCTTCAGCTCCCGGCTGCGATACACCCGGTGATATTCTGTACCGCATTCCCGCCGTTACCGGCAAAGCTTTCCGCCCCATGAGTTTCAAACTGGAACAGAATATTTTGGCCGGCGAACTGAAGCAGCAGCGCAGTCGTACTTTATGGCCGCATTTCGGTCAATATTTTGGTGCGGCCGCAGCGGCGAAAAAAAGACGGCCGTTATGCGCGCTCGGACAATGGCACGCAGCGCTCGCACTGGCTGCCGGCCAAGTAAACGGAATCGTAACGGCTGCCGACGGCCGCAGGCTGCTGGTCAAAGGCTCCACCCATAAAACCCGGGTGGAAACCAAGTCGGAAGAGTACGATGCCAAAGACCGGTTGATTGTTACCCTGACAGCTACCGACCGCTTTGTTCCGAGTATCCGCGCCGTCAACCTGACTGAAGGATCCTCGGATTACGGCCGGGTTTTGACCATTAAGTGAGGTTATTCAAATGAAAGAGTTACCTGTCGTATACAACGAACGCCACCCCAATTTTGACTTGTTGCAGAAAGATGCGTTAGGTACTTTAGGGGTAGGGGTTACCGCCATATCCAAACGAGACGAAATATCGCGTATGGAGATGCTGGAAGACCTGTTGGACAAACACGGTATCGATTACCGTCATATTTGATCTTAAACCACCCTGCCGGGTATATCCCGCAGGGGGTATATCCGGCTTCAACATTAAATGAAAGGATATACCATGGACGAGGTTTTGAATTTGGCTGCCATGCAGCATCTCAAACCTGCTTTGTTTGATACCGGCACAGTAGTGTCAACTACCGGTCTGCATAATTGGGCGCAGCAACATTTTCCCGCAAAATTACTGATGGACGATCTTTGGGTCAGTATATTGGTTCATGCACACATCCGTGGTGTGGGCTGGGACGATCTGCCGGGGGAGGACGGCGAACTAAACCGTTCGGCCATCCAACCGGGTAAAGAAAGCCGAATCATGTCCGTTTATGAAATTGCGGGTGAAATAATCTGGATCATTACGGAATGGGACAGAAGCGTAACCACCTTGCTATTTCCTCACGAATATTGACTTTATCTTTAACCCACACGGGGCCTTGCCCCAGTGGTGATGCCCCTGTTTTTTTGGAGGCATCACGATGACCACGCACCGTAAATGTTCCATCTGCGGAAAACCTATCATATTGGTTCCCAGTGCAACTGAACGCGCCAAACAATCAGGCTTGCCCTCAAGCTACTATCTGAATCTGTTTACCGCCCACAACGACTGTCTGATTGCAAAACGCAATAAGGAAACGTCAGACTTACTCAGGCGGAAAAATTGCCAACAACTTAAAACTTGGGGCTGTACTAGATAACTAGGGAAATTTAACTTCAGGTTAGAATAATCCCTATGAGAAAAAGTCGTTTAAGTCAGTACAAGCAAAACAAACTGATTGAACTATTTGTTGCAGGTGTTACCGCTCGCACAGCGGCGCAATTAGTTAGCGTCAATAAAAATACCGCTGCCTATTACTTCCACGGTTTGCGCTTACTTATCTATCACAACAGCCCGCATCTGGAAATGCTTGATGGTGAAGTAGAAGTTGATGAAAGTTATTTTGGCGGACAACGCAAAGGCAAACGTGGTCGCGGTGCGGCTGGCAAAGTGGCTGTATTCGGGCTTTTGAAGCGTAATGGTAAGGTTTACACCGTTGCCGTACCCAATACACAAACTGCGACTTTATTGCCAATTATCCGCGAGCAAGTGAAGCCTGATAGCATTGTTTATACCGATTGTTACAAAAGTTATGACGTTCTTGATGTGAGCGAATTTTCACATTTTCGGATCAATCACAGCACACATTTTGCTGAGCGACAAAATCACATTAACGGAATTGAGAACTTTTGGAACCAAGCAAAACGCCATTTACGCAAGTTTAACGGCATTCCCAAAGAGCATTTTGAACTGTATTTGAAAGAGTGTGAATGGCGTTTTAACAACAGTGAGATAAAATTTCAAATTTCTATTTTAAAACAATTAGTAAAGCAGGATTTGTTCTAGTTATCTAGGACAGCCCCTAAAACTTAATTGTGATAATTCCCTGCTTTTCCCAAAGCAGGCTTTTTCAGAGAGCTTGTCATTCAGGCCGTCTGAAAAAACCTGTTTCACAGCCGACAGACTGTGATCTGTCTCGGACGCTGCCGTTAGCCACCGTCCGCCGCGCCATGCGGTCACGGCTCTTTTCAACCGCGCTATGCGCAATGTCCAATCACTTGGGGGCAACCGTGCCCCCAGGCATGGAACACTCCCTCATTATTTAGGAGAAAACCATGCAACATTATGTTGTTCTTATCAATCCCGAATGCGAGGAGGCCCAGCGCATTTCCAACAACTTGGCCGAAACCGTTTTCCCTTATCGCAACAACCTGTCTTTGATTCAGGAAATAGCCGGTTATCTATTGTCACAAGGCTTTCCCTCGGAAGCTGTCAGTGAAGAATGGCTGATGCCATTAGATGCGTTTATGCGTGCCTTAAATAATGAAGAAACGGGTTTATCCAAGTCTGAAAACTTCTATGCAGCACATATAGCTTGGGCGTATTCGGAACACCCGAGAAACATTGCCGGTGCTTTGGAAGATATCTGTTACCTGCTCAAGGAAACGCAATGGGATCCGGGTAATGTCGATATGAAAATCTACGACTTTACCTCTGCCGATATGGAATGGCTTTACAGCCGCCACAAATCGGCAATCATTCAGTGGCAATCCGATAAGGGACTTACTTTAGACGATTTGGACTTCTATCTTGAAAACGTACTCGACAAATCCCCGCATATCTTATGGGAAGTCGTCTATCGTTGGGCACTCCAGCTCGTTAAGCATTCCTAGCATTCCTTGTGACACGGAATTTGCACACAACCTGCTTTAGAGCAGGTTTTTTCAGACTGCCTGTTGGCGATATTGACTGAGGCCGTCTGAAAAAACCTGTTTTATGCGCCGTCAGCCGCTCAGCTGACCGAATGCTGCCGTTAACCATCATCCGACCGCCTTGTGCGGCTACGGCTCTTTTTTTAACCCCGAGGGGCGCGATACCCCTCCGGGGTTATCCGCCCCTGTTTTTACAGGAGTAAAAACTATGCCTAATCATGTTACCAACATCATGACCGTCAAAGGTCCGGAAGAATCCGTTGCCAAACTGAAAGCAGTATGGTTCCGGCACCAAGCACCGGACGGCAAAACCAATTCGGATTTGCCTGATATGTGTGTTGATTTCAACGGTATTTTGCCGATGCCTGACAGCCTGAACATTGACTGCGGTTCAATGTCCTCTTGGGCTGAAGACTGGCTGAATTTGAAAGATGATTGGCTGCTTTCCGGAGAAGAAATGGAAAAACTGCTGATCACACGGCGATTGAAAGAACATTCTTCCGAGTACGTTGATTGGGAAACCGATACGGTAGGCCGTCTGAAAGAGGTGACTGCCAGAGAACCCGGCCTGCTGGCCAAAATCGGCCTCAGCCAGCAGTATATCGAGAAAATTCAGCATAATCTCGCTATATACGGCTGCCCGACTTGGTACGAATGGTGCTACCGCCATTGGGGAACCAAGTGGAATGCCTACCATCAGTATCTGTCGGAATGGTCGGATACTTCATTCTGCATCTCGTTCGATACCGCATGGTCACCGCCTGAGCCAGTCTTTGCCGCTTTGGCCGATACCTTTCCTGATGTGGAAATGGAGGTACTCTACATTGATGAAGGCGGAGGTTTTGCCGGAACCTACACCGCTTCAGACGGCCTGCTGGAAGATTCTCTCTGTGAGGACGACGATTTCAGAAGTTTTGCAGAAGAACACTTCGGCTGGACGTTTGATGGTGATGATGACGAGTAAACGTAAAGCATTTTTCTAATTTGTAACCCCCGAAATCGGTTTAACCGTCTGAGAGCTGCCTGTTAGAAACAGGCAGCTTTTTTATTGCCCCACATATCCGTTTGGCAGCAGGGCGGCCCGGTTTTAAAGTGAAGAGACTGCTTCAGCCTTTTAAAACGGCTTGAATCTGCTGCTGCATACTCCTGCCATGCTCATCCTGTTGGACGGCCATCACAAACAGGCATTTCCCTTCGCTTTTCGCTGCCCAATAGCGGCCAATAGCGGCTTTCTCTTTGCTGTCGTCGTTGGTAGAGAGGTTATCTCCTTTATATTCGACTACCAACAGTCTGCCGTCGTGAAGTTCGCAGATAAAGTCTGGGAAGAAACGGTTACCCCTGACACCCGAAAGCGGCAGCCAGAAGCCGCGTTTGTTCTTGTCGGGATTTCGTATCCAATACTTTACTTCCTTCAAATTGTCCAGATAAAACGCACATTCGAATTCTTCTCCGTCCGCTTTGAGATTCTCAATTTCGTTAAAAAAGTGTTTCTTAAACCGGTATTGCCCTTTGTACAGCGGCGGTACTGGGGCATAATTTTCGGGATGGAAACTGTAACAAAATTCAGAGCTTAGGCAGGCATTCCATTCCGAATCATCATCGAATAGCGTTTGCCGATAACCTTCTTTCACCGCCTGGTTACGGTAACTGTCTATCAACCCGGAGATGGCACGGCTCAGGGCAAATTTATGGTGCAGCAAATCGCCCAAACTGTTTTCCGGGTTGGACAGCAGGTTGTCGACTATCCTTCGCAGGAACGGCAGCATTTGTTTCAAAGGCGTGTGCGGGTGCTCGATTTTACCGGCCAGCCAACGCACAAGGTCATCGGCCGTGATTTCCAAAAATCCGTCGTTTGATTCCAGTGTCTGATTGGCGGTGCGGTAAACCACCTCTTTATCGGTTTCTCCGTCCAAGTCGATTTTGAAAAAACGGTCTCCCTCAGTATTGAAAGTAATGTTGGCCGGATAGTCGTTGATGTTCCAACCGATAATATCCGCAAGGGTATCCGCTTCAAACAGCTCAAGCTCATCCTGGTGCACTAAACAAAGCTGGGGAATGGCAGGGAAGGTTTCGCCCTTTTCCGCCGGCGATTTGGCCAGCTCGACTTTTTCGTTATGGATCTTGATCTGGTTGGCCGCCGATGCGCGCTGCTTTCCGCCGGGGGTATGTTTCAATATCAAACGGCAGGTTTCTTCATCAATGCCGCCGCTGACCTGCAACAATGTGGAACCGTCCTTCAGTATGGTTAACCTGATCTTTTCACGCTGCGGTTGGGATAGGGCGGCCACATCGGGGGAACCGGTCAGCTCGAATATCGACACCGTTTGGGCAGATGTTTCTTTTCCGCCCGTACCGAATAGGTCGTTTTGATCCGGAACAGTACCGCCGGAACCATTGACATCCGGCTTCAGCATTTTGGCGATTTCCAGATGGTTGAAGCCCATATCGACCAGTTTGTCGGCCAACATGGCTGCGGCCGCGCCGAACCGGGGTGATTGCAAATGCGCGTACGCACAATTCAAATCTTCGACCAGCCGTTTTTTGGCATAAGGCATCCTCAATACGCGGCCGAGAAGCTGCTCCGCATCTTTGGCGGACGAAACGTTCTGCAGCGAACAGAAAACATAGGCAAACGGACAGTCCCAACCTTCTTTAAGGGCCTCGACGGTAATAACGTATTCAATCGGGCATTGCGGCGACAAAAGGTCGATATTGTCCAATTCGCGCTGGCTGCCGGTAACAACGGCGATTTTCCCGGCAGCGATGTTGAGTTTTTCAATCAGGTAGTCGCGCAATACATCCACCCTGACCGTCCCGTTTTTGTTTTCCGCCTGAAACAGCACTACGGGGCGGATATACTCCTGCTCCATTTGTGCCTTTCGGGCAAGGTCTGCACGCTGCATTACCGCAGCATCAACGATTTCTTCCCAGTTATGCGAACTGTGGTCCTGAACATAAATCGGCAGCTTGATCATGTTTTCCGCTTTGAGCGCGGCCGCACCGACGTGGTAGAGGATGTTGCTGCCGAATTTGGCATCCGTATTCGGCGTGGCGGTAAATTCCAAAATGGCGGAAGGTTTCAGACGGCCCAAGGTATCGAAAGTCAACGGTGTTCGGGCATTATGCGCTTCATCGACGATAACCAACGGCCGGTAGGCTGCCAGCAGGTTGGCAAACGAACATTTGGTCTTGCCGATTGAGGAGGGTTGCAGCCCTTGTTCTGATAAGTCCTGCTCGGCAATCTGTTCCAGTCCCGAATGGGCAGCTTCCGGCAATCGGGCGAAATGCGCTTCCAAATACTCGTTATGGTTATAGATTTTACGCATATCTTTGTTTTTGTCATCGATACGGAAGTTGGCCAAGGTGGAAACAACAACAACGGCCGTGCTGCCGAAATCCTGGGGTTTCAATTGTGTGAAGTTTTCGACCGCGATGACCGTTACCTCGCGCTTAAATGCAGAATCCAAAGCCTGCCGGTAAGCATGACGGCTGTTGTTGAGCGCGGAAACGGTTTGAGCCTTGATGGGGTTGCTCGGAACCAGCCATAAAACTACGGGGAAGTCGGTATCCAGATAATCCCGGGCCGCACAGGAAACGGAATGCGCCGCCAGTAGCGTTTTGCCTCCTCCGGTTGGGATGCGGACGCAGACATAGGGAATATTCAGCTCTTCGCTCGGTTTGCGGTAGCCCGTGTCCGGCTGCATTTGGGCAAATGCGTTTTCAGACGGCATCTCTCGGCACAAAGTCAAAAACTCGGACACATCGGCCAAGGCATCCTGCTGGTATTTCTTCAGTTCCATCATCTTCCCCTTACTTGTCCGTAACGTGGTACGGGATTTGTTTGAACATTATCCGTTTTTGCTCGAGCGTTGAGCCGCCCAAACGGCAGGCTTCACCGTACACGGTAATTTTGAGGCCGTCTGAAACAAACCGCTCCAGGTTGGGCAGTTCAGACAGCACCTTGCGGGTCAGCACATTTCCTCCTTGTGGCCGCTTATCACCCAAAATGCCGTTGTACAGCAGGTAATAAGCCGTGCCTTCGTGTACACCTATTAGCGGTGTGTTCGGTTTGAGGCCGTCTGAAACGGATAGCGGACGATGGGTAATATGAAACCAGATAAAGGCAGCGAGACCGTCGAAGCTGACCTGTTCGTTGATATCGCCGTAGTGGTTGAAGATATGTTCGCCCAATTCGTAGAAGCGGAACGAACCGCCGCCGTTCCAGCCGACAGACTTGGAAACGCCACCCTGTTCACCGTCTATCACCTGCCTCAGACGGGGCACGATGTGGGTTTTTGCGTGATCTCCGATGTCGATACCGATATAGCGGCGGTTCATTTTATGGGCGACGGCGGCTGTGGTTCCCGAGCCTGCGAAACTGTCAAGAACGATGTCGCAAGGTTCGGTGCTTATCCGCAGAATTTTCTCAATCAACTTCTCTGGTTTGGGCGTATCAAAATTAAGGTTCAACTTTTGAAGCTCTTTGGTGCCCTCAGTTGCCGTGCCGGTATCATCCCACCAGGTTTTAACACTACTTCCTTTGGATTCTGCTTCATAGAGAAAACGCTTCATCTGAGGTCGGGATTTACCTGTTTTACCGAATATGATTCTGTTATCGGCAAAAGCTTTCAAATATTCTTCTTGAGTTGTTCGCCAATGTCGTCCTTGTGGAGGATAATAAATTTTATTGGTATTTGGGTTTTCAATTGGATATTCCAAATTAACCCGGACTTCAGGAGCGTCAAACGGAGTAGGGTACCATGCTCCACGGGGGTCATTATCGGGATTTGAATATTTCTCAGCGTCAACTAATTCCAATCTTTTAAAACCGACCGTTTCTTTAGATTTTGCATAAGCCAAAATATGGTTGTGGGCAGAGCTGACAATGATGTCACTTTGGACGCTTTTACGGTGGTTCCAAACAAAATTGGCAATGAAATTATCTCGCCCGAAAATCTCGTCGCACATTACTTTCAGATAATGCGCTTCGCGGTCGTCTATGGTGATCCAGATACTGCCGTCTTCCGCCAGCATTTCATGCAGCAGCTCGAGACGCGGATACATCATATTCAGCCAGATACTATGCTCCAGCCCGTCGTCGTAATGAGTGAAAGCTTTTTGGGTGTTGTATGGGGGATCGATGAAGATACATTTGATACTGCCGGCGTAAAACGGCAGCAGAGACTTCAAGGCATCAAGATTGTCGCCTTGAATAATGATATTGCCATCAAATTGCTGATTTAAATCATTATTTTTGGTATAATTGGCTGGCTGGCTGGCTGGCTGGCTGGCTGGCTGGCTGGCTGGCTGGCTGGCTGGCTGGCTGGCTGGCTGGCTGGCTGGCTGGCTGGCTGGCTGGCTGGCTGGCTGGCTGGCTGGCTGGCTGGCTGGCTGGCTGGCTGAGCTATAAGAATATTCAGGATTTTCAACAAGTAAGCGGTAGGGGCTTTGCTTTGCAGCCCGTATCGCTTTTTGTTTGTCAGACCATTCAAGTAAGGGCATGATTTTACCTTAAAATTTTTAGGATGGAAGGAATGTAGGCGTCCGGAAATATACTGCCATATGGAATACGGGAAAGTTTAAAGACTGAACAAACTTCGCTGAACCGGAGGTAGGATTTGGTCATTATTCTTGATATTTCTTCCGTTTCTTCTGATTGTTCCATCTGCACCTACTACCTGGATTTCTTTTTCCTCAATGAGCTTACCTATCGTTTCTTTATAAATACTCGAAGATGCCGGGGATCCGTTGCAGGTTAACGAAAACAGCTCGCCGAAACTTAACCCGTCGTCGTGAGCATATATCAACACGGGAACTTGCTCAGATAGCTGATTTATACTTGCAGCTTTGGCCATATCATCAAACTCAAAACCAAATGAGGACTGCCCGGTAAAGTTATCGTCTCTATTTGGATCATAACCCACTAAGTTAAACATATTCAGTCCGGCTGCGCCGTAATGAATGAAGTTATTTTGATATTGCCAATGGACACCGGTCATGACATCACGCGCCCTATAGTGCTGAGACATATGGATTAACCAATAGTCCCCGTGACCTCCGGAATTGCGGATAAAAAACGGGGTAAAAAACCTGGCTCCGCAAGCAGTAGTTAATTTTTCGTATAGTGCGCTCTGTATGAAAAAACGCCAGTTCTTGTCCGACTGTTTAAGCTCATTCAACTTGATGGGGTTGAATATCTCCGGTGCCTGAATGCCGATTTTCTTCAACAGATCCCCGGTTGTTTCCGAACCGCTGGCAAAATTGATGAAGGAATCTATACTGAAAGTAAGAATGATTTCCGCACTTGGCAGCTTGTTCAGGATATTTCTGATCAAATCAGTGGGAACATCTGAATACCCATACTGATCCAAAATAAAAATAGAACGACCGTTGCGGGGGTTTTTCTTATTGATAAACTCAACAATGGAAGGAATGCGGTCACGAAAGTTGGCGTGTTGGGTATGAATTTTATTGTTTGTATCGGGATTATACCCTTTGAGCTTGAGCGTCTGAAGCAGATGATTGTAAGTATTTTTGTTCTCTTCGACAAAGAAATAGTCCACATCCAGCACCAATGGTTTAGTGCGCCCTTGATTGAGCAGATATTCAGAGGTTTGGACGGCCTGAAGGCATACCAATGGTGATCCGTGAATCTCCGCCTGAGTATCTTTGTGATAATAAAGACCACCTCCGGCAAAACCGTCCACCAAAGTGAGTTTAAATACATCTTGCTGGGGAAGGCTGGCCAAGGTTTTAAGATATTGAATGAGATACGCTTCCAAGACGTTTAATTTAGCCACACTGTGTTGCTGGATTTCGGCAGGGCCGTTCTTCCAGTCATAGTGATGATACGACATGGTGTTCCTTCGTAAATATTTTGTTTGTTCTTATGATGGTATTTGCACAAGAGGCATTTCATCCCAAGTACGACCGTTCAATTCTCTACCGTTGGCCTTCTTGGCACGTTTTTTTCCATCGGCTCCCCATCCACCCCATTGCTTGAAGAAAAAGGCAACATCGGCGGTTTCGCATTGCAAACGCACATTCTCCACCCATTCAATACTCATTGGTCTTGCCCGGCTACCGGATTCCCCGCCAACAATTACCCAGTGAATATCGGTCAAATTAATCCTGCCTATGTCTTCCAAGAGAGGTTCAACTGATAAGAAACGGATCGCTGCCTTGATGCGACGCAGGTTGTCGATTCGAGGCACTCCATATTTTTTATCCTCTACAGTTACTCCCAGCCACGCATTTTTCGGAACCGCTCGGTTTATAAAAAACTGCTCCATCCGGTCGGCACGTTTGGTCAGTATCTGGAATGTATGCCAATCAGCCTGCTCAATGGTTGAAATCACCCGCTCTATAAACTCAAATGGAATGTCTTCATGGAACAGATCCGACATGGAGTTGACGAAATAGGTAGTCGGTGTTTTACGCTTTAACGGCTCATCCAAGCGGGCCGGCAAAATCTTGAGCTTGAAACCGTCTTCGTAGCCAGGTGTGCCCATCGCTTTCAAACGGCAAGCCATGGTTTCCGCATAACAGTTTTTGCACCCCGGTGAAACCTTCGTGCAGCCAACCGCCGGATTCCACGTTCTTTCGGTCCACTCGATTTTACTTGTGTTCGCCATGATTCAATACTCCGACTTACGGCCAAATGCAGTTGATGTCCTGTTCAGCCTACTATATTTTAACATTACATTCGTATAGTCAGAAAAGTAACTGATTGTACTGGTTTTTTTTAAAATTTTGTTCTAAAATTATATCGTACGATATAAAAAAAGGCAATGTAATGAACGCCAAACCCACCATGCAAATGTACACATTCGTGCAGGATGCTTACGATTTTTTCAATGACCGTTTATTCAACGGCCAACTTCCGGCTTGCTTGCTCACGTTGCAGCGTGACAGCAATGTGATGGGTTATTTTTCAAGCAACCGATGGCAGCAGGGCAGCGGTAAAACACAGGTTCATGAAATCGCGCTTAATCCGTCTTTTTTCATTACCCATCGCCCGTTGGAATTGATGCAAACGCTAGTGCATGAAATGGTGCACCTATGGCAGCACGAGTTCGGCAAACCAAGCCAACGGACTTACCACAACAAAGAATGGGCGGACAAGATGGAATCAATCGGCTTGATGCCCAGCAGCACGGGGGAACCCGGTGGTAAGCGCACCGGGCAAAAGATGAGCGACTACCCTATTAAAAACGGGGCGTTCTATCTCCAATGCGTAGTCTTCTCCCAAATGGGCTATAAACTGCCATTCTATGACCGTTATGCCAAAACAGAGTCTTGTCAAATAAGGAACAACAGCACGCAGGTGGAAGAAGCGATTACAGAGCTTGCTGGGGCTATTTATAGCGCTATACAGCATCAGGAGACAGAGCAGGGCATTTCAACACCGATAGCCGATAATGTTGTAACCGATGATCCAGAAACAGAAAACCCAGAGGCCGACGTAGAAGCTGATACCGATGCCTATGTCGCAGCCGAGATTTCGCTGATGCAGCCTTTTTCGGAGCAATTTGATATTGATGTTGCAGAACTCACAGAGAGCCGCGAAAAAGAAGCATCGGCCAAACGTAAAACCGCTTATGTTTGCCAATGCTGTGGTGACAGAGCATGGGGAAAGCCCACGCTGGATCTATGGTGTGGCAAATGCAAGATTGCTTTTGTCAAAGTGAATGATGCAATTCCAGATTTTTCCGATGTGGGAAATTGAGAAGCGGCGATAAATTCGCCACTTCATTACTTTTCATCTATGGTATTCGGTTGCAAGTAATTTTCCAAAAGAAAAACGAATGCCTTTTTTTTACTACCGTGTTCAACCATCAAAACTTCAAATAATTCCGCATACTTTTTTTCAAGCAAAATAGACACACGCATCCCACCTTCACGGAGGACTTTATCGCCGTATTTTTTGGAAGCGGTTTTTCGCTGTTCATTCAGTTTTTCTGCCGCTTCGAGTAGTTCTTCCTGGGTACGTTCTTTAAGTGGTCTTGGCATCGCAGTAAAAATATAATGGTAATATATATTAATATATCACAAAATTTCTGCTTTCATTTCCGCTTTTATGCCTGTTCCAATACTATATGATGCACATTTTCATCAAAGGATAGAATGAAAAACTTATATGCAAATTTTTAAATATATGATTTTTATATATTTAAATTTAATATAATCCCTCTTTTAAATTCTTTTGACTACCCATATATAGTATCCGTTTGAACTATTTCAAAAAGGATATTGTCATGTCGGAAAACTACAACAACCTTCACCGTATCTTCACAGCAAGACGTATTGGCTTTAAGTACCGCATTCATCCGACTGATACTGATTTTAAAGCATTAAATGAAGCAAAAACAAAAGTCAGAGCTTGTCTGAAATCTAAAATGAAAGAATATTTGGAAAGCCAGGGGATACAGAACATCGTCCCCAAATTCCGAGTGCAAGGGTCTTGGGCTTATGGCACATGCAACCTGCCTGCAAGACCCGATCAAGAGATGGATGTTGATTATGGTATCTATCTTCCCGTTAGTGCATTTACCAGCTTTAATTCGAAAAGTGAAAGCACTCAGGCAAAAGATTATTTTGCTCAAGCGGAAAAATTCTTGGAAGAATTGTGCCAAAGTGAAGAATGGGAATTAGACACAAGCAAATCAACCTGTA
Organism: Neisseria musculi; assembly: GCF_014297595.2. NCBI lineage: Bacteria > Pseudomonadati > Pseudomonadota > Betaproteobacteria > Neisseriales > Neisseriaceae > Neisseria > Neisseria musculi. The sequence continues at coordinate 800,692 of NZ_CP060414.2, read as the reverse complement.
TTCGGATAAAAATTAAACCGAATGCCCATATGGATGTACCTCTGTATGCAGTTCCCGATAATATGTTTGATTCTTTGGTCGAGAGAAATACTCTAATGTTGGCTGCCGAGGCTGCTAAATACGACTCTGCTTCAAACAGAGTTATGTTGAACGAGTGGTACACACAAGATTATCAACTAAGCTCGATTGATTTTGCTGAAGATTCTTTCGAGTCACTCGAAAATAAAAATATCACAACTATCCATATGGCCAAGCGGGATGGAAGCTGGCAGTCCAGTGATTGTGAAATTATCCGGGAGTGGTTTTCCAATAAATTGGAAATGCAACCTGATAATGGAAAACAGTTACGTAGTATTTGTCGATATCTGAAAGCGTGGCGGGATTGGATTTTTGAATCGGGTGCACCAAGTTCCATTTTGTTGATGATTATTGCTTGTAAGCATTATTCATATAATGAAAGTCGTGATGACTTAGCTTTAGCCGATGTTTTAGAGAAGTTGCCGGAAGCATTGGCCAATGATGTATACGAAAGCATAAAGGAACATGAAAACGAAGATTTCAACCGCATGAATCCGAACGAACGGGAATATGCTAGAAAGCGAGCAGATGACCTATATAACCATTTTTTAAGCAGTTTGTTGAGTACTGACAAAGAAGAAATCATTAACTATATGGATGGGCAATGGGGCGACAGAATACCGAGAGACACCGGTTTAATTGAAATACCCCGGAGAGAAGACGTTTTCGATACCACTCCATTGGTTCAAAGTATCATAACTTCACAAACACCACTACGGCAAGGATAATGGAATTTCTCGAATGGGTAGCGGTTGACTGTGATTTTACAGTACGGATTGATATGTCTGTATTGAACCAGTTGGCGGCCTTCCGCCAAACCCTATCCGGTAATGAACCGGAATCCTTGGGGTTGTTGGTAGGACTGGTTTGGCCGACTGCTTTTTGGGTAAAAGCTGCTACTGTTCCTACACCTTTTGACGAACTCAATCGCTTCTGGTGTATAAGAACGGAGAAGTCGGCAGAATTTAACTTCCATACTCTGAAACGGTTGAATCGACAATCAAACCATCAGCTGCATTATTTGGGGGAGTGGCATACACACCCCCAAATACAGCCAACACCATCTTTAACCGATCATATTAATTGGAGAATGCTTCCCGAAAACAGATATTTCGGTCAAGATACTCGTTTGTTTGTAATATTGGGAACGGAGAGCTGTTCAAGAGATTGGTTGAATATCCAAATAAACGGTACTTTCTTTGATCTGGTAGTGAAAAATGACCAATATTCGAAGCAAAATTCTTAAAACCCTCATACCACTTGGCTACAAGCTAGTCTCGATAACTGAAATATCCTGTAACGCTTATAATACAAATCGAGACTATCCATTATTTTTCAAAAAGAAAATTGATGTTGGGAATACTTCAATAGAGTTCTTACTTAATTTTAGCGATTTCTCGTTATTAAGTTTCCCATCAGTCTATCTTTCGTCTGGACAACTGGACAGATTACAGATGCAGTTTTCTCATATAAAGCAACCAATACCTCATTTAACCCTTAGCTCTATACTTTATATCAATGAAAAACTCTTTTCCATTTGTTACCAATTGGATAATGAGTCAGTTGTTCCACGAACTGATTTAAAAAAACTTGTTGCTCTCGTGGAGCAATATTTGTACACATTTTTCTCTAAATTGGTTGATAAAGAAAAATATGTTGAGGAATATACAGTCGACTTCGGCGGTGTAATTATTGGACTTGTTAATGCAACCAATCCTGAAGTGAAACAATGGCCACTTATAAAATGCAAGCCAAAATTCCTATTTGACGGTATAAAAGAAATTTTTATTTTAGAAATCAGCGAAGATAAAAAGCCCGACTTCACCGGTCTTCTTAATAGCTCCAATAAAGTAACTATCAAGCAATTATTTGATTGCATCGAAAAATGGGATATGAAAGCTTACCAGATATTGATGCAATATTTAAAAAAGAAACAACCATTGAATAACCTGGTTATTTCATGGAAAAATTTCCTTGCCGGAATTTCTTTTGAGTGGCCGAGAGAAGAAGGCAAGGGTTTGAACTGTGAAAGTAACAAAATTCTTCTACAAAAACCGGTCGAATTTCACAATATTATACTTGTGGATTTCAAATCCAGTGTTTTACGCAATCTGCCAACTAAATTTAATCAAGGATTGTTGAATAAAAAGGTTTTTCAAGTCGGACTGGGAGCAGTAGGCGGCTATGTGGCAGATGCCCTAGTTAAGATTGGGGCCGGATTGGAAAAAAAATTTACCATAGTAGATGATGATACTTTGAAAATTGAAAATATCGGAAGGCACCTATTGGGCTTTGAATATTTAGACTATCACTATAAAGCTGCGGCTTTTAAAGCATATATTCAAAAACAAACTTTTTATAAAGCAAAGCATATTGAAACAGACAATCGTAATATTAATAACTATTCGTCAGACGATTTTCAAAGAAATAAGTTCGACCTAATTATCGATGCCACAGGCAGTATCGAAGTTCAAGAGTATATCAATGAAGTAGTTCAAAGCATTCCTATATCCGAGCGGCCAATCATTCTTCATTTGTGGGTATTCGGTAACGGAGAATGTGTTCAAGGCTTATGGGTACAACCGAGCCAGCAACATCCGTTTAAAGCTTGTATTGCCTGCCTTGGCTCATCTGGTTCAGGTCTTCATCCCGACTATATCCCTGTAGCCGATCTCTCCCCAGAACAAGGCGTAGGTGTGTGTTCTGCTTACATTCCTTATGCGGTTTCGTGTGGGATGATGGCAGCTTCATTGGGTGTCAATATGATTTTAGAATGGTGTGAAACGGGAAAAGTCGTTAACAACTATCAAACTAGATACAGTTCGCATTATCATGGAAAACAAATTCCAGATTTCTCTGTCCCAGTCAATCCCCTATGTCCTTTTTATGGAGTAGAACATGAATAATAAACAAGATTTTAAAATATTATCTTTATCAGGCGGAGGCTATAGAGGATTATATACGGTAACGGTTTTACATAAACTAGAAAAAAAATTAAAAGAACAGGATCCTAAAGATTGTTTGGCAAATTATTTTGACCTGATAACCGGCACATCAATCGGCGGCATTATTGCACTGGCTCTTGCAGCCGAAATCCCAGCAGAGAAAATCGTTAAAGTATTTGATGAGAAAGGTAAGCATATATTTAAAAAACAGTCGTGCGGCTACTTTTCAAAAGCAAAATATAGTTCTGCTGCTTTGCGGGATATATTACACGATTGGTTCGGAGATAATCTGATAGGCAGTTTGAAACATCCTGTCGCCATTCCTGCTATCAACTTTACGGCCGGAAAGCCTGTCGTTTTCAAAACACCCCACCATCCCACGTTTAGAATGGACTGGGAACAAAAAATCATTGATGTAGCTTTGGCCACTTCGGCAGCTCCGACTTATTTTCAGAGACATACCATAGGGAAGAGCGAATATATCGATGGTGGGTTATTTGCGAACAGCCCTAGTCTGATTGGCTTGCATGAGGCCGAAATATTTTTTCAACAACCGATAGAATACATTAAAATTTTATCCATAGGCACCATGTCAGCCAAAAAAACTGTGAATCCAAAAAGAAATCAAGGAGGACTTTGGGACTGGGGGGAGGGAAACCCAACAAAAGCGCCTCAAAATATTATGGATATTACCTTAAGTTCCCAGCAATTGTTCATGCAACAGATGGTTAAACATCGTATTGAGGATAATTTGGTTATTATCGATGAGACTTTGACTCACAGTTCTGTTCCTTTTGTCGGATTGGATGAGACAACTGAAGAAGCTAAAAAAATACTTGTTGGCAATGCAGAACAATCTGCAAAAGAGGCTTTAGGTAAAGACAACATTACAGCTTTTCTAGAAGAAAAGGTTTCAAGGGCAAAGTTTTTCTACGGACAATGGAGCAACATTGAAGATGAGAATATCTAAATACATCCATATTCTTTATTTAAAATAGCTTGACTAAGGGATTATACCTTTCTCCCACCCTAATATCTTTGGCCGTCTGAAATTTCAGACGGCTTTTTTATGTTACTGTTTGCCCAAAAATGAACTCAGTATTCAATTGCTGTAAATTCCATTTCCTGACACAGATCCCATACGGCTGTTTTCCCTACCAAACCGTGTCCCACCAGGCTGAGAAATCCGCTGGCCGCCATTATTGCGGGAAACAGGCTGGGTCGTATGAACAGCCGCCTGTTTCTGCTTTGCTGCGCCGTAGCTGCCAAATGTCAGTTTTGAGGGCAGGGTAACACGGCCACCGTTTGAGGCTGTCTGAACAGGCGTTGTAGCTGCCGCTTTCGCTGTTTGGCCAACGCACTGTTGGCCTGGAAACTTTTGTTTGAACGCTGAGTATAAAGCCGTTACATTGTTTAAATAAGCTTTTGTTTCCCCGATATTGGGGATCCGGTTACCGGCTTGTTTGACCTTTCCCGGGCCTGCGTTGTAAGCCGCCAAGGCCAAATCCAGGCGGCCGAACTGTCTGTGCATTTTGTTCAGATAGCGTGTCCCGGCGCGTACCGACGTTTCAGGGTGGTACAGGCGGCTTCGGTTTAGGCCGAACTCGCTCATGGCGGTTGCCGGCATTACCTGGGTCAGTCCGGTGGCACTGACGGGGGAAACGGCCTTGTTGTCGTACATGCTTTCATAAGCAATCAATGACTTCATCAGCCTCGGATCCACACCCTCCAAACAGGCTCCGCGCTCGATTACCGATTCGTGCTTCCAATAGTTCGCGAGCATGTTGCGACAGGATGGGGTCTGCTTACGGCCTTTCAGACAACTTTCGACCCGCTCGCGCTGGCCTGCCTCCGCTAAAGTCGGGAGGAATAGGGCGGCAGTAACTGCCCAAATCAGTTTGTTCATTTGGATACACCCTTCAAAAATCAGTACACAACATATCATATTATGATATATTGACAACAATATAAAAACAAGGAGCTTACCGATATGCAACCCAAAGTTTTTTTTGCCACGTTAATAGCGGCAGCCGCATTACCGGCATCTGCCGGGCCTGAGCTAAACATGACCGCAGCTCAATTTGAAGCCGCTCAAAAACAGCGCGAATACCGGTTTGACGGTTATCCCACCAAAAACCGGTTTAACGGTAAAAGCGCACCGCTAAACCTGAAAAACCGCTACGCTCGGACTTTTAAAACCCGCCTGACCAACGTATTGGCGGAAAACAAACCCAATGCGGCGGGCAAATATTCTACTTTCGGTTGCGGCTCTTCCGGCTGTGTCGGAATCGGTGCCATCGACAACAAGACCGGTACGCCGATATACTTGGGCAATATGCTTATGGGCTGCGGCACGTCGGAGGAGTACGGTGATTTCCGCTCCGACCCCCGCAGCAATTTGGTGATCGCCTCCGGTTGTATGGATGACCGTTTGAACGACAACATGGGCAGCAGCCAGTTCGGTTATCATTATTTTTTGCTGAAAAACGGCAAATTCCAGCATTTACGCTCGGTCAGGGTCATCCGCTAAAAGACACGGGGCAGGCGATAAGTTATACAGGAGACTACAAAACATCATGAGTAATACTCCAAAAAATAGGCAATACGGCAGAATAGAAGTGATGGAAAATGGCCGTAAAATAATCCGCATTGCCCTCGGCTACAATAATTATTGCTTTTTCCATCCCAACGATATACTTTTGCCCGAAAACATTCTCGTCCGTAAAGCAGACAACGGGAACCGACCGGCCGGATTTTCAGTCAAAGATTGGGACTACGTTTACCTACACCATGGCGACGAGGTCGAATTAACTCTGTCGAAACGGACGAATCCTTGGCGGGCATACGATGTCCTGATGGTTAAAAAAGCCGAACGGCCTAAAGCCGATGCGGTACCACCCCAGTTCCAGGAAACTGCACCACCGGGACAAATCATCCAACAGAACGTAACCGTGAATAATCACCGGGGAGAAAAAGCCTACTATGTCAAAAACAACCGGCATAAAAGCGGTTATAGGCTGCACCAAGTTCTGATATTTTTGATTCTGTGTGCCGTTCTAGCCATAGTACTGTTTACTGCCTATCTGAACTCCTGATTTCAGACGGCCTGAATTAAAATATAAGGAGAATAAATAATGTCTTTATACAAAAATGATTCTTATGATGAAAGCATCGAAAACGACATAATGCATGCTGATAATCCCAGAAACATTTACTACGGAAAAACGGACATCTTCGGCGACCCAAATACACCGTGGACAACCGTCAAAGTCATTGCCACCGTCTTCAAGTTGTTGTGTATGACCGCTATAGCATCCTATGTCTTTTTTTCCATGACAAAATAATTCCGCCATTGGTTTCAGACGGCCTGCCTGTGTGCAGGCCGTCTGTTTTAATCATTTCCGGGCATCCATCAGAGCCGCCCGAGCCTGGTTAATGCTCAACCGCGCCTTATTGCCGTTGTGGCCGTGGTAATAAGACTGACCGGCCTGAACTTGTCCGACATGGCCTTTCATGGCAGCCGGAACCGGAAATGCCGCCCATTCCTTGGCCAATGCCACCAACGCCTTATTGATGTCGTTGTGTTTGCCGTGGATATAGTCCCAAGCGGCACCGCCGCCGGCTTTTTTCAGCAGGTAGTCGTTAAAAATACGTTCCTGCAATGCGGGGGTGAATTTCTCGTTACCTTTCAGATCCAATGCTTTAACGGCATCGCGGAAAGTGGTTCCAACGATTTGGTATTTGCCTACCACGTTAAACTCATTGCGTTTTTGGGCGGCCATAATTTCGTTTACGGTCATATTCGACAAATCGCGGCTTGAAGAGCGGTTACCGTGAGCCCGGCCGAGATTGACGGAATGGTAGTTGCCTTCGGCTTTGGCAATCAGCGATTTAATCGATGAGGCAAACCCGTCCGGTGCTTTCTGCGTGTTTTCAGCCGTTTCCGGAGCTTTGGCTTCCAGCTTGGCAAAATGCTCTTTCATCTGCGGACTTTCCAAAATGGTAATCTTGGAACCGCCGTTTATATAGTTGCCGTTGGGTACCATACGGTCTCCCTGATAATAATCGGATACCCAGGCTCCTCTGCCGCCGTCGGCAGCCTGTACCCAAACCGCGATATGGCCGTGTTCGTCGCCGCCTTTGCCGTCTTTCGGCCCGATACCGTGCGGCGAAATCAATGCCACTTGGCCGTCTCGCGGGGTATAGCCCTCGATTGTTCCTTTGCGGTCGGTCACATCACCGCCGGCCACCACCGACCATCCGTAGCGGCTTTGCAGCTCCCTGCCCATTTCTTGGGCGTTACCGTGCTTGCGGTCGTCTATCAGGTCGGCCTTGCCGAGAATCAGCGCCGTGCCGTTGGCACACATTCCCAGCCCGCGCCGGGCGGCAATATGGTCGGGAGTATGGATCAGTTTGTCCGGATCAGTTGAAAACTTCTCGCTGGTAATCTTTTTAACCATTTCCGCCGCTTTCTGCATCCCGACATGCGAAGCGTCATTGGTGCTAGCGGAGGCGGTCGGAGACTGTTTTTGAACGGGAGTATCATCGCGCAGATCCATTCTGTCCGCACCGCCGAAACGCTCCGCCGGATTGAAGCCCAACACTTCGGATACCGCTTTGCCGTCGAAGGTTCGCACCATATTGCCGGGATCGAAGCTGTTGATTTTTTGAATCAGCTCCTCTTTTCTTTCTTTCAGCCGCTGAATGTCTTCCTGATTTTTTGTCTGCTCCTGCTGTACTTCGGTTTCAGCCGTTTTTGCCCGTATGGCGTTAAGTGTGGGAGCGGCGGCCACACCGGCAGCCACTAGAGCCGCTTTGGTGTTGTCCGGGCCAAGAACTTCCTCCACCCCCCTGCCAACCTGCTTGGCAGGATTTTCCAATTCGTTAATCTGTTTCTGTATGCTGTTGACTTCCTGCGCTGCCTCACGGATTTTTTGGTTGTTGTATTCCCAAATCTGCTGGCGGGCAGTCATTTCGCTTTCCGCACCGTTAACACGCCCCTGCACCCCCGCCACATTCTGACCGACTCCGTTCAGACGGCCTTTGTCTATCGGGTCAGCATAGGAACCCAGTCTGTCCGCTGCGGCCGCATCCATCCCGCCGTTAATTTTGGATTGCACGTCCGCGCTGTGACGGGTGCCGTATTCCAGTGCATTGAGTTTGCTCTCGAACTGGTCGGCAATCGGCTTGGCGCCGGCAAGGCCGTGCTCGGAGGCCGTCTGAAACACTCTTTGGAAGGCGGCGGTGGCGGCCAGTTTTTCGGCATCGCTGCCGTTGACGCTGTAACCGTACAGCTCTTTGTACACGTTGGCATCGACATTGCCCGGCGCATCGGCAGCACGCATGACCGCATCGGCTACCGTTTGGTTGTATGTGCCGGCTGCTTTGGCCGCAGCAAAAATCTGATCAGACGCACCGTAAACATACCGGCCGTCCGGACCGATTTGGCCGCCGGCATGATCCAACAATCCCACTTTGCGGAAGGTATCCAAATCGATGCTGGCAGAAGCACCGTTGGACAAGGTCGAGCTGGTAGCGGTTTGCAGCGATTCCCGTTCGCTGCGCATATCGGTAACAGCCTGCTGGCGGGCTTCCTGCAAGGTGCTTGCGTCCATCGTGCCGGATGAGGTTTCGAATTTGCGGATATCGTCAAGTTTGGTCGAGGCCGACAGGCTGTGGCTGTTGCCGTTACTGTCGACGTATTTAAGTTCCTCAGCCTGTCCTGCCTCTGCATTACCCCGAACACCCGCGCCCACAAAACCGAACGCTTGGAAGCCCGCATTGGCGGTTGCCGTAATTTTTTGCGAATTGCCATCCGACATAACCTGTTCGCCTTTTTGGGCATAATCAAAAGTCCATTTGCCGTCATGACCTTTAGAGAGCACAAAGCCGTCTGCCAGCACCCTGCCGCTGCTGTCGGTGGTGGCCAGCATTTCGGACAGGGTTTGGCTTTCCGCCTTGCTCAGGGCGGCATCGACGGTGGAAACCGCCTGCTGCTGCACCGCACTGCTGACACTCAAATCCAGCTTGCCGGGGAAGGCGGCTTCGGCCTGGCTCATCAGCTGACTGCCGCGCTCCAAAGCCTGACCCGCACCGGAACGGGAAATGATGCCGGCTGCGTCGATAACGGGCGATTCGTCCAGTTTCGGCGATTCTGTTTTTTCATCGATGTTACCTTGTCCCACCATAGTGGAACGGTCGGCAAAGCGGCTCATCACATACGGGGAACCTATCAGCACCAACAGGGCGAGGGTGGAGACACCGGACATAATCGTCGAGCCGGTCAGAATGGTTTTCTGCAACTCTTCGAAAACCCTGTCGGTAAACTGCGGCGATAAAGCCGCCAAGGGTTTCTGGCTCAATACCGCTTCACTCAGCATGTTATACAGCTCGTCGGACAAGGCGTATTGCAGGAAATGGCCGGCGATGGTCTGCACCGGTAACAGCAGGTTCATCCACGCCGCCAACACGACATAAGTTCCGAGAATGACAAAACTCTTCACACCGCGCACCAAAACGACGAAGATCATCAGCGGAGTAATCATGACGTAGAAAGAGAGCATGAAATTCATAAATTTTTGGAACATACTCTGCCAGCCGCTGGCTTCGCCGGCCGCATCCACGGCCGCTGCCGACAAGGCCTCACCCATAATCTGTTCGGCACGTTCGCAGGATGGGTCGGAATTACCGATACAGCGTTGTGCGACACGGTTTAATATCAACGCCGACTGAATACTGGCGGCATCTACCGCCACGCCCGCGCTGTAAAAACGTGCCAATTCGTTAGGGTTGAGATGGCCGCCGTTGGCCATTACCCGGTCATAGGCGAATTTCAAGATGTTGTGGGGGGTTTCGGCGCTGCCTGCCGAAGCACCGGAAATCGACGCCACCGCAGAGGGGAGGGCATTAAGTTCCTTCTGTATCACTGCCGCCTGAGAACCGATTTGCATGGTTTTGCCGCTGCTGATATTGCGTAGTCCCACCTGTAATTGCTCAGCTGCCGGAGAATAGGTTTTACCCGGTTTTGGTGTGGATAATGCCAGAGATTGCGCAGCAATCACTTTACCCGCATCGGCACAATTCATGGCAGCCTGTACCACCTTGCCGTCACCTGCACCCGATTCCAGCCAAACCTTGGTTTCACCGCTCTGCAAGCCTTTGGTGATCACATTGAGATAACCGCCGTTTGTGGTTTCCCCCCCAGCGTTTATTCCAGGTTTTGCAGTCTTGGGCGGCAGTGGCCATATTGGTGGTCAGCATCGGGTTGCCGCCTTGCGCAAAGGTGCGACGCAGTCCAATCAGGGTTTTCAGGGGACTGTGTACGCCTTGCGAACCGTATAGCGGCAAACCGCCCGCCTCCGTGCCGGTATCGAAACCCGAAGCGCCCGTCCAATTGACATCAGCGACGAACTGGGCGGCCGTATCGACCCCGACTGTTGTGTAATAGCTGAGCGTACTGAAAAAACCCAGCAGGGCGGCCACACCGAACGGAACACCGTCCACCTGTTTGAAACGGACGGCACCGGCATTGGCCATACCGTTTTCATCCATATAATTGGCAATATATACGGTAGTTTTGGGTACCATCAGCACGGCAAATAAAAACACCATGAACAGGTTCTGCAACGGTGTCAGTTTGCCTGCGGTCATGATATAGATGGCCGCCATCAAACAGGCTATCAGTAACCCGACCTTGATAACGCCGAAAATAAACGGACCATCGCCGCCGAAGAGCAGGGCAGCCATCTTGAATGCCCGCCAGGCAGGTTCGAGGTCGCCGGAAACCCAAATCGTAAAGATTCCGGGGTCTCCTTCAACCGTATCCTGCGGAAGCTCCGCCCAAACCGCCGGAACGTAGAGCAAAGGTAGCAGGAATAGAATATAAATTCGGGTAAGGTACTGTTTGATTGCTGACATGACGCGGCCTCTATGGTGTTAATTCAAGCCGTTGAGCTTCATGGTAATGTTTGTCTGATTCAGAATGCTGCGCTGCATCCGGCTACGGCTTTCCGGGTCGAGGTAAATTTCAGCCCTTCTCTCCAATTTGTCCGATTGCGCTTTCTGAACTTCGGACATCGGAGCGATGTCTTTGCCGTTCGATACATTGGCCGAATACGAAACAGACAGGGTTTTGTTCATTGCCTGAACCAGCTCCGCTGCCATATTGCGGCCGAGCGATTCTGCGACGTAATCCACCATCATGGCCATCAGTGCGGTATTGCCGGTGGCGGCTACCGACGATAAGGCGGTACGGGTTTCGATCGGCAAGGCGTTCAGGAAGCGGTGTTGTCTTTCGTCCAAGGTTACGGAGTTGTCGGAGAGGTAAGCCATGATGCTGTCGGGTGCGATGGCAGATGTGCGGGAATCGCCCATAACATTACTGTCACCCATATTCGTCTGTTTGCCCGCCAGCAGGCCGATGATGTAGCGCTTGGTGCCCGGATATTCTGTCTGTTTGACCGCAACGTTCTGACAGCTGTCGGCTTTGCTGACATTGAAATCCTCGCAGCTGTAACCGTTCAGGTTGCCGCCGGTCGGCGCTCCGTTTACCAAATCGTCAAAACTCCACAGTGGTGCCAGCTGCTTGTCTTTACGGTTGGTCGAACCTTTGGCGAAATCGCCGCCGGAAGAAGAGGAGGCGGCATTGCTGCCGGTCAGGTTGATGTCGGTGCCGTAGAGGTTCATGGCCAGCTCGAGAAAACCCTGGTCGCCGCCGTAAGGGGCGGTATCGATGCTTGCGGCGGCGCTGCTGCCGTTTCCGAAAACACCGGTGCTGGCCAAGGTGTTCATCAGATTGTTGCCGTAAATGGTGCTTTCGTCGGCCGCATTGCCTTCACGGTTGGCATTTTGACCGTTTTTGAAGCGGTTTTCGTTTGCTTCGTAGAAATCCGAAAATGCACCCTTGGCAGCGGCTGTTACTGCTTCACGGGATGACAAACCGTCGTTTTTCCACAAACTGCCCAGCTGGGTGGTGCCCCGGGCTGCATCGACCAAATGGCTGCCGATTTGGCAGGTATTTTTGGATGCGCTGTTGATTTTGGATGTCAGATCGTGCAGGCCGGTCATGATGCCCTGGCAGCGTGTGCAAAGGTTGTCCAATACCACTTTGGCGGTGTAGCCGCCGGCATTGGACATGATGCCGCGCATGATATTGCGCATATTGTCGAGCGAGATCATTGAGAACGAGCCGAACGACGCATCAATGCCGCCGCACCCGGCGGCAAAGCGGGGCGGGTCGTAGGCGACAATATTGAACGAACGCACGGGGGAGCGCATACTGAAGCCGCCGAGCTGGCCGCCGTAGTTGCCGTTGACCGCACCGAAAGACGGATTGGTCTGCGTCCACATCATATCCATGCCCTTGCCGATATCGGCACGGGCATTCACGCTGACGGCCAGCAGAACGACTGTCAGCAGAATGCCGATAACATTCGAAAGCCTTTTGATAAGATTCATACTGGGGGTACTCCGAGAAACTTTTCAATTTTTTCCAACAGCGCATCCAAATCCGATCCGCAAACGGTATCGCGTCGAATCAAGTAGCTGTCCATACGTTCGTAAAACACGCTGCTCATGTGCTCGCCGATTTCGCCGATCATTTTTTCCCTCTCTTCGATAAGCTCGCAGCGGCGTTGCAAATCATGGGCGCAGATTTCGCCGATAATCGGATATGCCTGCCTGTAATCGCGCCCGTATGCTTCCTGAACACGGGTGAGTTTGAAAACATTCATGCTACTGCTCCATTTTTTTGGTAATGATGCGGTAGATTTTTTCGGACAACTCTTCCGGGGTTTCCGTGCCGGTAAAGCCGGCAGCTTCCCAGTCGCTCTGCTCAATCATGCCGCGCTCGTTCATCTTGGCGGTACGGGTCAGTTTCGGATCGGCAATCTTCATATCGATGGCTGCCGTGACTATCTTTTCCTCCAAATCCGAAAGGCTCATGGCGCCGTGGGCGATGATGGCTGCGGTTTCCGGGGGTACCACCATCACTACGGCAGGTGTTACCTTAATGCCGAACTGGCGTGCACGGGAACCGCCGTTGTCGAATCGGACCTGTTTTTGGTTCATGCCTTTGATAACGCCGCCGTCGATACTGATATAACGCACCTCTATTCGGTATTTTTGCTCCAGCATTTTTACCGTTTCATACTGGGCGTGGCAGAAATTGCAGTTGCTGTCGAAAAACATCCACAGACCGGCCTTATTGCGGAGGTCGCCGATGATGCCTTCTTTGGCTTGGTCTATCTGCCAAAGTGCCTGCTGGCGGGCATGGGCGGCAATCGGTACGCGCACGGCCTCGGATAAATAGGGATATTTGTTGAGAATCTTTTCGGTGGTACGAGCTACTTCGTCCACGCGGTCGTTACGCAAATGCTCGAACGCTTTATAGGCCAAAGCATTTTTCTCCGAAGGGTCACTGCTCAAATTGTCCAACAGCTTCTGCTCGGTTTGACGGAACCATTCGGCGCTGCCGGGCTTTAATACGGGACTTTGGCTTGGCGCAGCCGGTTGGGGTTGCGGTGTTTTTTCTTCCGGTTTCGGCTCTTCTTTCTTTACTTGTTTGGGTTTGTCCTTGTACCAAAAGTAACCTTCGGGTTGAGCCGCATCAAATGCGTTTCGCTGTGACCAGGCGACGGCAGCCGACAACATCGCTACGGTCATCAAAGACAGTTTCAATTTTCGGTTCATCATTCACTCCTAGCGGGCGGCGGGGTCTTCGTTAAGAGGGGCGGAATAATCATGTACGGGCGGTTTCATCCCACGGGATTTAAACCATTGTGCGGCTTTGCTCGAGGCCGTCTGTTGCTGTTTGGCATTCAGACGGCGGCTGTAACCGGCTGCCTGAGCCGAAAATCTGCGGTCAACCATGGCTGCCGTTTGCAGCCATGCGGCAGCCTGAACGGGATCGGCCTGATGCAGCCTGTCTTCGGTCGAGTACCACTTGGCCAAAGCCAGCATGGAGGGTACATGCCAACGGTCAGCCGCTTTTTTAAATGAGGCAATGGCGACAAAAGGGTTTTCGGGGGCAACCGAGCGGGCTAAGCCGTAAAGAGCGGCCGGGTCGTTGGCACGGGCGGCTGCCTGCCAGTGAACCCTGGCTGCGGCTTTGTCGGCTTTGACGCCGCCATAACCGTTTTCGAGTATTTGTGCGCTGTACAGCGCCGCCGGCCAAAACGTTGCACCTTGTGATTTTTTGAATTCACGGTAGGACTGGTTGGCGAGGCCGAACCATTTCAATGCTTCGCGTCCGTCTTTGGCAAAGCCGTTGCCGCCGTAGTAATAAATCAATCCCAAGTTGTATGCGGCCAAATGGTTTCCGGTCAGCGTTCCGCCCTGTCTGACGGCTTTCATATATGCTTTGTGAGCCAAGGCAAGGTTAACCCCTTTCTGCCCGGGTAAACGCCCCCTATGCGCCAAAAAACCGTATTGCAATGCCGCCCACGGGTTTCCGGCATTGGCTGCATCCTTAAGCTTTGAGGCATAGAGCAGATCACCGGCGTTAAAACGGTCATACATCTGCTTTGCCTGAGCCTGGGGCGGCAGTTTGTTGGCCGTTTTCGCGGTTTTGACGGTTTTCGATGCGGCCTGCGGCTGCGGTGTTTTGGCTTCCGTCGTTCCGGTTGCAGCCCCCGGCATCCCGAATACCTTTTGCTCCGCAGAAGGCTGGGCTGCCGCCATAGCGGCACAAAATATCAAGGCAAAAGCAATCGTGTTCGGTTTCATGTTTTTCCTCAGTTGAATTCGCAGCAATCCACCCACCGCCATAGCAGATACACCGCATCGGTATCGTTACTGTTGGTAGATTGGTCGTTACGCCCTTTCGCCCATGAGAAGTCCGAAGCTCCCAGGCGGTGTGCGCCTTTACTGCCGATATTGAAGAAATCGGCTACCGCTCCGGAAAGTTGGGCCGAAACCCCTCCTGATACCGAATCACTGCTACCCGCACCGCTGCCGTTTTCAGGGTAGGGGAACAACATGGCGGCCTTGAATTCGGATTTGGCCGGAAAAGGTGCGGGAATCGGCGAACATAAAGCATCGTCACCGACGGTTTTCATGGAAGCGAAGCCGCCGGTACGGTTTGATACCATGATGGAACGGTTGAGAATGGTGGAAGTACCGACGATATTGTTTCGCTCTGAAGACATGACACCGACGGCGGGCAGATTCATGCCCATGCAGCCGCCCAGCCAATAGCCCGCATCATCCACCATGCCCCAGCCCACACCGGTGGTATTGGCAGCACAGGAGGCCGTGTGGGCGGCAAGATCAAACAGCGGCGTTGCCGTCAAAACGCCCAGAGCCATCCACTCGGGGTAGAGCAAATTGGAAAACACCTGATCGCTGCCCGACCAGGCCGGTTGGGTTATGGAGGTTTCCAGTTCGCCACCTTTGACAAAGCAACGTGGGGTCCAACCATACATATCCGAATAAGGGAAAGACCAGCTGTGATAGTGGCGGAATCCTGTTTCATACGCATTCATGCCTTCGCCGCCACCGGTGAGGTTGGTGCTTGTCTTTACGGACTTGGCGGCCACACCGTTCACTTTGGCCAACTGCCGGAGCATGGTTTTTACCGATGAGCCGTACACCGGTGAGCAGGTTGCTTCGCGCACCACCTCGACAAAGCGGGTAGGGAGCCACATACCACGGGTGTAGCCGTAAATGACATAGGGTTCCTCCCCGCATTTACAGACGGATTTGGAAGTTGCTCCCGGCGGATTGGGCACATCGCCGCCTTCAACAACCGTCTGTCCCATAATGCGCAGCGGAAATGCGGAATCGAAATCGAACTGCATCAGTGTTTTGATACCGGCGTTGGAACAGGTATTGGCAGCTGCCGCTAACGGCCATGCAGACAGGCAGGCCGCTACGAGGGCGATTAAAGAAAACCGTTTTGCTTTCATCTTTTTCCTTCCCGCACGGCCACTACGTTAAATACCATTCCGTTCTGCCGGTAATAGGTCGGCACACCCGTAACCTTCAGACGGACTTTCATGGCGGCATCCAACGGTGAAGCGGGTATGCCTGCGTCGGCCAAATACCCTAGCTTGGTGTACAGCACTAATGTATCCGGTTTTTTTGCCACCAGATGACGGGCAAATTCAACCTGCCAGCGGCTGCGGCCGTCGATTACGGCCATGGCCCGTTTTCCCTGAGGATCCAAAGCCAAAACGTTGAAGCGGGTGCCTTTGGGGTAGAGCACCTTACCGTCTCGGGGGTTGACGATATCGGAGGTAGAAGCCACGAAAGGTGCATAGTTGTAGCGCCGGTATTCGGTGTTGACGGGTAGGGTTACGGTTCCCTCCAACAGTTTGCGGGCGCTTTGTTGTGCCGCTTGGATATGCGGCCGTATATCCTGCCGCTTCATTTTCTGCTCCATCACCACGGCTTGGTCGGGTTCAGAAACCCGGTATTGCCGGCTGACACGTTCGTTAAAGCGACGGGCGCGGATGGTGCCGACGGCAGCATCCAGGGACTGCGCCCCTTGCAGTAAATACCATTTATTGTCGTTGTCTCGGTGCAGTACAGCTGGGACGTAATGGATACGGTATTCGCGGAAGGCGGCCGGCATCACGATAATTTGGGGCGGTTTTTTGCGCGCTTGCGCGGGCAGTTTGCCAAGCAGAGTTTTGCTGTACTTGAACATATCTGTGACCGGACCGTCGCCCCAGCCTCGAAAGGCAAAAACCACATCTTTGCGGCCTGCCCCTTGCTTCAACAGGTGAATCAATACGGTTTCAGGCATACTGCGGGAGAGAAAAACCACGGTGCGTGTCGGAGACAGCTCGCGCATGGTCGGGTGTTGGCCGTTGGGCAGCAGCATGGTGCTTTGAGCGGATTGGCCGGCATAGCCGGCAATTTCGGCCTGTAATGCCTGCGTATTATGGCTGTTTGGCGCTTTAACCGGCCGGGCAAAGTCGATTTGCGCATATGCACTAGAAAAGCACAGAAACGTGGCCGTCGACCAAATCCATCGGATAAGCCCCCCAGTAGCGCGAATCGTAGGAGTTGTACTCTGTTCCGAATACGAAAATTTCGTTTGGCTGTAACACATATTCCTTGTCCCAGTAATTCATCGGTTTGCTAAAGCTCTTTGCGCCGTACGCCATATCACCGATGACCGAACCGTTGATGGAAACGATACCGTCGCGGATAGTGACCTTGTCTCCCGGCAGGCCGGCGGCCATCTTGACGATTTTTTCTCCGTCCTTGATGACGGGCTGCATTTTTCTTGCCGGGAATATCAAAAGGTCGTTACGCTTGATTTCGCCGGCAGGCCGGTCACTGTCCCAGTAGTAAAAATCCCAGGGCAGGCAGCTCATGACCTGTTTGCCCACCAGTAACTTTCTATTCGGATACGCATGGTCGTACCCGGTTTTAACCGCAATCAAGACCAAGCCTAAAATGAAGCCTGTCAGCAACCGTTTACGGCTGAAGTCGAAGTGTTTCATGCGTTAATCCAATCCCGAGCCGGTTCTGGCATCGCTATCGTCTTGCGGCAATGCGGCAGGTATCGCATCAGCCGATCCTATTTTTTGTCCCAACAGCTCCTTTTGTTGGTTTTCCGGTAACAAAGTGATGCCTAAATCTTCTGCAATCTGTGCGGTAATATCCGATTCGCCGGGATAGGCAAGCGTATTCCGGCTTTGAATGACCACCTTGCCGTCTGCCGCCAGTTTATCGATGGCCGCCTGAACCGCCTGCTCGGTAGCCAACGTCTCGCGCTCGATCTGATCGGGTGTCTTGTAACCGGCTGCCTGTTCCTTACGGGCTTTTTCCAAGTAGGATGCAGTCAACCTCACACCGTCCACCATATAGATACCGGATGCAGAATTATTGCCATATACGATTTTGTAAAAACTGTAACCGCCGAGAAGCAAAGCCAGCAGGCTGATCATCAAAACGATGAAAAACATCCCTGAAGCACTTGTAGGGGTTTTATCTTGGCCTTGAGCCGGGATGGGTTGTTGGGGGAAGGGAGTTTGATTTTCATTCATTTTGCTGTACTCTTTCCGTTTAGTCGTAAGTTCCGTCGCCGTAGAGCGCCCGGGCTTCGGCGGCAATCAAATCGGTAACATCCTCCCCGTTGCGCACCCTGTTTTGCAGCTCTTTGAACATTTGGCCTTTGGTGTTGTACATAACGCGGTTATAGGGGGTTTCTATCAGGCGTACGATTGTGGCCAGATTGTCACCGGCAATGATGCAGATTTTGGAATACTGACCGGCGACCGTGTGCAGGCTCTTGAGCAGGCCGTCGATATAGGGAGAAGGTTCGAACCATCCTTGTTTTCTGGCATTTTTCAGTGAATCCGCAGGTGTTTTGAGGAACATTTTGGTATAGCAGTTACCCTGAATCAGCGCACCGTACTCGGTAGCGTGAACCTGTCCCAAATGTTGGGCCTCTACCACCACGCCGCCGTCTTCTTTACGGTTTTTGGAGGTCAGACGGGCGGTAAACTCGGCAAAAGGCCGGTTGCCCAACAATTCACCACACTCGCCCAACACCAAAATTCTTCTGCGGTTGTCGCGGCTGAGATAGACTTCCTGTTTGATGGTTGATGCCACAACCATCAAAATTACGTCGCGCAGATGCTCGTTATTGCTCATGCCGGACAGCTCGATTAAGGTCCAATCCGCTTCGGTCCGGAAATTATTGGTGCCGTTGAACCACCGCCCCATCGGCATATCGCTTCCGAAAGGGCTGAGAAGGCGTGCCAGCCGGTGCTGGATTTCCGCATCTCTTCCGGATTGCGAGTAGAGATAGTCAATAATGTCGTCGATATCGGTATGATTCTGATTGCGGGTAAACATCTGCTTCATGGCATCGAGCATGAGCACGTTTTCGTAATCGTTCAGACCCTCTATCGGCTTGGCCATCTTGCCGAGTATCGGCAAGATCATTTCTGCCTCTTTGTTGAAATCGCTGACTTTGGTAAACGGATTGAGACAGAGGTCGGACTTTTCGTGTATGTCGAGAATTTCTGCACCCCGGACGCTGGCTGAAGCCACGTTGCTGCTGCCCGTATCCACTGTCCACACCTTGGCTCCCAAGGAAAGCAGGGCTTCGATGATATTTTGGGTCACGGTGGTTTTACCCGCCCCGGGTTCGCCCAAAATCATCGTGTTGTAGTTGCTGTTGTTGTCGTGGAAAATGCTGTATGAAACGAGTTTGCCACGTCGTGTGGTAAACATCATTTCGTTTCCGTATCCGCCCCAGTCGTCAAATACGGGCAGCAAATGCGCTGCCAGCCGGCTGGTCATAGTGCGGAAACGGAATGTCTTTTTGACACTCTCTGCCGAAATATTCATCGGCAAATTATTGAGGAACGACACTTCCGGCAGGAAAGTTTCCGGCTTCATGACCATGCCCATGGATGACAGATAGGACTGCATTCTTGTCATGGCATCGCGGACTTTTTCCTGGTTTTCATGGAAAAACTGGATGGTGGTATTGACGTTAACCACTTGGCCGCCTTCACCCAAGCTTTTATTCATCAATTTGAAGCCGGCCTGGCGGGCACTGATACGGTTATTGTATTTTCTGGTGGATTCCTGTTTGGCTGATTTTTCCGTTGTTGTAGTAGCCGCAACGAATTTCGCGCGTTCTTTGTTTTGCTCCGGGTAATGGATGGTCGTTGTAATGGCGAACGGCACCCCAGGCTGCGGGTTGCGGCCGGCAGGATTGCCGAGCAATTCGTTCATTTTCGACATATGCCATTTTGTTGTTTGGTCGGGGTAGCGGTCGATAGTCAGGGCACCGACATATTGTTCCTGTCCCATTTCACCAAAGTTGGAAAAGTGCATAAACGGCGTATTGACGGCTTCCCAGTCACCCGCACTCCCCGGGGGGAACAGCTGCTCATTGAGCGGTTCGTTATCAGACAGGCCGCTGTCCCAAGGCCCTTTGATATTGAAATAACGGCGCAGGACGGCATAGAGCTGTCGGTCTAACAAAGAAACCGGAAGGCCGGCCGCATCCAAATGGGAACAGCAGACTGCGACCAATTTAAGGAATTGATCGCACTCGTCGTAAAAACGATCCAGTTCGGCGTCGTTGGCCTTAATCGGGTTTTTGGCTTTTTTAAGCGGAATTTTGAGGGTCCAAAGCCCCAAGGATGAAAAGGTTCTGATATCGGAAGAAGGAATCAGAGCATGTTCGCAGCCCTGACGCAGGAAAGCTGCCCGCTCTCTGACCGCTTGCTGAGCCATGCGGACGGATATATCGCCGTCACAGCCGGCACGCTCTTTCAGATATTGTTCCAATCGTGTATCGACATACGGATAGTTGAGCTGAATGAATTGGGTGAAGGTGTCAGCCGGGAAATCCATATTAAGCATTTCCACGACGGCATTACGCAATGTTCTCGACCAACCGGAGACCGGCGCGAACTCGCCGATCACGCCGATTGCATTTTCCTTTTCAAAATAATGGATTTTGGTGTCATCAAGCGCAGTTTTAAGGCTGATGAACTGGACACCGCGATCCCGATTCTGATTTATTTTGAAAAAATCTAAGGTCATGGCCATCTACCGAAAAATTAATATAGGAAATACGAATAGCCGGAATACCGAAATATTCCGGCACCGGCTTAAAACGGGTCGCCCTCATCATCCGAGTCGGTCTCATTGGGACCGCGCGCGGGTTTGAGCTTGATTTCTTCGAGGCGTTTACTGTTAAGATTTAAGTAGACGTTTTCGACGCGTACGTCGATTGCAGGCAAAATCTCGCCTGTTTGTTTAGACGTATAAGTGGCGGTGCGGGCGACATGGCCGGTAACGGTGACGGGCAACCCTTTTTGCAGGTTTGCGTGTAAAACATCAACGTCCTTGTTCCAATATGAGCAGTTATACCAAGTGGTACCGTCTGCCACATATTCCTCTTTACCATTTACAATTTGTTTTTTTCGTTTGGTTGAGGCAACGGAAAAACTCAAAACCTTGTATTGCTCGCCGTTACGTTCGCCTTCTTGGATTTTGATTCCGTCGCCGATATTGCCACGGATTTCAATTTTTACAGACATCACAAAATCTCCTGAATAATTGACCCAGGAGATCTGCGGATTTGAAATTTGGAATAAACTATCCCAAATTAAATAAATAAAGATAGGGTATAGTTATATTATCTCATTCAATAGCAGATGTCAAACATTTTTTTTGTTCCGACTGTGTCCAGTGGACACACCCGGCTGGTGATTCTAACTGTGTCCGGGGGGACACACTTAGCTGTTGGTTGCAAACTGTGTCCGGGGGACACACAGAGAGGCCGTCTGAAAATCTCAGACGGCCTCAAAAGCGGAATAAAGTCCCCTTTACTATGTTCTAGTGTTTACAAGCGTCTGGCATATCCGGTAGCAACCACCCTTTAAATTGCTGTTCATAACGTACACGTTCTTGACACCAAAACGCTAACTGTTCGCTATCATCGTTAGCCGCAGCTCGTGATGCCAAACTGTTTATCCCGTGCATAATTAAAACCCTGTCGTTATCTCCCAGCCGGTTCTCATCACCGACCAACTGTATGCCGCTATATACACCGAAAACCATCATCCAGGCCATCAGTATCAAAGTATTGTCCAGCTTTAAGTGACCGTATTGCCACTGATTCCCCACGGCATTGATTATCGTCGAAGTAAAACCTAGTACGAAGAATCCGCCACCCAGTAAATAGATTATCCATGTAGGAACATCGGCAATGCCGGTTGAGGTCATTAGAAGGTATGCCACAAAAAAAGTCATGCCTACGAACCATAGTACGGCCAATACTGCCATTGCCAACTTGAGATAAGCGATAAAACGCGGCAGAGGCCGCTCTGTTTTCAGTTCCTGCGACAGGTATTTTTCGTTGGTCATGATTTTATCCAGCAATACGGGTGTGTAGGGGTTATACACTCACAGTGAAAGAAATGCCGGTCTTTCCCGGCGGTCACGGCTTTAATGCTGCCGCTAGCACCGTGGTATAGTTATGGTTCCTCGTCCTATAACCAACCACGATAGGAACTAAAATGTCTGAATATGAAAGATTTTGATCACAAAGACCTTCAAAAGCGTTTCGATGCGCTAGCAGAAATCGTGACAGAACTTGTCGAACTTATGCCAATAATCAATGTAGATTGCGGAAATCCGGCCGAACCCGCACCAACTAAACAATTGGCTGTCATCAGGGAAAAACAGCAATTTCTTTTAAACAGCATCGGAAAAAAACTTAATGTTGTTCGACATGGGATAACTCTTTTTAAGTAACCAATCCCAGATATTGCATAAAGTTCTGTTCTAAACCCAAATATGATTTCAATCGGTTTAAACCATCATCACATTTGCCATCCAATGCCGTTTGGCACTTTTGATAAACCGACTGTTGAAGTTGGAATTCGGTTAAACCCTCCAAGCTGCCGTTTACATCCGGCAGCTTTTTATTTAAGTATTGGTTTGCCAGAATATAAAACTGTTTTGCCGTCATAAGCACATTTTCACGAGTTGGCGTAATGTTCAATTCTCCCATCATCCGCGAAATAACCTGTGAAAATTCAAAAATACAGCCGGCCACTGAGGCAGGTAATATTTCAGACGGCCTCTCGGCTGAAATCCATTCAAAAATTTGTTTTGTCTCATTTTGATTTTGCATAGTATCGCCTTTCAAATTTAATTGCCTAAGGTGTTCATTTCTAGCACTGTTGCTCAAAGTGTGTAGGGGCTACACACCCGGCTGGTGGTTCTCAACTGTGCCTGGGAGGCACACACCCTATCTGTTGTGCCGGCTTTCGCCAAAGTGTGTAGCCCCTACACACCCCAATAACCCGAGCCGGGCAGTTTATTCTCATCCGGTACCATTAACATGGCTTTTGGCAACATAGATTTTTCCAGGCTGGTAGATTGGAGCAATTGTGAGTTTAGATTGTGGTATTCGGTCAAGTTATCGATTTGCGATGAAAGCATTCTCGCCCGTAAGTAAAAATCTTTGCAGCCCTTAAACACCCACATATGCAATATAGTCTCCTCCACCGTAGCCTGCATCTGCTGGAGCAGAGGTTGCACGTCTTTCCATTGCGTCAGACTTTTATTCCGATAACAGAAACTCAGGTAAGGCAGATAGAATTTTTACGATCGTAGTGTTTCATGTTTTCGGACTTGTTATATTGGTACACGATCTTTAACGATAGGAAGAGGTATTTTCGCTGGAAAAGGTTTTTACACTCTTTCATGAAGGTATCGGCTTCTTTAATGAGTTGGAGCCACTCGTTTTCCAAACGGTTAATTTGCTGGGGCAGCTCTTCTCCCCCCCTTACCCTTAAAAGGCTTTTGTAGCTATCGGAAATATAGTGGACACTGAGATCCTGAAAAGTATCGAATTGTCTAGGCATTTTTCCCCTTTTTTATGTTACTGACTGTGTCCGGGGGACACACCTGTTTGCGGTTCCAGCTGTGCCCAGTGGGCACACTTGGCTGTTGGTTCCGACTGTATCCAGTGGATACACCCGGCTGTTGGTTTCAACTGTGCCCAGTGGGCACACTTGGCCGTTGGTTTCAAACTGTGCCTGGGGGGCACACCCAGATATTGGTTTTAAACTGTGCCCAGTGGGCACACTTGGCCGTTGGTTTCAACTGCGCCCAGTGGGCACACTTGGCCGTTGGTTTCAAACTGTGTCCGGGGGACACACCCGGCCGTTGGTTTTCAACTGTGCCCAGTGGGCACACTTGGCCGTTGGTTTTCAACTGTGCCCAGTGGGCACACCCGGCTGTTGGTTTCAACTGTGCCCAGTGGGCACACTTGGCTGTTGGTTTCAACTGTGCCCAGTGGGCACACTTGGCCGTTGGTTTCAAACTGTGTCCGGGGGACACACCCGGCCGTTGGTTTTCAACTGTGTCCAGTGGACACACTCGGCTGCTGTTTAAAGTGTGTAGGGGCTACACACTTTTCTGTCGGTTCTCAACCGTATATGGGTGACACACTCAGTGTTAGTTGTAGGTGTATCCCCCGGATACAGTCTTAACGAGAACCAGAGTTTGTTATTCTCCGGCATCTGATTTCTGAATACTGTTCTCTTCCACTATCAACCCATGTTTACGGGCGTATTCTATAAGTTGTTGAGTAGCTTCCTGTGAAAATGGATTTTTCAGGTTTCCGCTTTTCAGTTTGACTTCATAGCTGAGAATTTCCGGTGTTAATGGCTCTACCATTTTTACTTTGACGGCCATGCTGAGTTTTTCGCCGATTTCACCGTCAACGTCGTTCAATAAATCCGAACACCGACATTTAATTTCTTTTAACGAGCGGATTTTCATGGCCCGGTGATACACATTTTGATTGAATATACGACAGGAACTTGAAACGTGTTTTTTCAGTTCGAAAACGGAATCGAAACCGGTTGCTTCTACACTTTCCTCGTTGAGTTCAATTTTCTTGTTCAAGTAGATGTAGCAGTAACGCATGAGTTCATCGTACATAGTCAGCAGTTCAAGCAATTGAAAACCCAGATTAGCTACGCGCACAGGAATTTTTATCGTATCTTTGTTGACACGCAAACTGACATGAATACCTGTCTGATTGATTTTATCCAGTTGGTTTTTCAGTATCTGTATTTGTGCTCGCAGGTGTTTTATAAGCGTGTCAAGTTCTGTCTCAATTGCAAATAAAGCAGCATAGGCGAAAGGATTATTATTTCGAGCTTCATTCCATATTTGAATGCTGAGCGGAATAACGTACTGAATGCCGGCGTATCGCTTATTGCCTAATTTCTTATCATTCTTACCCGTCCAAAGACATACGGCATCTTTGGTATGCAACTCGATGAAATCCTGTTCTTCGTCCGTAAGATTGCCTACGGCACCGAAGCTCTCGTCTTCGGAAGTGTAAATTTCATAGTTATCGAGATTG
The DNA here is from genome assembly GCF_014297595.2 of Neisseria musculi. Classification (NCBI taxonomy): domain Bacteria; kingdom Pseudomonadati; phylum Pseudomonadota; class Betaproteobacteria; order Neisseriales; family Neisseriaceae; genus Neisseria; species Neisseria musculi. The sequence continues at coordinate 775,795 of NZ_CP060414.2, read as the reverse complement.
ATTTGTTCGGGTTTGATTCGAGAGCGTAGCCGCCCATTTGAGTGGTTGCGGTGAATGTGCCTACGAAGCAGCATAGAGTGGTATTTAAAGTTTTGAACACTGGCGTAATTTTCGTCGTCTTCGGAGACATACACGGCACCGGTTGCCAAAATGCCCAGTCTTTCTTTCTCTCCCTGCCAATCATAGCGGTCACTAAAATAAGATTTATCAGTTGTCGGGAACTCGGTAGTTGTTCCGCGAATGCCGGTATCTGCACCGGCTTTTATAGAACGAGCTTGAATAATGATTTGTTGTTTTACCAAACGGCGGTCCCATTTGGAAACCGGCTGCTCTACATTTGTTGCGGTCATAGTAGTTCTCCTATAAGTAATTGGGGTTCCAAACTGTATCCGGGGGATACACCCGGTTTGTTGGTTTCAAGTGTGTAGGGGCTACACACCAGGTTTGTTGGTTTCAAGTGTGTAGGGGCTACACACCCGGTTTGTTGGTTTCAAGTGTGTAGGGGCTACACACCCGGTTTGTTGGTTTCAAGTGTGTAGGGGCTACACACCCGGTTTGTTGGTTTCAAGTGTGTAGGGGCTACACACCCGGTTTGTTGGTTTCAAGTGTGTAGGGGCTACACACCCGGCTGTTGGTTCCAAACTGTATCCGGGGGATACACCCGGCTGTTGGTTCCAAACTGTATCCGGGGGATACACCCGGCTGGTTGTTCAAACCGTATCCAGTGGACACACTTAGCTGGTTGTTCAAACTGTGTCCAGTGGATACACTTAGCTGGTTGTTCAAACTGTATCCAGTGGATACACTTATTGTTTACTTCCGACTGTGCCTTTTTTTAAATATTCACGTAATGCAGCTCTGCTTTCTTCAGCGGTTTGCAGGCAGTTTTTTTCTTCGTTAAATTTTGGTCTAAGACTTTTTTCGTAGTTAGCCCTGTTGCGCTCAGTGTTTTCACGTTGTCGTCGATATTGCTTGGCTCTGGTAGGTTCAAACTCGCCCTTTGCTGCATTTTTTGTAATGCCGACAATGTACGATAGAGGGTTTTTGATGTTTTTTCCCCCAGCTCCGGTTTCATCCAAAATCTGTTGATAAGTTTCCAAATCAGCGTTGGGCAAATACTGGTTGAATATTTTGAGCACCGAAGATTTGTCTTCGTGGTGGATATTCGGTGGAAACACTAAATCTGAAAATTTACCGACAGCCACAAATGCTCGTGCTTGCTGTTCTTGGTTTAAACATTTATCAACAACCACTACCACATCATTGTGACCGTTCTCGGAATGTTCGGACTGTTCATGGCTGTTTGTAGTAGTTGTAATAGAAAAAACCGTAGGTTTTTTATATATAAGGGAGTTGCAGGATTCAGCACTTGCCAAACCCGAAGATGCAGGATTCAGCACTTGCGGAGTTGCAGGTTTAGCGATGTTGCCGCAGTTTTCAGAAAAGGTTGATTGCGGCAGTAAGGACTGTTGCTGCATTTCCGGATGAGCAGCATGTGGTTTAACCGATTGGCTCAGTTTCGGAAGGCGCACACGTTGTTTCAACAATTGCATCAGCAGCAGCCCGTCCGGGTGTGTAAAGATGCGGGCATTGCGAAGATAGTGTGCTTCAACAATCAAACCATGGTGCTTCAAAAATTTACGGGCGCGATTTTGAGTGGTTCGGGTGATAAAGGTGCGGTTCTCCCACTCAAGCATAGTAGCGGTACTGAACAACCGTTGCCGTTTGAACAGCTTTGATGTTTCGGAACCGTTCTTGGCACAGTTGCGTAAGATATCGCTGAGCATGATGGCTATATAAATATCGCCGGTCATCTGAACGAGAGACATGTGGTAAACCACGGAATCGCTGAAATAGATGCGGAAAAAATCCAATTCCTGTTTGCGCCAGTCTTCCAAGGTAATTTGGGACATATTCTGAACACCAAACTGGGCGCAGACGGCCTTACAAATTGCGTCAATATTGATCTTGAATGCAAGGTTGCGGCCTTGGCCGAAAAAACCGGTTTGAATGAATCCGAGCTTTTTGAGATCGTCCTTGCATTTACGCTGCTCTGTTTTAGTCAGGCCTGTTTCATATTCCGTCTGTTGGATGCTTTTAAAAATCCAGCCATCCCTTTGTTCCACTTCGGTGCCGACGCGCAGCCAATAAAGCAACTGCGACAGGAAGGCGGCAGTTTTAATGTCATTACCGGTAATTTGGATCAAACTGCGGTGAATGGATACGCGTCGCCCTGCCTGCAACATTTTCCAGCATTGCATGAGCGTTTTGTTGTATTCTTCCGGAGACATTACCGCAGTCGGACTGAATGTATTCTTGGTGGGAAACATCCTGTATAACCCTTATACATACTCATGAACGTAGGCGTAAGTCAGTTCACCGTAGGCTTTGTAATTAATACGATAACGAAGCATATTGAGTTCTTTTATTAACACAACCTGCAATAATTCAAAGTTTGAAAGCTTTTTTATAGAGTTATATTGCTCAACTTCCGAATAGCCTGATAGATTGTTCTTTTGCTCGCTGTCGTGATCCTGCCAAGTGCTAAAATTTCCGGAAGCATCAAGGCTGTTCTGCTCCTGTAAATCTCGGATACTCATATGAAACTTGATCGTTGAGAAAATCAACACATCAGTCATATTCATTCCCTTATCCAACATGGCAGCCGCTGTGATACGGTCTACCGGGATGAGTGGAGCATTGTTTGAAATCTCGCCATGGGCATCGGAAAAAGCTTTTTCATCCAAGGAGTAGGAGACCACACCGGATTTTCTGCTGCTTTTCAAATATCCGAGCTTTTTTAGCAACCTGCGGATAGTGTGCCAACGAGCCATACTGAAGCCGAATTGATGCGACATATCATCATCATTCAATTCGATGCTTTCGCCGTAACGGCAATGGCTGACAAACCATGACAGCCAATAAGCGGCATAGGTGTCACCAACCAATTGTGCATAGGATGGCTGGTACAGGATTTCTTTTTCAAAAAGCAAACCGAGTAGGGCATTGGCGTGAATACCCTGATCCTCTGCGCTCAGCTGCGGATATTGAAAAAGTGACAAATTCATTTCTTCTTCCATATTTATTTCTCAAGCGTCGCGGGATACAGCATACTCAAATCGTAATTGGGGAATGCTTCCTGTAACTGTCTCAGTCGGTTATATTGATTGAGTTCGACTTTAACGACGGCTTTCCAAAAATTGATGACATCCAGCTTCACTTCTTCCGGCAAAGCCCTGTTTCTGCCTACCTTTACAGGACAGGCAGTGTCATAACGGATTTTTTTAATCTCCAGTTCGCTGACTCTGGTACAAGTTTCGCGGATACAGGCATTTGATGCACCGTTGCGGACAAGCCAGCGTGCCTCTTCAAGTTGCTTTTGATGTTTTTTCTTCAGCAACTCGTCTTCTTCGAGGATTTGCTGAATAGTTTGCATATGGTATAAAACACTTATGGCCTTTGATTTAGCGATTTGCGGATACAGTTTTGCCTTTTCATCGGCACTCATTTCGCCAAGCTTGATGAAAACATCCCTATACTTCTTAGGCGTAAGCGGATTCAGGCTCTCTATGTCTTTTGTTGTTGGTTTGGCCAATATATCCAAAAGCATACGGGTCAATTCAGTCTCATTTTGGATTTGAATTTGATGTTGGTTCCCGGCTTGATTTTGCTTGCTGTGTATAGCAACTACAATGTTGTTATTTTCCATCATGATTTTTCTCCCAATTACTCGTTTTTATAATGGCTCAATTGGCATCGGCTTCCATGTAATCGATATTGTCTCCGCCATTTGCTTCCAGCTCTGCGCAAAAACGAAGAAAATCCGTATAGGCCGACAATGCAGCTTGCTCTGTGTAACGAACTCAAAAAATAGCCATTGAGAACGTTCCTTATACATTGCAAAATTGAGAATGCCGTTGAACGTTTGTTCTTTAGTAATTTCGGAGGCTCGGTTTTCTTTGAACAATTGTCCTTGAATTCCGGGTTTATCAAAGGGATTGTGATTATTGGGTAAAGTTTGAAAACCATCCCATAATGCATCTTCGGAACTGATTACCCACAGGTAGTGGTAAACCGCTCCGGCAGCAGGATGCAAGCAATTAATATAGCCGTTTAAAATTTCGGGATTGAAGTTACTGGCCAAAGGTTCTTGATTGCAGTTGGGCAACCCGAGTAAAAAGCCATAAGGCATATTGAGGTCTATAATCAGGTACTTTTCCAAGTTGACACATTCGAGCAGACGTCTGACTGAAGTAATCAGGTCTTCCTGAATAGCATCACGGGTGCGCTCTAAACTGATATCGGAATGAAATATCCGCCGCGGTGTCGTTTTCTCTAGGGGAAGATAGATTGCCCGGGATGATTGTGCCGCCAGCCGGATCGACCGGCTGCCGACCCACGCTGTCGCTCTGAGGCCTGTCTGTTCCTGAGTTAAGATTGCTTTTATTGGCAGTCAGGCCGTCTGAATTTGCAGAATTTTCGGATTTTGAAGTTGCAGCAGGTCTAAGCTTTGGTTCATTTTTTTCTAGCTCAGTTTTTTCTTGTGATAACTGTTGGGGCAGGGGAGTAGAGTGGGGTGTTTTTGATTCACCACCATCAACTTTGATGTCAAATTCTGCTGCAAAGCGTTCATTAATGAATTGCTGCAAAGCTGGAACATCCAAATCATCTGTATCGGCGTTGATATTGCTCCAGTTTTCTAGGCAATTGTTCCAAAAGAATTGAAATGCTTCCTCGTCCGTTTTGCCCTCATTCTTGTAAACCAAGTCCAAATCGTTGTAAGTTTTACGCAAATCTGATGCTTTTGGAATTGACAAATAAATGCACAGGCTACCTAAAGCCTGAAGTGTATCAGCAGCGAATAAATAGACAGACAATTTTGAAAAAGAGGTCTTAGTTATCCCTTTGTTGACAAATTTATCTGCCAAATGCCGTAACCCAATTGATTTACCCTCGGCATCTTGGAACAAATCACGTCTTTTCGCATAGGCGTAAGCTTTGTCCCAAAAAAACATATCTGAGCGTTGCTCGTTTTCAATGAGATGGGCATCCAATAGGTCTTCATCGGATGTATATTCGACGTAAATTGCAGGAATCTTACTGAACCTATCGTCACCTGTTTCTGACAATAGTTGTTGCAGGCAAAGCAAACGGGAATTGCCTCCTCTCGCCAGCATATAACGGTCAGATCCGGGAGGCGTGGTAACGTATACAGGTTGCTGCACACCAACTTCACGGATAGATTCTTTCAGATGTTCGAATTCTTCAGAGTCGTGAATGCGGCGCGGATTCCATTTAAAAAAATCAATCTCGGACACAGGCACAGTCATAGAAAAGCCGGAGGGCAGGGTAGGGGTTTTACCTATATCCATTTTTGACTGAGACGGGTTTGCAGCCAATATACTGGCTGCAACAACACCCATATCGAGCTTGTTAGTCATGAGTATCCTCCTTATCCGCATTCTCGGGATTGACATACTCAGGCAATAAGTTGCTCAATTCATTGAAAAACTTAGGTTTATTATCGATACAAAACAACTCATGGACCAAATCAAGCATGATTTGTAACGCCGGCTCACTTTTACCCAGGTGTTCGCGCTCGATGCAATGAACAGGTTTTTGAAGAGTGGCAGCTTCTTTAAAAGCTTTCTGTGCCGGAATAATAGTGTTCAATAATTTTTGATTTCCATCCAAGAAGTTGACTTTAAAATAATTTTTAACTTCCTCGGAAATCATACGAGAGTCGCGGATACGATCTTGTGCGTATATGAGTGCCTTCATTGGAGGCACTTTTAAATTCATCACCGCACTATGACGGATACGGTTTAAAGACTCTTGGGTGCCGCTAATAAATTCGCGGACACTCAGAACATCCGGTTTAATAGGGGTCAGTAAAACCGTTGATGCCAATGCGACAGCGTCCTGAACGGGGCCAACTGCACCTTGCGTGTCAAACAAAATGAAATCATAAGACTTATCAAAAAACGGCATGACGAGCTTAGACATCACCAAAAAAGCACGGTCGATACGTTCATCAACGCGGCGACGTACGTCATCTTTAAAGTCGTTGGATAAGATAATGTCTAAATTAGGAAATACTGTTTTGGAGATAACGGACCGCATCAAATCGGTAGAATTTTCACCCAAAAGAAACTCTACAATGCCATTAGGCGCTTTGTGATGCAGTTTGAAATATTTTGAAACTGATGCCTGTGGATCAGCATCAATAATCAGAACACGGAAACCCATGTCTGCAAGGATGGCACCGAGGTTAGCTACAATAGTAGTTTTTCCGATACCTCCTTTGGTACCGATTACACCGACTGAAACGGACATAATGCAACCTTTCGCAAAATAAAAATCCCATATCAGACTATTTCTCTCGGTATCAACTCTACCACATTTCGCATAATCATAATTATGTTAAATTTTAGATTGCAGCCCTAATTGGCGTGAGGTTGGTAAACAGGTTGCCGTTTTTATCGAGCACGCCGGCAGTGTTGCTCATCATCAAAAGTTTTTCTGCATCCAATTCGGCATTGATATTAAAGGCTTCGCCGTTGCTGTCGACACCGATAGGGACAACCACGGGAATATGGCCGTAAGCGATGATGCTTTTAACCAACGAGCAGTCGATGCTTTCCAGCACGCCCACTTGACCGATGTCCACACTGCTGCACTCTGGCGCATCGATAAACAGTTTTTTAGCCCAGATAAAATTACTGTCGCAGCCGGTAACGCCCACGGCTTTGCCGCCGTATTGATTGAGCAGCGATACAATTTCTTTGTTTACATGACCGCCCACCAGCACCATCTCCACAATATCCATGGTTTCACTGTCGGTAACCCGCATCCCCTGCATAAATGTGCCTTCTTTGCCCCCTATTGAGCATATCGTTAATCTGCAGGCCTCCTCCGTCCACGCGATCACGGGGTTGATACCCACCAGCTTCAGCAGCGCCATATCTTTGGCAAACCCCTCTTTCAACTACGGATTGTTCATGGCATTGCTCCCGTATTTGATAACGATATTTTGCCGGAGAAACGGCGGATATACGGCAAAGTTTCCGATAAGATTTCAGCCTTTTTCGCTGCATCGGCATACTGCATATTAATCATGTTTTTTCATTTAAATCATTGATTTAATATGACATATGTTATACCTGTCCGAAAAAATAAGCCTGCATAGAAACCCACGATAATTCCGCAGTTCACAAACAATCTGGAATTTTTGGAAACCTTTTATGAAAAAATTATCCGCACTCATCTTCACCGGCCTCACATTGGGCACCGCCTTCTCCGTGCAGGCCGAAACCCGCGTCATTATTGACACCAATATGGGTAAAATCGAGCTGGCACTGGACGAAAAAAAGACCGGAAACCGTAGCCAATTTTACTGCTTATGTAAACAAAGGTTTTTTTCCACCGCGTTATCAATGGCTTCATGATTGAGGACGGCGGCTTTAAGCCGGATATGACTCAAAAAGCCACTGAAAAAGCCATTGTCAATGAAGCTGATAATGGTCTGAAAAATACCGCCGGCACCATTGCCATGGTGCGCACGACCAATCCGAATTCTGCCACCAGCCAATTTTTCATCAACGTGGCCGACAACGACTTCTTAAACTTTAAAAATAAAAACGGTTCAAGGTTACGGCTACGCCGTATTCGGCAGAGTGGTTTCCGGCATGGACGTGGTCAATCTATGCCGGACAGCTTGCATTGTCTGCCGAAATAACGGCTGCGTGATTCTCGGGCATGCTTAAGAACGGCACGGTTTACTGTGTATTTGGATATTACGGCGGATACACATGCAGGACGTTTTGGGTTTGAAAAAACAGTAGGCCGCTGTTTGATTTTATTTGGCAGCAAACCTCAGACCGTTTGAAAAACTTTTCAGACGGCCTAGTTTAAGGGCTGTACTAGCTTAGCAGATATGCCCCTCCAAAAATAAAAATAACACCCTGCAAATTAAAGAAAAAAGTGCAAAAATAACTGCTGCGTTTTGCGTGCTTCAAGTTACTGCCGTTCCGCTGTCAATATTTTTGGCATCCATCCCAATTCGGCGGCATTGTTCTACTGCAAAATCCGCCAAGTTATCAACCATTATTTGTTGCCGGCCGTCAACGGGATTTTTCACGGTTGCGTTGAGTCAAGCGAAAGTTATTCCAGTGACAGACGCAAAGGCAGACGCGGACGCGGTACGGCAGGAAAAGTTGTCATCTCCGGCATTTTGAAACGGCACACTCAGGTTGATACGGTTGTAGCTGGCAATGCCGAATCCGAGGCATTAATGCTTGTAATCAAAAAGAAAATCATGCCGGACAGTATCGTTTATACGGACAGCCGGAGTAGTTGCGATACTTTGAGTGTGAACAGTTTTACCCATCACCGCATTAACCGTTCCAAGAGGTTTGCCGACCACAGAAACTATAAAAACCATCAACGGCATCGGGAATTTTCGGAATCAAGCCAAGCGAGTGCTACGTAAATACAACGGAATCAACCGAAAGTCTTTTCCCCCTATTCTTGAAAGAATGCGGGTTTCGTTTTAACTTTGGCACACCAAGTGAGCAGTTGAAAATCTTGCGGGATTGGTGTGGTATTTAGGGCTAATCTACTTCAGCCCCTTTCTTTTTTATCGTAAATTAAATTTAAGATAGAACAAAGTGGTAGACCACAGGCAATACGGGCACATTAAACTGATTCTATTTCTATTGTAGTTCTTTAATTTATTTATGATCCCGTTGTGCTCAATCGGCTTACAAACCTTTTCTTCGGGCTGGTGCTATAGCAAAAACTGAGTGGATTGACTATAATCCTGCCTCTTCTTTCAGACGGCCTATCTCCATGAAGCTCAACCCCCAGCAGCTGCAAGCTGTGGAATATCTTGGCGGGCCGCTGCTGGTGCTGGCGGGTGCAGGCAGTGGGAAAACCGGCGTAATCACCCAGAAAATCAAATATTTGATTACCAATATAGGCTATTCGCCGCATCATGTGGCGGCCATCACGTTCACCAATAAGGCTGCCCGTGAAATGCAGGAGCGCGTAGGTAGAATGTTGCCGAAAAAAAGCACGCGTGGGCTGACTGTCTGTACTTTCCACTCGCTCGGTATGCGCATTCTGCGTGAAGAAGCGCTGCATATCGGTTATAAAAAGAATTTTTCGATACTCGATGGCACCGACAGTGCCAAAATCCTCAACGAATTGTTGGGCGGCACCGGCAAAGAGGCCTTATATAAGACCCAACACCGGATTTCTTTGTGGAAAAACGATTTAAAAACGCCAGAAGACATTATTCAGACGGCCTCCAACGAATGGGACAGGCAAACGGCCGCTGTTTATGCCGGCTATCAGGCTACACTGGAACACTATCAGGCGGTGGATTTTGATGACTTGATCCGTCTGCCCGCCCTACTGCTGCAGCAAAACAACGAGGTACGCCGCAAATGGCAACTTCGCCTGCGTTATCTGCTGGTGGACGAGTGCCAAGATACCAACACCTGCCAATATACCTTAATGAAACTCTTAACCGGTGTCGAAGGCATGTTCACCGCTGTGGGCGATGACGATCAATCCATCTACGCTTGGCGCGGTGCCAATATGGAAAACCTGCGCCAAATGCAGGCCGATTATCCGCAGATGAAAGTGATTAAGCTCGAGCAGAATTACCGCTCCACCGCGCGGATTCTAAAAGTGGCCAACAAAGTGATTGAAAACAACCCCAAATTGTTTAAAAAAACCTTGTGGTCGCAATTCGGTATGGGGGAGCACATCAAAGTCGTGGCCTGCCGGCACGAACAGCACGAAGCCGAATGGGTAGTGGGTCAGATTGTGAAACAAAAACTCATGGGCGGCGACAAAACCCGTTATGCCGATTTCGCCGTACTCTACCGCGGCAACCATCAGGCACGCATATTTGAAGAAGCCCTGCGCAGCGCGCGCGTTCCCTATCAACTTTCAGGCGGCCAGAGTTTTTTCGACAAAGCCGAAATCAAAGACGTGCTCGCCTATATCCGCCTCTTGGCCAACCCCGGCGACGACCCGGCCTTCCTTCGCGCCGCCACCACGCCCAAACGCGGCATCGGCGAAGCCACATTGGGCAAGCTCAATGCCTATGCCCAACAACACGGATGCAGCCTTTATGAAGCCGCCTTAAGCGGAGAGGCGCAGTCTGCACTCGCCGCCGCCAACCGCGAACATCTGCAACAGTTTGTCGCCCTGATGGAAAACTACCGCGCCCACGCAGAACACAATGATGCCGGCGAACTCATCACCAATCTCTTGAACGACATCGCTTACGAAGCGCATTTGTTAAACAACGAAGAAGGCAAAGCGGGCGAAAGCAAATGGCGCAACGTGTGCGATTTAACCGACTGGCTGGCGAAAAAAAGCAGGCAAGACGGCAAAAACATTATGGAAATCGCACAGACCATTGCGCTGATGACGCTGTTGGAAGGCAAAAACGAAGAAGAAGCTGATGCAGTCAAACTTTCCACCCTACATGCCGCAAAAGGGCTGGAGTATCCGTATGTATTTCTGGTGGGCTGCGAAGAAGGCATGCTGCCCCACGCCGACAGCATCAAAGAAAGCAATGTAGAAGAAGAGCGGCGGCTGATGTATGTGGGCATCACCCGCGCCAAACACCGGCTCACAATCACCCACTGTATCAAACGCAAACGCCAAGGCACCTGGCAGTTTCCCGAACCCAGCCGCTTTATCGGCGAGATGCCCCAGGAAGATTTGAAAATCCTAGGCCGCAAAGGAGGTGCCCCCATCGTGAGCAAAGAAGAAGGCAGAAGCAATTTGGCCGGCCTGCAGGCCATGCTGGCGGCTAAAACCCAAAAAGAATAACGGTGGCGGCAACCACCCTGCCCAAACATCAATCCGTGGCTTTTGCAAAACTCAAATGCAACATTCCAAAACATCACAACAAGTTTCTTTAACCGCGTCCGTGCAGGCAAAGACTCTGTTTGTGTTTTATCAATTATTAAAATAAAAACCGGTTGGCTTTCATCCGGAACCCTGCCCGCACCAACGGCAGACAATCAATATTTCAGACGGCTCCAACTCACTCTGTCAACACCACGGATTTTCTAACACCGGTTTTCAGGCACAGCATCGTTCAGACGGCCTGCTTTGATGCGTGTCAAAACAAACGGCGGCCACGCCGTAAAACACCGGTTAATCTGCTCCGCCAACTTGTTTTCCGGCGTAAAAATAGGTAATAATGCAACACCTTTCCAAACAGCAACGATTCTGCCGTTGCATCTCCTAATATCCCAATAATCAAGAAAGCACGAAAACATGGCGTTAATCGTACAAAAATACGGAGGTACCTCGGTAGGCTCCACCGAACGCATCAAAAACGTGGCCAAACGTATTGCCAAAACCCGTGCCGAAGGGCACGATGTAGTGGTGGTGGTATCCGCCATGAGCGGCGAAACCAACCGCTTGGTGGCATTGGCGCACGAAATGCAAAACCTGCCCGACCCGCGCGAGCTTGATGTGGTTTTGGCAACCGGCGAACAAGTTACCATCGGCCTGCTTGCCATGGCTCTGAAAGACATCGGCGTGCCTGCCAAGAGCTACACAGGCTGGCAGATTGCCGTAAAAACCGATGCCGCCCACACCAAAGCACGCATCGAAAGCATCGATGATGAAGCCATACACGCCGATTTGAAAGCAGGCCATGTCGTGATTGTAGCCGGCTTTCAGGGCGTAAGCAGCCAGGGCAACATTACCACACTCGGACGCGGCGGCTCCGACACTTCCGCCGTTGCCATGGCCGCCGCACTCAAAGCCCAAGAATGCCAAATTTACACGGACGTTGACGGCGTTTACACCACCGATCCCCGCGTAGTGCCCGAAGCGCGCCGCCTAGACACCGTTACCTTTGAAGAAATGCTCGAGCTGGCCAGCCTGGGTTCAAAAGTACTGCAAATCCGCTCGGTTGAATTTGCCGGCAAATACAAAGTGCGCCTGCGCGTGTTGAGCAGCCTTCAAGAAGGCGGCAACGGCACACTAATCACCTTTGAAGAGGACAACAACATGGAAAGAGCAGCCGTATCCGGTATTGCATTCGACAAAAACCAAGCCCGCATCAATGTGCGGGGCGTGCCCGACAAACCCGGCGTGGCCTACCAGATTTTAGGCGCAGTGGCCGCAGCCAACATAGAAGTGGACATGATTATTCAAAACGTGGGAGCCGAAGGCACCACCGACTTCTCGTTCACCGTGCCTCACGGCGACTACAAACCCGTTTTGGAATCCCTCAACAGCCTGCAAGACAGCATCGGAGCAGCAGAAATCGACGGCGACGACACCGTGTGCAAAGTTTCCATCGTGGGCCTAGGCATGCGCTCGCATGTGGGTGTAGCCTCAAAAATGTTCCGCACACTGGCCGAAGAAGGCATCAATATCCAAATGATTTCTACTTCTGAAATCAAAGTCTCTGTATTAATAGACGAGAAATACATGGAACTGGCCACCCGTGTGCTACACAAAGCATTCGAGCTAACCTGATTTTCCAGCTTGATTGGAGTGAATACAAAACAGATAGTGTATGAAACATCAATATGGCGGCCTTGACAACATGCGATAAAAATACCCAGTATAAGGTATTGCAATACATTACAACACGTAGCACACATTTGCCATGCTGAATCTAATGGCTAGAGCGAGTCCCATGTGAGCAACTCTTCAGCTAAGGCGTACCAGTATAAAAATGCTGATTAAATATTATTAACAATAGGTAAATGACAGAAAAACAGTAGAAAAAATTAAGATAAAAAGTCTGTATGTGCCAATAATGTACCAAATAAAACAGCCAAAGCACATACCCCACGTTTTGGTGGCTGCATTGATTGCTTGCATCAATTTGCCTTTATTCCCGCCTATCAGCATGAAAATAATGGTATTGCTGCGCATCGTGTAGTAAAGGCGGTACGGCAGCCGCGCCGCCGCAATGCCTGCCTGAATTATCGAACAATGATTGTTTGCAAGATGTGGTCTAATAATTCTGTTCTGCTGTTTCATCTACAACGGGGTAAATCTGCCGCTTTGATGTGGGGAAAGCCTGATTAATGCGCGGGTCTGCGGGTTGCCTATGTAGCTATCCAAGGCATTCAGCAGGCGGCCTATTTCGGGGGTTTGTAACGGTTCGGTAATGCTCTTGATTGACTACGGCCAGCTCTTCCCGCAATTCGGCGGCAGGGTTAAATCTGAAAACCTGATTAACTACGCCATACACTTTGTGGGCGGTGTCGTTTTTCCCTTGCCCCTTGTGCCTCCAGCCGCTGCAAAAGCCCCAAAACTTCAAGCAGCATAATTTCGCCTATCGTCTGCGGGCAATGTCGGGGAAAATGTGAAGCTCCAAGCTGCGGATAACGCGCCGTGCATGGTCGGGCTTCCATTTGTCGGGCTTGGCCGCTTGGCCTGCCTGCCATTTGCGGGCAACGGCTTCAAAAGTGTTAGCGGTTTTTGGTCTGCCTGATTTTGCGTTTCTCTTTGCTTGTGTTGTTTGGGGTCAATCCCTTTCACTAGCAGGGCGCGCATTTCTTTCCGCTTGGCTCTCGCTTCTTTCAGGCTTATATCGGGATATGTGCCAAGTCGTATTTCATCGCGCTTTTTATCCTGTGGTCTGTAATAGCGGAAACGCCAGTATTTCCTGCTTTTATCTGCCTGCAAAACCAAGCCGCCGCCGTCTGATATTTGAGTAACCCCGCTTTTTCGGTATTCAGTTTTTTGCATTGGCTATCTGTAAGCGGGGTAATTGGTCTCGGCATTTCACTTCGATTTCGGGTAATTGATACGATTTGCTGCAACCCTTATGGATAAAGGGGGTAGTCTGTTTTGGAGTAACCTGTTTTGATAAATTCAGGCATATTTGCCTATTTTTTAATCAATTTTAGGGATATCCATTAAAAATTACCCCATAGATTACCCCATAAATTGCGAAAACGCTGGAATACTGCTGAATATGCCGGGCAATAAAAAACCCCTGAATTATTGATTTTTCAGGGGTTTTAGGTGTTCCTGCATATTCAGGAAAATAGTGTTTGGTGGAGGCGGGGGGAATTGAACCCCCGTCCGAAAGCCCTCTACAAAGCGTTCTACATACTTAGTCTTGCCTATTTCGAATCTTGCCCCCATTCCGCCGGCAGACGGGCTGTTTGAAGGCCAGTTACCTTAAGTCTTATTTCCTGCCAAGTAACCCGGCAGAAAACCAGCCGATGTCAGATGACGTTGCCGCAGGTGTTACCCTGCACAGCCCATCGGCCGACTGCTGCAACGGCTAGCCTTAAGCGGCTAAAGCGTAAGTTTCGTCGTTTGCGACTATTTTGATTCAGTGTTTTACGGGAATCTGAGACCCCGGTATGCCCGCATCTGCTTCGCAACCCCCGTCGAAACCAAGATCGCCCCCAGATAGGAAAAGCCGATTATACGTAGTTAAGGCATAAATTGCCAGCTCGGCTTAACCTTTTCAGACGGCCTTATCCGTTATAATGACCGTCTGAACAACCATGCAGGCAGTAATTTTATGTATGACGTCAATACGCACGATGTGCGCCGTTTTTTTGCCGGTGTGTGGCGACAGCGTCTGCAGCCCTTGCAGCTCGATTCCTTGCAGCAGAAAGCGTTGCGGATTATTGAGGCGCACCCCGAATACCACCACTATTTAGAAAATATCGATGAGTATCTTGATAAAAACTGGACACCCGCAGAAGGCGAAAGCAACCCGTTTCTGCATATGTCGCTACACCTTTCGCTGCAGGAGCAGGCCGCCATCGACCAGCCGCCCGGTATCCGCGCCATACACGAGCAGTTGTGCGCCAAACACGGCGACTGGGTGCGGGCCGAACACGAAATGGCCGATGCGCTGGCAGAAACGATTTGGGAAGCGCAGCGCTTCGGACGCGGGTTGGACGTTAATGCCTATATAACCCGCTTGCGCAAACTGGCCGGTTTGGGGCAGGAAACCCGGGAGCGCATCAACCCTCACGAAGCAGGCTTGTCGGTCAAAAGCGCAGAACGCGGTTAGAACACGCGGTTGCGCGGTGATGCAGTGATTTCAAAAAAGCTCTTTTAACTGTGCCGGGCAGATTTTCAGACGGCTTGGTATAAAAAAACCGGCGTTGTTTTACTTTTTTGTTTTTGGCTTGGAGGCGTATTTGGGAATTTTTAAGGTGTGGCCGTGTAGTTTTTAACTTATCCAAAAATCACAAAACCATTGAAATACAAAAACCGTTCGGTATAAAGCCCGGCCTTTTCCCACCAAGCCTTTGCAAAACACTTTAGTTCCAACACCATTGCTTGCTTCGCAAGCCCGCTGCGCCCCACGCGCGGAAGGTGTTCGGATAAAACACTGCAGTATTGTTTAAACAAAAGTTTAAGTGATAAATATTTGAATTTTTCCCGTGCAGGAATGGCAGTAGATAAACTTCTTGTGATGTTTTTTTGAATTTTTGCAAAGACCGCAGCTTCACAATGATGCCTTTTCCCGCTTGATTATCTGTACTATTGCGGTCATATCGACCACACCGCTATTGATGACAACCGGGCCCTCTGAAAACATCGGCGCTGCCCGTGTTTCAGACGGCCTGCTTATTCTTTGTTTTCTATGCTTTATTTTTTATTTATCGCTTATTTTTAAGAAAGAACTTCATGACCGCCATTTTGATTATTCTGGGTTTGATTGCTTTGCTTGCCGGCCTACTCGGCACGATTTATCCGGCCATTCCCGGTCTTGGGCTGATGTTTGCCGGCGCGTGGCTGTTGGCTTATGCCGATGGTTATCAAACCATAGGCAGCAATACGCTGGTTTTTCTCGGTATCGTTGCCGCTTTAGGCATGGCCACCGATTATTTGGCGGGTATGTTGGGGGCTAAATTTACCGGTGCCAGCAAAACCGCCATTTGGGGCGCGCTGATCGGCGGCATTGCCGGGGCGTTTTTCTCGCTGCCCGGTTTGCTGCTCGGCCCTTTAATCGGCGCGGGCGCAGGCGAATTTTGGGCGCGCAGGGATTTATGGTCGGCAGGAAAAGTGGGCTTGGGCACATTTGCCGGCTTTATCGTAGGCGTCATTGCCAAAGTGGGCTGCGCACTCGCCATCGTGCTGACATTGGTTGTGGTGGGCATAGCCGGCCTTTTCCAATAAACGCCCGGCAGATATCAAAACAGGCTGGTTCGGCCTGTTTTTTTGCTGTATGGCAGATAAACGGCACCACCCTGCCCTGTTGCGCCACAGTTGTTAAAGCATGGCCGACAAGGCCGCGGCACGGGCAATATGATGCCCCTACGGTGTAGCAGCGGCTTAGAGGCCGTCTGAAATATCTGATAGTGAATCCGCTTCATTTCCGTTACGGCAAGGCCGTATCATTTTTATTTTGACCAGCTGTTGATTCACCGCCCCCCCGTTCGGGTTGAGGCCATAGAAAGAAACTTTTTGTGATGTTTTCGAATCGTGTAAAACACCGGCTTGGAAAGCAGGAATATGCCGGAAAAAAACGGCCTGCATCGCAACAGGCCGTTTTTGCGCGAAATGCAACGCGTCAGATCAGTTTCACCGTGCCGTGCATCATGCCGTAGTGGCCCGGGAACGTGCAGTAAAACTCGTATTGGCTGCCTTCGGCGAATTTGGAGGTATCAACCGTAACCGAGGTTTCTTCACCGCCGCCGATAAGCGGGGTGTAGGCAATCACACGCTCATCTCCTTCTTTCACGAAATTTTTCTCGGCAGTCGCGCCCGCGCCGTCACTTACTACGCCCTGCGCGTCTTCGGCTTTGGAAATCACAATATTGTGCCCCATTGCCGCTTTGGGCATGGTACCGGTATGTTTCAACACAATCTTGAATTCTTTGCAGGATTTTTTGATTTCCAGCTCTTGTTTGTCGAATTTCATTTGGTCATCGGAGCTTACCACCACTTCGCAGCCCTCTGCCGGAGCGGCTTGCGCGCTGTCGGCGGCAGATGCGGCCGGTGCGGCTTCGGATGCAGGCTCAGCCATCTCCGGCGCCGGTGCTTCGGAGGCAGCCGCCGGCTGTTCGGCCGGTGCGGCAGCTTCCTGCCCTCCACAAGCGCTTAAGGCAAAAGCCGCAGCAGAAATCAAAGCTAAATAGATTTTCATAAAACAACTCCTTTTCGGGTTAAAAAATGCAGACGGATTATCTGCGGTTTTTTGTTCAACGGTGTTTGACCTATGTCAGCTTCCATCGATATTCCATACCGTTTATTTTGCCCTGCTTGCATAAGCATTATCTGCGGCATAAAATGACGGTGCGTTATACAAATCATTGTTTTAACAAAATTAACGTAGTTCACTATGAACAAGAAAATTTTTGCTGCTGCCGTTTTTGCCGCGTTGTCTGCCCCGGTTTTTGCCGACCCCGGCTTCTATATTCAGGGTGATGCCGGTGTCAGCAGGTTAAAAGCCAAAGACAACGAGGGTTTTTCAACCTCTAAAAGCGGTTTCAGTCCGCGCATTACCGTTGGCTACGATTTCGGCAACAACTGGCGCGGCGGTGTAGATTACACGCACTATACATCTATCAAATACAATTACACAAGACCCGGCGTTTCTGAAAACGGCAAAGCCAAATTTCAAAGCATCGGTGTTTCAGCCCTCTACGACTTCCCTGTCAGCGAAAAAGTCAAACCTTATCTGGGAGCGCGTGCCGGCATCAACCACTTCTCGGATAAATACGCCTATTCCAGCGCCGCCAGCAGCCTTTACCGCTCGAAAAAAGAAACCAAAACCGGCGTGGGCGTTTTGGCCGGCGTGGGTGTGAATGTAACCGACAATATTGCTTTAGATGCGGGCTACCGCTACAACTATTGGGGCAAATACGAATCTTCCACAAAAGTCCACACCAACGAATTTTCTGCCGGTGTCCGCGTGAAATTCTAAACACGCCGCCCCCACCGGGCCGTCTGAAAAGGGTTCTGCGCAACAGAGCCCTTTTTTTTGTCGACCCAATCCACTGAAATAGCGGGCGGGCTGCAAAGCAGCTTGCCTTGACTGTCTGAAATCTCCAATCTCCGCACATTCATCCAAGTAGGAATTTTAGTGGAAATTTGGGCAAAAATTCGAAAAATACCGGCCAAAATTTTATGCCGCCATTGCCGCGCCGGAGCGCAAACCGGTAAGCCAACGGTAGCTGCCCACGGAAACAGGCGCCATCCAGCCGCTGCATTATGGTAAGGGTGGCCGCAAACAAGAGCCGGTGCCATGATGTTAAGCGGGCCGGCTGTGCGGCTTGATTTCAGCGGCCGGACGGGGTTGAAAAAATATTTGAAATTAAATCAAACCTCAGCCTGCCGGGAAAGGAAATAACGATAATGGAATGTTTCAAACGGCCCCAGTAAGTTTTGCAGGATATTCAGGCCGTCTGAACGGGTGTGATTGCCAACCCGCATTCATTTCCGGCACCAGGCGGCAGATAGGGCGGTTTATCAAACCGTTCTCTTTGGGCGGGAGTGCAAGCAGCGCCGTAACGGAAATGAAGCGGGCTTACCGTCAAACAAAGCATCTGCCGGTTAAACGGCGATTTTTTCCAGTACAAAATCAATATCTTTATCTCCTCGCCCCGACAGATTCACCAACAGGCGTTTGCTGCTGTCAAGCTCTGCGGCACGGCGCAGCGCATAGGCAACGGCGTGCGAAGATTCCAATGCGGGAATAATGCCTTCTTCGCGCGACAAAGCCATAAAGGCATCCAAACATTCGGCATCGGTGGCAGTTTCATAGCGCGCGCGGCCGCTGTCTTTCAGATGGCAGTGCTGCGGGCCGACACCGGGGTAATCCAGCCCCGAAGCGATGGAATGTACGGCGGCGGGGGTGCCGTCTGCATCTTGCAGATAGTAGCAGTTGAAACCGTGCAGGCTGCCGAATTTACCCAGGGTCAAGGTAGCGGCGTGGCGGCCGGGCTTGTCCAAACCCTCGCCGGCCGGCTCCACGCCCACCAGTGCAACCTGTTGGTCGTCAATAAAGGCGTTGAACAAACCCAGCGCGTTTGAGCCGCCGCCGACGCAGGCAACCACTTCGTCCGGCAAACCTCCGTAGGCCGTCTGAAACTGCGCGCGCGCTTCATGGCCGACAAGGGATTGGAAATAGGCCACCATTTCGGGATAGGGTGCGGGCCCGACCACCGAGCCGATGGCAAACATGCTTTCGCCAAGCTGGCCCATATAGGATGCGAATGCGCTGTCCACCGCTTCTTTCAATGTGCCCGCGCCCGCCGACACCGGCACGATTTCCGCACCCAAAATCTTCATGCGCGAAACATTGGGGTGTTCTTTGGCAATATCGACCACGCCCATGTGGATTTCACACGCCAGCCCCATCAGCGCGGCGGCGGTGGCCAAAGCCACGCCGTGCTGCCCCGCACCGGTTTCGGCAATCACTTTTTTCTTGCCCAGCTTTTTCGCCAGCAATACCTCGCCGATGCAGTGGTTGATTTTGTGCGCACCGGTGTGGTTGAGGTCTTCGCGCTTCAGATAAATCTGCGCACCGCGCCGCGACAATGTACGCGCATGGTAAATGGGGCTTGGGCGGCCGACATAAGTGGCCTGCAGCCTTCGCATTTCGCTGATAAAGCCGGCATCTTGAATGATGTTGCGGAAGCCCGCTTCAATTTCAGCCAAGGCTCCGGCCAATTCGGGATGGCCGGTTTTGCCGCCGTGTTTGCCGAACAAACCGTTTTCATCGGGTAACACCAAAGGATTTAATTTTTCATTTTCCATACCGGATACTCCCTCAATACATTCAATTCAAAACAACCAGTTCAAAACAGCAGGCGCAGCAGGCTTTGCAGGCTTTCAGACGGCCTGCACCTGCGGGCTAACCCAAAAACAGTTTGTAGGCCGCATTGTGGGTTTCGTCTTCATAAGCATAATCCAAACCGTTGAGAAAATCGGCAAACGCCCGCGTATCCTGCGGCGGCACGTCCACCCCCACCAACACGCGGCCGTAATCGGCTCCGTGGTTGCGGTAGTGAAACAGGGTGATGTTCCAATCGGACTGCATACGGGTTAAAAAACGCGCCAGCGCGCCCGGCCGCTCGGGAAACTCAAAACTGACCACACGCTCGTTCGCCACTTTGTGGGTGCGCCCGCCGACCATATAGCGGGTGTGGATTTTCGCCACTTCATTGTCGGTGAGATCGGTGTTGGGCAGGCCCGCAGCGGTAAGATCCGCGCTGATTTTGGCCAAATCCTGCACGCCTGCGGTTTGAATGCCCACAAAAATGTGCGCGGTTTCTTCATCGCCGTAGCGGTAATTGAATTCGGTGATGTTCCTATTGCCCAACACATTGATAAATTTTCGGAAACTGCCCGGCTTCTCGGGGATTGACACCGCAAAAATGCCTTCGTTGCCTTCGCCCAGCTCGCTGCGCTCCGACACATGGCGCAGGCGGTGGAAATTGATATTGGCGCCGCTGGTTACCGCCACCAGCGTTTCGCCTTCGGTGCCCCCTCGGCCGACATAGGCTTTCAATCCCGCCAAAGCCAATGCCCCGGCAGGCTCCATCATGCTGCGGGTGTCGTCAAAAATATCTTTGATGGCACTGCAAACGGCATCGGTATCTACCGTGATGATTTCATCGAGCAGGTCGCGGCAGATGCGGAAGGTTTCTTCGCCCACCAGCTTCACAGCGGTGCCGTCTGAAAACAAGCCTACATCTTTGAGCTCCACCCGCCTGCCTTCGGCAATCGATGCCTTCATGCAGCACGAATCATGAGTCTGCACCCCGATGACTTTGATTTTCGGACAAACCTGCTTGATAAACGCCGCCACGCCCGCAGCCAGGCCGCCGCCGCCGACAGGCACAAAAATGGCATGGATGTTTTCAGACGTTTGACGCAGAATTTCCATGCCGACCGTTCCCTGCCCCGCAATCACATCAGGGTCGTCAAACGGCGCGATATAAGCGAGCCCCTCTTTTTCGGCCAGCTTCACGGCATAATCATAGGCATCGTTATACGACACCCCTTTGAGCACCACTTCGCCCCCCCGGTTTTTCACCGCATCGATTTTGATTTGCGGCGTGGTTTCCGGCATCACAATCACCGCACGGCAGCCCAAACGCTGCGCCGACAATGCCACGCCCTGCGCATGATTGCCCGCGCTGGCCGCAATGATGCCGCGCGAGAGCGCCTCTTTCGGCAGTTTGGCCATTTTATTGTAGGCTCCTCGGATTTTAAACGAAAACACAGGCTGCAAATCTTCACGCTTGAGCAGAATATTGTTGCCGGAGCGGCGCGACAACCCGCGCGCCTGCTCCAGCGGCGTTTCCACCGCCACATCATACACGGCGGCAGTAAGGATACGGATGAGATAATCAGAATAAGACAGGGTGTTCATGCGGTTTGGCTTCAAATGGGAAATCATGCGCCCGCAGCGGCAGAAAAGCCGGCCCGGGCAAAGGCAAAACCATACCCCGCAGGCCGTCTGAAAGCAAGAAAAATCTGAAGCGGAACTTAGCAAAACCAACATTAACGGGTATAATGCCCGCTCTGCAAAAACCGACCGCCATTCATGCACGGCCCGGTGCAAACCAATCCCACTGAGGCCGTCTGAAACTGGCAGACGGCTTCATTTTTCACTACTGAATTCCTTTTTTATCGTGAAGAAACCATTGCAAATGATGAAGAAAACCCTACTCGGCCTGTCGGCCGCCGCCTTGATTGCCGGCCAGGCCGCCGCCGCACCCCAAGCCGCCTCCGCCGAAGCTTCTGCACACATAACCGCCGCAGCCGCGCTGCCTGCCGTCTCAGCCGTGGCCGCGCCCGAAATCGCCGCTTCCGCCTATTTGGTGAAAGACCTGCAAAGCGGCCAAATACTCGCGGGCAAAAACATCAACACCCAAGTGGAGCCTGCCTCGCTCACCAAGCTGATGACCGCCTACCTCACCTTCAAAGCGCTCGACAACGGCACCCTGAAACCCGACCAGATGCTTACCGTGTCATCTCAAGGCTGGCGCGCCGAAGGCTCGCGTATGTTTCTCGACCCGAAAAAGCCCGCCAGCGTCAGCGATTTGATTAAAGGCCTGATTGTGCAGTCGGGCAACGATGCCGCCATCACGCTGGCCGAAGCCATCGGCGGCAGCGAAGAAGGCTTTGCCGCCATGATGGATGCCGAAGCCAAACGCCTGGGCATGACCCACACCCACTACACCAACAGCACCGGCCTGCCCGGCGACGGCCACTTAACCACCGTAAACGACTTGGCCGTTCTGGCCGGCGCGATTATCCGCGACTTTCCCAAGTATTATCCGATTTATTCAATGAAATCGTTTAAATACAACAATATCGAACAACCCAACCGCAACCTGCTGCTCTACCGCGACTCCAGCATCGACGGTCTCAAAACCGGCCACACCAGCAGCGCAGGCTACAACCTGGTGGCCTCCAGCAAGCGCAACGGCCGCCGCGTGGTTTCGGTAGTGGTGGGCACAGAGAGCACCGAAGCGCGCGCATCTGAAAGCAGCAAACTGCTCAATTGGGTTTTGCAGTCTTACGACACGCCCAAACTCTACGATGCCAACCAAACCATTTCTCAGGTTAAGGTGTACAAAGGCAGCGCCAATGCCGTGGGCGTGGGCTTTTTAAATGCCGCCTACGTTACCATTCCCCACGGCGAAGGCCAAAACATCAAACCCGTGCTCGAAACCGTGCAGCCGGTGCTTGCGCCGATTCAAAAAGGCCAAGTGCTGGGCAAACTCAGAATCATGAACGGCAGCACCATTTTGGCCGAAAAAAATGTGGTGGCGCTCAACGCGGTTGATGAAGCGGGCTGGTTCGGCCGCGCCTACGACAGCATCGTGTTGTGGTTTAAGAGCCTGTTTTCCGATGAATAAAGATTCCGAACACGCTTGCAAAAATACACACAGGCCGTCTGAAAACCACTTTCAGACGGCCTGATGCTTCGGCCAAACCCCAAAACACCGCAGAAGGTTTACTGCCCTTATGCGCATGACGGTATTTAAAATATCGAAAAGGCCGTGTTTACACCCGCCATGCCGCACGGCTGTTGGTTTTTTTGCCGGAAACGATGGCTGCGTGATTTTGCCTATACTCAAAAACCATGCAGCTCCACCGTGCTTTCGGGCATTCTCAGCAACCCTCAGCCATTTCCAAACGGGCTTTCAGGCAAAAGCATAGCGGGTCTTTTCAGACGGCCTGAAGGTATTTTTGCAAAGCCCCGGCCTGGTTCAGGCGAATTTCCCTTTAAAACGTTTTACCCATCTCGACAAACAAACGGTTTTTGCGGTAGCCGTAATATACATCGTTGCTCGAAATGCCGTTGTGGCCGAACGTAATGCGCGGAGTGATACCGGCAAAATGAACAGCGCGGTGCCACAGGCTCACCGAAGCATTCCACTCTTTATCGCGGCGGTTTTCCTGACGGCTGAACAGGCTCGGTGTGTAATAAATACGCTTGGCCGCGCCCACCTGCACACGGCTCGACAGGCCGCCTTTCCATTCCTGCCCCCACACGGCGCGCAGGCCGAAGCGGTTGAAATCATCGGAGCGGTCGTCGCGGTTGCGTTCGCGGTAGAAATCCTGCCCCAACAGCCAATATTGCCGCGCGTTGCGGTGGAACACCAGCGAAGCGCTGGCCAAGCGGTGTTGGATGTCGGCATTCTGCCGCTGCTGGTTGTTCAGACCGCCGGTTTCCAAAGCAGCGAGGCTTTGCAGGTTCGGCCGCCACCAGCGGTTCCAATAAAGGCGCACGCCGTTGGTGTAGCTGTAGGCATCGTTGCCGTAGAAGCGGCGTTCGTGAAACACGGCGGCACCCGCATCGTTGCGCTGGCCGGCACGCCCCAAGCCTGCCGAAAGCCGCGCGGTGGCATCATTATATTGCGAATAAGAGCGGTAAACCTTGCCCCACACATCCGCACCCGCTTTGGCATAAAAGCCGTTTTTCAGCGACTGCTTCTTTTCCGCCCCTGCCTGATAGGTGAGGCCGGCGGCATCGATGGGCGGGTTGAAACGCCAGCCGATAAAGCAGTCGTTTTCCGGCTCGTTGATTCTTTGGCGGTATTGCCTGCATTCCTCGCCTTCAAGCTGTCTGCCCAAACGCTGCTGCCGCGGCGCTTGGTTGATATTCTGCTCGCGGGCAATGTTTACCCCCGCATAAAGCTGCCACGAATCGCGTTTGCGCAACGCCTCGCGGTAAGCCTCGATACGCTGCACCACTGCTTCGGGCAACTGCTCGGTTTTCAGGCGGTCAAACTGATCGGCAGCGGCTTCGTTCTGCTGGTCTTCAAACAGCGCCTGCGCAAGCTGGAGACGGATAACGGGCGAATCGGGCTGCGCCGCAATCAGAATGCGGTAGAGTTTCACCGCTTCGGCCGCCCGCCCCTCGTGTTGCAGCACCAGCGCACGGCCGAACATAGCCGACTCTTTATCGTGCTGCGGCCATTTTTCATAAATCGGCAGCAACACTTTGATGCCGGCAACATTCATGGTTACCACGGCGGAATACATTGCCCGCGACAGTAATTCCGTATCGGCCAGCAACACGGTTTCATCCACTTCCAACACCCTGCCCCCGCTGCTTTGCGCATCGGGCACATCCGGCTCAGCCGTGCGTTCAGACGGCTCTGCGGCGTGGATGGTCAGTTCCGGCTCGGGTTTGGGTTGCGGCAGCGGCGGCGCGGCAGCAGGCTTGGGCGCATCGGCGCGGGCGTGTGCCAATGCGCCGGCCAGAGCCAAAAAACATAAAACTTTTTTCATCAAACTATCGTCATTAAAGTTCACTTACAAAATCTGAACGATTTTAACACAAAGTATCCGCAAAACCAGCACCGCCGCCCGAGCGGCCATACACGCGCTTTTACGGTAAAATAAGCCCGTTTGCCGCCTCAAGGCCGTCTGAAAACATACCGAACTTATGACCGACACCACTTCCTTTGCCAACCGCTTGGGCAAAAACATCAAACATTATCTGAAATGGGCACGGCGCAACGGCATCGAAGCGTGGCGTATGTATGACCGCGATATTCCGCAGTTTCCCTTTGCCGTTGATATTTACGGCGACCAAATCCATTTGCAGGAATACGACACCGGCCGGCTGATGCAGCCCGAAGCATACGAAGCCTGGCTTGCCGGCGTGTTCGATGCCGTTGCGTTTGTAACCGGCTTTGCACCCGCACACATTCACTTCAAACGCCGCGAACGCCAAAAAGGCTTGCAGCAATACCAAAAAACCGGCAGAGAAGGCGGCGGCTTCATCATCAGTGAAAACGGCCGGCGGTTTTGGGTGAATCTCGACAAATATCTCGATACCGGCCTGTTTCTCGACCACCGCAACACCCGCAGAAAAGTGGGCGAAACCGCCGGAGGCAAACGCTTTCTCAATCTGTTTGCCTATACCGGCAGCTTCAGCGTTTATGCCGCCACCGGCGGTGCCGCATACAGCGAAACCGTGGATTTGTCGAACACCTATCTCGATTGGGCCAAACGCAATTTCGAGCTCAACAGCATCGATGCCCGGCAGCACCGCATCGTGCGCGCCGATGTGTTCCAATACCTCAAAACCGCCCGCGCAGAAGGCAAAACATTCGATTTGATCGTGATGGATCCGCCCAGCTTTTCCAACAGCAAAAAAATGCCCGCCACCCTCGATATCCAGCGCGACCACCCCCAACTGATCGATGATGCCATGAAACTGCTCGCTTCAGACGGCCTGATGTATTTTTCAAACAACCTGCGCAGCTTCACATTAAGCGGCAGCACAACAGAGCGCTATCTGGTAAAAGACATTTCCAAACAATCCGTTCCCGAAGACTTCCGTAACAAAAAAATCCACCAGTGTTGGGAAATCCGCCACCGGCCGTCTGAAAAAACGCCATCATGAAAACCACACTCCTTATCCTGCTCGCGCTGCCTCTTGGCGGCTGTTTCTACGCCGAAACCCCATACGGGCGCGCGGCGGCATTCGATTTGCCGCTGCACAGCCAAACCACCGTCAATAAAAACATCACCATCAACGCCCCGCCCGGCAGCACGGTGATTTATCAGGAAGCCCAACCCGTGATGCCCGCCTATCCGCGCTACCGCCGCTATTGAAGCAGGAAAACATACGGGCAGGGTTTTATCACACTTTTTATAACAACAGCTTACAGACAAAAGATTTTCCCAAAAGGCTTTTCAAGCCCGCACAGGCCGTCTGAAAAAGCTTTTGCCCTTTCAGACGGCCGCCAAAACTTTCGGGCAGGCCGCAAACGGCCTTTCAAAACCCAAATAGGCCGGGACCTTTGCAAAACTCATTCTGGCCGCCTGAAAGATTCCACTACCGTCATTCCCGCGCAGGCGGGAAACCGTTCGTTTTTTGTCAGCTATCGAAATAAAATAATTGATGGTTTTAAGGCCGGATTCCCGCCTGTGCGGGAGCGGAGAGGCTTACGGCATTGAGGATATTTTTGCAAAGGCCTCAGGCCGTCTGAAAAAAGTTTGTGCCTTTTCAGACGGCCTTCAAAACTTTCGGGCAGGCCGGTAAAACAGCAGTTACCGCTGCGCAGACAACGCCGTTAAACCGCACTCGAGCTTTCCGGCAACGGCAAAAACTGTAGCCAACCACACTTTTTATTTTTGTCTCAAAACCCGTTTTAAGGCTTTTGAGGATTGGCAAGAATGCCGGAAAGCACGGCGAAGCCACGTTGTTTTTGAGAGCGCCCGGAAATAGCGCAACAGTTATTCAGCAAAAAACAAAACTACCCGGCATGAAAAGCGGCAAACAACCCCAGCATACGAACACCCCGCCCCAACCTTTTAAAAGGCCTTTTCAGACGGCCTTTCATGCCGCCCGCAGCCATCAAGTGCTGCTATCGCTCCAACATTTTTTTCAATCGCAACTTCAGCTATAATAGCGCGCTGCCATTTTCTTACCCCTTCCCTGAATCACAATGCAACTCACCGCCGTCGGCCTCAACCACCAAACCGCTCCCCTGAGCATACGCGAAAAGCTGGCCTTTGCCGCTGCCGGCCTGCCCGATGCCCTGCGTGCGCTGGCCGCCGGCCCGGCCGTGAAAGAAGCAGTGATTCTTTCCACCTGCAACCGCACCGAGCTTTACTGCGTAGGCGATGCCGAACACATTATCCGCTGGCTGGCCGATTACCACCGTCTCGATATCGAAGAAATCCGCCCCTATCTCTACACCCTCGGCTGCAGCGACACCATACGCCACGCTTTCCGCGTGGCCTGCGGCTTAGATTCCATGGTGTTGGGCGAGCCGCAGATTCTCGGACAAATCAAAGATGCCGTGCGGGTGGCGCAAGAGCAGCAAACAATGGACACCTGGCTCAACGCCCTGTTTCAAAAAACCTTTGCCGTTGCCAAAGAAGTTCGCACCGGCACGGCGGTGGGCGAAAACTCGGTTTCGATGGCTGCCGCATCGGTTAAGATGACCGAACAGATTTTTCCATCGGTGGGCGACTTAAACGTTTTGTTTATCGGCGCGGGCGAAATGATCGAACTGGTCGCCACCTACTTTGCCGCCAAAACCCCGCGCCTGATTACCGTGGCCAACCGAACCCTGCCCCGTGCGCAGGAATTATGCGAAAAACTGGGCGTCAATGCCGAACCACGCCTGCTGGCCGAACTGCCCGAAATCCTGCACGAATACGATGTTGTGGTGTCTTCCACCGCCAGCCAGCTTCCCATTGTCGGCAAAGGCATGGTGGAACGCGCGCTCAAACAACGCCACCATATGCCTGTGTTTATGCTTGATTTGGCCGTGCCGCGCGACATCGAAGCCGAAGTAGAAGATTTAAACGATGTTTATCTCTACAGCGTTGACGATATTGCCAATATCGTCCAAACCGGCCGGCAGGCGCGCCAAAAAGCCGCAGCCGAAGCCGAAATGATGGTCGAGCAGAAAGTGGCCGAATTTGTCGAATGGCAGCGCAGCCGCCAAAGCGTGCCGCTGATCCGCGCCCTGCGCGATGAAGGGGAACGTGCCCGCCGCCAAGTGCTCGAAAACGCCATGAAACAGCTTGCCAAAGGCAGCACGCCCGAGGAAGTGCTGGAGCGTTTGTCGGTGCAGCTCACCAACAAACTGCTGCACTCGCCCACCCGCACCTTAAACAAAGCCGGCACGCAAAATCAAAACCTGGTCGATGCCGTGGCACAGATTTACGATTTGGAACATCCCGGCAACGGTTAGCCCTGCCGTTTTGCCGGCGCACTATCCGAAACTTTTACAAGAGCCACAGCATCCCCCACCAAAAAAACCAAAAACGAGTGCCGTTATTTTGCCCAGGCGGAAATAACGGCATCTGGCTTTTCAGACGGCCTTACGGGGTGTTTCTGCAAATCTCCGCCCATCATTACAACAGGCCTAAAACTTCAGGCCGTCTGAAAACAGCCTTTCAGACGGCCTTGAATCGGATTACTATATTTTCGCGATAAATCAGAATATATCCCGGTTTTACCGATACGGCTTTTACTTCTTAATTATTTTCTTCAGGCGTTTTTTCAGGTGTTTTTTGATCCGCCTGCACCATGTCATTAAATTCCTGAACGAATTGGTTTACATTGCCGGCAACCGTAACGATGCGGGAGCGGATATGTCTCTTGGCACCCGTAAAGTAATTCTTGCCGCTTTCCCCTTCGTTATAGATTTTCTTAACAAAAACCGGATCAGAATCTTGATTGGTTACGATATTCGATTTCCATTTTCCCGAGGAATCCCCCAACACTGAAGGCAGATTGGCTTGCCTGCACGATTTTCGCCCGAATCTTGTAATATCCCCTGCCGTTCGGGGTAAAAATATCGGCCTTGTGCAAAGCCGTTTGCAGGTTTTGGCCAACCAGTTTCTCGATGCCTACCGCAGTTGCCTGCCGTGCAACTCTTTCATTCACTTCCACTTCGACCGCATAATCCTGCGGCACTAAAGGTTGTGCATTGGGATTGGTTTTACCCAACAAGGCATGATCCGCATCCAAAGTTAAAGTCTCACAGCCGATTATCATCAATGCCGACAGTGCCAAAGCAAAAATCGAACAGATTTTCCACAACGATATAAAAATTAACAAAATTTAATTTTTTACCTTACTTTTGAAATGTAATCCATCCCTTTCGGGTATAGTTACCCGGGTTGTCGGCAAACCGCAGTCAAACCGCCGCATCCGAACGCTCGCCCGTGCGGATTCGGATGGCCTCTTCCACCGGCAGCACAAAAATCTTGCCATCGCCGATTTTGCCCGAGCGCGCGGTTTCTACAATGGTTTCGACCGCACGCTCCACATCGGCATCGGCCAACACCAATTCCAGCTTCACTTTGGGCAGAAAGTCCACCGCATACTCGGCACCACGGTAGATTTCAGTGTGGCCTTTCTGGCGGCCGAAACCCTTCACTTCGGTTACGGTCATGCCGGTGATGCCGATTTCAGTAAGGGCTTCGCGCACGTCGTCGAGTTTGAACGGCTTGATAACGGCTTCAATTTTTTTCATGGCTACCCGCTTGCTTTCAAAGGTTTTCAGACGGCCTGTTTTTAGCATAAACACCGATATTCTTCAATCAGCCCGTGCAGCTTTTTAATAGGCCATCTGAAACGGAAATACCCGAGCAGCCCACCCTGCTTTCGCGTACAATTACGACTTTCCAACCGCTATCCGAGAGCCTCGTTATGTCCGTTGTTTTGCCCCTGCGCGGCGCACCCGCCCTGTCTGATTTCCGTGTTGAAAAACTGTTGCAGAAAGCACGTGCCGTCGGCCTGCCCGAGGTGCGTTTGAGCAGCGAATTTTGGTATTTCGTGGGCAGCGGAGCCGCCTTGGATAATGAATCCTTAGAAAAACTGCAGGCTCTTTTGGCCGCCGAACGTGTCGAACACACACCCGAAGCGGCAAACGGCCTGCATTTGTTTTTAATCGTCCCGCGCATCGGTACCATTTCGCCGTGGGCTTCCAAAGCCACCGACATCGCACACAACTGCGGTCTCTCTGAAATCGAGCGCATCGAGCGCGGCACGGCCTTTTGGCTCGAGGGCAGCCTGGACCACGAACAACGGCAACAATGGGCGGCGCTGCTGCACGACCGCATGACCGAAAGCGTACTGCCTGATTTTCAGACGGCCGACCGGCTCTTCGCCCACCCCGAAGCGCAAACCTTCGGCAGCATAAACATTCTTGCCGAAGGAAAAACAGCTTTAATCTGCGCCAACAGCGGGCTGGGGCTGGCGCTCTCACCGGACGAAATCGACTATCTTTTGGAAAACTATCAGGCTTTGCAGCGCAACCCCAGCGATGTAGAGCTGATGATGTTCGCACAGGCCAACAGCGAACATTGCCGCCATAAAATCTTCAATGCCGACTTTATCTTAAACGGCGAAAAACAGCCGAAATCGCTGTTTGACATGATACGCGACACCCACAACGCCCACCCTGAAGGCACGGTGGTGGCTTATAAAGACAACGCCTCCATCATCGAAGGCGCGAAAATCGAGCGTTTCTACCCCGATGCCGCCAAAAACCAAGGCTACCGCTTTCATGAGGAAGACACCCACATCATCATGAAAGTGGAAACCCACAACCATCCCACCGCCATCGCTCCGTTTGCGGGCGCGGCAACCGGTTCCGGCGGAGAAATCCGCGATGAGGGCGCCACCGGCAAAGGCGCGCGCCCGAAAGCAGGTTTAACCGGCTTTTCAGTGTCCAACCTCAACCTGCCCGATGCGCTGCAGCCGTGGGAGCAGCCCTACGGCAAACCCGGCCACACCGCTTCCGCGCTCGACATCATGATCGAAGGCCCCATCGGCGGGGCGGCATTCAACAACGAATTCGGCCGCCCCAACCTGTTGGGCTATTTCCGTACTTTCGAGCAGGCGCACGAAGGCCGGGTGCGCGGCTACCACAAGCCGATTATGATTGCCGGCGGCCTGGGCAATATTCAGGCGCAGCAAACCTATAAAGACCGCATTCCCGAAGGCGCGCTCTTAATCCAGCTCGGCGGGCCGGGCATGTTGATCGGGCTCGGGGGCGGCGCGGCTTCTTCGATGGACACCGGCAGCAATGCCGCCGATTTGGACTTCAATTCCGTGCAGCGCGGCAACCCCGAAATCGAACGGCGTGCGCAGGAAGTGATTGACCGCTGCTGGCAGCTTGGCAGCGGCAACCCGATTATCGCCATTCACGATGTGGGCGCGGGCGGCCTCTCAAACGCTTTCCCCGAGCTGGTGAACGATGCCGGCCGCGGCGCGGTGTTCAAACTGCGCGATGTGCCGCTGGAAGAACACGGCTTAAGCCCGATGCAGATTTGGTGCAACGAAGCGCAGGAGCGTTATGTGCTCTCGATTCTGCCCGAACACCTCGATTTATTCCGCCGAATCTGCGAGCGCGAACGCTGCCCGTTTGCCGTGGTCGGCACTGCCACGAATGACGGCCGTTTGCAGGTGCACGATGATTTATACGGCAACTATCCGGTTGATCTGCCGCTAAACGTGTTGCTCGGCAAGCCGCCGAAAACCACCCGCAGCGACCACACCGTGAAGCCGTCTGAAAAACCGTTCGACACATCGGGCATCGATTTGAAAGAAGCCGCCTACCGCATATTGAGCCTGCCCACTGTGGCCGCCAAAAACTTTTTGATTACCATCGGCGACCGCTCGGTCGGCGGCCTGACCCACCGCGACCAAATGGTCGGCCGTTACCAAACCCCCGTGGCCGATGCTGCGGTTACCATGATGGGCTTCAACACCCACAAAGGCGAAGCCATGGCAATGGGCGAGAAACCCGCCGTGGCGCTGTTTGACGCGCCTGCTTCTGGCCGCATGGCCATCGGTGAAACCCTCACCAACCTGGCCGCCGTAAATATCGGCGGCATCGGCAACATCAAGCTCTCGGCCAACTGGATGGCCGCCTGCGGTAACGCGGGCGAAGACGAAAAACTCTACCGCACCGTTGAAGCCGTGTCGCAAGCCTGCCAAGAATTGGGCATCAGCATTCCGGTGGGCAAAGATTCACTTTCCATGAAAACCGTGTGGCAGGAAAACGGCGAACAAAAAGCCGTGGTTTCACCGCTCAGCCTGATTATCACCGGATTCGCACCGGTGCAGGACGTGCGCAAAACCGTTACCCCCGAATTGAAAAACATGGAAGACAGCGTGTTGCTGCTGGTTGATTTGGGTTTTGGCAAGACACGCATGGGCGGCTCGGCTTTAAGCCAGGTGTATAACCGCTTGGGCGGCGAAGCACCCGATATCGAAACCGGCCGTCTGAAAGCGTTTTATGAAGTAATTCAGCAATTGGTGGCCGAAAACAAACTCTTGGCCTACCACGACCGCAGTGATGGCGGCCTGTTTGCCGCACTGGCGGAAATGGCGTTTGCGGCGCGTTGCGGCTTAGATATCCGACTGGACGGGCTGCTTAGCGGTGAAAACCCACAAAGCACCGTTATCCCTGCACTCTTTAACGAAGAGCTGGGCGCCGTATTGCAAATCCGCACAGCCGATGCGCAACACATTGCCGATCTGCTTGAAAAATCAGGCTTGGCAGCAGGCTTAATCGGCCAACCCGCATTCGGTTCAGACGGCCTCAGCATCCGTTTGAATAACGAAACGGTATTTAACGAAAGCCGTCTGAAACTGCAGCAAGCCTGGCAGCAAACCTCCCACCAAATCCAACGCCTGCGCGACAACCCAGAATGCGCCGACAGCGAATTCGCCCTGCTTGCCGACAACCAACGCAGCGCGCTGTTTGCCGACCTGAAATTCGACCTGAAAGAAGACCTCGCCGCGCCGTTTATCAACTCGGGTGCCAAACCCAAAATCGCTGTATTGCGCGAACAGGGCGTAAACGGCCAGATGGAAATGGCCGCCGCCTTCACCCGCGCCGGATTCGATGCGTATGACGTGCATATGTCCGACCTGATGGCCGGCCGCGTCAAACTGGCCGACTTCAACATGCTCGCCGCCTGCGGCGGCTTCAGCTACGGCGATGTGCTGGGCGCGGGCGAAGGCTGGGCGAAATCGATTCTGTTCCACCCCGGGCTGCGCGAACAGTTTGCCGCCTTCTTTGCCGACCCCGACACCCTCACTTTGGGCGTGTGCAACGGCTGCCAGATGGTCAGCAATCTGGCCGAAATCATTCCCGGCACACAAGGCTGGCCGAAATTCAAGCGTAATGCAAGCGAACAGTTTGAGGCGCGTTTGAGCATGGTTCGGGTGCCAAAATCGCCCTCGCTGATTTTGGCCGAAATGCAAGGCTCGACCCTGCCCGTGGTGGTGAGCCACGGCGAAGGCCGCGCCGACTTCAGCCACTTGGGTAGCTCCGTCGTTTCAGACGGCCTCGACATCGCGCTGCAATATATCGATGGTTTGGGCGAAATCACCCAAACCTATCCGCTCAACCCCAACGGCTCGCCGCAAGGCATCGCCGGCGTGAGCAGCACCGATGGCCGCATCACCATTATGATGCCGCACCCCGAGCGCGTGTACCGCACCGCGCAAATGAGCTGGCACCCCGAGTCATGGGCAAACAGCGAACTTTCCGGCTGGTACCGCCTGTTTGCCGGCGCACGCAAAGCATTAGGCTAATGTGCCCGGCTTAACTGCAAAAAATAGTTTATTGAGGCATCAATGCCATTGGTATATTCCAACCAAGCCATGCCCTGCTTTTGCAGGGCATTTTTCTGTTTGGTATTGTTAATTTATATTGTTAATCCGTAACGGGTTTTGTCGTATTCCGTTTGGTTTTTCAAAATGTAGAAAGCGATGGTTACCAGCTTTCGCATAATTGCAACAATAGATGAGTTTCGGCGGTTTTTTCCCGGCTTTCAGACGGCCGATAAAGGCGGGAAAGGCGTTCATGCGGTAGGCGGCCGATGCGGGCATGTATAGGGCTGCCCTTAAGTCGGACTTGCCTACCTTTGAAATCCGTTCTTTGCCGTTTACGCTTGTTCCCGGCTGATGCCGTTTTGGACCCAAACCGAAATAGGCGGCCAGTTGGGCAGCGGTATCAAAGCGTGATGTTATGGTCGAGAGCAAAACGGCGGCGGTGTTTTCGCCTATGCCCGTTATGGTTTTCAGGCGTTGGCGGTTTTCGCTGTATCGCGGGTTTGATGAATAGAACGCCTGCAAATCTGCCTTTACCTCTTGTATTTGGCTTGTCAGATTCTCAATCGTTTTATGTATATGGCCTTGAAGATAGCCGGGGGCTGTTTGCCGCTTGTTTTGTTCGGCTTAGGCCGAATGGCAAACAGCCCGGTTCATCCAATATTAGAAGATCATACCAGCTCAGTTGCCCTGCCATTTTGTCTTCCAAACTGTCACGGTCTTTCTCTAAATGGCTCATCCAATCAATACATTGAAGTACCTCACCCTGAATCCTTTCGAAGCTGCCTGAATGTCTATAGCCGCAGCCAATGTTTGGCCTATTGCTTGGCTGCACTGGAGGGCTTGGCCTGCTGCTATCATGCGGCGGGCATTTTCGGCGGCTTCTCGGACTTTAGCTAGGCTGATAGTAGGATAA
The DNA here is from genome assembly GCF_014297595.2 of Neisseria musculi. Taxonomy (NCBI): domain Bacteria; kingdom Pseudomonadati; phylum Pseudomonadota; class Betaproteobacteria; order Neisseriales; family Neisseriaceae; genus Neisseria; species Neisseria musculi. Next base: position 741,320 of record NZ_CP060414.2, on the reverse strand, counting down.
ACGCCGATTGCAAGCGTTTTTCTCTTGCGGTCTATCGCATAATCAAGCCGCCAGTATTTGCCGTCATTGGGTTTGACAAGCAAATAAAGGCTACGCCCGTCTGCCAGCTTATAGGGCTTCTCGGCGGGCTTAGCATCCTTGATTTGGCAGTCGTTTAACGGCATTTTTACGGTACTTTTTTAGCGGTATTTTTCAGATATCGTAAAAGATACTGTAAATTTTTGGTTTATTCAATTAGACAGGATTACACGAGGTTAGACAATTAAAGCCGTCTGAAAACATCGGTAATCAGCCTGAAAACCCCGCCATGCTTGCATCTTGGTTTATGGGGTTAGATGGCAATAGACATAAAAAAAACAGCCCGCAAATCATGCTGTTTTCTTTTGATGGTGCTAACGTCGTGCACTATCCGTTGTTTGAACGGTTCGTCGTTTCTCAATGTACCGGGTTTGCGTTTGAGCAGCGGCAAATGTTGATGTTGGACTGTTTGGCGATTTTTCGGATGGGTACGCCTTGATGAAACAGACATTGAACCTTGATAATAGTTTCTATGTTAATCATTCCCAGGAAAACTCCGCAAAAGCGGAGAGTTTATCAATCATCGGGGTGGTGCACTTTTAGATGCACATTCCCCAATTCCCTGGTCCAGTTTTACATGCCTATTGACACGCCACCCTTGTCCGGCGCGGTATTTGATGACAAAAGCGGGATAACCCGCCTGCGCGATGCGCCGTGCCAGCGGCAGCCCTTCGTGCAGCGTGGCCCACGTACTGAAAACCGCCGCCGGGCGCAATCAACGTAAAAGGTGCGCCGGGTTTGCCGGGGTAGAAAAACAACCCGGTATGCGCTTTGGCCGGATCGGCGGCACGCTCCTACGGGGAATATAGCTCGTAAAACACGGTTTGGCCCTGCGCTGCGCGCTGCTGCAAATCGTTGAGCGCATCGAGTATGTCGGCTGTATTCACCGCGCTGTGGTACGGCGTCAGCCGCCCGATCTGCGACACGGGCAAGGCCTGATCGGCGGCTCTACCGTCCCACGGCAGCAAGCGCACGGCAAAGGGTGCAAATGCCGGTGCAGCCAGCAAGTCGCCAACAGTGTGCGCACTGCAAACGGCGCGGCGTATGCACTGCTAGCCAGTAGCGCAGCAGAAACCATCATGCTTTTCATGAAGACAAGGCGCGGTTGCATGGATTTTTCTTTGGTGATGTGGATGGCAGGCCGGTTTTTTTTATTGATCCAGGCCTTTTCCCTTCAACCAATCGGCCATCAAATCGGCCAATCGGGCATTGTTTTCTCACCCATTAAAAAAGGGGCTGAAGTAGCTTAGCCCTAAATACCACACCAATCCCGCAAGATTTTCAACTGCTAGTTGGTGTGCCAAAGTTAAAACGAAACCCGCATTCTTTCAAGAATAGGGGAAAAGACTTTCAGTCGATTCCGTTGTATTTGCGCAGCACACGCTTGGCCTGATTCCAAAAATTCCCAATGCCGCTGATGTGGTTTTGCCTCTAGGCAAATGTCTTGCCGTGGTTAATCCTATGGTGGTGAAAACCGCCGACATCCGGGACATCATCGCTGCTTAAACTTTCGGTATACACCACACTGCCCGGCATGATTTTCTTCGCAATAACAGGCAACAAACTCTCTTTTTTGGCGTTATCCACGACCACGGTATAAACCTTGCCGCCATGTTTGAGGATACCGAAAACCACCACTTTGCCTGCGGCTCCTGTGCCGCATTTTCCTTTGCGCTTACCGCCGGAGCAGCTCTCATCTGACTTTACGGAACCTTCAAAAACCTGATCGGCCTCCAAGGCCGAATGACGGCTGATGACGAGGCGGATTTTGCGGTAAAAGAGTATGGCGGTGTTGGGCCGGATACCCAAGACATCGGCAGCCGAACGGGCGGTAACTTCCGGCACAAAATATCCGAGTAGTGTCTTCTGTGATTTTTTGCTTAATTTACAGTTTGTTATCTTCGTTTTAGCAGCTTGTCATGACTGCTAATCTACGTCAGCCCCTTAAAAAATGCGAATTGCCGGTGATGCCGATTTAGGGCAGGTGCACCAGCTCGGCATCGCCGCCGTGGCGGTTGACGGCGGCCACAAACTGTTTGGCCATCGCCAGCTCGGTGCCCCATTTGTCTTCGCCCACATTATCCGAACCCAATTTGATGTGGTCGCCGTAATACAGCACGATAGGGATGCGGGTGAGTTTTTGGAAATCTTCAAGCGGCACGCCGATAGCGGTGGCGCTCAAAGCGGGGAAACTCGCCTGCACAATCTGCGGCATCTCGTTCTCGGGGAACACAAACGGCGTGCCGCCCGGCTCCCATGCCCCAATGGCTTTCACCTTGTTCAAGCGCATCGCCGCGCGCCAGCCAATGTTGCCGCCCATCGAATGCGTTACCAGTACCGCGCCGCCGGTTTTATCGGCCAACTGCGCCAGCACATCGGCGTTCAAATCATTGTCCAGCGGCCCCGAACCCACCGACCAGCTTTGCTGGAATGCCTGATAAGCGGCATCGCCTGCGGGAAACTGCGCGTTGGCAACAGGGCGGCCGTCTGCATCAAAATGCCCGATGCGTGAGAGGATATAAAACGTTTTATCGTGATACATCGGATTGCTGACCCACGGCGTATCGGGGGCGACCGCCCGGATGGAAAGATTCGCTTCGCCGCTGCGCGGCTGGTCGAGCAGATACACGCTGTAGTCCTTGCGCAGAAACAGATTTTGGAAACCATCGCGCTCGTCTGCCGTGCTTTCCCAAGTGCGTTTGGACTGCGCCCCGCCGTGCTGGAACACCAGCGGCAGGCGCTTGGCATTGACCGGCGTTTGGTAGAACACATAAGCAAAATCGCCGTAAGCGCGCTGGCCATCGGGCGCCAGAAAGTTTTCCTGCTTGAACGTGCCCGGCGCGGTAACGTAACGCCCGCCCACGGTAAAACTGCCCTACTCCCGCACCGCCAAATGCGGCACATCCGGCGCGGCGCAAGCCACCAACGCCAACACAAGGGCAGACAAAACCGCATAAAATCTCATAAAACATCCTTTATCCGACAACGGCTTAAAAAAATTACCGAAGGCCGTCTGAAAACACGCAACCATTATAGCCCCGACTTTCCTGCCTGATTTAGTAGGAAAAACCCGCATAACGCTGTGAAAAAAATTCAATAATCGGCTGCATGATTCGGAAATGCCCGTGCAAATTTTCAGACGGCCAAACAAAACAGAATGCCTGTCTGAAAGTTTCAGACAGGTATTTAACAGCCTGATAAAAGCCGTTAATGAAAACCGCCCCGCCAACGCAGCGCATTTAACTTCCCGTTGCCGATAAAAAGAAGCCGAACCGATTTATAATGGCCCGCTTAAACAAACCGGAAAGTACCCGTTATGGCCAGAACCCAAACCAAAACCGCCGCGCCCCAAGCCATTGAAACCGTTCTCTGGGCAGCCGCCAACAAACTGCGAAACAATATTGACGCCGCCGAATACAAACATATCGTGCTCGGCCTGATTTTTCTGAAATACATCTCCGACAGCTTCGAGACCAAATACCGGCAATTACAACAAGAAGAATACGCTGACCCCGAAGACCGCGACGAATATCTGGCCGACAATATTTTCTTTGTGCCCGAAAACGCCCGCTGGCAGCAACTGGTCGGCAATGCCAAACAGAGCAATATCGGCGTATTGGTGGACCAAGCCATGGAAAACATCGAGCACGACAACACCCAGCTCAAAGGCGTGTTACCCAAAGTGTATGCCCGCCAGAATCTCGACCCGACCAAATTGGGTGAATTGATTGACGAAGTCCACAAAATCGACCTCGACCACACCGCCGACCGCTCCGCCGATATTTTGGGGCATGTGTTCGAATACTTTTTAGGCGAATTCGCCCTGGCCGAAGGCAAACAGGGCGGGCAGTTCTACACGCCCAAATCCATCGTCAAACTGCTGGTCAACATGATCGAGCCATACCAAGGGCGCGTGTTCGATCCCTGCTGCGGTTCGGGCGGCATGTTTGTGCAGTCGGAAGCCTTTATCGAAGCCCATCAAGGGCGCATCGACAACATTTCCATTTACGGCCAGGAAAGCAACCAAACCACATGGCGGCTGTGCAAAATGAACCTCGCCATCCGCGGCATCAATGCCGAGCATGTGTATTGGAACAGCGAAGGATCGTTTCTCAACGATGCCCACCAAGATTTGAAAGCCGATTTTATCCTCGCCAATCCGCCGTTTAACGTTTCGGATTGGTGGAACGAAAAACTCGCCGGTGATGCGCGCTGGCGTTACGGCACTCCGCCCGCAGGCAATGCCAACTTCGCCTGGCTGCAACACTTTCTGCACCATCTCGCCCCGCAGGGGCAGGCGGGTGTGGTGCTTGCCAAAGGCGCACTCACCAGCAAAACCGGCGGCGAAGGCGGCATCCGCAAAGCCTTGGTTGACGATGCCAACGTGATCGACTGCATCGTCAACCTGCCTGCCAAACTGTTTTTAAACACCCAAATTCCCGCCGCCTTATGGTTTATGCGCAAAGACCGCGCCGACACCCGCCGCTACCGCGACCGCAGCGAAGAAGTGCTGTTTATTGACGTGCGCAACATGGGGCAACTGATTAACCGCAAAAACAAAATCCTTACCGACGACGACATCGCCAAAATCAGCGGCACCTACCACAACTGGCGGAATAAAGACGGCGCATACCAAGACATCGCCGGTTTTTGCGCCAGCGTGCCGCGCGGCAAAATCGCCGAATTGGACTATGTGCTCACCCCGGGGCGTTATGTAGGGCTGCCTGAAGAAGAGGACGAATTTAACTTTGCCGAACGCTTTGCCGCTTTGCAAAATGAGCTAAACGAACAACTGGCAGAAGAAACCCGTTTAAACGCACAGATTGCCGAACAGTTGGCAAAAATTCGTTTAAATGAGGTGACGGAATGAGTGGGTGGAGAGAAAAGAAATTAGGAGAGTTTATATATTTTCAACGTGGGCATGATTTACCCAAAAGTCAAATGCAAGCAGGAAGTATTCCAGTCGCAGGCTCAAATGGTGTAATTGGTTACCATAATGAAGCAACCTGTGATGGAAAAGGTATTACCATAGGTAGAAGTGGCAATATTGGAACGCCCAAATACTATTCAACAAAATTTTGGGCTCATAATACCGTTTTGTATGTCAAAAATTTTTTTGGAAATGATGAAAAATTTGCATTTTATTTATTAAAAACATTAGATTTCTCAGGATTTAATACAGGAAGTGCCGTCCCCACTTTAAATAGAAATTACATTCATGAATTAATTATTAGCCCCCCTCCTCTTCCCGAACAAAAAGCGATTGCCGATGTTTTATCCGCACTAGACGATAAAATCGACCTGCTGCACCGCCAAAACCACACCTTGGAACAAATGGCAGAAACCCTGTTCCGCCAATGGTTTGTGGAAGAAGCACGGGAAGATTGGGAGGAAAAGCCATTAAGCAGTATTGCAACTTTTACCAATGGTTTGGCTTGTCAAAAATTTCCCGTTCAAATCGGAGAGCGAGGTTTACCCGTTTTAAAAATTAAAGAATTGACTTCAGGTATTAGCGATAGTTCGGATTGGGCAACGGAAACAGTTAAATCTGAATATATTGTTGAAAATGGGGATATTATTTTTGCTTGGTCGGCATCACTAATGGTAAAAATTTGGTCTGGGCAAAAATGTGTATTGAACCAGCATTTATTCAATGTGAAATCAAAAGATTATCCAAAATGGTTTTATTACGAATGGTGTAAATTTCATTTGGCGGAGTTTATTTCAGTAGCACAAAGTCATGCTACAACCATGGGGCATATCAAACGCAAAGATTTGGACGAAGCAATGGTCAAAATCCCTTCATCTGAAACATTAGCCACAATGAGCCAAACTATGAAGCCATTGCTTGATAAACGTATTGTTAATTCCCAACAAATCCAAACCCTGGAAACTCTGCGCGATACCTTATTGCCCAAACTGATCAGCGGCGAAGTGCGCGCGGCTTTTCAGACGGCCTGAAAGCTTTTATATCCGTTGCGGAGAAAATCATGAGCCACAATCTTTTCGAACAAGCCAAACAACACGATGAACACGGTGTCGAATTTTGGTCGGCACGGACATTGCAGGATATTCTGGAATACAGCGAATGGCGTAATTTTTCCAAGGCCATTGACCGCGCCATAACAGCTTGTAAAAAATCAGGAAGCCTACCCGAAGACCATGTTTGTTGAGGTCAACAAAATGGCGGTAACCGGCTCGGGTGCACAGCGGGAACAAACCGGCTACCGTTTGAGCCGTTATACATCATCACAAAAATCAGGATTTCAGGCAGCCTGAAACCGCAATATTTAGGAGTTTCAACAATGAATAAAAAACGATTGGCGGATATTCCGCCCAATAGCCGGAGTTATCAAAACGAACAGGCCAAAGTGGTGCCGATGCAGCTACAGAATAACGAAGCCACCAAGCGTTTGGTATTGCACAGCGCCAAACGGGTTATTGCCGCCCATCAAGCCGAATTACGCAAGTTGGCTGACAAATGAATCACGCGATTACTCAAGAATTTGTTATCGCCGTTCATGATGAGATTTTACGGCAAACCGGCATCGGGCGCGGCGGCGTTCACTTGGAACGGTTGGAAGGCGTGCTGGGGCGGATTGAGCAGCAGATTCATTACAAGCAAATCGATAATATATTTGAAATTAGGGCATGCTTTTATAGACGGAAACAAGCGCACGGCTTTGGCTGTGATGCTGACTTTTCTGGAAATACAAGGTGTGGACATCCAATACGACAGCGGCTTGGACGATTTAATGGTCGATATAGTAGAAAGCCGCTGCTAACATGAAGCCTTATCGCGGATGGTGGCGGAATTTTTATATAAATTAACGGTATAGCGAAAAAAACGATGAGCAGACTTACCGAAAACGATATCGAACTCATGGCTATTGAAGCGTTGCAGGCTTTGGGCTGGGATTACCGCTACGGTGCGGACATCGAACCGAAGGGGGCAGCGCCTTTGCGTGCTTATGGCGAAGTGTTGCTCAAAGAACGGGTGGAAGCGGCCTTGCAACGCATCAATCCGCAGTTGAGCGGTGCCGATACCGCGCAGGTATGGCGGCAAATCAACGATACCGCCACACCCGATACGCTTGCCAATAACCGCCGTTTTCATCAGCTCCTCACCCAAGGCGTGATGTTGGAGCGGAAAATTAACGGCGAAACGCGCGGCGAAATGGTGCATTTGCTGGATTTCGACGATGTATCCGCCAATGAGTTTTGGGTGGTCAACCAAATCACCATCAAACACGGGCAGCACGAACGGCGGCCGGATGTGGTGCTGTATGTCAACGGTTTTCCTTTGGTGGTGATGGAATTGAAAAATGCGGCCAACGAACACGCCACCGTGGCTGCGGCCTTCCGCCAAATCCAGACTTATCAGGCGCAGTTGCCGTCTTTATACACTTTCAATGCGTTTAATGTGGTTTCAGACGGCCTGGAGGCGCGTGCCGGCACATTATCGGCCGATTTGTCGCGCTATATGGCATGGAAAAGCCACAACGGCCAAACCGAGGCCGAACGCACCGAGCCGCAGTTAAACGTGTTGATAAAAGGCTTGCTCAACCCGGTTATGCTGTTGGATATGCTGCGCCATTTTATTGTGTTTGAAGACATGAAACACGAAGCGGCAGACGGCACGGTAACCGTTAAACCGGTGAAGAAAATGGCGGCGTATCATCAGTATTACGCGGTGAATGCGGCGGTGTTGTCCACTTTGCGCGCGGTGGGGCAAAGCCTGCCCGCCACCGCAGGCGCTTATGCCGCCGAAGTGGCGGTGCACGGCAGGCCGAACACCGTTACCAATGCCAAACAGGGCGATAAAAAAGCGGGCGTGGTGTGGCATACGCAGGGTTCGGGCAAATCGTTATCGATGGTGTTTTATGCGGGAAAAATCGTTTTGGCGCTGGATAATCCGACCATCGTGGTGGTAACCGACCGCAACGATTTGGACGACCAATTGTTCGGCACGTTTTCGGCAGCCAAAGATTTGCTGCGGCAAGCGCCGAAACAGGCCGAATCGCGCGAAGACTTGAAACAATTGTTGTCGGTGAAATCGGGCGGCGTGGTGTTTACCACCATCAATAAATTCCAGCCTGATGACGGCAAAAGCGTGTATGAGCAATTATCCGACCGCAGCAATATTGTGGTGATTGCGGATGAGGCGCACCGCTCGCAATACGGTTTTTCTGCCAAAGAAGCGGATATTAAAAACGAAAACGGCAAGGTAACGGGCAAGCGCACGGTTTACGGTTTTGCCAAATATATGCGCGATGCGCTGCCCAACGCCACGTATTTGGGTTTTACCGGCACGCCGATCGAAAGCTATGATGTGAACACGCCGGCGGTGTTCGGCAATTATGTGGATATTTACGATATTTCGCAGGCGGTGGAAGACGGAGCAACGGTGCGGATTTTCTATGAAAGCCGTTTGGCGAAAATTCATTTGGATGATCAGGGCCGCGAGCTGATCCGCCAATTAGACGAAGAATTGGACGAGCAGGAAGAAGCCGCGCCGAACCAAGCCGAAAAACGCAAATGGGCAAGAGTGGAAGCGATTGTCGGCAGCAGCGGGCGCCTTAAAGAAGTGGCCCAAGATATCGTTCAGCACTTTGAAGCCCGCCTGAAAGCCAATGCAGGGCAAGGCAAGGGCATGATCGTGGCGATGTCGCGCCGGATTGCCGTTAATCTGTATAAAGAAATTGTGGCGGTTAAACCGGAATGGCACAGCGATGAGCTTAAAGCCGGCGCCATTAAAGTGGTCATGACCTCTTCGGCTTCAGACGGCGCCGATATGGCCAAGCACCACACCAGCAAAGGCGACCGCCAGCAATTGGCGTTGCGCATGAAAAACGATGACGATCCGCTCAAACTGGTGATTGTGCGCGATATGTGGCTTACGGGCTTTGATGCGCCGTGTATGCACACGCTCTACATCGACAAGCCGATGAAAGGGCACAATCTGATGCAGGCGATTGCCCGTGTGAACCGTGTACACCGCGATAAAACGGGCGGTTTGGTGGTGGATTATCTGGGCATTGCCGCCGATTTGAAAAATGCCCTGAGTTTTTACGCCTCCGCCGGCGGCCGCGGCGAGCCGGCCTTGCTGCAAGATGAGGCGGTGCTGGTGTTGCGCGAAA